>NZ_JBIPCQ010000002.1:0-856691 GCF_044006475.1 Flavobacterium sp. FlaQc-47 | reverse complement strand
AAGAATGGATTGAAATCCATCCCTACAATATGCTCCGTTCCTCCGGAACTCTTTGTAAAATTCCGGAGGAATCATTTATTTTGTAGCTAGGGATTTCAATCCCTTGAACACAAAGTAACCACAAACAATGTCATTTCGACCGAAGGGAGAAATCACATCATAAACTCCGCAAAGAATATCGTCAATCTTTGTCGAATTCTTTGCGAATGATGGATTAAAATCCATCCCTACAATATGCTCCGTTCCTCCGGAACTCTTTATAAAATTCCGGAGGAATGATTTATTTTGTAGCTAGGGATTTCAATCCCTTGAACACAAAGTAACCACAAACAATGTCATTTCGACCGAAGGGAGAAATCACACTAGAGACTCCGCAAAGAATATGTCAATCTTTGTTAAATTTCTTGCGAAGAATGGATTGAAATCCATCCCTACAATATGCTCCGTTCCTCCGGAACTCTTTGTAAAATTCCGGAGGAATGATTTATTTTGTAACTAGGGATTTCAATCCCTTGAACACAAAGTAACCACAAACAGTGTCATTTCAACTGAAGATAGAAATCACATTATAACTCCGCAAACAATATCGTCAATCTTTGTCGAATTGCGAAGAATGGATTGAAATCCATCCCTACAATATGGTCCGTTGCTCCGGAACTCTTTGTAAAATTCCAGAGGAATGATTTATTTTGTAGCTAGGGATTTCAATCCCTTGAACACAAAGTAACCACAAACAGTGTCATTTCGACGCAGGAGAAATCACACTGGAAACTTCTCAAAGAATATCGTCAATCTTTGTCGAATTACTTGTGTGATTTCTCCCCTCGGTCGAAATGACAAACCAGACGCAAAAACCTCATTTTGTTTCAACATCTAAATAAGGATCTAAAACTTCCGCTAATTTGTTCATCCAATAAAAACTATTTTCAAGATTTATAATTTCAGATTGTAAAGTTTCACATTCTCGCATTACGCCTAAACTAAGAACATAATTTACTTGTCTTATTTTCTTTGCCATACTTCCATGATCTATCATAGTCATGAAAAATTCCGACAATCTAATTTCAGCTTCTTTTGAAAGGTTATTTGTGCTCATAATTTTAATATTTCATACAAAAATCATGAGATTTATTTTTCAATTGAAGGCATATATGGGTTCAACTTTGATTTTTTTTGGGGTATAAAAAAACCCGTGTAATCAGCACGGGTCTTCACATCATTCAATCAAACCAATCAAGGGTAATCAATCCTTAATATTTTTTATAGGAATTTGGAGTTTAATTTTCCTAGCTAATCCAAATCTTCTTTTTAAACAAATTCGCCGTGTGTCGCAAATGTTGGTTAAATCCTATCAGGATTACTAAAGCCAATAATCCATAACCTACAACGGTATAAATTTCCATATCAGACAATAATGTCGCTTGTTTTGCAACGGTGCTAAAAACCTTTTTTAAGGCAAGAGAATTTGAATCGTCAAGCGAATATCCTTTTGCCATGAAACTCTGCGCTGTTTTAGCAATTGTTTCCTGAGCCTGAGGATTATCGCCGGTAACAAACTGACTTAGTTTGAGGAAGTGTTTTTTATTCAGGAAAACTTGTACATTCTGCATAATGCAAAAACCAATCGTGCTTCCCCAAAAACGACCTGAAACCCCAATAATTCCGGATGAAGTCATCATTTTATTAGGAACTGCCGATACGGTAAATAAAACCAAAGGCACGAATAAAACTCCAACCGCGATTCCTTGTAGAATATACGGAACTATAATATCTGCCAATGAAACATCGGACACAAAAAGATAAGTAAACCAAAAATGAAAAACCGACAAAAGCGCAAAACCAATCATAAAAATATATTTGGTCGACATGGATTTCATCAGAAAAAATGCTGCCAGAATCAACCCAATTACATTTCCTAAGCCGTTGATGTATTGCACTCCGGCAACGCGTGAAGGATCCCAATTCCAGATGGAGAACATTGCACTATGACAAAGACTTAATGTTGCTCTGGCGATATAAAAAAGAAAAAATAACAGAAATCCGGTTCGCAAATTCGAATATCTGAAAACTTCAAAATCAAAACTTGGTCGTTTTATCAGTAATTGTCTAAAAATGAATAATCCGCCAGTTATAAGGCAAATGATCAAAGCCAAAATCATCTGGGAAGAATCAAACCAATACTTTTTTTCGGCATAAACAAAAAAGAAAGCTCCGCTTAAAATCGAAGTCAGAATCAAAACAAAACTCAAAAAATCGACTTGATACAAAGGGATTTTCTTGGTGATTCTATGACTTCTAAAAGTAACCAAAATCAGAAAGACATTGATAACCTGAAGCATTCCTGAAACATACAACATGTATTTCCAATCATAATGATCCAGAAACCAAACGGCAATATTCATGATAAAAGGTGTTGCCAGTAAAAGTGATCCGTAATAGAATGAAAAACCAATTATTATGGCATTTTTAGAATTAAAACGTTCGACTAGCAACTGTCTCAAAATCAGCACAGGCAAAGCCATTAAGATTCCTTCGGCAACTCTTAAAATAATAAAAACCGCAAAATTAGTCACATAAGCAGATGAAACTATCGTGACAGCGATTAAAATATACAAGGACATTAAATACCCTTTTGCAGGAAAGTAATTAGAAAACCTGCTTTCGATCAGGATTGTTGCCAGTAAAGTTCCATAAGTTACACACATTGCAAACTGCAAATCTTCGGGCTCAATGTCCAGAAAACTCGCCGCATAAGCCACGTTTGAGCTGTAAACACCCAACAAAATCATTGAATGAAGTAAACACACAAACAATATGAGGATGATCGCCCAATTAGGAACCCAGGATTTAAATATACTTTTATCTTCCATTTTAGTTGTGCTGAGCGATAACGGTGATATTCATTCCGGCTCTTAAAAAATCAGCTTGTTTATTAGTTTCTTTCAATTGAATACGAACCGGAATTCGCTGTTCGATTTTCACGAAGTTTCCTGTTGCATTATCAGGAGGCAATAACGAAAATCTCGCGCCACTTGCAGGCGATAATGACTTTATGATTCCTGTAAATTCTTTATCGTTCAAAGCATCTGCCTGAATTCTAACTTCCTGACCTACGGTTAAATATTGCAATTGTGTTTCCTTGAAATTGGCTGTAATCCATTTTTCTTTACTAACAATTGATAGTAGCGATTGCCCTTCTTTAACCAATTGTCCCGGCTGCAAAGTTCTTTTCCCAACCCAACCATCGTAAGGCGCCGTAATTATGGTGTATGAAAGAAACAATGCCGCATTGTCTGCCACAGCTTGTTTAGATGCAATGTTGGTTTGTGACGCAGGAACGTTTGCCTGCGCCTGAGATGTACTTAAATTTGAAGACTGAATCCTGTCTCGCATTTCCTGAAAATGTGCTTGCGCCGATTCATAATCTGCCTTAACTTTTTCTAATTGCTGTGAAGTTGCGGCTTCGTCTTTTACTAAAGCCTGATATCTTTCGTATTCTAATTTTGTTTTCCAAAGATTAGTTTTGGCCGCAGCCAATTGCGATTCGCCAATCACGGTTGAACTTGCTGTTGTTGCCACGTTTCTCTCGGCTACAACACTACTTTGCTTTGCACTTTGCACATCGGCAAGAGCCACATTCAGCTTTGATTTGTATTCTCTGTTATCAATAATTACCAGGGTATCGCCTTTATGCACAAACTGATTTTCATCAAAACGAACTTCCTGAACATAACCGGTAATTCTCGACATGATAGGCGTTACATATTGCTCAACCTGAGCATCATTTGTTTCTTCGTGATTTTGATTGAATACATAAAACCAAATCCCTAAAATGATTCCGCTTGCTACTAAAATGCACGCAATTATTGTTATAATGATATGAAACGATCTGTTTGCGCGAGTTTCATTTTTAATCTTTACCATATACTTTATCTATTGTCTATTATCTTTATATATTCTCTTGCCTTTATTCTCTTGCTTCTTGCTTCTATTCTCTTTCTTCTTTCTTGTATTCTCTAACTTCTTTCTTCTATTCTCTAACTTCTAAATCTCATCCGGCATTATCCCCGCAGTATGAAGCAACTCGTAATGTTTTAGAACAGCGTCAAGTCTGGTAGAAATCTTGTTATATTTTGCTTGCAATAAAGCGTTATCAGCATCAACCATTTCGGTTATTAAAACCAATTGGTTTAAGTATTTCAACTTTACGATTCGGTAATTTTCATTCGCTAAATCCAAAGCTTTATCTACCACCACAAATTTTTCCAGGATTTCCTGATATTGGGTATGTTCTTTAAACAGCTGATCCTGAATTTCATCTTTTGTAATTTCAGTTTGCATTTTTTGCCATTCAATTTGCGTTGTAGCTTGTTGTACTTTGGTTTTGTTTTTATATAAAGCCGAAATATCAAAATGTGCTTCGATACCAATTTGACCTAAAGTGTACAAATAAGGATTTGGCGGGAAAAATTTATAGTTAGGATAATAAAAACCATAATTCCCAAAGAAGTTTACCGTTGGCAGAAAATTTCCTTTCACCAATTGCAGTTCGGTTTTTTTGATGTTTAATTCCTGACTGGCAATTCGCATTTCTTCGTTCTGAAAAGCTTTATCCAAATAAAAATCATACGGATCTAAGCTATTCATTTTATCAATATTTGATGTTGTATCAATCGCCATTTCTTCGTTTTCAGGAATCTGAATCAACGTTTTTAGATCATGCAGTGCGATCTTTATATTTTTAGAATTTGTCAGCGAGTTTAATTCACGGTCAGAAAGCTGTAATTCGGCTCTAATAACCTCGTTTTTAGTTACCGTTCCGTGTTTTTGCAGCGATTGAACTTCTTTTAATCGGCTTTTTTCCTCTTTGATATTTTCTTCAAAAATCTTTTGAAGTTCCATCATTTTGTAAATTGACAAATAATTGGCTACCACTTCGAGCTCAATATCATGTTGAGTCTTTTCGGTTTTTATTTTGGTAATTTCATTTTCCTGATTGGCAATTTTGATGGCATTGTTGATTTTATTACCGGCATATATTGGCATTTTAAAAGTCGAATTCACCTGATAAATTTCAGGAATAGCCTTAGTAACTTCTTTACCATTCAGGAAACCATTTCCTTTGAATTCAGTAATATTGGTAATTCTGGAATACTCACCGTTTAACTCGATATCCGGTAAACGGAGTTCTTTTCTTTCTTTGATGTTTTGCTCAGAAAGTGTAGTCTCTAATTGAGATCTGAGGATTTTTTTATTGTTTTCTTTAGCCAGTTTCACCGCTTCAGTCAAAGAAACCGAATGGATTTCCTGTGCTTGTAAACCATTAAATGTTAATATAATTAGAAATAGTAACACGGTTTTGAGAAAACAATCGTCTGTATAATTAGTTGTTTTAAGGAACATGAATTTATAAATATTTTTATAGTGCAAAGTTCCTGCATTTTTCTGATGACTGATAATTCTAAAAAGTCAATAACATATTCATTTCGGACAAATGTTAAAATTTAATTTTCCGAAAACGTTATATTAAAACACTGAATAATAGTTCATTAAAAAAAACATGTAATTTAAAGGTTCACGCAGATTTAAAAAGATTTAGGCAAATGTTATAGATCATCAAAATAAATAGGCGCGAATCTGCTTCAATCTGTAAAATCTGTTTTAATTTTTTTTTCACGCAGATTTAGCAGATCAAACAGATAAACCACTTATAAATAAAAATCTGCCGAATCTGCTAAATCTGCGTGAGAATAACTTCATCTGTTTTATAAAATATTCTCTCCATTAAAGTAATCCGAAGGTCTTTGCCCGAGGAATTTAAAGAATGTATTACTAAATGTCGGAACACTATTATAACCAACTTCTAGCGCTACCTCTTTAACCGAAAGCTTTCTTTCTAATAAAAGCTCAATCGCCTTCAAAATTCTTCTGATAGTATAATATTGAATAAATGACATTTGCAGATCTTTTTGAAACAAGCGATACAAAGATCGTTCGCTGTAACCAAATTCGTGTGCGACATCAGCAAACAGAATCGTTTCTCCCAGATTATTCTCTATATGTCGCAGAATTTTACTCAAACGCTGATCTTTTGGTTGTGGTAATTCTAATGGAAGAGTAGTAGTGCAAATTTGTGGCAGAATTGCTTTGATCGCTTTGGCAATTGTAAAATTTGGAGTGCCTTTTTTAAGATCACCATTCCAGCGGTTGGTAAAAAGCATCATTTGCAGCAGTAAATTATTGACCGGATAGATTCCTTCACTTTTATAAAAAACATCTTCGTCTTTTTCAACCGGAAAATACAAATTCCGCATTGTCACACTTTCAGATTTCGGTTCAATACTGTGCGCAACCCCACTGGGAATCCATATAAAATGTCTTGCCGGTAAAAAATACGATTTGGTTTCGGTAGTTACAAATACTACATCACCTTCGGCATATAACAATTGCGCCTTTTCGTGTTTATGTGTGGGCACAAACAATTCACCCATCAAATCGTGGTGGCAATAAATACTTTTTTTATCAGCATCTACTTTTTTGATGTAATATCTATCTAGTTTCTGACCGGAATGTTCCATTGAAGTAAATCGAATATCTTTCTTGTAATATAAATGTAGTAAATTAAAATTCCAATATTTTGAAAATCCCAAATTCCAATATTAGATTGCATAGATTTAAACGCAAAAGACACCAGGTAAAAAGCAAAGTTCGCAAAGCTTAATTAGAAACTTTGCGAACCTTGTGTAAATCTTAGCGTTCTTTGCAGTTAAACCTTAAAAACAAAAAAGCCTTTCCGTTAAGAAAGGCTTCTTCCAATATTGCGGTCTGGACGGGACTCGAACCCGCGACCCCATGCGTGACAGGCATGTATTCTAACCAACTGAACTACCAAACCAACTGCGTTATTGTGAGTGCAAAAATACAATAGAAACTGGGTTTTGCAAGGTTTTTTACGAATAAAATTTGAGAAATTTTTAATGAACTGATTTTAAAGAAATTCCAAAGTTAAAAAATTCCAAATTCCAGATCTAAAAAGCTAAAAAGTCGAATTAAACCGCAAAGTTGGTATGCATGATTGGTTCTAAAAACGCAAAGTTCGCAAAGCTTGGCCTTAAATCAACTTTGGTATCAATTCTAAAAGTTGTGGGGAAACATAAAAGAGATTAATCGTTAATTGAAGTTGCTCGTTTAATAATTCAATAAATAAATTGACATTAAAAAGTTTAATCCCTACTGGATATTTTTCTGGTTGATTCTTATCCTACCAATATTAAACTCCTAACGGAGTAAAAAAAATATCCCGAGATATTACATTTATATATTGGATGATTTTTAACGCAAAGTTTTTTATCATAGAGTGTATTGACAAACACAAAGTTCACAAAGCTTGTGTTCACATAGCTTTGTGTTGACATAGCTTTGTGAACTTTGTGTTTATATCCATCTTGCTTAGTAAAAAATCTTTGAGTGCTCTGTGTTATTTTTTTCTCTCTCCACAGGTTTTCGTGTTGATCCATCAACCTTATGTTTTCTCAACCTAATATAAAGTAAAAACAAAAAATCCGCAAAGCTTTAAAAAAAACTTTACGGACTTTGCGTAAATCTTAGCACTCTTTGCTGTTAAACTTTTTGTCTTAATATGAACTTATATCACTTATATGGTTCAAAACAAAAACGTCTTAAATCAAAAAAGCCATCCACAAAAGTGGAAAGCTTTTCATTGGTCTAACTACTAAACCAGCTACGAGTTACAAAGTCGTAGCAAAACAACACAACTAATCTTAGATACCGTATTTGGGCAAAAAAGCCTTTCCGTTAAGAAAGGCTTTTCCCAATATTGCGGTCTGGACGGGACTCGAACCCGCGACCCCATGCGTGACAGGCATGTATTCTAACCAACTGAACTACCAAACCTCTGCGTTATTGCGGTTGCAAAGATAGTACAGAATTTCATTTCTGCAAGCGTTTTGCTAAAAAAAATTATATATATTTTTAAATTATTAGCCAAAGTTTTGTTTTTCAACTAAATACGTAGTCAATATTTTTTCAAAATTATCGCCAACATTCACCGGAACGTACTTAATTTGGTTCTTTGCGCAAGTCAAAGCTAATTTTTTAAAGTACTCTTCTGCCCTTTTTTCATATTCGACTTTAACATTATCGGCAAAAATCGATACTTCTTCGCCGGATTCTAGGTCAATAAACTTTCTTGGCGTGTTATCAAAGTCAAATTTAAGCTCTGTTTTATCATCTACAACGTGAAACAAAACTACTTTGTGTTTGTTGTGTTTAAGGTGTTGTAATGCATTAAAAAGCTTTTCATCATCTTCGGCCTGGAACATATCTGTAAATATGATAATCATAGAGCGGCGATGCATTTTCTCTGCTATTTGATGCAGATATGTAATTGTATCGGTCGTTTTTTTGACTTTGGGCTGTTCTAATAATTGCTCCAGTTTATTGAGCAACATTCTATGATGACGATCGCTTCCTTTTTCGGGCGCATAATATTCGTAATTGTCTGAGAAAACACTTAAACCAACGGCATCGCGCTGTTTCTTTAAAATATTCATTAAAACTGCCGATGCTAAAACGGCAAAACCAATCTTTTTTTCGTAAAAAGGCTGATTCGATTTTAGTTCAGGATAATGCATGGATGATGAATTATCAACAATAAGATGACAACGCATATTCGTTTCTTCCTCGTAACGTTTCGTGTATAAACGATCTGTTTTGGCAAATAATTTCCAATCGATATGTTTCGTGCTTTCTCCTGCATTATAGACTTTATGCTCAGCAAATTCAGCCGAAAATCCATGAAACGGACTTTTGTGCATTCCGGATATAAAACCTTCTACAACCTGATTTGCCAGCATTTCGAGATGCTGAAAACTGGATACCTTCTCTATTTCCGATTCAATTTTCATTCACTTTCTTTTTTAATATTTTGTGCGCGATACAAACCATCTGTCGCCTGCAACAGTTTTCGTTTTAATATCGGACTAAAATTAGGGTTTTCTTTTAAGAATCGCTGTACTTCATCAAAAGCATATTTCGATGAGTATTTTCCAATGGTATTATTTAACCAGTCCTTCGGGAAGAAAATATCTCCTGTTCTCTGAATTTCCTCCACCAAATCTAGTGAAAATCTAATATACTTTTGAGCACTTTCCTGACGTAAAGGATGATTGATATTCGCCAAACCTACAGCAACCCACGATTCTTTTTCCCGGTTTTCATCCTCTTCTAATGATTTTACAAAAGCATCGCGAACCAATTGTTTTTGTGATAAAGAAGGAAGCAAAAATTCAAATCGTTTTTGCTTATCAGGATTTGTAATTGCTTTTCTGGTTTTATTTAAAATCTCATCTGCTTTTGCATGTTTGAATATAGCCAGATTCATTGCCATATTCGTATAGTCGTCTTCGTTTAATTTTAAACTTTGAATTACGTTTTCTTTATTCCAAATGGCATATAATTTAGCTTTCCCAGAATCTGAATACGCAATTGAGCTGAATAAATTGAACAATGTCTTTTTAATATTACTGGGCAAATTAGCTTGTAAACGCGCATAAACAAAGTCTTCAAGTTGTTTATGAACTTTATTTTGCTGCTTTTCAGTCAGGAATTTCCAATAAACTGAACTTGTCTGATTGGCTATAATTTTAAGAACCAATTCGTTTTCTTCCTGCTGAATTCCTTTTATAAAACAATTAAAAGCTTTGATTGGCGCAACATTTCCGGTTAAAGTATTTTCATAAATATTGATATAAGTTGAAGCTCTTGCGACCTCATCTTTCAAACTCAAAACAGATTCTATAGTATTCCCGTCAAGCGGAAAAACGCCGTAACCAAAACCATTATAATTGTAAATTACAGCAATTGGTTTTTGAAGTCCTATTACTTCTTCTACCACTATATTTTTGTCGGTAATAGTAACGTTGATCACTTTTACCTCATCCGGATAAACCAAACCAATATCAAAAATTTGAGGCCAGACATTATCTGATTTATCTTCGGCGTGCTGACTTATTTCAAACTTCTTAATATTGTTTTTAGCGTCGTATTCTATTTTATCTGTAAAAATGGCTCTTCCAGATTGATTGACCCAGACTTTACTCCATTTTTGCATATCCAGCGGAGTTTCGGCATCAAGAATTTCTACCAGATTATTCCAATCGGCATTGTCGTTTGCGTATTTTTTAATGTATTTTTCGATTCCTTTCTGGAAAGATTCTTTTCCCATCGAAGCTTCTAACTGGCGCATCATTATTGGCGCTTTATTATAAATAATAGCTCCGTAAAGCGAACCCGCATCTTTTAAATTTGTAAGATTTTGTTTTATAGGATGCGTACCTAAGGAACGGTCTTCGGCGTAAGCGCTGGAATAATGAGCGTTTATAAACTGTAAATTATGATTGACTTTCGGGAAAATAGGGTTCATTATTTTATCTGCCATAAAATTCGCAAATACTTCTTTCATCCAGACATCATCAAACCATTTCATGGTGACTAAATCGCCAAACCACATATGCGAAGTTTCGTGTGCAATCAATTTTGCACGATCTAATTTCTCGCTGTCGGTTGCGCTATTGTCAAGAAACAAAGTCGATTCTCTGTACTGAATCGCGCCAACATGTTCCATTCCACCATATTGAAAAACGGGAATTGAAGCAAAATCCAACTTTTGAAAAGGAAATTTATAATTGGTATATTTTTCTAAAAAGTCTAATGATTGTTGGTGTAAATTAAAAATAGTATCAACACTTACGCGAAATTTCTCTGCATTATTTTCGCGATATAACATTGTCATTTCTCTATTTCCCGGTTTCTGTGTTACGGTTTTAAATTTTCCGGCAACAAACGAAAACAAATACGTGCTCATTTTATCTGATTCTCCAAAAGAGTAACTTATAAAATCCCCTTTTTCTGTTTTCTCTTTCACATCGGCTCCAGCCAAAACCGACCAATCTTTAGGAACCAATAAACTTAATTTATAAGTCGCTTTAAGATCTGGCTGATCAAAACAAGGGAATAATGTGCTCGCACGATCAGGAACTAATAATGTATATAAAAAATCATCATTTCGGTTTAATGATAAATTACCTGCGATAAACGAAATAGCAACTGTATTTTTTCCTGAAATCAGATCTTTTGAAGCAATAATGATATGTCCTTTTTCGTGAACAATAGGTTTATTTTTCCCGTTTACCTCAACTGATTTAATGTTTGAGGTTTTTTCTTTAAAATCTAAATATAAAGGTTCGCTCAGATCTGAAATTGTCAGTTTCAAAGTAAGATCTGAATTGATTTCCTGCTGTTTTTGCGTCGGAATTTGAAAAGAGAGTCCGTATGTAACATCAGAAATTTGCTTTTTTCGAAAAATAGCCATTTGTTGAGAAACGCCATTGTCCAAAACAAGATTTTCTTTTGACTGAGATTGAGAAAAACTATTTGAAGCAATTGCAAGAAAACAAAGAAGGCTGTAGAAAATTTTCATTTTTAAGGGAATGTTAGATTTGTAAAAATAAAAAAAGTTTGCCACGAATTTCACGAATTAGCACGAATTAAAATTCTTTTTGCCATAGATTAAAATGATTTTCTTAATCCATGAGAATCATTTTTTTCAATGAAAAATCATTAAACACATAGAGACATAGCTTTACATTCCTGAAAAAAAAAGAATGCATAAAGAAACATATTTCTTTCACATAGCTATGTGTATTTAAACAAATGAAATGCCTTTTATTTTAAGTTAAAAAAACTATGTCTCTATGTGTTTAAAAATTATGTCCAATTTAGTCCAACAAAAAAGGCCTGACTATTGCCAGACCTTTTCAAACATACTAATTCGAATATTAAAAAAATTATTGCGTTTGTAAAAACTTAAACGTCATATCTCCTGCATAATAAGTGTTACGCGCATTGGTTGGGAAAATAGTTTCTGTCGCCGTGCTTGATATATAAGCGTAACCTGTAATTGTAATATTTCCTGCTACAATAGGATAAGTTGCTGCTGATCCGTCTGTTTTTGTTCTGTTGATCCAGTCGTCGCTGTTTACAGTAAAAAAGTATTCCTTGTCTTTTGTTAACGGAATTGCCGTAATCACCTTTTCAACCGTAACATTTGCAGTCGCTACGGTTAGCGTTTCAGATTTTATAACTGTTTTTGTTGCTGCATCCCATAAAGTGATTCTTAAAGCCGAATTTACATCTGGAATTTTAACTATCAATGCTGTTATTTTACCGGTTACAGTTGGTTTAAAACTAAAACCGTACTCATAAATTCCTGAGTTTTTTACATCAACTGCTTTTTGGCTAAATCCTGAACCCGCCATGTAGGCATCAAGAGGATTTTCTTCGTTGTATTTAACTGCCTCTTCTTTATCATCATCACTGCTGCAGGAAATGGTTAATAATGCAACTGATAAAATCGTAAAAATGGTTTTTAAAGTCTTCATAATCTTTTGTTTTTAAATGATTCCCTATTTTATAAATAGAATTATTGCTTGTAATTTATTTTGTCTAATTATTGTTGAATATTAAAATGCGCACAAACCTCTTCGTAACTCATTTTAGCATAATCTGCTTTGACACCTTTTCCTGCTGTAGCAGCAACTCCTCCAGGGATTAAAATATAGCGCCAGCTAAGACTCGTTGGCAAATTCACAGTTCCTCCTGCGTCATGTCTAAATCTGAACAGTTTAATTTTTTTTGCTGTAGAAATAGCGGTAATTGTATTAACAAATCCTCCGGCTGTTGATGTGTAAGGCAGCGTATAAGTACCTGAACCAAAAGAAACATACACTAATATGGTTCCTTTAGCCAAAATATCTTCTGATAATTCTGGTGCATTAATACTGGTAGACATTCCTGCGGTACCATCTACAGTTTCTGCAACAGCTACTGGCGCTGTGATCCATTTGCTGTAAATAACATTTGCTGTTCCGGGTGCTCCTGGTGCGCCTACTGCCCCTGCTTGTCCATCAACTCCGTTTTTCCCGTCAATTCCGTTTTTTCCGTCGATTCCATTGATCCCGTCTATTCCGTTTTCTCCATCGTCGCTACTGCATGATATTGTAAAAATTGCAACTAATAAAAGTGTAAAAATGGTTTTAAAAATTTTCATAATAATTGGTTTTAATTTGGCTAAATGATTCTTATCTAATTCAATAACATTATTTTTGTAAAAGTCAATTGCTATTTAAAAAAAGTTTCTTTTTATTTGATGACTTAATTACGAGACAAATTTGCAGGATTAAAATCAGCAGAAAAACCACTAATAGACAAACAACATTTTAAATAGACAGACGACGTAAAACCAAATTAAATGACCAAAAAATACTCTTGTATTATTGTCGACGATGACGAAATAGACAGACTTACGGTAGTATCGTTTGCCAAGAAATTCCCGATTCTGGACATTTTAGGTGTTTTTGAATCAGCAGAAGACGCACTTCCGTTTATCGAAGAACAAAAGGTTGACATTTTATTTCTGGATATCGATATGCCGGGTTTAAACGGAATTGAATTCAGAAAAAAAACATTAGAAATTCCGGTTTGTATTTTTATAACCGCACATCCTGAACATGCCGTAGAAAGTTTTGAGATTGAAACTTTAGACTTTATCGTAAAACCTTTAAAACTGGATCGCTTTGCACAAACCGTTAGCCGGATCGAAGAGTTTATGGAAATTAAATTAAAAGCATCTCTTTTTGAAGCCAGCATTGGCGGTGATACTATTTACATCAAAGAAGGTCACGAACAAACGAAAGTCAAATTGCATGAAATTCTATATCTCGAAGCTTTAAAAGATTATACTTTGATTATTACCGATAAAAAAAGACATTGTGTTTTATCGAGTATTGGCAATCTTTTGAAAGAAGATCACTTTAAGTCCTTCATTAGGATTCACCGAAGTTTTGCGGTTCAGAAACAGTTTATCAACAAGATAAATTCAACCGAAATTATTTTAAACAACAATGTATCTATTCCCGTTGGAAGAAGTTACAAGGAAAACCTAAACTTATTCTAAATGAAAAAAGCATGGTTTTTATTGCTGCTTTTTACCTCAATCGCTGTCTTTGCACAGCAAGAACCAAATTTAGCATTGTATAAAACTAAAAATGAGAAACTAAAAGCCTGGCTAAAATATACGAATGAGGTTTTAGATGCTGACAATTATCCAAAACTGCTCATTGCCGCACAAAAAGGAATTGTACTTTCTAATGATCAACTCGCGTATAAATCAAGATTTTATTTTTTAAAAGGAAACGCCTACGAATTCAATAATAATCAAACTAAAAATGCATTAGCTAACTATGAGCTGGCGTTAAAATATGCTCAAAAAGCAAGACATCTTAAAAACGAAACTTCGGCTTTGATGCGCCTTAATTACGCCTATTATGCCCTAAATGAAACCTCAAAACGAGAACAATTAATAGCGTACATCAAACAAGTTCTTGATACTACAAAAAGCAGTTATACAAAATCTGTACTTTATGGAAGCCTTGGTGAATATTATCTTGATAATGCTCAATATGAAACCTTTATTGGCTATCAGCTAAAAGCAATTAATTATAAAAAACTGCTTAAAAAAACTGTAGCAAATAATGAAACAATTGGCGTTTCGTACAGCCAGATTGCAGCGGCGTACACTAAAATGAAACAATATAATAAAGCTATTGAATATTTAAATTATGCCCAACCTTACATAAAAACTTCACCTTATATCAGTGCTTTCTCCTGCAACTATTATTTACAGTGTTTTGTTCCTTTAAAAAACCTCGACAGCATTCAAAAATATTACACATTGATCTATACATTTCCTTCAAAAAAGGATTCCTTATTTCTTAATTTAAGTTTTGCCAACAAAAGTGTTTCTGAATATTATGCTAACGAAAGACAGCCAGATATTGCATTTAATTATGCGAAAAAAGCTGTTTTATTAGGAAAAAAATCTAATGATCAGGATATAATAATGGAAGCCAATGCAGTCATGGGAAGGGTTTTATATGAAAAAGGAGCATACAAAAAAGCCATTGAAATACTAAAAAAAGCGTCAAAAAATGCTTTGACTTATGATAAGGAATCGTTTGTAAACATCAATAAAAAACTATCTCAAAGTTATGCCGCATTAGGTCTCTGGAAAGAAGCCTTTTATTACAACGAAATTTACAGCAAATACAATGATGAAATGATGCAGGAATCAGCCAAGCAAAGTATTGCAAATGCCGAAGCACATTATCAAAACAAAACCAAAGGGCAGGAAATCAAAAGTCTTTCGGCTCAAAATACTATCAAGAACATTCAGATTGCCCAAGCAAGAAAGCAACGTGTTTACTTAATTTCAGGATTAATTCTTGTTGGAATTATTTTAATATTACTGTACAAACAAAGTCGAAACCGTAAAAAAACCAATGAAAAATTACAGCTTTTGAATCAGGAATTGGACGAAGCCAATAAAATAAAAGCACGATTCTTTAGTATTTTGAACCATGATTTGAGAAGTCCGGTTTCGAATTTAATTCACTTTTTACATCTTCAAAAAGAAAATCCGGAACTTATCGATGAAGCCACAGCGCTCAGAATGCAAACCAAAGTCATCACCGGAGCCGAAAATCTGTTAACCTCAATGGAGGATATTTTATTATGGAGTAAAGGTCAAATGGAAAACTTTAAACCTCACTTTAAGGAAATCCCCGTAAATATTATATTTCAAGAAATGCAGAACCATTTTTCAGGAATTGAAACCGTAGCAATTTTATTTGAAGATCCTGAAAATATCCTTTTGAATACCGATGAAAATTACCTAAAAACCATCATCAGAAACCTAACCGGAAACGCAATAAAAGCACTGGACAAAACCTCAAACGGAAAAATAATCTGGAAAGCCTGGCAGGAAAACAACCAAACTTATCTTTCCATCACAGATAATGGCAAAGGCGGAACGCAGGAACAATTTAAAGCGTTATACGACGACTCTCAAGTTATAGGAATCAAATCAGGTTTAGGATTGCATTTGATTCGGGATTTGGCTACAGCCATAAATTGCAAAATCGAAGTACGCTCAAAACCCGATTCAGGAACTACTTTTATGATTATATTCTAACCATTCTTCCTATATGAGTTTTTAAACTCTGCGCCTTTGCGTCTTTGCGCGCAAATTTCGCACGAACAGTTAAATGCTTAAAATTATAATCGCGCGAAGACGCAAAGGCGCAAAGTTTTTTAAGAATCATAACGAAACACGTTTTTTCACATAGCTATGTGTATTCAAACAAATAAAATACCTTTTTTAACAAGTCAGAAAAGCTATGTCACTATGTGTTTAAAAATATGCACAATCCAATTTTATTCCAATAAAAAAGGCTTGACTTTCGCCAAACCTCTTTTATATAAATCATAATCTTACGATTACAACAAAGCGTCTAAACTATCAGCGTAAGTTTGTTTCGGAGCAACTCCTACTTGTTTACCTACTACTTCACCGTTATGAAAAACCAAAACAGTAGGGATGTTACGCACACCATATTTTGCAGCAAATTCCTGATTAGCGTCTACATCGACTTTACCAACAACTACTTTACCTGCGTATTCTTCGCTGATTTGGTCAATGATTGGACCAACCATTCTACAAGGACCGCACCATGCTGCCCAAAAATCTACCATTACTGGTTTATCTGATTTCAAAACTACTTCATCAAAAGTAGCATCTGTTATTGCTAATGCCATAATTTCTTGTCTTTTAAAATTATTGTCTGAATTGTATCTATTCAAACTAGACTACAAATTTAAAAATTAAATACTAATCAAACACCATTCTTAAATTAGTTTTAGTTATAAATGCATTGTCATTTATTATACGATTCCCATGTTTTAAAAATGTAAGTTTTAATTTACAATATATTGACAGTCATCTTTTTAGAATATCCTCGGTTTTTTACCTTATCTTTAATAATCCAGAAAATTCTTCCCGATGACAACAACTTTACTCCATATAAAAAACTTTTTTCAATCTGTTCGTTTTAAAAAATATGCCAGGCGATTTGGCTTTTTTCTTTTAGGTCTTATTGTATTATTGCTCATTTCATATGGAGGATTAACGATTTATTTGAGCCGGAATAAAACCGAAATCATTGCGAAGATCAATACAAAAATCAACGAAAACATCAACGGAAAATTCCATGTTGGCGATTTTCAATATAAGTTTTTGACTGGTTTCCCTAATTTTACTTTAGCATTAAAGGATGTCGAACTCAAAGACAATCAATGGGCTGCACACAAACATACTTTACTAAAAGCCAAAGAAATCGAAGCGCGTTTGAATGTTTGGAGTTTACTGCACAACGAAATCAACATTCATAAAATCCTGATTAACGATGCCGATATTTATGTTTATAAAGCCGAAAACGGATATTCGAACGCCAATATTTTCAAGCCAAAAAAGAAGAAATCTCCTGTAGATAAATCAGAAACCGAAACTACAATTGATCAAATCGACCTCAACGATGTTCATTTTATTTTAGACAATAAGTTGGGGCATAAATTGTTTGATTTTCATGTGGCCAGTTTAAATACAAAAGTAGACTATGACGGAAACGATTGGCAAACCGATGTTTTTCTGGACACACAAATAAAAAGTCTGGCATTTAATACCGTTCACGGAAGTTTTGCCAAAGAAAAAGAACTGAAAGGCACTTTTAATGTTTCATATTCCTCTGAAAAAGAAAAAATTGACGTGGTTACCCGAAATCTAAAAATAGGAACAGACTCGTTTGACATCACCGCTTTTTTTAATCTTGCCGAAGGAAATGCGCTTTTCGGGATTAATATCGGGACTTCTATTTTATGGAAAAATGCGTCGAATGTATTATCGGCAAATATCAGTACAAAACTAAACCGATTCGATTTGCGCCAACCTATTGATGTTAATTGCGACATACAAGGCGATTTTAATGCCGAAGGAGATCCTAAAATTGTAGTTCAGGCGATTATAAAAGACAACGAATTGAGTATTCCGGACGGATTAATAAAAAAATGCAATTTCAAAGGAATTTTTACCAATAATTTCAAACCAAAAGACGGTTATAACGATGCAAATTCGGCAATTATATTAACGCGCTTTTCGGGAGAATATGAAAATATTCCGCTTACGATTCCGCAATTGGCGATTAATAATCTTGAAAAACCAGTCGCAACAGGAAACGTAAGTTCTGATTTTGATGTTGAAAGACTCAACGAAATCAGCAACGACAAATGGATTCAGTTTACAGATGGTCACGCAAAAGCCAACCTGAAATTTCAGTTTGATATCGTTGATTTGTACATTACAAAACCACGTTTTATTGGTAAAATAGATGTTGACGACGCCTCTTTTCATTATATTCCAAAGAATGTTCATGCCATAAAAACCAATATTCACCTTGATTTTACAGAGAAAGCGTTATTTATCAAACAAATCGCTTATAAACACAATAAGAACACCATTTTTATTGAAGGAAAAATTGACAATTTCCTAAATCTATATTATGACGCGCCCGAAAAAATGATCGTAAACTGGAAAATTTATTGTCCTAATATTGATCTCAAACAATTTTTAGGTGTTTTGGCAACATCGCAAAAAACAAAAGCCACGGCAAAAAACACCAAACGAACCACGATTTCAAACCAAATACGGACTGCAATTGACAAATGCGCTGTAGTAATTGACATTAAAGCCGATAAAATCAACTACAATAAATTAACCGCGACCAATACAACCGCAACCATAGAAATGATAGATTCCAGATTAGTCATTAAAAACGGTTCCTTGCAAACCTCTGGCGGAAATATCACTTTTAACAGCGAAGTAAAACCAAGCGGAAAAAACTTTGCCTTTAGCTCAAACGCAAAAGTAAATCGCGTTGATATTGCCAGTTTCCTGCGCTCGTTCAACAACTTTGGCGTTACCTCATTTAATCCCGACAACATCAAAGGGCGATTAAGCAGTCAGGCAAATGTGACAGGTTTTATCAACAGCAATGGCGCGTTGATCACCAATTCTATGCACGGTAATTTGACCTTCAACGTGAATCAGGGCGCTTTGTTGGACTTTGAACCTATTGTAAAAATTGGCAAATTTGCTTTTCCGTTTCGTGATGTCAAGAATATCACATTCAGCGATTTATCCGGCACGCTAAAATTACGCGGAGAACAAATCGATGTCAATAATTTCACCATTAGTTCCAGCGTTTTAAACCTCGATGCCGAAGGTATTTATTCCTTTGGACGAGGCACGAATCTCGCCCTGACAATCCCACTCCGAAACTCCAAAAACGACATCAACCTCGCCACTCAAGCCGAACGCGACGCCGTTCGCGACCGCGGAATTGTCCTGCATTTAATTGCCGTAGATGACGAGGGAAAAATGAAAATTAAATGGGGAAAGAAGGAGAAGTAGTTTATTTATGTCACACTTTCTCTCCTGTCTTGTATATCACAAACTAAATAACAACCGCCAATTCACGCAATTTTATCATTCCAATTTTTACACAATATTGTCATTTCGATCGAAGAGAGAAATCACACTAGAAACTCGACAAAGATTTGGTTTCATGAGAACTTTTATAAACATTAATTAACGCCAGTCAGAAATGATTGGCGTTTTTTTATACATAAAATTTAAAATCATATCAATTTAATAAGGTTGAAAACTAATACAGAATGAGGACAATTGTCAACCGGACAATTGTCCTCATTCTGTTACATTTATCCGGTGAACGATTTGAAAGAAAATTTTGGCAATAAGATAAAAGCCTTAAGAGAACAAAAAGAATACTCAATTGAGTATCTGGCAAATATTGCCAATATCGACAGAACATACATTTCTGACATTGAAAAAGGAAAAAGAAATGTTTCGTTACTAATCATTGAAAAACTTGCAAAAGCACTTGAAGTAAACATTCAGGAACTATTTAATTATGGAGAATAATCTCAATTTTATTGATTTATTTGCCGGGGCATCTGGCATGTCTGAAGGATTTATCAAAGCAGGATTTAATCCTGTATCTCATATCGAAATGAATCCTGAAGCCTGTTTAACAATTAAAACCAGAGCAGCATACCATTATTTAAAATCAAAAAACAATCTTGATTTATATTATAAATACATAAAAAGCGAAATTACGCAGGAAGCTTTTTATAAAGAAATCCCAAGTGAAATCCTTAAGTCTGTTTCAAACATAGAGATTAATGATGATACAATTTCTGGGCTTTTTGACAAAATTAAACAATCTGGAAAGACGATTGATCTAATAATTGGCGGACCTCCTTGTCAGGCTTATTCTTTATTAAGAAGACATCAGGATAAAATTGAAGAAGATCCAAGAAATAAATTATATATTCAATACGGAAGATTTCTTAAAGAGTTTAAACCCAAAGCATTTGTATTCGAAAATGTTCCTGGGTTATTAACGGCAAATAAAGGTGAACATTTTAAAAATCTAAAAGCTTATTTTAGAAGAATTGGTTACGAAGTTTATCATGAAACTTTAATTGCGTCAGATTTTGGAGTTTTACAAGCACGTAAAAGAATAATTATTGTTGGATGGAAAAAAGATAATGATTTTGGTTTTCCAGAATTCGAAAAAATAATTCAACAATTTAAAGTTAATGATGCATTTCAGGATTTACCAAAACTAAAACCGGGAGAAGGTTTTAAAACAACAAAATACACAGAAAGTAAGAACGAATATCTTGAAAAATTCGAATTGCGAAATGGTGTTGACTTTGTTACACAACATATTTCCAGACCTCATAATTCAAGAGACTTAGCTATTTATAAAACCGCTATTCAAAAATGGAATAAAGGACAGGAAAGATTGCGCTATCCTGATTTACCAGAAGAATTAAAAACACATAAAAACGAAACTTCATTTACAGACCGATACAAAGTAATTGACGGACTAGGTATTTCTCATACAGTAGTAGCGCACATTGCTAAAGACGGTCATTATTATATTCATCCTGATGAAAAACAATGTCGCTCAATTTCAGTAAGAGAAGCTGCAAGATTACAATCATTTCCTGATGATTTTTATTTTGAAGGTTCACGCTCGGCAGCATTTAAACAAATTGGTAACGCAGTTCCTCCATTAATGGCAAATGCAATTGCTAAAAAAATCAAAGAATTATTATGTCAGAAGAGCTAAAAGAAAAACATTTTAAACCTAAGGCACATATACTAACTTTATTAGGTGAAGAGTTAATAAAAAGCCCTGTAATGGCTATCTATGAGTTAGTTAAAAATAGCTATGATGCTGATGCTAAAAAAGTTGATGTATATTTTAGAGATATTGACAATGCAGAAAATGCTGCAATTATAATAGAGGATAATGGAATTGGAATGACATCTGAAATAGTCGAAGATGTTTGGCTTGAACCTGGTTCTGATTTCAGAAAACCAATTAATAAAGATGGTATTAGAGAAATAATTAAATCTCCTATTTATGGTAGAATCCCAATGGGAGAGAAAGGTGTTGGACGCTTTGCTGTACATAAATTAGGAACAAAAATTTTACTAATTTCCAGACCTTTAATTTTAATTTACAACGAAGAAAAAACAGAAATAATTAATGAGTATCTAGCTGAATATGAGATTGAATTATATATAAATTGGAAAGATTTTAATCAATCAAAACACTTATCAGATATACCTATTAAATGGAAATTAAGAAAGGATAAAAATAGCTTTAGATTCAAAGAAGAAAGTGGAACATATATACATTTAAGTGGCTTAAAAGAAAATTGGACTAAAGGGATGGCAAGGGACTTAAAAGGTCAAACTTTAGCAATGCTTTCGCCAAAAGTTGACGAAAATAGCTTTAAAATAAATTTAAATTTTAATAATCAATGGCTAGTCGATTTTCCCAAAATAGATACAATTATTGATGAAGCTCCTTTTAAACTTGTTGCTTTAGTTGATAAAAATTACAATTTAACATTCGAATATACTTTTTCTTTAAAAAACAATCCTGAACTTGGAGTCAGAGTAATTGACGATAGCTCTTATGATAGAAATATAAAAGGAGATATTAAACCATACATAAGAAAGGAATTGGAGAAAAAGGAGTACTCTAAAGATTCTATAGAAATCATTTTGTCAAAATATGACGAAGAGGAACAACTACCTTTTGGAGGACTTTTGTTTGAATTAAACACATTTGATCTAGATTCTGAATCTTTAAAAGATTATTCTTTTGATCCACCAACAACAAGAAAAATATTACGTGAAAACTCTGGAATAAGAGTTTATAAAGGTGATTTACGAGTATTTGATTATGGTGAAAAAGGTAATGATTGGCTTGGGATAGATTTAAAAAGAGTTCAAGATACAAGTTGGTTTTCAAATAACTTGGTGCTCGGTTTTGTTAGCCTAGATCCTGAAAATTCAGGTAAACTAACTGAAAAAACAAATAGAGAAGGGTTTGTTGAAAACAATGCTTTTATAGTATTTAAATATATTCTTGATTTTATATTAACTCAATTTAAAATTGAAAGAAATAAGGATAGAGAAAGGTGGCTCAATTTTAACAGAAAAGAATCAGGAAATCTTTTTGATCAAAAAATAAATAGTTTTAAAACTTTGCTTGAAAACACTGATTTAAACAATGAAGAAAAAAAACAAAAATTACTGGAAGAAGCTGAAATTCTAGAAAAGAAATATGAGGAAGATAAAAAAATACTTCTAATTCCCGCGGGTGTTGGAATGACTGCTTCTATCGCATTACATGAAATAGAAAAATTAGTACCAAGAATGGAGGAAACGGTTAAAACAAATCCAATTGATATAAAAATAATCAATGACCAAGTAGAAGAATTAAGACAATATACTGACGGCATTATTTCTGTATTACGAAAAGGTGGAGATAAACCAATTGATGTTAACGAATCAATTAACAAAGCATTTAAAAATTACAAAACAAAACTTCTTGATCGAAACATTGATTTTTTCATTGATATTGACGACAACGTTACAACAATTAATTGTGATAAAAGATTTTTCATTACTATGGTAATGAATATAATTGACAATAGCATCTATTGGCTTGATACAGTTTACAAACCGAATAAAGCGATATATGTAAAATCATATAAGGAAGACACTACTACATGCGTAATAATCATTGATAATGGTCCAGGTTTTAAAGACGATATTTCAGAACTTATCCGTCCATTTTTTTCAAGAAAATCTGATGGAATTGGAATTGGATTATACTTAATAGATACAATAATGCTAAAATATGGAAAATTTGATATTCTATTAAATCGGGAAGAACTAAATCAACAAAAAATACCTGAAGATTTTGATGGCGCCGCTGTAAAATTAATTTTTAATAAAAATCAATAAAGAATGAAGTATTTCGAACCAAATATAGTAATTGTAGATGATCATCAACAAGAAATACAAGACATTTTAGATTATTATAAAAACAATGGGATTGGCTGTAAACTATTAAATCCAGACTATACAGACGGTGATGACATGCCTGAAAAACATTTTTCAGATGTAAATATAATATACCTAGATCTATATTATTCTGGGAAATTTGATGCTGAACAATGTTCTAATTGGATACGTTCAATTGTTGATGAAAAGACTTTTTACATTCTTGTTTTATGGACCAAAGATATTAGCAAAGCTGCAGAAGTATTGGAATTATTAACTACACATAATAGAAAACCTTTCTTATCAATCGAAAAAAATAAAACAGAATATCCTTCCAAAACAGGAGAAAGCAAATATGATTTTCAACAATTAATTCAAGAAGTAAATGAAGTTATTGAAAATAATAACGCTCTTGAAGAAATTTTCACTTGGAAAAATAATTTAAAGATCTCATCTAATAATGTAATAAGTAATATTACAAAAGATCCTTCTCAAATTAATGACAAATTAAAAAAAATTATAATTAGTCATGGAGGCAGATCTATCATTGAAAGCGACAATGCCCTAAGAAAAAGAGCTATTTTATTTGAAGCTTTAGATACCATTTTGATTTCCAATACCCGAAAAAACATTAGCTCTGATATTAATCCAGAAACTATCGAAAGAATATATAATCTACAAGCAATTCAACAACCTTTTATAGATAAAGAACTCAATAGTTGGTTTCATTTCAAATTAGAAAAAAAAATTAATAACGAGTTAATTGTTCCTGGGTTAATCTCTGAATTTAAAGAGAATGAATGGAAAGAAATGTATTCTATTCATAACGATAAAAATGTAATGGAATATATTAGCAAACAAATTGGTGATGAAGTGCAAATATCAAGTATCGCTCTTCTTCTAACAAGACCTTGTGATATAGCTCAGAATAAATATGGTAGAAATCTAAAACTAATAAGTGGCTTAAAAATAACAAATCCTATCAGAAAAACCAATGTTAAAATGGAATTTCAGAAAGGATCATCAGACATTGATTCAGTAAAATTATACGACCACTTATATTTTAGTGCTGAAGAAAATGATGTCACATTATTATTTGATTTCAGATACAATTTTTCTGTTCCAGAAAAGATCTTCAAAGAGCAATTTGATAAGATAAAAATTTTTAATAAAGAATTGTTATCTGAAATGCAAGTTGAGTATAGTAGTTATTCTAGTAGATTGGGTATTACTCAAATTATTTAAAATTTCATTTTAATGTATTTTAAAATATATGGATGTCCATAATACAGAACAACGCTCAAAAAACATGCGTGCCATTAAAAGCACTGCAACAAAAGCCGAAGTCACTTTGGCAAAAGCATTATGGAATCTAGGTTACAGATATAGAAAAAACAACAAAACAGTTTTCGGTAAACCGGACTTTACTTTCAAACAATTAAAAATTGCCATTTTTGTAGATTCCGAATTCTTTCATGGGAAAGATTGGGAAACCCGAAAAAAACCACAAACCAATCCTGAGTTCTGGATCAAAAAAATTGAACGAAATATACAACGCGATATAGAAGTCAATGCATATTTAGAATCTCAAAACTGGAAGATTCTACGTTTTTGGAGTAACGATATCAAAAAGAATTTAGATTCGTGTATTCTTGAAATTGAGAATGCAATTCGCGAAAGACGAAATTCTTGATTGGACAATTGTAACGTAGTTCCGCGTGTGATCCTTCCTTCGTCAGGATGACAAAGCAGGCGGACAAAAAAATAAAAAAAGCCACTTTTCAGTGACTTTTAATCTATTCAAAAACCTTATTCGGCATCCAAATAAGGATTTAAAATTTCGGCTAATTCATTCAACCAATAAAAACCGTCTTCGACTGATTTTGTATCGATTTGCAGGGTTTCGCATTCTCGCATTAGCGATATAGCGAGGAGATAATTTACTCTTCGAATTGCTTTTGCGAAACTTTTAGGATCTGTAGCCTGGTTGAAAAATTCATTTAACCTCAATTCGGTTTCTTTTGAAAGGGTGTTTACACTCATAATCTTTACTTTAAGGAAATATAAAACCCGCATAGCTTAGGTGTCCTACGCTGTAAAGAGAGCGTTGCAGTTGTTTCCAATACCGCCACCGTACCACACGGGCAAGAAATTTTTCTGAGTTCATAATCTTTACTTAATTTAGGACTGCGAAGATATGAAAATCAAAAAAGTTACAGGTAATTTTCTTAGTTTTTAAATTTCTTATTATTGTGTGGCTTCGACTCCGCTCAGCCTGACAAAAGTACTTCGCTGTTCTTCGTTCAGCCTGACAAAAAATACAAATAAAAAAAATCTGTTTTATCCGCGTTTTCACGAAGTGAATCCGTTAAATCTGCGTTCTATACTAAAATTTAACACCGCCAAATCTAACAAAAATGGCTTTGAAATTTTCCAACATTTTTTCATAATGTTTTATTAACTCGTTTGTCTTTTAATTCTAATTAAGATAGCTTTGAGAAACAATCATTAAATATAAAACCATATGAAAATTCAAATCAATACAGACAAGAACATCGAAGGACACGAAAGATTAGCTACTTATTTTTCTGAAGAATTAGAAAAAGGTTTAGCACGTTTTGAAGAAAAAATAACACGCGTTGAAGTACATTTTGGAGATGAAAACGGAGAAAAATTCAGCTTAAACGATAAAAAATGTGTGATTGAAGTTCGTGTTGCCAATTTACAACCCTTAACGGTAACAGACCACGCCGATACAATTGAAAAAGCTTTTAGCGGTGCTCTTGCCAAAGCAAAAAAATCACTTACTACGACTTTCGAAAAAATGAAAGCGCATTAATTTATATAGCATCAAAATTTAAAAATGGCATTATCTCTAATTAAGATAATGCCATTTTTTATTTGAGCAAATTAGTCATTTCTTCCCAATGCAGGATTTTGACTTTTTCGTTAAGTTGTTTCGCACTATTGACCATTGATTTTGCAATATCCCGCGCTTCGATTCCTTTATATTTACTCAGTCCTCCCATAAATAACGGATTGATGAATTTGAATATTCCTATGAAAACTTTTTCAACAGGACGGCTTTCTTTTCTGTCGCCTAAAATCATCGAAGGTCGAAAGATATAGGTACGATCGAAATTCTGATTGATAATATCCTGTTCGGTTTCGCCTTTGGTTCTGGTATAAAATATCGACGACTTTGCATTTGCCCCAATTGCCGAAACTAAAAAAACTGCTTTTGCTCCGTTTTCTTTTGCCAGTTTTGCTGCTAATACCGGATAATCATGATCGATTTGGTAATATAGTTTTTCGTCAGGTGTTTTCTTTTTTGTGGTTCCAAGCGCAATAAAAACCTCATCGGTTTGAATGTCTTTTACCACTTCGGGTAAGTAATTAAAATCTCCTATTATGGTTTTTATTTTTGGATGCTGAATATTTAACTCTTTTCTGACTACAATTATTACTTGTTCGTAATCAGTATTATTCAACAAGGTCTCCACAATATAAGATCCTACCAATCCGCTTGCTCCGTATACAATTGCTTTTTTCATAATAAGGCGATTTGTTTTCTCTAAGTTAGAAATTTTTCTACTCCTGATAGCTATCGGGATTCATAAATTAGAATGATTGATGTTTTTTTGTTTCACGCAGATTTTGCAGATTAAGCAGATTTTTTTTAATCTTTTTTAATCAGCGAATCAGTGGCAAACAAACCTATAACTTTTTATTCACAGCTCCAGCGGAGCGAGATATTTATAGCTCTTTATTATGCGTCAGTAAAATAGCTCCAACGGAACAACATATGCTTTGAGCGATTTAAGATGTCACCCCGATGGGGTTTTGTTGGGTGTTGTTTTTATTTTCTATAAATATTTCGCTCCCATGGAGCTATAAATATATCGTCACGCGATTTTATATAAATTTTTTATTCACAGCTCCAGCGGAGCGAGATATTTATAGCTATTTATTATGTGTCACTAAAATAGCTCCAGCGGAGCGAGATATGCTTTGAGCGTAATTTAAGATGTCACTCCAATGGGGTTTTGTTATGTGTTGTTTTTATTTTCTATAAATATTTCGTTCCGCTGGAGCTAAAATATGTCTTCGCGCGCGATGGCCCGACAGCAATAAAAAAAGGGGCGACTAAGCGTTTTGCATAGTCAGCCCCTTTTTTTATTGGTGGCACGCCCAGAATATTATGTACTAAATTATATAGGGCTTGGTTATTTTATGATTTTGGCAACGGAGCTCCAACTGCAATATCACATCGATGTCCGGGTTTTCCGTGTGCAGGATTCATTCCGTCTGCGGTTGCAACTTCGGTACTTAATAAAGCCGGAACTGCGTTGTTTGCGGGTGGCGTTACAGTAAAGTTTTGAGTTGTGGTTCCGCTTTGAGCAGTATTGGCAACTGGTTGTGTAGGCGCCGCAGAATTTAAAGGTGCTCCAACGGGAATATCGCATCTGTGTCCGGGTTGTCCGTGCGACGGATTCATTCCTTTGGCTACTTTTACCGGCGCGGCAACTGTAGTCGTCACGACTTGCTGCTGACCTGCATTTACCTTTACCGGTTGTGCGGTTTGGGTTGTTGCAGTTTGGGTTTGTTGTGTTGGAGCGGAATTTAAAGGTGCGCCAACTGCAATATCACAACGATGTCCGGGTTGTCCGTGTGCAGGATTTATTCCTTGCGTTGCGCCCATTACAGTGTTGGGGTTCCCGGTAGGAACCTGAACTACTGACTGGGTTTTTGCGGTGTCTTTTGCTAATCCTAATTTTACCAATTCAGATGTTGGTGTGCTTTCCTGCGGTTCTAATTCTTTCTTGCAAGAAACAAATAGTAAGGAAGTTACAATTAGTGAACTGATGAGTACTTTTGGATTCATGATGTATATTTTTTAAAGCCCTCAAATATACTAAGATTTCACCATATAAGTAATATAAGATTTGCTTTATAATATAGTCGCAAAGTCGCGAAGTTTTATTTTTCTCCGGGACTTGACGTGACTTAAATTTTAAGTTTTCTAATGTTTTGCATAGAGAATTTTGCGTAGAGGCGCTAAGTTTTAAATTTACAAAGAAAAAACTTTGCGCCTTTGAACCTTTGCCTCTTTGAAACTTTTTTTACTAACTTTAAATCCAAATACAAGATAAACTATGAAAAAATCAATTCTACTATTATTATTCGTCGCTACTTTTGCCAATGCACAAACATCTGAAAAAGACAAAGTCAATCAAACTCTCGATATTTGGCATAAGGCTGCCGCCGATGTTAAATTTGACGCCTACTTTGATTTAATCGCTGAAGACGGAATTTTTATAGGAACTGATGCTGCCGAAAACTGGAATAAAAAAGATTTTAAAGTTTGGGCAAAACCATTTTTTGATAAAGGAAAAACATGGAATTTTACGGCTCTTGAACGTCATATCTTTTTTGACAAAACAGGAAAAATTGCCTGGTTTGATGAATTGCTCAATACACAAATGAAAATTTGCCGTGGTTCCGGTGTTTTGGTTAAAGTAGGGAAAGAATGGAAAATCCAGCATTATGTTTTATCAATGACAATCCCTAATGATGAAGTTGACGCTGTGACAAAAGCAAAAGCCCCAATTGAAGACCTCTTGATTGCGAAGCTTCAAAAAAAATAAACATTTTGAGGCTTTGTTATTATAATCCTAACTTTTCTAGCGTTTTAGGTTATGAGTTATCAAATTAATTATAATACAATTGGCAATTTTACTCCTGTTTTAGAAGTTTAAAATAAGATAGTCTCAAAAAAAGAGATTGAATTTTACAAAATTGACTAAAATAAAAGCACAACCTCTATTTTAATAGCCCTGAAAATCAAAATCTTTATTTTTTTTTAACTTTGACCCCAAAAAAAATAGGGTTCAATAAAGTATCTGAAAAATGAAAATAGAAAAACGCTGGGTCATTTCCTTTATTATTATAAGTATTGTTTGTGTTACCGGTGCATTCTGGCCAACGGTTACTCAAAATAGTTACGTATTATCAGAATTTGGAACAATTGATCATATTGTTCCTGCAGATGTTGCCTGGATGTTAACTTCTTGTTGTCTGGTTTTGATCATGACTCCGGGATTGTCATTTTTCTACGGAGGAATGGTGGGTCGCAAAAATGTGATCTCTACCATGCTGCAAAGTTTTATTTGTTTAGGCGTTGTAACGCTTTTATGGGTTGTAGTAGGTTTTAGTCTGGCTTTTGGCGATCCTGTGGGTTTTGGTTCAGGAGAACATTTTTATAGCTTTTTTGGGAATCCAACTACTTTTGCTTTCATGGATTATGTGGGCGTTTTGCCTCATAAACAACTGGCAAGTACGATTCCGTTTATGTTATTTGCTTTGTTCCAGATGAAATTTGCCATTATTGCTCCTGCTATTATTACGGGTTCGTTTGCAGAACGTGTTCGTTTTATATCCTATTTACTTTTCATTAGTTTGTTTACCATTTTTATTTATGCACCTTTGTGTCATTCGGTTTGGTATCCTACGGGAGTTTTAGGAAGTTATTTTGGCGTGAAAGATTTCGCCGGAGGAACTGTAGTACATATGAGTTCCGGATTTGCAGCTCTTGCAGGAGTTTTGGTTTTAGGTAAAAGAAAAAATAGTGATCATATTCCAACTAATATTCCGTTTGTATTATTAGGAACGGGAATGTTATGGTTTGGCTGGTTTGGTTTCAACGCTGGTTCTGCACTTGCTGCCAACGGAACTGCTGCAATGGCATTTGCTACAACCACAACTTCATCTGCCGCTGCAATGTTAACCTGGGTTTTCTTTGACCGAATGAACGGAAGAAAAGTTTCGGCTCTTGGCGCTTGTATTGGTGCTGTTGTAGGTTTAGTCGCTATAACGCCTGCTGCAGGTTATATATCAGTTCCTGAAAGTATGTTTTTTGGATTTGTAACGGCTTTGGTTTCAAACTCGGTTGTAAATTGCCGATTCTCTAAAAGATTTGATGATACGCTTGATGTTTTTGCCTGTCACGGGGTTGGCGGAATTATGGGAATGATCCTTACCGCGATCTTCGCCCATGGTGAAAATGCAAGTTTATTACACGGAGGATGGAATGTTTTTGCTCACCATATGATGGCATTGGTTCTGGTTTCGATATTTACTTTCTTCGGAGCTTATTTCTTATTCAAAGTAACCAACTTTATTATTCCGTTACGAGTTTCAGAAGAAAACGAACATATAGGACTTGATTTATCCCAACACGATGAAACGCTGGATCCGAAATTAAAACCTATTACAGAACCCCATTACGGCTGAAAATAAGTTTGCCACAGATCAGATTTCACAGATTAAAATGATTATTTTTTTTGATTAATTCTAACTATGAATGTGTAGTCACTATGGTACAATGTCTGACGTGGTAACTATTATTTTCTACCAATATTTAATCTCTACGAGATATACTCCGCTAGGAGTTAAATATTGGTATAAACAAATAATAGCGCAAGTTTGTCGCGTAGGGACTACACTAATTAGACAATCTTAATTAAAAAATCTTTTGAATCCGTGAATCCCGATAGCTATCGGGAGTGGCAAAAAACAGCTCGGAATTTCAATATTTTGTCAATAATATATGCAAAAATTAATTCGCGGTAATTTGTGTAATTTGTGGTTAAAAAAATGATTCACAACGTAAAAATTCGGGGCAAAAAACTTTAAACCCAATTGCGCTACTTTCATTCGTTTATATTCCTTAATTTTGCTGAAAATTTTTGTAAAAGTGGGAAGTAAAAATAAACTAAAAAGATTCAGAGAAAACGAGACATTTGAAAACGTTTTTCAACCAACCAGAGAAGAAGTTGTAGGCGATTTAATGCCTCTGAAAGGAAAATGGAACTCTGATTTCTTTAAAAATGATAATCCATTAGTTTTAGAATTAGGATGTGGAAAAGGCGAATATTCTGTTGGATTAGCAGAAAGATATCCTGACAAAAATTTTATTGGTATCGATATTAAAGGTGCACGTTTTTGGAGAGGTGCTAAAACCGCTGTTGAAAACGGACTTCATAATGTTGCTTTTATTCGTACGCAAATCGAATTGATCGACCATATTTTTAATGAAAATGAAGTAGACGAAATCTGGATTACTTTTCCGGATCCCCAAATCAAATACAAAAGAACCAAACACAGAATGACCAACTCTGAGTTTTTGAAATTGTATAAAAAAATCCTTAAAAAAGATGGTGTCGTAAACCTAAAAACCGATAGTGAATTCATGCACGGTTATACTCTTGGATTACTGCACGGTGAAGGACATGAGGTTTTATACGCGAATCATAATGTGTATACAAATGAAGGAAGTCCTGAGGAAGTTACTGCTTTCCAGACTTTTTACGAGAAACAATATTTAGAAATTAACAAGGCAATTACGTATATTCGCTTTAAAATTAAAGACTAATTTAATTTTAAAGAACGTTTTTCCAACACATTAAATAACTGAATGGCATTACTTACCCCATTACTTTCAGGTTTTATTGCCGCTTTCATTGGGATTATTCCGCCAGGTTTAATCAACATGACTGCTGCAAAAGTAAATCTAAAAGAGGGTAAAAAAAATGCCTTATGGTTTGTTGCCGGCGCTGTTGTAGTGATCTTTTTTCAGGTTTCGCTGGCGGTTTTATTTGCGCAGGTAATTGATAATCGCCCGGATGTTGTTACTTTACTACGTGAAGTTGGTTTTGCTATTTTTTCGATTCTAACGATTTATTTTTTGTTTATTGCAAAAGAACCAAAAGCCAAAAAATCGAAGATTAAAAAAAGAAGTAAAAAAAGCCGTTTCTTTTTAGGAATGTTACTTTCCGGTTTGAACTTTTTTCCCATTCCGTATTATGTTGTAGTGAGTGTTACGCTGGCTTCATATCATCTTTTTGCATTCGAAAACAACATTATTTTTACTTTTATATTCGGATCTGTTTTGGGCTCATTTGCAGCTTTGTACAGCTATATTGGTTTCTTTGGAAAAATAGAAAAGAAAACCGATTACATCATGCGAAACATGAATACTATCATTGGAAGCATTACAGGATTAATTGCTATTGCAACACTTTTTAATATCCTGAATTACTATTTTGGTTAATAAAATATAAGCCACTCCCGATAGCTATCGGGATTCACAGATTAAAATGATTTTCGAATTTGTTTCATGCAGATTCTGCAGATTTAAGCAGATGAAAATTTTAAAAAAATCCTTTTGAATCTGCTTAAATCTATTTAAATCTGCGTGAAATTTTATAAATGAGTACTTCAAAGTAAAATCAATTTTATGGCTGAAGATAATTTTTTTGAACGCGTTTATGCAATCGCCAGACAGATTCCGTACGGAAAAGTAACTTCTTATGGCGCAATTGCGAAAGCTTTAGGAACTGCTCGTTCTGCACGAATGGTGGGCTGGGCAATGAATGCCTGCCATAATATGGAAGATGTTCCTGCGCACAGAGTCGTAAACAGAAAAGGCCTTTTGACCGGAAAACACCATTTTGACGGCACTAATTTAATGCAGCAACTTCTGGAAAGCGAAGGCATTGTGATCGAAAACAATCAAATTATAGATTTAGAAAAACATTTTTGGTCACCGGAAATTGAACTTTAAAGAGGTTAGTTTTCACCATATAAGTGATATAAGTTCATATTAAGCATTGTGCATAAATCTCTCAAAAAGCCGCAAACAAAATAAAAAAACTTTGCGACTTTGCGACTTTGCACGATTAAAATGACAAAGTAAATCAAGACATCATTTAAATGAACTTATATCACTTATATGGTTCAAAAAACTAAATCAAACAAATCACGAAACTCGTTTTATCTTCATCTGTCTGGTAACTTAAATAACCGCCGTGCGCTTCGATGATGTTTTTAGAAAGAGTTAAACCAATTCCGGCGCCGTCTTTTCTGGTCGTGAAAAAGGGCAGAAATACTTTGTCCCGAATTTCCTGATCGATTCCTTTACCGTTGTCTGAAATAGTGATAAAAAAGCGATTGTTTTCAGTATAACCGGATAAGAACATTTTCTTTTCGGTCTTTTCTTTTAACGCATAAATACTATTTGTAATTAAGTTAATAATCACTTGTTCCATTTGGTTTTTGTCAATCAAAATAGATCTTGAACTATTAATTTCGTTTATTAATTCGATATTCTCTGCTTTTAAAATCGGACTCATAATTCGCATACAATCTTCGAAAAGTGCATTTATTGGCGTCATTTTTTTCGTTGGAGTCGGCAACATGGCTAATTTTCGGTAATTCTCCACAAAAACCTGCAAGTGATCACTTCGATTTATAATTGTCGAAATACTGCTTTTTATATCGTCAAAATCATCATCTTCTAATTGTTCCTGATCGACGATTTGCAGTAAATTTTGCGAAAGCGCGCGAATTGGCGTCAGGGAATTCATTAATTCATGCGAAATAATTTTCATCAGATTAATCCAGGCTTCTTTTTCTTTTTTCTCAATAACGCGCTGAATGCTATCCAATAAAATGATGAAATATTCTTTATTGTAGGTTTTCGTGTAAGAGGTCTGCAACATAAAGGTCTGCAAATCCTGATCTTCTATTTTTATCGAAATCGCCGATTTTAATTCAGCGAAACCACCCTTCTCAATTTCATCGCAAAGTGACGGTAAATAATTTTTAAGATAATTCCAATGACTTACTTTTGGGACTTTAAACAACTTTGAAAAACAATCGTTCATTAAAAAAATCTTCCAATCCTCATTTTCCTTTTCTAAAATTAAAGTTGCCGTATCAATATTATTTAAAATTGATTGATAAATAAGCTCTTTTGAAGTTTGCTCTTGTTGCTGCACTTTTAAAGTTTCATATAACAGATAGAGATTTTTAAAACTGTCTTTTTTATTCTCTTCGGGAAAGTTGGTTGAAAAATCCTTTTGAAGTATCGAAATAAATGTTTTGTCGAAAAAAAGCAATTTGTTTCTGACAAAAAAATACATTTCAAAAAGCATTACAACCGCAAAAAGTCCAACCAAAAGCGCATTGTAATAAAGGATTTTATAAATTAGAAAAACGCAAATAAAAAAGAGAATCATGACAAACAAGATTCTTACAAATAAGGCGTTATGAAACTTCCAATTTTTCATTGTTTGTGTTTTTATATTTTATACTTAACCACAAAGTTCGCAAAGGGTTTACGCAAGGTTCGCTATGAAAGCTTTGCGAACTTAATAAAGCCAATTACAATCAGACCTAAAAAAATACCTTGCGTGCTTTGCGGTAAAATTAATTTTTTAAATCGTATTTTTCGATTCTTCTGTACAAAGCAGCTCTGGATAAACCAAGTTCTTCTGCCGTTTTGCTGATGTTTCCGTTGTATTTAAAAAGTGTTTTTTCAATAGCACTTTTTTCCATTTCTGATAACGGATTTTCATCGTTTTCCTGAATTTCTTCAAAATCAAGAATATCTAAATTAATTACAGAAATTGTATTATGATCAGATAAAATCAACGCACGTTCGATTTTATTTTCCAGTTCCCTAATATTTCCTTTCCAGGGATACTTTTCTAAATACGGTGCTACATTATCATCAAAATGCCAGTTTTCCTGATGGTATTTTTCGGCAATCTTATTTAGGATAAAATTCGCCATGGGTACAATATCATCTTTTCGTTCGCGTAACGAAGGCAAATGAATTTCCATTGTATTTATTCGGTACAATAAATCTTCACGGAACGTTTTGTTTTTAACCTCTGCTTTTATGTCGCTATTTGTTGCTGCAATAATACGAACATTCAAAGGTCTTGCTTTGCTTTCGCCTAAACGAGTGACAGTTTTAGTTTGTAAAACATGTAATAATTTTGATTGCAAATGAAGCGGAATATTTCCTATTTCATCCAGAAAAATGGTTCCGTTTTGCGCCGTTTCAAACCTTCCGGGTGTATCTGTTCTGGCATCCGTAAAAGCACCTTTAGCATAACCAAAAAGTTCGCTTTCGAATAAATTATCACTCAAAGATCCTAAATCAACGTGAACAAAAGGCTGTTCTTTTCGTTCTGAATTTTGATATATAAAATCGGCAAAAACATATTTCCCTGTTCCGTTTTCACCTAATATCAAAACATTTGCATCCGTTCTGGCTACTTTTTCTGCGATAGAATAGGCTTGCTTTATTTTAAGAGAATTTCCAACAAAATATTTTTTATCTGTTTTTTCTATTACTGTTTTTTTACTGTTCTTTCTGCTTTCGGCGACAGCCTTATCAATGGTTTCCAGTAATTTTTCGTTGTTCCAGGGTTTTAAAACATAATCAAAAGCACCTATTTTTATTCCTTCAACCGCTGTATCAATTTTGCCAAAAGCTGTCATTAAAATCACGACAGTTTGAGGCGAAAGTGTTTTTATTTCTTTGAGCCAATGAATTCCTTCCCGCCCATCTTCAAAACCAATTCGATAATTCATGTCTAACAAAACCACATTTATTTCATTTTCATTTAAAATAGAAATGATTTTTTTAGGACTATTTGCCGTAAAAATGGTTTCAAAATGCTTTTTGAGAATCATTTTTGCCGAAAAAAGAATCTCTTCCTGATCGTCAACGATTAATATTTGGGCTTGTTTTCTTCGCATGGTTTATTTTTTTGTTCGATATCGAACGGTCAACTGTTCATTATCGAACAGTTCTTTTTTGAACGGTTTTTAAAGCTTCTTTAAAATCAATACTTTACAATTAATAATTTTTATGGCACAGTATTTACCTATTGGTAATCAGTAAATTATTAAAAAAATGGACAAAGTAATTCCTCGTAAAAATAGAAAATTTAGATATCTGACAATAGCAATTGGAGTTTTTTTAGTTTTGGCAACAATCGTCTTTTTTTCATTCAACACTAAAAGAAGTTTAAATGTAAAAACTGATGAGATAAATATTCAGAAAGTGGAAAAGGCCTTTTTTGAAGATTTTGTTGTTTTTCAGGCAAAAGTTGAACCTTTGAACGTAATGCTTGTCAATGTTACTGAAGGAGGATCTGTAAAAGAGATTTTTGTTGAAAACGGAGCAATGGTGACTAAAGGTCAATCGCTTGCACGTTTGTACAATCCAAATACTGAATTGAATTATCTGACTCAGGAAACGGCCATTATTGAACAAATTAATAATTTGAATACTGGAAAACTAAACATCAGAAACCAGGAATTAAACCTCAACAAGGATTTAGTTTTGATCGAACACGATTATAATGATGCCAAAAGATTGTATGACATGAATGCACGATTATTTGAAAAAGAGGTGATTTCAAAAAATGACTGGAATACTTTTAAGGAAAGTTTACGCTTTCAGGAAGAACGCAAAAGAACGATTCAGCAAAGTATTCAAAAGGAAAAACAAACCAACCAGCTTCAGATTTCCCAAATTAATCGTTCGATTCTAACTATGGAAAAAAGCCTGGATATTTTAAGAAACAACAAGAAAAACTTTTTGATTACAGCTCCGGAATCCGGAAGATTAACTTCGTTTCAACCCGTTTTAGGAAAAACTTTTCAGGCGGGAGAAAGCATAGGCAAAATAGATTCTAAACAAGGTTATAAACTTACTGCCGAAGTGGATGAGTTTTATCTGGAAAAAGTTAGAGAAGGCTTAAAAGGTCAGGTTGAATTTCAAGGGAAAAATCTGGAAGTTTTAGTTACCAAAGTAATTCCGGAAGTTAAAAGCGGACATTTTATTGTAGAACTGGCTTTTGTATCTAAGGAAAATATTGTCCTGCAAGACGGACTTAGCTTTGGCGTAAAGCTTATTTTATCAGAAAAAAACAAAACTCTCGTCCTGCAAAAAGGAAGTTTTAATCAGGAAACAGCCGGAAAATGGATTTTTGTTGTAAAAGGAAATAAAGCCGAAAGAAGAAATATAAAATTAGGACGTGAAAATCCTTCGTATTACGAAGTTCTGGAAGGCTTGAAAGAAGGAGAATCTGTGATTATATCGTCTTACTCTGACTATAAAGATGTTGAGGAATTGGCAATTAGTTCTCAGTGACAGTTTTTCAGTTTTTCAGTTTTTCAGTTTTCAGTCGCAGTCTCAGTTCTCAGTTTACAATTAACAATTAACAACTAACAATTAGCCAAGTTTCAATCATCAATCAAAAACACAATCAATACCAACTAAATTTTAAAACTATGATAACAATTCAAAATTTAACCAAAGTTTTTAGAACAGAAGAAGTAGAAACATCTGCTTTAAGCGGCATTTCTTTAGAAATTAAAAAAGGAGATTTCATGACTATTATGGGACCTTCGGGTTGTGGAAAATCGACCTTACTAAATATCATCGGACTTTTGGATAGTGCTGATGGCGGAAGTTATAAATTATTAGATCAGGAAATGATTGGTTTAAAAGAGAAAGGAAGAGCGGATGTTCGTAAAGAAAATATTGGTTTTATATTCCAGAATTTCAACTTAATCGATGAACTTTCGGTTTATGACAATATCGAATTGCCTTTGCTTTATAATAATGTTAAAGCATCTGACAGAAAACAAAAAATCGAAGCAATTGCCGAGAAACTTAATATCTCACACCGATTAAAACATTATCCTCAACAGCTTTCAGGCGGTCAGCAGCAAAGAGTTGCGGTTGCAAGAGCATTGGTAAATGATCCTAAAATTATTCTTGCCGATGAGCCAACGGGGAATTTAGATAGCAAAAACGGTAATGAAGTGATGGAACTTTTGACTGATTTACATGCAAAAGGAGCTACTATTTTGATGGTTACACACTCTGATTATGATGCTTCATTTTCGCAAAGAACAATTCATATGAAAGATGGTGTTATATTTTCTGAAAGATTAAATCAGAGAAATGTTGATGTTTTTATGGACGCTAAATAATTCAAGATGATAAAATTTATTGTAACAGCAATCTTAATCCTGGCGGGATTTGTCTGCAAAGTAATAGCAATGATATAAAAACTAACAAAATTTAAAATTGTTAGAATACTAAAAGCAAGTATAATAACTATAAAAAACACAACATGATTTTTAACTGGTTTAAAATATTCATCTATCATTTAAAGCAAAACAAATTGTTTTCGTTTTTAAATGTTTTGGGATTAAGCATTGGCATCGCAGGCGTTATTTTCGCCATTTTATATTGGAATAACGAAAACGCCTACGACAAATGGAATCCTGAAAAAGAAAACGTTTATCAGGTTCTGAATAAAATTGGCTCAACTGGTGATATTTGGGCATCAAACTCTATTCCATTTGGAGAAACCTGTAAAGCCACTATTCCGGAAATTGAATCCATTTCTTTCTTCAATAATACCTGGTATGATGATGCTCCAATAAAATACAAGAACAGGAAAATAATGGCTGAAAAAATCACCGCTGCTGACAATGACTTTTTTGGCATTTTCCCATTTCCAATTGTAAAAGGAGCTAAGACTAATATCTTAAAAGAAGATAATAGTGTTGCTTTGTCTGAAGAAGCTGCAAAAACACTCTTTAAAAACGAAGATCCAATTGGCAAATCAATTCATTATGACAATAAATTCTATACGGTAAAATCTGTTTATCATTTGATAAGACCATCGTCAATAGAACCGAATTATGTTTTTGGAGGTGTTCAGCATGAAAGCGACAAAACAAGTTGGGGGAATTTTAATTACGGATTGGTAATCAAAACTAAAAAAGGAATTGATCCTGCTGCTCTTTTAAAGAAAATGCAAAATGTGAATTTTGTGAACAGAACTTTAAAGGAAGCAAAAGAAAATGGTCAGGATGTAAAGCAATATGTTAAAGAAAACGGAGAAACTACTGTAATCATCGATCAATTAGATACAGCTCGCTTGCATGGGACAAAATCTACACCTGGGCGTAATTTTCCGGAAGGAAAAGGTAATCTGCAATTACTTTATATAATGATTGGCTTATCCCTTTTAATCTTAGTTTTATCTCTGGTAAATTACATCAATCTGGCTACAGCTTCCGCCATTAAACGTGCTAAGGAAGTAGGTGTACGCAAAATTGTTGGGGCTTCAAAAAAACAAATTATCTTTCAGTTTATCTTTGAAACAGCCATAATTAGTTTTCTGGCTATACTTTTTGCGTTAGCAATTGTCGAAATTTCATTACCGTTTTACAATGCTTTCCTGAAAAAATCCCTGACTATGAATGGTGGTGAATTTTACCTGCAGCTTATTTTTATTTTTGGATTAGTAATTATTCTTGCCGGTATATTCCCTGCCGTTTATATCTCAAATTTTGAAACTTTAAAAGTTTTAAAAGGTAATTTTTCGAGAAGTAAAAGCGGGATCTGGATTCGAAATTCAATGCTTATTTTTCAGTTTGGGATTGCGGCATTTTTTATTATTGGAGCAGTAATTGTAAATTCCCAGGTTAATTATATGATGAATAAAGACCTTGGATTTAGCGGCGATCAGGTCATTCGAATTCCATTTAATAATCCGGAACGAAATAAAAGAATAGATAAATATCTGACAGCAAAACAAGAAATCAGAAAAATTCCCGGCGTTCAAGATATTAGTACTTTCGCAGGGACTTTTGGAAACAGTACTAATTCAAGTTCAGGATTTAGACACAATGGCATTTTTGTACAGCCAAGAAATGTCGAGATGGATTTTGGTTTTCTCGAAATGATGAAAATAAAAATACTGCAGGGTCGGGATTTATCTCCTCAGTTTGCATCAGATACGGTTAATAATATGCTTATTAATGAAACTCTGGCAAAAACCATTAATCTCAAAAACCCTGTTAATACAATCGTTACCTCTGGCTGGGGAGATGGAAAAGGCGAAAATGCAAAATTTAAAATCGTTGGTGTTGTAAAAGATTTTCACATTACAGGATTGCAGGATAAAGTTCCTCCAATGGTTTTTATCAATCTTAAAACGCTTAAATGGAATAATTTTAATAATGTGTATATCAAAGTTTCTCCTGGTAATTTAGCAGAGACTTTAGCGAAACTTAAAGCATATTGGGAGAAAAATATCAATCAGGATTATCCTTTTCAATATGAATTTGTAAACAAAGGATTCGCTAAAACCTATCAGGAGCAAGTAAAACAGAAAGATTTATTTTTTATCCTGAATCTTGTAGTAATCGTTATTGCGGTTTTTGGATTATTTGCTTTGGCTTCTTTTTCTATGGAAAGAAGATTGAAAGAGATTGCTATTAGAAAAACATTGGGTGCAGAAACGGATATTTTATTGAAAGAATTATCAAAACAATATGTTGGCTTTTGTTTAATAGGTTTTGTAATTGGTATTATTCCGGCTTATATTTTACTGCAAAAATGGCTGGAAGATTTTGCCTTTAGGATAAATGTTTCTTTAGTTCCATTTGGTATTGCGCTAATTTCTTTATTGGCTTTAACCCTGATAATCGTTTTGGCAAAAGCCTATCAGGTAACCAAAATAGACATCTTAAAATATTTAAAATACGAATAAGCTTGTAGACCATTTTTTAGTAAACCCGCCAGATTAAGTTATTTGGCGGGTTTATTTATTTAATAGTGTAAAATGTCAAACCTTTCAGGTTTTAAAACTTTTCGGGTTCAATACAGGATGTCTTTATTTCACAGCGACTGAATCTGAATAAAGTAATTTATCTAATTGCGGATCTCTGTCGTATACATCAGGATAAAAACCAATTTCTCCATTTTCATTTACCCAAGCTGTAAAATAGCCAATATATATGGGGATTTTATTTTTCAACATGCAGGTCGTTTCCTTTTCTCCGCTCATTGCCTGATCAATTTTATCTGTCGGCCAGTCAGGATTGTCTTTTAAAATGGCAAGGGCTAGACCTTTTGCTTCCTTTACATTGATGCAACCGTGACTAAAAATACGCTGTTCAAAATCAAATAAACTTTTTGCCGGTGTATCATGCAAATAGATATCGTTAGGATTAGGGAAAATAAATTTAACCAGACCTAAAGAGTTTTTAGGTCCCGGTTTTTGTCTCACATTCCCTCCGTTCCATTCCATATCATGATCTGCGAGATAATTTTTATCTTCTGCCATTTTCAGTTTAAGCTCATTTTTGATGATGCTCTGCGGAACATACCAATACGGACTAAAAACAATTCGGTCTATATTGCCGCTAAAAATTACCGTTTCGGTCATTCTGGTACCTACAAAAACATCAGATATAAGTTCGTATTTGCCATTTTTAACATACACCAGTTTAAACGACGGGATATTCACCATCACATATTCACTTGCTTGTGTCAATTGTGTTGGTATCCATCTGCATCGTTCCATGTTTAACATTATCGTTTTAATGCGATTGCCTATCGGCTCATTCATCTGGTCGATATGTTCTTTGGTTAAAGTATAATTCAGTTTAAGTCCATATCTGCCTTTATATTTTAAAATTCCAGCCATCATCTCTTCGTCATATACTTTGCTTTTAGAATCTTGTGCGAGATCTCCAATAATAAACAGGCGTTCTCTGATTTGTTTTACCGCAACACCACTATCAAAAGGTTTTAACTCTTTATAATTTGCAACATCAATATCTATCTTTTTCCATTGGTTATTTTTCTCGATAGTCCGATATTTTTTCAACATTGATTTCAGTTTGTAATATTGCCCGTACAAAAGGTTTTCATCTTTATTCAATCGGTCAGGATCAACCATTAGTGAATCTAATATTTTAGCATACGAAATAGTTTTGGCCGGTAAAAACCAGCCAATTTTTTTTAAGGTTGCAGCATCAACGCCCGAATAAACATTGCTCGCATAAAACACATACATATTAGACAATAAAAGTTCTGTGTCAATTTGAGGCAGGTCAACAGATACATTTTCATTAAAAACATCATCTACCAAATCCATATAAGGCATTGTTGCCTTAACTCCCTGATCGTTAAGCAAGCGCACTTTATGGTATAAAAGGGATCCAAATTCACTGACACTTTTATCGTCGTACCAAATTGAATTGTATTCCTTTTTTTTATAAAGGTCTAAAACATCGTTTTGGTATTTTTTTAGTTTAGGATATTTTTTATAAAATTCATCAATTGACTTTACATCAACAGTCACTTTAGAGACATATTTTTTAGAAGTAAAAACAATCTCAGATTCCGTTGTATAGTTTTTTATTTTAATTCCTTTGGAAGAAGATTCAAAAGAAAACATTAAAAAAATAACGGCAATAATTACAGATAAAGAAGTAAATTTTCGCATATCTTAAAATTTAAATTAGAAAATAAATTCTATTCGAAAAATACCGAAACCCATAATTGACCCAGGAGAAGTTCTATACTTTTCAAAATAGCAGAATAAAAAGATTTGGGTACTCAAATATAATTAAGATTATTGACATTTTAATCAGCTTATTCTTAAATTTAAAGTTAAATCATAAATATTTTAGTTTTCCTTACAATGGATAATAAAGTGTAGCAATAAAATACTCCAATTTTTAAGACAGGAAAGCAAATACAAACAATCAGAATCATTTTGACCAATCCCAATATCAATAAATACAATTTAAAAGGGTTTGAATCCGAACATAATCTGTTATCTTTGCAGTCTGAAATCAGTTTAAATAAACACAATGCTTAATTTGATTTCTTTCAATAGAAAACAGTAGATTAAAATGAAATTAGATAGAAAAGAAATTCTTAAAGCTCTAGAGACAATCACTATAGCTGGAGAAGGAAAAAATATGGTTGAAAGTGGTGCTGTTGCCAATGTTATCACTTTTGGTGATGAAGTTGTGGTAGATTTACTTTTACACACACCGGCAATGCACATTAAAAAAAGAGCCGAAGATGATATCAAAAAAACAATTCTTGAATTGGTATCGCCTGACGCAAAAATCAAAGTAAACATTAAGGTTGAAGCTAAGGAAAATCCAAACGAAATAAAAGGAAAAGCGATACCGGGAATAAAAAATATTATTGCCGTTGCTTCTGGTAAAGGTGGAGTTGGAAAATCAACTGTTACTGCAAATCTTGCTGTAACGCTTGCTAAGATGGGCTTTAATGTTGGAGTTCTTGATGCAGATATTTACGGGCCTTCAATGCCTATTATGTTTGATGTTGAAAACGAAAAACCAATTTCGATTACCGTTGACGGAAAATCAAAAATGAAACCGGTTGAAAGTTATGATATCAAAATACTTTCTATTGGTTTTTTCACAGCGCCAAGTCAAGCTGTAATCTGGAGAGGTCCAATGGCTGCAAAAGCATTGAACCAAATGATTTTTGATGCTGATTGGGGAGAATTAGATTTTATGTTAATCGATTTACCTCCGGGAACTGGAGATATTCACCTGTCGATCATGCAATCATTACCAATTACCGGAGCTGTTGTTGTAAGTACACCTCAGGCTGTGGCTCTTGCCGATGCCAAAAAAGGAGTTGCCATGTTTATGCAGGACAACATCAATGTTCCTGTTTTGGGAATTATAGAGAATATGGCGTATTTTACACCAGAAGAATTACCTGACAATAAATACTATATCTTTGGACAAGAAGGTGCAAAAAACCTTGCCGAAGATTTAAATGTTCCGTTTTTAGGAGAAGTTCCTATTGTACAATCAATTCGTGAAGCTGGTGACTTTGGTCGTCCGGCAGCCATGCAGACTGCTTCGGCAATCGAAGCTGTTTTTGAAGAAATCACCCGAAATGTGGTTCAGGAAACAGTAAACAGAAATGATAATTTGCCAGCAACAGAAGCCATTAAAATTACAACTATGGCAGGTTGTTCAGCAGTTAAAAAATAATTAGATAATTGAGATAAAAATTAGATAATGAAAAAATGAGATAATTAGAAATTTTATGAAATGAGATAATGAAATATTGGATAGTTGAGAAATTATCTAACTGACACATTTTCTAACTGACATATTATCTAATTGACACATTTTCTCATTATCTAATGCTCTAATTGACACATTCAATATTATGATGACAACAGAAGAATTAACAAACAACGTATTATTGGCTCTTGACGAAATCAGACCTTTTTTAAATTCTGACGGCGGAGATATTACACTAATTTCGATAGACGATGACAAACATGTCAAAGTTCGTCTTGAAGGAGCATGTATTAGTTGTAGTGTAAACCAAATGACGCTAAAAGCAGGTGTTGAAACAACAATAAAAAAATACGCTCCGCAAATTGAAACTGTAGTAAATATCATGTAATAAAATGATATTTTTCTGCTTTTTAGATTTTTACAATTAACAGGAATAATAGTTCTTTGAGTAGTTTAATTTCAGAATTAACAATAAAGCAGCATAAATAATACTGCTTATTGCGGAATTATCAAAAAATAACGTAAAATTTTAAGAGTTAGAGCTAAGTAATTGTTACATAATTAACTTAAATTTGTAACTTAACTTAATCTTAAATCTATGAAGAATTATTACGCACTATTTTTATTGCTATTTTGCGTTTCTGTAAATTACGCACAACAAACTACCCAAACTCTGGTGGTTGATAAATCCTGGGTAAACGAGGCTGAAGAATGGTCTGATTTTCAACATGCAGGTCAGATTGTATTTTCAACAAATGCAAATGAAGCAGAAGGAAGTTTAAGAATTGGCAATTATGATTTCCTGTATGACTTATGCGACGGGAAAGCTAAATTTTCAAACAAAGCAACTTACAGCGCTGCTCAATTTACAAATCCCAGAAAAGTATCTGTTACAACAGATAAACAGGGAGTAATGAATTCAACTTATGAAGGCACTCTTATTTTTCAATCAGATAAAGATTATTATTCTGTAATTGCTTTAGTAACCATATTAGAGAAAAACGGAAATACTCTTGGTTTAAAAATGCGTCTTAAAGAAGGAAACAAGAAAGAATATGCTTTTACTATAAAAAATAGCTAATAAAATTAGGGATTTTTTCACGTTATAAAATCCTAACCAGTAAAATTCCAATAATTAAAATGGATGTATTAATAAAGATTAAAGATCGAGAAGGAGTTATACACGAGTTACAAGCTCCAACTGATATGGCGATGAATATAATGGAGTTGTGCAAAGCATACGAACTACCTGTTGAGGGAACCTGCGGCGGAATGGCCATGTGTGCTTCTTGCCAGTGTTATGTTCTTAATGATGTTGCATTACCTGAAATGGGAGATGAAGAAGAAGCCATGCTGTCGGAAGCATTTTATGTTAAATCAAATAGTCGTTTAGGTTGTCAGATTCCAATTACTACCGAGTTAGAAGGATTAGAATTAGAATTAGCACCTGAATACTAAACAATAAATTACAATTTTTTAAAAATTCCAAATTCCAACTAGCAACTTGCTTTTTAGGATTTGGAATTTTTTATTTGTAATTTATGATAAATCATTGAATGAAAATGTATTTGTAATCAAATTTCAGATTCATTACTAGTAAGTTATAAAAAAAGCGGGAATTAAAATTCACGCTTTTTTTATATTCCAATTTCATTAATCACAATCTGCGTGGAGCCTGTGTCTTCCACAATGTATGCATTGAAATAAATAGCCAACAAGACTTCCGTCAGTTGTTAAATTATTTTGAACAAATTCCGGATCATAACCAATATTGACTTCAATATCCTCTTTAAGTTCATCTAAATAGGGCTTTATCATTTCGCTGTCTGCATAACCTATAAAAGCACATGGTTCATTACAATGTGACAACCATGCTTCCTGCTGCCAGCTTATATAACTGGGAGTTCTTTCGCTAACTTCGAGCAAAGATTCTTTATCCATATTTAAACTATTCGGAATAGATGGATTAGCGGATATGCCTTCGATACCTGCATAATCATTAAATTCCCCATCGTATTTTTTTGACGCACTACCATCCTGAATACACCACGGACATATGTATTCCGGCTCCTCTATACTATAGAAAGAACCGGTATATTTCATCCCTCTTTTTAGATTACAAACAGAACAAGTCCCTTCTTCTTTTATAAATACATCAATATCATAAGCATTAGGACTGTATTTAAACGTTGGCAATTCCATAATTTTATCTAATTAAAATATTTTTTTTAATTGTATTTTTTAATAGCTTTCTCATTGCATTCTAAAGTGCAAATACCATAAATGCCTTTACAGAAATAATTCCAATTAAAATTATTCTTCCAGATCACCCGGATCAAAAGGTTCAAATTCTCTTTCAGAAAATGCTTCGGTTAATATTCCTGATGAACACAACCACGTTATCGTTTCTTCAAGAGTATTTCCTGTTTTGTAGATCATTTCGCTGTTTCTTGGCAAAATAAAGTATTCGTTTTTTAGAAAAATAATTTCATCGCCGTCAAAAGTATCACCAATTCTAATCGAGTTTAAGACTTCTTCTTTTCTCAAAATAGCTGCACCTTCATCCCAAAACCAATATTCTGTTATACGATCCTTCCATTCTTGCAAAGTCAGAATTATTGTTTCAGGAAGAAATATCCTGACATAAGTTCCACCCAAAATTCCGCTTCCGTATGTTAGAACATATTCTTTGTAATCCTGATCAAAAACAATGTTTAAGGTTTTTTCACAAGCCAGGATTTCTGCATTATCAGCAACAAATAAATCTGTTGTATTGGTCTTATAATTTGGGATTATTTTGTAATTATCGAAGTTCATGAAATTTTTTATTTATAATAGCTAAAGTAGGATTTTTTTATTTCTTTAGTTTAATCTTTTATCCAATTCTGTATATCAACAACACGGGAAATGTGATAAATGCTTAAATTCATTATACTATTAATTTATTCAACAGTAAATTCAAGTGGATATTTATCTATATTTTCTATTTCAAAATACTCATCAAAATCTTGTGGATTCGTTGTGTCGTAATACTTTACAATTTGCGAAATAAAAACTTCTAAAGTTGGTGATATTACGTTTCTATCTGCATCAGCATGCCAAAACTCGATTACTTGCCCTGAGTTTCCTGTAAAAGTGCCTTTACAATCAAAACAAATATAATCTCCTCCGCCATTGTGAAAAATGGGAAACCAGTTTTCATTCCACCAGTTTTCAATTTCAAAATCAGAATCAATCATTGCGGTAAGTTCTGCTGCTGAATCTAATACATCTTCTAAAGACATAAACACAGCGTTATTGACAAAAGATTCATAACAGTTTTGATTTTGTCCGTTTTTCCATTTGTAGATTCTTTTTAAATCTTCAGGAAGCTGGATTTTATATTGTTTTTCTAAGTTTTGAATTTCCAAATCGCTCAAAGAAGGTTTAAGTTCTCGATAATATTCTGGTCTTAATCCGGCTAATTGTTTATCTAATTTTTCGATTAATTCATTCATTATTTTCTCTTTTATTTAGATATTAATACTTCATTTATTTTCTAAAACATTAAAATGAATTTTACAAAGCCAAAAAAACCGCAATTACATTACTGCAATTACGGCTTTCTCTTTATAACAATTTTCTTTAATCTCTGATTATACTAAACCTGCCTGAATTAAATATTCGGCAATTTGAATCGTGTTTGTTGCAGCACCTTTTCTTAAGTTATCAGCAACGATCCACATGTTTAAGGTGTTTTCCTGGCTTTCGTCACGACGAATTCTTCCAACAAAAACATCATTTTTACCTTCTGCATATAATGGCATTGGGTAAGTAAAAGTATCTAAATTATCCTGTACCACTACTCCATCAGTATGGTGTAAAATTTCGCGAACTTCGTTTACATCAAAATCATTTGTAAACTCAACATTTACAGCTTCGCTATGTCCGCCTACAACAGGAACACGAACTGCAGTTGCTGTAACTCTGATGGTATTGTCACCTAGTATTTTTTGAGTTTCACGAACTAATTTCATTTCTTCTTTAGTGTATCCGTTTTCCTCGAAACTATCACAATGTGGAATTGCATTTCTATGAATTGGATATTTATAAGCCATTTCTCCCTGAACTCCTGCGTACTCATTCTCTAACTGTCTTACCGCTTTTACACCAGTTCCCGTAATGGATTGGTAGGTAGAAACAATGATTCTTTTTATGTTGTATTTTTTGTGCAACGGAGCTAAAGTCAGCACCATTTGAATCGTTGAGCAGTTTGGGTTTGCTATAATTTTATCAGCACTTGTTAAAGTATCTGCGTTAATTTCAGGAACAATTAATTTTTTTGTCGGATCCATTCTCCATGCCGAAGAATTATCAATAACCGTTGTTCCGGCTGCAGCAAATTTTGGCGCCCATTCCAGCGAAGTATCTCCTCCAGCTGAAAAAAGAGCAATATCAGCTTTCATATCAACCGCCGTTTGCAATCCTACAACATTATATTTTTGACCTTTATATTCAATTTCTTTCCCTATTGATTTTTCAGAAGCAACAGGAATTAACTCAGTAACAGGAAAATTTCTTTCTGCTAAAACTTTAAGCATTATCTCGCCAACCATACCAGTGGCACCTACAACGGCTATTCTCATTTTTATATTTTTAGTATGAATTAATCTAATTTACAATACAAAAGTAGCTATAATAAAAAACAAAACAAGGAGCTTCACAAAAAATAACAAAATGTTATAAATCAAACAAAACAAGACAACAGGGTAAACCCAAAACGTGTGGAGGATAAAAAATTACCGCAAAGAACGCTAGGTTTTACTATTAGCTTTTATAAAAGGCAAAGTTCGCAAAGCTTTGTACTGATTTAGCTTTGCGAACTTTGTGGCTTCTAAGGCATTCTCTTAGATAAAATCTTTGTGTTTCTCTGCGGTAATATTCTATATTTTCCCACAACATTAAGCGTTGATAAAAAAACCGTCCCAATTAAGGAACGGTTAAGTTAGACTTAGTGTAGCGGTATATTTTATAATTGTTTATTTTTTAACAGATCTCTAATTTGAACAAGAAGTTCTTCCTGCGTTGGTCCGGCTGGCGAAGTTGGTTTGGGTTCCTCTTTCTTTTTAAGATTGTTTATTCCTTTTATGATTAGAAACAATACAAACGCGACAATTATAAAGTTAATTACTGCCGAAATAAACAAACCGTACTTGACACCGCCAAAAGCAGTTAGCTCTTCTATCGTAGATAAATGTGCTGCATCTAATGCTGGTTTTAATATTAATGGTGTAATTACATTTTCAATTAATGAGCTCACAATTTTACCAAAAGCTGCTCCAATGATTACACCGACAGCCAAATCGACTACGTTGCCTTTCATTGCAAATTCCTTAAATTCTGAAAATATCCCCATAATTGTTTCTTTTAGTTTATAATTAATTGATCATCGAAAATACGGAATTTTCTGCAAAGTTCAAAAATCTATCTGAAAAATACCCTTTTCACACGTTGAGATATACTCGTCATTATTTCATACGGAATTGTTTTTAATGCCAAAGCCATTTCAATTACAGTTGGGTTTTCTCCAAAAATGATCACCGAATCTCCTTCTTTACAATCAATATGACTTACATCGACCATTAACATATCCATACAAACGCTTCCTAAAATGAAGGCTTTCTGATTTTTAATTACGACATATCCAACCTGATTTCCCCACAATCTTGAAATCCCATCGGCGTAACCTATTGGGATTGTGGCGACTTTCGTTTCTTTTTCTGCCATAAAACGACGTCCGTAACCTACGCTGTCTCCGGCAGGAATGGTACGAACCTGAGAAATTATTGATTTTAAAGTCCCAACGTTTTCCAGATATTTTTGTTCTGCCGAATCATTTGAAACTCCGTATAAACCAATTCCTAAACGTACCATATTATATTGTGCATCCGGGAAATTACTAATTCCCGATGTATTTAAAATATGACGAATTGGATCAATATTTAATGCTGTTATCAATCTGGAAGATAGTTTTTCGAATAAATTAATTTGAGAAATTACAAAATCATAATGTTTCATTTCGTCACTTGTAGCCAAATGCGATAAAACACTTTTTACTTTTACAGTTGAATTCCCTTTTAAAGTTTGAATCAATTCATCGAGTGTATTTTCTTCAAAACCCAAACGATGCATTCCCGTATCTAGTTTTATATGAATTGGAAAATCTTTTAAATTCTTCTCTTTTGCAATTTTCAGGAAAGCTTTTAATCCTTTTAGGCTGTAAATTTCGGGTTCTAAATTGTATTGAATGATCGAAGGAAAACTTGTCGATTCCGGATTCAAAACCATAATAGGCAATTTAATTCCGCCATTTTTTAGTGAGATTCCTTCATCGGCGAAAGCCACTCCTAGATAATCTACTTTATGATGTTCCAGTAATTTGGCGATTTCTAAACCTCCGTTTCCATAACCAAATGCTTTTACCATTACCATCAATTTAACGTTAACGGCTAATTTTGATTTGTAATAATTGAGGTTGTGACTTATTGAATTCAGGTTGATTTCAAGAATGGTTTCATGCGTCTTTTCTTCTAATAAAGAGACAATTTCCTCGAACTGAAATGATCTCGCACCTTTTATCAGAATCGTTTCATTTTCGAAATTTAGACTTTCAATCTGCGCGATAAATTCTGCTGTATTTTGAAATGTGATACAGTTGGGGAATTTTGCTGCATAAGAGGAAATTACAGATCCAATTCCTATTACCCGGTTTATTTGATTATCAGCAATTAACTGAGCTACTTTTGAATACAATTCTTCCTTAGAAAATCCACTTTGAACAATATCAGATAAAATAATCGTTTTTGAAGCGTTCTTCTTTTTTTGGCTTTCCAGAAAATCCAATGCGATTTTAAGTGATTCAAAATCTGAGCTGTAACTATCGTCAATAATACTGCAATTGTTGATTCCGTTTTTAACTTCAAGACGCATTTGTACCGGATATAAATTTTGAACGCGGCTTTGAATGGTTTCATAATCGTATTTAAAATAAAGTAAAATCAGCAAACAGGAAATGGCATTTTCTATAGAAGCCGTATCACTAAACGGAATTTCCAGATTATAAACCTCTTCTTTATATTGGTATTTAATATGCGTAGAATCGGTTTTATTTTCCTTTTTCAGAATAAAAACATCTGCAGCAATATCAGTAAAACTCCATGAAAAAAGTTTTCTGTCAGTTAAGGGATATTCGGCACAAAATGAGTCCAGACATTGATCTACAAGTGGATTCTTTTGATAAATTATTACTTTAGATTCTTTAAACAATAATAATTTCTCATTGATTTTTTGCTCCAAATTTTTAAAACCTTCATCATGTGCAGAACCTATATTGGTCAAAACTCCAATTGTAGGTTTGATGATTTTTTCGATTTTAATCATTTCATTAACCGTCGAAATTCCGGCTTCAAAAATACCCAAATTGTGTTTCTCGTTAATTGAAATTACAGATAAGGGAACTCCAACCTGTGAATTATAGCTTTTTGGGCTTCTGACAATATTATAATCGGGGCTTAATAAAAAATTAAGCCATTCCTTTACTATCGTTTTACCATTACTTCCGGTCAATCCGATAATAGGAAAATTGAAAAGATTTCTATAATAAGCTGCCAATTCCTGTAATGCATTCAATGTATTTTTGACTACCAGAAAATTCGCTTTTCCGGCAGAATTTTCAGGAATATTTTGCACAACAAAATTCTGAACACCTTTTTCAATCAACTCCTTAATATACAAATGAGCATCATTATTAACACCTGAAAGGGCAATAAACAAAGTTTCAGATCCGTTTTGTAAGGAACGGCTATCGATTGAAATATGATCTACTAAAATAGTAGTATCTGACCCCATCCATTTGGCATCAAGAACCGGGATAAGGCTTTTTAAGTTTATGCTCATTTAAAATTCTTTTTGTCAAATTTAAAAAAACGTTTGCCACGAATTACACGAATTTTCAATAATTCTTTGTGGTATCTTTTTTCACAGATTAAAAAGTCTGCCACAAATTGCACGAATCAACACGAATTCTTTGCGGTTATTTTCACGCTTCTTATAACTATCGAAATAAAAAGATTTAAACAATAAGCGTAGATTTTTTGCTATTAAATAGATCGGCTTAAATCAGTAAAATCTGCGTGAAACAAATGTCAATCAGATTTAAAAAATTTGATGCAAATTAAATTTGTGCTAATTCATGCAATTCGTGGCAAAAAAATATTATTTGTTTATATTTGTTTAACGCCACTAAATACAACGTTTTGAAAAGAATCCTTCCTTTATTCTCCTATATATTACATCCGATTTTTATCTCGATGTATGCTGCATTATTTTATCTTTTTTGCAAAAATGAAGTTTTTACGAATCAGGAAAAATATTATGTTTTATTTCAAATCCTGATTATTACGATTCTTGTACCGGTATTGTTTTTCCTGTTGCTTCGTTCAACGGGACATATAAAATCTATAATGGTTCATGAAACTACGCAACGCAAAATCCCGCTTATTTTACAGTGCTTTTTATACATTTTATTGGTAAAAAGAAGCATTGTGATTACTCGTTATCCTGAGTTGCATTTCTTTTTTCTGGGCGCTTTGTTTAGTACAATATTAGCTTTAGTGTGTTCTTTGTTTAAAATAAAAGCAAGTCTGCATATGATGGCAATTAGTGGATTTACGATTTTTGCGATTGGATTAAATATCCATCTTCAAATGCAAAATCCGTATTGGTCTGCTTTTTTAATTTTAATGACAGGTGTTGTAGCATCTTCACGATTAGAAATGGAAGCACATTCACCAAACGAATTGGTAATTGGGACCTTTATCGGAATATTTCCGCAATTGCTGTTTTTGTATTTGTGGCTATAAAATGTAGAAGATCACACCAATATTCATTGCGTTAACACCAATACTTTCGCTTGAAACTGTTTTAACAGATTTATCAAACAAGCCATTTAAGCCGTAATAACAATAAACATTCCAGGTATTGTAACCCGCAGAAATGTATACTCCGTATTGAAACTGATTGATATCCTTATTATTGGAGATTTTATAAGTGGATTCACCGTCTCTTAAAATTGATTTGTCTGAGAAAATATAACTTAGTTTCACACCACTGTAAATCCTCCAGAACTTATAACTTTCAAATGTTGAGTTTCGCCATCTAAACTCGATTGGAACATCAACTGAATATTGCTTGTACCTGTTTGAAACAAATTCATTATAATTATTTACTCCATAAATTTGTGCTCCGTCCTGGCTTTTTGAAATAGTCAGATTTTGAAAGAAATTTTGATAACTTAATCCCAAACCGGCTGCGATTGCAATTGTTCTGGATTTATTAATAGGCATATCGCGCAAAAAACCTGCAGAAAGTCCTGCAGAGAATTTATCTTGTTTTAAACCTGATGGTCCCTGAACTAGTAAATTATAGGTAACCGAAAAATAAAACTGATCCTCACGATATAAGGAATCGATTTTCACAATAGGGATTATCTCAGGCTTAACCTCTTGCGCAAAAGAATTGAAAAACGATATTAAAAACAAACAACTAAAAAGTAATCGCATATCGTATTTTGGTTTTAAGGAGTTTTTCAAGTAAACGTTTTTTAGGGTAGATTTATTTTACTTACAAATATAATATAATGCTAGTTCAGGATGCAATTAGATCGTAATTATTCTGATTCTGATGACGAATAAAATCTTTCGTTGCACTTTTTTCAATAAATAAGTAACAGAATTAAAAAAATGAATCTATTTTACTTTGATCTTTTATACCTTTGTCAGCAATGAAAAGAAAACAGCTCATATCAAGTGTTTTTCTGGCTTTAACATTATTGTTCTCAATATTGTTTCAGTCCATACACAGTTATGAGCACATTGTAAAGCAACTTTCAGAAAAACAATGCCATCACAATTATAATGACCCAAGTGGTGAAATAACGCATCAACATCATGATTATGAGTTGTGTTATGTGTGTCATTTTGTGTTTGGAAGTTATATTGTACCTCAAGAATTTGCTTTTCAATTTCACAATTACCCTATCGAAATTCCATATTTTTTCTCTCTTTCAGAAAAAATATTTTCCCTTTCAGAATGCCCGTATTTATTACGAGGTCCGCCCGCAGCTATAGTTTCTTAGTCTCGAATATATTCGAAATAAACAAAACTCTTTTAAATCTAATTCAAAAATTAGAAAGTTTCCCCATCTTGAAATTATCAGGATCGGCAAATTTCCCTATTATTTTGCTTTTTGGTTCAAGGAGAAAATCAATTTAACTATAGCATTATTTTCAAATGAAAAAATTAATAATTGCCTTAATTTTAGGCTTTTCGAGCTTTCTTTCGGCTCAAAATACAGTTTCAGGAACCGTAACAAATCTTGAAAACCAACCATTAGCAAATGTATCTGTTTATGCAGCAGAATTACATAAAGGAACAACAACTGATGAAAACGGAAAATATGAATTTAAAAATCTTCCAAACGGAAGTTTCCGACTTACTTTTACTATCGTTGGATTTACAACTCAAAGTAAATCAATTTCTAAACTCTTAAAAGAAAACACAATAGACATAACTTTAACGGAATCTATTTTTGAAATGGATGAAGTGGTGGTTTCTACTCCTTTTAATAAGTTGCAATCGCAAAACGTTATGAAGGTGGAACATGAAAGTATTAAAACTTTGCAGCAAAAAGGAACATCGACTTTAATTGAAGGTTTGGCAACGATTCCGGGGGTTTCGCAAATTTCTACCGGAACTTCTATCGGAAAACCGGTTATTCGCGGATTGAGCGGAAATCGTGTTTTAGTGTATTCTCAAGGTGTTCGTATTGAAAATCAACAATTTGGAGACGAGCATGGTTTAGGTTTAAATGATGCCGGAATTGAAAGTGTTGAAGTCATTAAAGGACCTGCCTCTTTATTATATGGTTCTGATGCACTGGGTGGTGTTTTGTATTTTAATCCTGAAAAATTTGCTGATGCGAATACTTTTAAAGCAAATTTCAGTCAAAAATATTTTACAAATACACAAGGAAGTAATTCTTCTATTGGATTAAAAACATCTACTGATAACTGGAAATTTCTTGCTCGCGGAAGTTTCAACACACATTCTGATTATAAAATTGCCGATGGTGATCGCGTAACCAATACTCGTTACAATGAAACTGATTTTAAAACCGGAATTGGATACAGCAACTCTAGTTTTTCAAGTGTTTTAAGATATAACTATAACAAACTTGATCTTGGAATGCCGGAAGATGGTATTGCAGAACAATCTTCAAGTAAAAACACCTTGTTTCCTCGTCAGGGAATTTTCAATCATTTATTGAGTTTAAACAATGTTATCTTTTTTGAAAACTCAAAACTTGATGTTGATTTGGGTTATATTGCCAATGACAGAAGTGAGTTTGAAGACAGTAACGAGGCTTCGCTTCATATGAAGCTGAATACTTTTAATTATAATGCTAAATATCATTTTCCTAAACTTGGAAAAATTGAAACAATTTTGGGCGTACAGGGAATGCATCAGACAAATAAAAATTCAGGTGAGGAATATTTAATTCCGGATGCTACCACTAATGATTTTGGCGTTTTTGGAACTGCAAATTACGAATGGAATAATAGTGTTGTACAAGCTGGACTGCGTTTTGACAACCGAAATGTTACTTCGCAAGCTCACGGAACTGAAGGTGAAGAAGGTTATTTTCTGCCTCTGGATAAATCATTTGATAGTTTTAATGCTTCGTTAGGATATAAGACAAAACTTGCTGAACCGTTAACGCTTCGATTGAATGTGGCGACTGGTTTTAGAGCGCCAAACTTAGCAGAATTAACTTCAAACGGTGTTCATGAAGGAACTAACAGATATGAAATAGGAAATGCTGATTTAAAAACGGAACAAAACGTTCAGACAGATTTAAATTTAGAATATAAAAACACGCATTTTGAGTTTTTCATTAACGGATTTTATAATCATATCAACAATTACATCTACACTTCGCCAACTGGAGAAACTCGTGATGACAATGATGTTTTTGCTTATACTCAGGACAATGCAAAATTGTATGGTGGTGAAGTTGGTTTTCACTTTCACCCGCATCCGCTTGACTGGCTGCATTTTGAAACCAGTTTTGAAACTGTAACGGGTAAAAAAGATAACAATGATTATTTGCCGTTAATTCCGGCAAACAATTGGAACAATACTTTAAGAACTGAATTTAAAATTAAAAACTGGTTTGAAGAGGGATATGCGTCTTTAAACGTTTCCTCTACTTTCAATCAGAATAATGTGAGTGGTTTTGAAACGGCTTCAAATGGTTATACTTTGGTAAATCTTGGCTTTGGAGGAACGGTAAAATTGGGGAAACATGCTTTTGACGTGAACCTGAACGGAAACAATTTATTGGATAAAAAATATATTGCGCACTTATCAAGATTAAAAACAGACGGTATCCCTAATATTGGTAGAAATATTGTTCTGGGAGTTAACTTTAACTTATAAATTATTTTTTCACCATATAAGTTATATAAGTTCATTTTAGTTTTAGCATGCTTATATTTACTTATATCACTTATATGGTTTAAATTATTTTTCACAACATAATTTGTTATTTTTGTTACAACCGTTTAAACTTAAACAATGAAAAAAACTTTTCTATTAATGGCAATTACTACTGCAGGAATTTCATTTGGACAAAATAAAATTCAATATCCACAAACAAAAAAAGGCGAAACAGTTGACGTCTATTTTGATACAAAAGTAAGCGATCCGTATCGTTGGCTTGAAGACGACAAATCTGCTGAAACAGGTGCTTGGGTAAAAGCTCAAAACGAAGTTACTTATGGCTATTTAGATAAAATCCCTTTTCGTGATGAACTTAAAAAACGCATGGAAAAATTGTGGAATTACGAAAAAATCAGTGCCCCGTTTGTAGAAGGAAAATTTACTTATTATTCTAAAAACAACGGACTTCAGAATCAATCTGTTATTTACAGAAAAGGAACAGATGGTAAAGAAGAAGTTTTTTTAGATCCCAATACTTTTTCTAAAGACGGAACAACTTCGCTTGGAGGTTTAGATTTTTCTAAAGACGGAAACAAAGCTGCATATGCAATTTCTGAAGGTGGAAGCGACTGGAGAAAAGTTATTATCATTGATGCTTTGTCTAAAAAAGTTTTAGAAGACACGCTGGTTGATGTAAAATTTAGTGGAGTTGCATGGCACGGAAACGAAGGTTTTTATTATTCAAGTTATGAAAAACCAAAAGGGAGTGAATTATCCGCTAAAACAGATGAACACAAACTGTATTTCCATAAATTAGGAACTTCTCAAAAAGAAGATAAAGTAATCTTTGGCGCCGATAAAAAACGCAGATATATTGGCGGTTATGTTACTGAAGATGATAAATACCTGGTAATTTCTGCAGCTAATTCAACTTACGGAAATGAATTATATATTAAAGATTTAACAAAACCAAACAGTCCGATTGTTACGATTGTAGATAACTTTAACAGCGACAATCAGGTGATAGAAAATGAAGGAGGAAAATTATTTATTGAAACTGATTTAAACGCACCCAACAAACGTGTTATTACAGTTGATGTAAGCAATCCAAAACCTGAAAACTGGAAAGACGTTATTAAAGAAACCAAAGATATTTTATCTCCTTCAACGGGTGGTGGGTTCTTTTTTGCCAATTATACTAAAGATGCGGTTTCGTTTGTACAACAATACGACTACAGCGGAAAATTAATTCGTGAAATTAAACTTCCGGCGATAGGAACTGCAACTGGATTTGGAGGAAAAAAACACGAAAAAACATTGTACTATAGTTTTATGAATTATACAACTCCGGGATCGATTTATTCACTGGAACCAAAATCAGGTAAATCTGAAGTGTATCAAAAACCTGTAGTTGACTTTAAAAGTGACGATTACGAATCAAAACAAGTATTCTATACTTCAAAAGACGGAACAAAAATCCCGATGATTATCACCTATAAAAAAGGAACAAAATTAAACGGTAAAAATCCAACTATACTTTACGGTTACGGCGGATTCAATATTAGTCTGACTCCGAATTTTAGTATTGCTAATGCTGTCTGGTTAGAAAATGGAGGAGTTTATGCCGTTGCCAATTTAAGAGGTGGCGGTGAATATGGCAAAAAATGGCATGATGCGGGAACTAAACTGCAAAAGCAAAATGTATTTGATGATTTTATTGCTGCAGGCGAATATCTAATTGCTCAAAAATATACTTCATCTGATTTCCTGGCGATTCGCGGAGGTTCTAACGGAGGTTTATTAGTTGGAGCAACAATGACGCAACGCCCGGATTTAATGAAGGTTGCATTACCGGCTGTTGGTGTAATGGATATGTTACGTTATCATACTTTTACGGCTGGCGCAGGTTGGGCTTTCGATTACGGAACTGCTCAGGACAGTAAAGAAATGTTTGAATATCTTAAAGGATATTCTCCGGTACAAAACGTAAAAAAAGGGGTTAAATATCCGGCGACTATGGTTACAACCGGTGATCATGATGATCGTGTTGTTCCTGCACACAGTTTTAAATTTGCTGCCGAATTACAAGAAAAACAAACGGGAGATAATCCGGTTTTAATTCGTATTGATGTAAAAGCAGGTCACGGAGCAGGAAAATCTGTTGCCGCAATGATTCAGGAAAGTGTAGACATTCAGGCGTTCACGCTTTACAATATGGGATTTAAGGCTTTACCGAAAAAGTAAACTTTAGTCTATTTTTTTATAGCCACAGATTAAAGGATTAAAATGATTCTCTAATTTGTGGCTTTTTTTTTGGCACGAATTTCTCGAATTCACACGAATTTTTATTTTTAGGTCTGCTTAATTTTTTCACGCAGATTTTGCAGATTAAGCAGATACTATGTGGAAAAATCTGCTTAATCTGCGTGAAAAAATAATTCGCGAAAATTCGTGTAATTCGTGGCAAACCTTTTTTAAAACTTTTTTCACGCTCCCGATAACTATCGGGAGCGTGAAAAAATAATTCGCGAAAATTCGTGTAATTCGTGGCAAACCTTTTTTAAATTTGAGAAACTAAAAAACCAGAAAGATGAAAATTGTTAAATGGGGAATTATAGGTTGTGGAAATGTAACCGAAGTTAAAAGCGGTCCGGGTTTTCAGAAAACGCCCAACTCGGCTTTGGTTGCCGTTATGCGAAGAGATGCGGCTCTTGCCGAAGATTATGCCAGACGCCATAATGTACCTAAATGGTATTCGAACGCTGTTGATTTAATTAATGATCCGGAAGTTGATGCTGTTTATATTGCTACGCCTCCATCCTCTCATAAAGAATATACTATTTTATGTGCTAAAGCAGGAAAACCGGTTTATGTAGAGAAACCTATGGCTTTAAATTTTGAAGAATGTAACGAAATGATCAGCGTTTGCAAAGAACACAATGTTCCGTTATTCGTTGCGTATTACAGAAGAAGCTTACCTAGATTCCTGAAAATAAAAGAACTGATTGATCAAAATAAATTAGGCAAAATCAGACACGTAAATTGCGTTTTATATCATCCGTTTGAAGAACGTTATGATGACGATATTAATTTACCCTGGACGGTTTTACCACACATTTCAGGTGGCGGAATATTCGTTGATTTAGCTTGTCATACCTTAGATTTTCTTGATTTTGTATTGGGTCCAATAAAGTCAGTTCGCGGACATGCAAGTTCTCAGCTTCTTGCTTATCCTGCGGAAGATTCTGTTTCGATGTCTTTTTTATTCGAAAACGGAATTCACGGAACCGGTTTATGGAACTTTGCCAGTTTTGAGCGTTACGATAATACTGATATTGTTGGGGATAAAGGAAAAATATCTTTCTCTACTTTTGGAAATGATCCACTTGAGATTCAATATACAAATGGAGAAAAGGAAACTATTACAATCGAAAATCCGCTTCATATACAGCAGCCTTTTATAGAAACTGTTGTTGAAGAGCTTTTAGGCAAAGAAGGTTTTTCTCCATCAAAAGGAACCTCAGCCGCAAGAACAACCTGGGTCATTGATGAAGTTTTAAAGGAGTTTAGGGATTCTAAAAAATAATAATTCAACCTGTTGTTCCTTAGTCTAGCAAAGTCGCTAAATGGCAAATTTTTCTCTCAATTTATGTCATTTCGACGAAGGAGAAATCACACTAGAAATTACGCAAAGAAAATCGCCAATCTTTGTCGACCTGCTAACGAAGATCCCTCATGCCTTTTGATGACAAAAAAACATAAAAAAAGCCACTTTTCAGTGGCTTTTAATCTATTCAAACCTTATTCAACATCTAAATAAGGATTTAAAATTTCTGCTAATTCGTTTAACCAATAATAACCATTTTCAAGGGTTGTTTTTTCAGTTTCAAGGGTTTCGCATTCTCGCATTAGGCTTAAGGCAAGAATGTGATTTACTTGCCTGATTGTTTTTGCCATTTCTTTGGGATCAATCGATTGGCTGAAAAAATCAGTTAATCTCAATTCTGCTTCTTTTGAAAGGGTGTTTGTAATCATAATCTTAACTTTAGGGAAATATAAAACCCGCATAGCTAAGGTGTCCTACGCAGTTAAGTGCGTTACGGCTGTTTCCAATACCGCCACCATACCACACGGGTAAAAAATTTTTCTGATTTCATAAACTTAACTATTAGGGCCGAAGATACCAAAAAAGCCTTATGATTTGTATGGTTTTTCGTTATGAATCTAAAATGTTTTAAATTTAGTCTGCTTATTGGCGTGGGCTTCGAGTACGCTCAGCCAGTAAACCCGACAGGTTTTAAAAAACATGTTGGGTTTCGCGAACGGACGAAGTAAATCACATTAACATTTACCTAAATATGATATATCATTTCTCCTTCGTCGAAATGACAAAAAAGCACAAAAAAAGAGGATATTCTAACGAATATCCTCTTTTTTATAAAGTATAAAACTATATAGATTATAGGCTGTATTTAAGACCTAAAGTCAAACCTAAACCTGAAATTCCTACGTAAGTACTAACGTCATCAGTAGCTTTTGTATTATCAAAACCAGCTGCATTAGTTACTTTACTATTTGAAGTAGAATTGATTGACTCAACATATTTCGTATGACTTGCAGAGTATGATGCATCAGGACGGAAAGTAGTGGCTACATTTAATTTGTCTACACCATTTTCAGTGTAAGTTTCAGTTTCTTTAGTTTTTCCGTGTACAGTAAAGTTACGGTATTCTAATTCTGCGAAAGCTGAGATATGTTTTCCTAATTTATAAGATGTACCTATAGAAGCCATAAAACCAAGTGAAGGATTAGGTTTTACAACATCTTTTGAATAAGCTTCTGTTGTAGCAACTTTATTAGCACCTACAAAAGTAGAATATGTTCTGTCTGTTTTAATATCTAATGTACCGTGAACTGGAACAATAACCCCAACTTTTGTATAAGGTTCAAATCCATGAGCCTCTCCTAAAAACATTACTAAAGCAGGAGCTAAATCAAAAGCTTTGATTTCTCCTTCTGCAGTAAAACTTAAGTAAGTAGCAGCTGGACTTGTAGCTGGATTGTATGAAATAAGTCTGTCTGTAGTTTGCGCCATTGTTTTGCTATTACTAATGTAGTAATTTGCTGCCATCTCAACTCCTAAACGTGTTGAAAAACGGTAACCTGCAGTAATTCCGCTTCTAAAACCTTGTCCAAAAGAACCAGTTACTCCTTCTCTTGAAACCAATTTATTATTTGCTAAAGTACCAGCATATACATCTCTGTTTGGTAATTGACCTCCAACTGTTGGAAATTCTGTTGAAGCGGTCTGGTTGAAATAAGATCCACCCAATTTAAAATACCATGACTCTGGTTTATCTGCTTTTTCTGTTTGCGCCATTGTGGCCATAGAGCAAACTAATAATCCTAGTAAAAATAGGTTCTTTTTCATAATTCTGATTTAATTAATTTGTACAAACTTAGATTATTTTAACACAATCTTATAATTTGCATTGTTAGACTTGGTACGAAATCGTTGTAATTTTAAGCAATATTACTAAAAAAGTATTATGCATGCATATTTTTAACTTAAAAAAAATGCATTCTATTAAATTTTAACTGTTAAAATTTAGTTTAGCTTAAAATTTACCTGCATTTTCTCTAATTCTATCAATAGTTCTGTCGAAATCTTAATTTTTAACCTGCGACTTGGCATCGTTAATTTAGTTACTACCTTAATTTCTTCTACTTCATTGACTTCCTGAATTTTAGTTTCTTCAACTGGAGTGTCTTCATTTTCACTTTCATTTTCGTCAACAAAAACAGCATCATCAGCTTCCTCAAAATCAGTAGCGGTTTCAACCTGAACGAGACGTTTTATTTTTTCTAACTCCATGATTTCAAAAGTCACGGTATTATCTCCTTTATTTGCATTAAATAATTGGCTCAGGTTATGAATAAACTCTGTTTGCAAATCTTCTATATTTAAAAGTAAAACCAGTTTTTTAGCAAAAGCTTCCAGAATATCCTGCAATTGTCTTATTTCAACAAATTGCATTCTTGGATCTGACTTTTTACCTGTATCGTGATTTACCCAGCCATCTTTTATTACTATTTTTAGAAAGGCAAAATTATTCTGAATCAGGAAATGACGGAACTTTAAATATTCTTCACCAAAAATCTTGAACTCATAACTTTCATCATATCCTTCTAAATTGAATACTGCCCAACCTTTTCCGTTTTTGGCAACACGATGCTGAACATTATTTATGATTCCGGCAAAATTTAGATTTTTACCTACATATTCATTCATGCTTTTCAGGGCTTCTAATCGGGCATTACAGAAGTATTTCATCTCGAATCTAAAGTCATCAAGAGGATGTCCTGAAATATAAATCCCGACAACTTCTTTTTCTTTGGCTAATTTTTCCATCGTGCTCCAGTCTTCACAAGGAGGCACAACAGGCTCGTCAATTTGCACTTCACTTGCTTCTCCAAACAAACTCACTTGTGATGAATTTTCGTTTTCCTGAAACTTTGATCCATAACGAATTGCTTTTTCATAAAAGGTAATTCCGTCACCATCATCATGAAAATATTGCGCTCTTGTTGTTCCTTCAAACGAGTCAAAACCTCCCGCCAAAGCCAGATTTTCGATCGCTTTTTTATTCGCAGCACGCAAATCGATACGTTTCGCCAGATCAAAAATCGATTTATACTTACCGTCTTTTCTGCTTTCTACAATGGTTGCTACAGCTCCGGAACCCACTCCTTTAATAGCGCCCATCCCAAAACGGACTGCATATTCATCATTTACGGTAAACTTATAGAATGACTCATTTACGTCTGGCCCTAAAACCTGTAATCCCATTCGTTTGCATTCTTCCATAAAAAATGATACTTGTTTAATATCATTCATATTATTAGAAAGTACCGCTGCCATATATTCTGCAGGATAGTGTGCTTTTAAATACGCTGTTTGGTAGGCAATCCAGGCATAACAAGTCGAGTGCGATTTGTTAAAGGCGTAACTCGCAAATGCTTCCCAGTCTTTCCAGATTTTCTCTAAAACTTTTGCATCGTGACCTTTTTTTGCGGCTTGTTCCACAAATTTGGGTTTCATTTTATCCAGTACATCTTTTTGTTTCTTACCCATGGCTTTACGCAAAACGTCGGCTTCACCTTTTGTAAAGTCAGCCAGCGATTGCGACAAAAGCATTACCTGCTCCTGATAAACGGTAATTCCGTAGGTTTCTCCTAAATATTCCTCGCAGGCATCTAAATCGTATTTGATTTCCTCTTCGCCGTTTTTTCTTCTTACGAAAGATGGAATATATTCTAAAGGTCCCGGACGATACAAGGCATTCATGGCAATTAAATCTCCAAAAACCGTTGGCTTCAGATCTTTCATGTATTTCTGCATTCCGGGTGACTCGTATTGAAAGATTCCAACAGTTTCTCCTCTCTGGAAAAGCGCATAGGTTTCTTCATCATCAATCGGGAATGTATCCGGATCCAGATCGATTCCGTTTCTGTATTTTACCAGTTTAACGGTATCTTTTATTAAGGTAAGGGTCTTCAGACCCAGAAAGTCCATCTTCAGCAATCCTGCACTTTCTGCAACCGAGTTATCAAACTGTGTTACATACAAATCAGAATCTTTTGCGGTGGTAACAGGAACGAAATTCGTAATATCAGATGGCGTAATGATTACCCCACAGGCGTGAATTCCGGTATTTCGCATCGATCCTTCGAGGATTTTTGCCTGTTGAATGGTTTCTCCTGCCAAATCATCTTCATTGGCAATGGCGATCAATTCTTTTACATTATCAAATTCATCAGAACGAAGTGCTTTTTTTACCTCGTCTTCATTTTCAGAAATAAAACGCGCCAAATTCCATTTTGACGGCATCATTGCCGGAATCAGTTTTGCAATTCTGTCGGCTTCAAACAATGGTAAATCCAACACACGCGCCGTATCACGAATCGCTGATTTGGTTGCCATTTTACCATAAGTAATAATTTGCGCAACCTGATTTTTTCCGTATTTATTGATTACATAATCCATTACACGACCACGACCCTCGTCATCAAAATCGATATCAATATCGGGCATGGATACACGATCCGGATTCAGGAAACGCTCAAAAAGCAAATCGTACTTAATAGGGTCAATATTGGTAATTCCTAAACAATAAGCAACGGCAGAACCCGCTGCAGATCCACGTCCCGGCCCTACCGAAACGTCCATATTTCTGGCTTCTGCGATGAAATCCTGAACAATCAAAAAGTAACCCGGATATCCGGAATTCGAAATCGTTAATAACTCAAAATCCAGACGTTCCTGGATAGATTCTGTAATTTCGCCATATCGTTTTTTAGCGCCCACCATGGTCAGGTGACGCAAATATTTATTTTCACCACGAACTCCGCCATCGGCTTCGTCTTCAACCACTACAAACTCCTGCGGAATATCAAATTTAGGAAGCAATACATCTCGGTAAAGCGAGTAAATCTCGACCTTATCGACAATTTCCTGAATATTGATAATAGCTTCTGGTAAATCAGCAAAAAGTTTTTTCATCTCTTCAGACGACTTATAATAGTATTCCTGATTCGGTAATCCGTAACGATATCCACGACCACGACCAATTGGCGTAGCTTGTTTTTCACCATCTTTTACACACAACAAAATGTCGTGAGCATTGGCATCTTCCTTATTTAAATAATAGGTATTGTTTGTCGCAATTAATTTGACATTGTGTTTTTGAGAAAACTCAATCAGGGTTTTGTTTACGCGATTTTCGTCTTCCTGATTGTGGCGCATAACCTCTAAATAAAAGTCATCGCCAAATTGCTGTTTCCACCAAATCAAAGCTTCTTCGGCTTGATTTTCACCCACGTTCAGGATTTTACTCTGGATTTCTCCGTATAAATTCCCTGACAATACCATGATATCTTCCTTATATTGCTCGACGATTTTTCGATCAATTCTTGGAACATAATAAAATCCCTCTGTAAAAGCAATCGACGACATTTTCGCCAGATTATGATACCCTTTTTTATTTTTGGCTAATAACACAACCTGATTTCCGTTGTCTTTTTTACTTTTATCAAGATGATTGTCGCAAACATTAAATTCGCAGCCTACAATTGGTTTTATTTCGGTTTCTGTTGGTTCTTCACCTGCTTCAACCAAAGCTTTATTTTTTCCTGATGCGGCTTTATTGTGATTCATAACGGCACTCACAAAGTGAAAAGCACCCATCATGTTTCCGGTATCGGTCATGGCAACGGCCGGCATTCCGTTTTTGGCTGTAGCCGCAACAATATTACCAATTCCTATAGTAGATTGTAAAACCGAAAACTGAGTATGATTGTGTAAATGCGCATATTTTGCCGTTTTAAAATCTTCTCTGTCAGAATGTGAAACTGTAGTTTCTTTACCAACAGATTCTAAAGCTTTTAGCTGCTCCCTGATTTTATCAGAAGCCGCTTTTAAGTTGATGTGTTTTAAACCAATTAACGGAAATTCCTGTGGGTTTCTATTTTGGAACTCCTTGAAATAATCCTTTGGAACATCCAGTTCTTCTTTGGTAAAAACTTCTCTTCTTATTAATTCTAAGAAACAACGCGTAGTTGCCTCAACATCGGCAGTTGCGTTATGCGCTTCTGCAAAAGGTTTATTAAAAAGATATTCGTGTAACTCTGTTAATGTTGGCAATTTGAATCTTCCTCCACGACCTCCCGGAAGTTTTAGTAATGAAGCCGTAACCTCAGTACAAGTATCTAAAACCGGCATAGAACCCATTTGAGAATCCACTCCCATCCTATGAAATTCGGCTCCCATAATATTAACGTCGAAACCTAAATTCTGACCCACAATAAATTTGGTTTTGCTTAATGCAATGTTGAATTTCTCTAAAACTTCTGCCAAAGTGATTCCATCGGCTTCAGCCAATTCGGTTGAAATTCCGTGAATACGCTCCGCATCATACGGAATATTAAATCCGTCAGGTTTAACCAAATAATCCTGATGTTCGATAAGCGTTCCCATTTCGTCATGAAGCTGCCAGGCAATCTGAATACAGCGAGGCCAGTTATCAGAATCAGTGATTGGAGCATCCCAACGTTTTGGTAATCCGGTAGTTTCGGTATCGAATATTAAATACATAAGTTTAAATAGCAAAAATTAAATTCCAAATTCCAAAATTTCACCACATAAATACTTGATTATATGGAGGATAAAAAATTGTCTTATAGAAAATGGAGCAAGTTCAAATTTACGCTTTTTTTGGAGATAGAAAACGGTTAGCTCCTTAAAAAGTGATTCTTATTAAGTAATCAGTTTTTCTCTTAAAATTCGCGAAATTTGATAAAAATACACTTCTTGGATGTCGTAGTATTTCAAGTAAAGAATAGTATAAAAACGTGCTTTCAAATGTTCTTTTATTATCCTGAAAAGGCGTTTTAATGCAAAGCTCTAAAAATTAAAAAATGAATTCAAACATAACAATTATTACTATTTTTATCGTTTTTGTTATATATTTTTTACCATATAACAATAATTTATGATTATTTCGAAATAAATTTGACAACTATTAAAAAACACAGTGTTAAAATCAAAATTCACTAAAATAGAAAAGTAAAACCAATTTATATTCATTCTACAATCAAATTCAGTTACAAAAAACCCAATCCCAATTTGTATTTTGGTTTGGGTATCGTATATAATGAAATATTGAAATTGACGAGCTTATATCTTTTTATAATTTTGTTTTTCTATTATAATGAGCAGGAAATTGCTGTGGTTAGAAATTACAATTAAAAAAAATAAAAAATGAGTAAGACATTATTTGACAAAGTATGGGATTCACATGTAGTGCGTAAAATTGAAGATGGACCGGATGTGTTTTTTATTGACCGTCATTTCATTCATGAAGTTACAAGTCCCGTTGCTTTTCTAGGATTAAAAGCAAGAGATGTTAAGGTTTTATATCCTGAACGTACTTTTGCAACTGCAGATCACAATACACCAACCATAAACCAACATTTACCAGTTGAAGATGCTTTATCTGCCAATCAGCTTAAAGCGCTTGAAGATAATGCTGCCGAATACGGAATTTCGCACTGGGGTTTAGGTCACATTAAAAATGGAATTGTACACGTAGTTGGTCCTGAAAACGGAATTACTTTGCCAGGTGCTACTATTGTTTGTGGTGATTCGCACACGTCTACTCACGGTGCCTTTGGAGCGATTGCTTTTGGTATCGGAACTTCTGAGGTTGAAATGGTGCTTTCTACACAATGTATTATGCAGCCAAAACCAAAGAAAATGCGCATTAACGTGAACGGCGAATTGAGCAAAGGTGTTGGTCCAAAAGATGTTGCCCTTTATATTATTGCACAATTAACTACTTCCGGAGGAACGGGTTATTTTGTTGAATACGCCGGAGATGTTTTCGAAAATATGAGTATGGAAGGTCGTATGACCGTTTGCAACCTAAGTATCGAAATGGGTGCTCGTGGCGGAATGATCGCGCCTGACCAAAAAACTTTTGATTTCCTGGAAGGACGTTTATATGCCCCAAAAGGTGAAGCGTGGACAAAAGCTGTAGAATACTGGAAAACTTTAAAAACGGATGCTGATGCTGTTTTTGATGCTGAATTAAACATCAAAGCATCGGATATTGAACCAATGATTACTTACGGTACTAACCCGGGAATGGGAATTGGTATCTCAAAACATATTCCGAACGCCAATCAAGTTGAAGGTGGTGCCGAAACATACAAAAAATCTCTTGCCTACATGGGCTTTGAAGAAGACGACGTAATGATTGGAAAACCAATTGATTATGTTTTCTTAGGAAGTTGTACAAACGGTCGTATTGAAGATTTCAGGGCTTTTACAGAAATTGTAAAAGGAAGAAAAAAAGCAGATAATGTTACTGCCTGGTTAGTTCCGGGTTCTCACGTTGTTGAAGCTCAGATTAAAGAAGAAGGTTTATTAGATATTTTAACCGAAGCTGGTTTTGTATTACGTCAGCCGGGTTGTTCTGCGTGTCTGGCAATGAACGATGATAAAGTTCCTGCCGGAAAATATGCCGTTAGTACATCAAACAGAAACTTTGAAGGCCGTCAGGGTCCTGGATCCAGAACATTATTAGCGAGCCCAATTATGGCCGCCGCTGCTGCTGTTACCGGAAAACTAACTGACCCGAGGGAGTTATTTTAATTCCGCTGTAAGCTTTAAGCAATAGGCTTTAAGCAAAAAACACAATACATAATACACACCTGTAGGAAAAGCCTAAAGCTTAAAGCCTACAGCCTAAAGCAAAAAAAACAATGGCATACGATAAATTTAATATACTTACCAGCAGTGCAGTGCCGCTGCCAATTGAGAACGTAGATACAGATCAAATCATTCCGGCTCGTTTCCTGAAAGCTACAAAACGTGAAGGTTTTGGAGACAATCTTTTTAGAGACTGGAGATATAACGGAGACGATTCTCCAAAAGCTGATTTCGTTTTAAACGATTCAACTTATAGCGGAAAAATCCTTGTTGGAGGAAAAAACTTTGGTTCAGGATCTTCCAGAGAACACGCGGCATGGGCAGTTTACGATTATGGTTTTAGAGCTGTAGTTTCTAGTTTCTTTGCCGATATCTTTAAAGGAAATTGTTTAAACATTGGTGTTTTGCCGGTTCAGGTTAGCCCTGAATTTGCTGATACAATCTTCAAAGCAATCGAAGCTGATCCTAATACGCAATTAGAAATCAACTTACCCAACCAAACGATTACTTTATTGGCAACGGGGCAATCTGAATCATTTGCTATTAACGGATACAAAAAGAACAATATGGTTAATGGCTTTGATGACATTGATTATCTACAAAATATTAAAGAAGATATTGTGGCTTTTGCCGATAAACTTCCTTACTAAAAAATCTGGTTCAATCTATTTAGACCCGACAGGTTTTTGAAACTTGTCGGGTTTTTCTAAATTAAAGTAGAAAATACAGAACGCGGATAAAACAGATTGCTATCGCAAAAACACGAAAAAAAAACGGATTATCTTTTAGCTAAAGGAAAAATCCGTGATAATCTGCGTTTTTGCAAAGTGAATTAGTAAAATCTGCGTCAAAATTAAAATATGGGATATCAGTACTATCCAAAAAGTCAGAAATATAGAATATCAATATGGAAAAAAGAAAAATTGAAATAATGGATACGACGCTTCGTGATGGTGAACAAACCTCCGGAGTATCTTTTTCTGCTGCAGAAAAACTGACCATTGCACAATTATTGTTAGACGAATTAAATATTGATAGAATCGAAATTGCTTCGGCTCGTGTAAGCGAAGGAGAATTTCAAGCAGTAAAAGGCATTACATTCTGGGCAACCGAGAAAGGATATATTAATAGAATTGAAGTACTTACATTTGTTGATGGCGGTGTTTCAATTGACTGGATGATAAAAGCGGGTGCAAAAGTGCAGAATTTGTTGACTAAAGGTTCAATGAATCACCTAACACATCAATTAAAAAAAACTCCGGAACAACACTTTTCTGAAATTGCGCAAATCATCGCTTTAGCGAAAGAAAACGATATTGAAACTAATGTTTATCTGGAAGACTGGAGCAACGGAATGCGAAATTCTCCTGAATATGTGTTTCAGTTTCTTGATTTTTTATCTACTCAGCCTGTAAAAAGAATTTTACTACCGGATACTTTAGGCGTCTTAATTCCGTCCTTGACATTTGAATTTATTTCGAAAATCAGAGCAAAATATCCGCAGATTCATTTTGATTTTCATGCTCATAACGATTACGATTTAAGCATTGCTAATGTTATGGAAGCCGTAAAAGCAGGCATAAACGGACTTCACGTTACCGTAAACGGAATGGGAGAACGTGCCGGAAATGCGCCGCTTGAAAGCACCGTTGCCGTTATAAACGATTATCTGCCAGAGGTTAGCATCAATATCAAGGAAACTTCTTTATACACCGTAAGCAAACTAGTCGAAACTTTTACCGGATATCGAATTCCGGCTAACAAACCAATTGTGGGTGACAATGTTTTTACGCAAACTGCCGGAATTCACGCTGATGGAGACAATAAAAATAATTTATATTTTAACGATTTACTTCCGGAACGCTTTGGGAGAAAACGAAAATATGCTTTAGGAAAAACTTCGGGCAAAGCCAATATCGAAAAAAACCTTCAGGAATTAGGCCTAAAACTGAACAATGAAGATTTGAAATTGGTTACCCAAAGAATCATCGAATTAGGCGATAAAAAAGAAACGGTTACTAAGGAAGATTTGCCATACATCATTTCAGATGTTTTGGACAGTCATACTTATCAGGACAAAATTACAATCGAATCCTATATATTAATTCATTCCAAAGGAACACGTCCTTCAACAACATTAAGCTTAAATCTTGACGGAGAAATCATTGAAGAACACGCTCAGGGCGATGGACAATTTGACGCTTTCATGAATGCACTAACAAAAATCTATAAAAGCAAAAAAATGACTTTGCCAAAATTGATTGATTATGCTGTTCGAATCCCTCCGGGAAGTAGTTCAGACGCTTTATGCGAGACTATTATCACCTGGATCAATGACAGCGGAAAAGAATTTAAAACAAGAGGATTAGATTCTGATCAAACAGTTGCAGCGATTATCGCAACTCAAAAAATGTTGAATGTGATTCCTTAAAGAAAGGTCCAAAGGTTCAGAGCTACAAAGCTACAAAGGTTTCCAATCTTTGGTTTTTTTAAACTTTGAACCTTTGGACCTTTGCCTCTTTGAACCTTAAAATTAACAAATACTTAAAAAAAATGAAATTTAACATAGCCCTTTTAGCCGGTGACGGAATCGGACCAGAAGTAATTAATGAAGCTGTAAAAGTATCTGATGCTATTGCAAAAAAATTCAATCACGAAATAACATGGACACCAGCTTTAACCGGAGCTGCTGCAATTGATGCAGTTGGAGTTCCTTATCCTGATGAAACACACGAGGTTTGTATGGCTGCCGATGCGGTTTTATTCGGAGCAATTGGTCACCCAAAATATGATAACGATCCAAGCGCCCCGGTTCGTCCGGAACAAGGTTTATTATTGATGCGTAAAAAATTAGGTTTATTTGCTAACGTGCGCCCTACTTTTACATTTCCCTCTTTAATTGATAATTCTCCTTTAAAAAGAGAGCGAATTGAAGGAACTGATTTAGTTTTCTTAAGAGAATTAACAGGCGGAATCTATTTTGGAGAAAAAGGAAGAAGAGACGGTGGAGAAACTGCTTTTGACAATTGTGTTTATACAAGAGCCGAAGTGCAGCGTTTGGCTAAAAAAGGTTTTGAATTAGCGATGACTCGTAGTAAAAAATTATGTTGTGTTGATAAAGCAAACGTTCTTGAAACTTCACGTTTATGGAGAGAAACGGTTCAGGCAATGGAAAAAGATTATCCTGAAGTTACGGTTTCATACGAATTTGTTGATGCTGTTGCCATGCGTTTGGTACAATGGCCAAACTCTTATGATGTATTGATTACTGAAAATTTATTTGGAGATATTTTAACCGATGAAGCTTCTGTAATTTCAGGTTCAATGGGATTAATGCCTTCTGCTTCTGTTGGAGAGCATACTTCATTATACGAACCAATTCACGGATCTTATCCACAAGCAACCGGATTAAATATTGCTAATCCGTTAGCCACTATTTTATCTGCTGCAATGATGTTCGAAGATGCTTTTGGGTTAAAAGACGAAGCTGAAGCGATCAGAACAGTTGTAAACAAATCATTAGAACAAGGAATTGTTACTGAAGATTTAGCTGTAAAAGGAAGTAAAGCATACAAAACAAGCGAAGTTGGAGACTGGCTTGTAGAAAATTTATAATTTGTTTCAAGTTTTATTTGTTTCAGGTTTCAGGTTGCGCAACCTGAAACTTGAAACGTGAAACAAAAAAATAAAAACTGAAACAAAATTTACCTCATAAAAAAAGGGATCAACTTTCGTTGATCCCTTTTATATATTTAGAAAAAAATATTAATATCCTCCTCTGTTACCACCACGGTCATTTCCACCACGGCTGTTTCCTCCACCATAACCTCCGCGTGAATCTCCACCACGACTGTTATTGTTGAAGCTTCTTCTTTCACCTTCAGGTTTCGGTTCAGATTTATTAACAACAATTGCACGACCTTGAACAGTAGCTCCGTTCAATTCATCAATTGCTTTTTGAGCTTCTGCATCGTTTGGCATCTCTACGAAACCAAAACCTTTGCTTCTTCCAGTAAATTTATCTGTAATAATTTTAACTGAATCTACTGCTCCGTAAGCCTCGAAAGACTCTCTTAAATCTGCTTCCTCAATACTGAATGGAAGACTTCCAACAAAAATGTTCATATGTACTTATTTATAATAATGTAGCAAATGTAGTCTTATTTTTTCTGTAATCTACTATATATTAGTTTATTTATGTTTTTATTTGGATTTAAAAAAATAAAAATCAATAAAATCGAACAATCTTAAATTCAAAACTTAATATTAATACTCTAAATTAGGAGAAACCGGAATTTTATAAAAGACCCCTTCTGTAAAATTAATTCCTGTTTTTTCCAGATCTGTTTCATCTACATTTAGTGCATTAAATTTAAATGTTCCTGAAATAGTCTGATTTTCAACATTGTACTCCGTTACTGTTATTTGCCCATTTCCTCTGTTTTCTCCCGTTGTAAATTCTTCAGATTGTGCAGGAAGAGTATTAGAATAAGATGCTGTAGTTAAATTATCAACACCCAGAATATAAGTTTCTTGAGATGGCGACGGTATATTGAAAGTTACTTTTTCAAACCCCAACGAACCTTCAATAATAAAAACTCCATTTGTCTGCATCTGAGCTTTATAACTTTGAGCCCTCCAAAAAACGTTATCTTTTAAACCCTGAAATGCCGGATTATTAAATTTAACATCTTCTGTACACGATGCAAACAAGAAAACAGTAATTAATAAGCAGCAGTATTTTTTCATGAGTGATAAATTTTATACAAAAATATTTTATTTGAGATAAATAATTTAAAATTACGCTTAAAAGCAGTCAAAAACGTTAAAAATCAGCCCCGCTAATTTTTAATATATTTTGAAACGGAAAATTGATAAAAAAATTATATCTTTGCGCCCTTAATTAACAGAGGTCGAGTACCTCAAAATTTAATCATACGATTATGTCAGTAAAAATTAGATTACAAAGACACGGTAAAAAACAAAAACCTTTTTACTGGGTTGTAGCTGCGGATGCACGCTCAAAAAGAGATGGTAAATACTTAGAGAAAATCGGTACTTACAATCCAAACACAAACCCTGCAACTATCGAATTAAACATTGATAGTGCTGTAAAATGGTTGCACAATGGTGCACAACCTACTGATACAGCCAGAGCAATTCTTTCTTATAAAGGTGCTTTATTGAAACACCACCTTGATGGAGGTATTCGTAAAGGAGCTTTAACTCAAGAACAAGCTGATGCTAAATTATCTGCTTGGTTAGATGCTAAAGCTGGAAAAGTTGATGCTAAAAAAGAAGGTTTAACAAAAGCACAGGCTGATGCTAAATCTAAAGCTTTTAAAGCAGAACAAGAAGTTAACGCTAAACGTTTAGCTGCTGCAGCTCAAGCTGAAGCTGATGCTATCGCTGCTGCAAATCCTGCAGTTGAAGAAGAAGTTGCTGAAGTTGAAGAATCAACTGAAGAAGCTCCTGCTGCTGAAGAAAATAACGAAACAACTGAAGCATAATTATATTTAGCGGGAATGCGTAAAGAAGAATGTTTTTATTTAGGTAAGATCGCTAAAAAATTTAGTTTCAAAGGTGAAGTCCTGGCTTATTTAGACACGGATGAACCTGAGTTATACGAAAATCTGGAATCAGTGTTTGTTGAATGCAACAAACACCTGGTTCCTTTTTTTATTGAAAAAAGTTCCTTACATAAAAACGATTTTCTTAGAATTCGTTTTGAAGATATGAACACCGAAGAAGATGCAGATGCCATTATGGGTAACGCAATCTATCTCCCTTTGAATATGTTACCAAAACTTACAGGTAACAAATTTTATTTCCATGAAGTTATCGGTTTTGAAATCGAAGACCAGCGTTTAGGCGTGTTTGGAAAAATTGCTGCTGTCAACGATACAACTGCACAGCCACTTTTTGAAGTTTTAAATGGTGAAGTAGAAATGCTGATTCCAATGATTGATCATTTTCTTGTAAAAATTGACCGCGAGAATAAAAAAGTGATCATGAATTTACCTGAAGGATTGGTTGAAATGTATTTGTAAAAAGTTTATTTGTTTAATTGGTAAAACTGTTTAATCGAAACAGAAAATTTATCTATCTATCAAAGAAAACAGCAGTCATTAATTTTAAACCTTTAATTTGATGTTTCAATTTAAACAATTTTCAGTTACACAAGATAAAACTGCTATGAAAGTAGGAACCGACGGCGTTTTATTAGGTGCCTGGGCTCCTATTAATCATAATCCGTTTAGTGTACTTGATATTGGTGCAGGAACCGGAATTATTGCTTTGATGCTTGCTCAGCGAACTCATGCGGAACAAATCGATGCTCTTGAAATTGATGAAGATGCTTATGAACAAGCCGTTGATAATTTTGAAAATTCTCCGTGGGGCGATCGCTTATTTTGTTTTCATGCAGGATTGGATGAATTTATTGAAGAGCCGGAAGACGAATACGATCTAATTGTTTCAAATCCCCCTTTTTATGCTGAAGATTATAAAACAGACAATGAGCAACGTGATTTAGCCCGTTTTCAAGATGCAATGCCTTTTGAAGAATTGGTTGAAGCAGCCGATTTATTACTTTCTGAAAATGGAATATTTGCTGTTATCCTTCCATTCAAAGAAGAAGCAAATTTTATCTTATTAGCAAAAGAATCAGAACTATATCCTTTGAAAATTACTCGTGTTAAAGGAACTCCCACTTCTAATGTAAAACGCAGTTTATTGGCTTTTAGCCGAAGTGAAAATCCAGACGTTGAAATCGACGAGTTAACAATCGAAATTGACAGACATGTTTATACTCCCGAATATATTGAGCTGACAAAGGATTTTTACATGAAGATGTAAAAACATCTTTGCCAAAGCTTGAACTCTGACAAAGATTAAACTTCCTATTTTCCGCTTTTCGCAAAAAGAACAGCCCTGTCTAAAACCTCATCTTTTCCTTGCTGGATACCTAAAATTGTTGGCTTTACCTCAATATCAGGAACAATCCCAATACGTTGAATTTCTTTTTTATCAGGATAAAAAACGCCATAACAAGTAAATGAGGAAGAAAATCCTTTTATGATCGAAAACTTATAGTTTCCTCCATCCGCACCTCCGGTTTGACTACCTATTACAGTTGTAGTTGGAGCAGTTTGCAAAGCCATAGCAGCATGTTCAGCATGACTTACAGCATTTTCATCTACTAAAACAATTACATTCCCTTTATAATAATACGGATTGATTTTTCCAAAACTTTCATTTCCTGATCTCCAAATATATCTTCCCGGAAACGTAATGTCCGAATCAATATATTTTGCATATTCTGTCGGTTTCGGATTAAGCCAATCTGCAAGCGCATACATTACACTATGGGGTTTTCTTCTGTCATCAAAAATAATGGCTTTTGTATTTTTAAGCTGACTTATTAAATTTGGAACATCTTCAATATCTAAGGCATCAAAATTAACATACCCAATATTCCCTTCTAAAATTTTCCATTTTTCTTTTTTATTAGGATATTCAATTTTTAAATCTTGATATTTATATCTATTAATTGATTTTACAGCTGTTTTACCATCTCTTAGAAATTCAATTTCAACTGATGTTGTTTTTCCATTAAAAATAATCCAATATGCATTTTTTAAAACTGATGGCTCATTTGATCCTTCAACGTACTTTCTGTTTTCTTTTATAATTTCAGCGATAGTTTTTCCTTCTACTTTTGTAATAACATCACCAATTTTTACATCACTGATCTTTGCCAAAGAATCATTTTTTAAACCAATAATTACAGCCTTCTCATCAATTATTTTAATATCAAACGGAATAAATTTGTCTCCGAAATAATCAAATAATTGCGGTGTGTGAGTTGAGGCATGTGTATCATTTATTTTTATAGAAATTTCACGCATTGCTAATACAAAATCTTTTTCTGATTCCGGGGTAATAATTCTGGGGAGGAATTCCACTAAGGTTTTGTCCCATTTTTGATCCATTTGATATTTATACGGAAAGAAATATTCTATATAATTCCAATATCTGAAAAATGCCAAAAGACGAAGATTTTTATCTGTCCACTTAAAATCCGGATATTTAACTTCATTCGTAAATTGCAAAGGCACAGCTCCACTACCTAATTCATAATTAACATAATACTGTTTGGTCTGAATTCTGTTTTCTTCAATAAATTTTAATTTTTGTGAAAGGGACTTCGAAAAAAAATTGCTTTTTGAAATCCATGACAAATCAAAGTTTTTGTCAAAATACTCCATTTTAGAAACAGGCTTAACAACATTATAAGCCTTTACTTCTCCTAAAGAACTAATCCAATTTTCGATTACTAAAGAAAATTCTTCTGCTGATTTTGCTTCCTCTATTTTTGGTAAAATCTTAAACAATTCTTCATCCCAGTTTTTACTTCCGTCAGCGACATTTGGGTGATAATATTTTAGAAATCCCCAAATTTTAGTCATTGCAGTTAATTTTTGGATTTCAGTTATTGGTTTTGAAAATGAAATTTGAAATAATAAAACAAGAACAATAAGTAAAGTTTTTTTCATTATAAAAAATAGTTTGGTTAATTAGTGGTTTATTGGTTTTTCTAAACTTGCTCAAAAATGCTTTTAAACTGATATAAAATTCTCTCGATTAATCGTAAATCTTCGGTTACAATCTCAGCACTTCCTTTCATTTCCTGCTGAAACACAATTTGTTTTTTATAAGAAGTCATTAATCCGTTTGGAAGCGCTACATCTAATAATAAATTTCCATCCTTATCAGGAACCAGAGAAATATTACGGATTTTACCTCTTAAAACGCCAAACTCACGATCCGGAAAATTCGCCAGTCTTATATTTACAACCTGTCCCACTTTTATTTTTCCGGAATTCAATGCTGGTGCTTTTACTTTTCCAACAAACCCATTTTTAGTATCGGGAATAATCGAAAAAACATTATCACCTACATTTATGGTTTGATTCTCTGTCCAGACCTGCAAAAAAGTAACAACTCCGCTAACGGATGATTTTAAAGCATACGCCAATTCCCAGTCCTTTATCACTTTTTTAAGCTGATAAAAAGATTGCGCCATGTTTCTGCCCAATGTAACTTCTTCCTTAGTACCGCTAATTTGCGAATTCTGACTCAGTTTTGAATTATCAATCAAAGACGACCTTAATTGAGAAATTGACGTTAAAAGGCTTTTATAGCTCTTTTGAGCCTGAAGATAGCCTAATTTTTTGGCTTCCATTTCCTGAGCCGAAATAATGCCTTTATTGAATAACGTTTCAAAACGTGCAATTTCATTTTTTTGAAGCTGCAATTCACTTTCGTTAATTACTTTTTGCTGTTGCAGAATTTCCAGTCTTTCCTTGATTTGAATTTTTTCAGAAACCTGCGCTCGGTTTTCTACTTCAAACGGCTGAAGATTTTTATTCAACTGTTCTGCCTGATAATCTTTTTGAAAAACAGCAAAAGCACTTTCGATTTCACCTAATTGTGCATTTTTCAGCAAAGCAAAAGGAAATGCTTTTTGGTGATTATTAATGTTATATTCATCAACTATTTTTTTTAATAAAAAAACGTCTTTGTAATTGGCGGTATTTTCGATAATGGCAAGTGTGCTGTTTTTTGACACGATAGATTTATCTTTTACCAAAATAGCTTCGATGCGTCCGGAAGATTTTGACACTATTTTCTCTGGCGGAATATTGGTTGTAATTACAATTTCAGTATTTACAACATCCGGGTATTTGATAAACCACGACACAAAAAACAGCATAAAAATGATTACGAATATTAAAACTGTTCCCCAACGGATCATCCAATGTGGTACTTTGGTGAGAATGTCCTGAACTTCTTCACTTCTGAGTTCGAATGTAGTATCTTCAGCCATGATTTAATTGCCTAATTGTAATTGATTTTTAACGAGCTCAAAATAATTCCCTTTTTGCTCCACTAAAGCCGAATGATTTCCTATTTCGATGATTTTTCCTTTGTCTAAAACTACGATTTGATCCGCATTCATTACTGTGCTTAATCGATGCGCGATGACTATTACTGTTTTATCTTTAAAGAAAAGATCTAGTTTCTGCATAATTTCTTTTTCATTATTGGCATCCAAAGCAGATGTTGCTTCATCAAAAAATAATATTTCAGGATTTTTATAAACTGCTCTGGCAATTAGCAAACGCTGTTTTTGTCCTGTGCTCATTCCTGTTCCTTCTGCACCAATTTTAGTATTATAACCAAGTGGCAAACCGCTAACATATTCTTTAATATTAGCCACATCCGCAGCATAAACCAATCGCTCCTTATCGACTTTATCCACACCAATGGCAATATTATTAGCAATGGTATCACTAAAAATAAAACCTTCCTGCATTACAGCTCCAATATTTGATCTCCACGCTTTTTGCGAAATATTTTTCAATTGCGCATTACCAATATTGATTTCTCCTTTTTCAGGTTCATAAAATTTAAGCAGCAATTTCATCAAAGTGGTTTTACCGCTTCCGCTGACACCTACTATTGCGGTTACTTTATTGGCAGGAATATTCAGGCTTAAATTATCCAATACAGGAATATCAGATCCTAAATATCGATACGAAAGATTTTTTATATCAATATCTGAATCATACGGCACATCGCTTGTCTGATGTTCTTCCTGTTGTGTTTCATCTTCTTTTTCATGAATTTCAGATAATCTTGCCAATGAAATCTTAGCGTCCTGAAGTTCTCTCACAAATTCTATAAGTTGTGTTATTGGTCCGTTTAAACTTCCTACGATTGAACTTATCGCTAACATCATTCCCAACGTTATAGAACCATCAATAACCAGTTTTGCAGAAAGGAATATGATGAAAATATTTTTTAACTCATTGATTACAGAGGAACCAATAGTTTGGGTTTGTTCTAAAACTAATCCTTTTATAGAAACCCTGAACAATCTTGCCTGAACATATTCCCAGCCCCAGCGTTTTTGTTTTTCGGCATTATGGAGTTTAATTTCCTGCATACCGTTAATAAGTTCCATTACTTTACTCTGTTCTTGGGAAACCTCAGCAAAGCGCTTATAATCCAGCACTTCTCTTCTTTTCAAAAATAAAGTAATCCATCCGAAGTAAAGTAGGCTTCCTGCAAAAAACACAAAAAATATCTGCAGGTTGAAATAGGCTAAAACTCCTCCCATTACAAACATATTAATTACAGAGAACAGCACATTTAATGATGATGTTGTCAGGATTTTTTCGATTCTGCGATGATCATTTATACGCTGCATGATATCTCCGGTCATTCTCACATCAAAAAACGAAATAGGCAGATTCATTAATTTAATAAAAAAATCAGAAATAAGCGAAATGTTTATTCTTGTAGAAAGATGTAATAATATCCAGCTTCTTATGAGTTCTAAGCCTGTTCTTCCGGCAAAGAGAAATAACTGGGCAAAAAGAATGAGATAAATAAAATGAATGTTTTGGTTTTGTATTCCAACATCAACAATACTTTGGGTTAAGAAAGGGAAAATTAGCTGAATCAAACTACTCGCTAATAAACCTATACTCAGTTGTGTTAAAAATGATTTGTACCGCAATACATATTGTGACAGCAACTTAAAGCCTAATCCTTTATTTTCCTCTTTATCAAATTCTGACTGAAAAAACTTGGGCGAAGCTTCCATCAATAAGGCGATTCCTTCCTGAGTTGCATCATCGGCATTATTGCCTATCCAGAATTTAAGAAAATCCCGTTTATTATATTCGATTAACCCAAAAGCAGGATCAGATATATAATATGTATTTTTTTTAATTTTATAAAGTACGACGTAGTGATTTTTATTCCAATGCAAAACACAAGGCAAAGGTGCCTCGTTTAATCTTTCAAGATTTAATTTTACTCCTAAAGTCCTGAAACCAATTTTCTCTGCCGCATCGCTTAAAAAAAGCAAATTACTTCCTTCACGAGTTGTTTCACTAATGTCTCGCAACTCCTGAATCTGGATTGTTTTACCGTAATGTTTGGCAATTATTTTTAAACATGTCGGACCGCAATCTTTATGATCTGCCTGTTTGTAATTGGTAAATTTCTTCAATTTATTATGTTTAATTCTAGTGCAATTTAACATTATAATTCTGATGCCATCAAAAAAAATAAAAAATACAGAGTAAAATATTCTCTATGAAAATATTTAGCAATAAAGTCAAAATTACAAAATTGGTCACTAACTAAAAATTAGTGGTGTCAATATATTCATTTATAAGTTATCATCATTCTTTTACTTCTTTTTATAAAAGCCAATTTTGTACGTCTTTAAAAACACTATCCCAATGATAACTACTCTCAAGTTCGTTACCATTTTTATCAAATTCTTTTTTATTATAATTATGATCCAAATCTGGATAAACAAACATTGTTAACTTATTTTTTCTCAATAAAAAGTGAAGTAAATCATTATTTAATGAACCAATATCCTCTGTACCATAAGTAACAAGAATAGGCTTTTTAAATTGTAATAAACTCTCATACGACAGTACACTATTGTAACTCATTCTATTGTATACTTCATAGTCATTTTTATATTGTTCAATATTTAGAGGTATACTTTTAAAACTATTGATATCTTGTTCAATTTCTTTTTGAATCAAACTATCTGAAGATGTAGATAAGGTTTCTATCCTGGATTTTAAAATGTATTCAGCTATTCTATTAAACGGATTGGCTGACATACACACTAGCTTAGCTATTTTTCTATTCTTTTCAGAAAGTTGAGCCGCTACTCTATATCCTTCTGAATGACCAATAACAAATATGGAATCTTTTTGTACCCATTTCTGTTTATAAAGGTAGTTAAGAACAGATTGGGCTTGAAATGTTCTATATTTTAAATTGTCATTTTTAATAAATTCAATTGGTATTTGTCCTTTTTTATTTAAAAACCCTTCAGTATCTTTTTCATATGAACCCACTAATGGAATTCCATATCTGGCAATAATAATAAAATTAAATTTTTTTAAATATTCTTCAATTTCAAAAGGAAACGCTGTAACACTTGCCCCTGTTGAATCATGAAAAATTATGGGTTTTGCTAATGATCCTTGTAAAAATAGAATTGTTGGTTTTGGTGTCTTTTTATCCGTATTTGTGGTGAGAATAGAAATGGTATCTTTTTTTGATATAATATTTATTTTATAAAAACCATTTTGATCAATATATTTACTCTCTTCATTTTGAGAAAATAAATTTAAATGGATTAAAAAGAATAGAGTAGACAGTAATTTTATTTTAAAAAGCATATTGTTCTAATTCATTTATAATTTGATAGTAATTTAAAGCTTCTTTTAATTCTTTAATAATTTCTGATGGTAGTTCTTTTAAAAGTTTACCCTTTCAAAAGTAGGAAAAACATTATTTTTAATCCTACAAATGAAAATTAAAATAAAAAAAACTTCACAATCTTTTAAGAAATAAAAATGTATTAGTTTAATTCTTTTAAGATGGAATGAAAATTTAATATAAGCCAGAAAAGAAAAGGATTTACATAAAAGGAAATGGCAGATATGCTCGCTATGAGCAAACTACTTTGTTCTAAATAGAATGGGGATATCTCGAATAAGAGAAAATGAATGATTAATTTTTGTCAAAATTTTAGATAAGATATTGACGAACTTAAAAATATTCTTCTCAAAAAACAATTAAAAAAGGAATTGTAAAAATAAATTAAACTTAATAAAAGTTTAAAGCATAAAAAAACAGAGAAGATTTACATCTTCTCTGTTCAGGTATTTAAGACCATATTTATTAGAAATACAATTTCTGTAGGACATGGCACTGGTTAACCCTAACCAATTAAAATCAACTCAGTGACCAATTTCCTAAGAATCCCTACACCAATCATCAATGTTGGGAAATTTGCTCAATGTTCCACGATCGAGCGCCTACAAATTAAAAAAAACATGACTAAATTCTAAAAAAGGCTATTTTGTACTTCTATTAAAACGGTTAAAAATTAACAACAAAGGCGACTTGTTTCACAAATACCTGCTAATGTATTTACAGGGCAGGTTCCGCCTACGGGTATTAAAACACAACCAGCTTCAATTGCATAAATCCAACATTCAGGAATTCCTCCCTTAATCGTTTTTTGCTCAATTTTACTTATATGTTGTGCATCTTCTAAATTCAAAATATTCTTTAACATCTATATATTTACTACAATTAAATTCTATTCAAACGGAAACTTACAATTTCCGGTACTTCCTTCGCTCAAACCCGGAATCGATCCGTCAGGGCAATAGGCAAAACATGATGCACTACTCGACACATTTCCTCTAACACAAAAGCAATGACAAGTAGATGGCGGAATTGGCTGTCCTCCTTGTATAACTTTTTGCTCATGTGAACTTAATAAATGAGCTCCTTCGAGGTTTAAGATATTTTTTATCATGATAATTAGTTTTTGATATTTTTACTCCTTCATTAATCTTTTCTCAAAACAACAATACTGCTTAACTCAATCTATAAAATCCTGAAACTAGGCTGTTTTTTCAAGAACCTGGGTTTCCTTTTCTTCTATATAATCGTTTAGAAAATATTTTAATTCGCTTAATTCATATTCTAGAGGAAATATTCTTTCATTTACAATTTTAACCGGTGTATAATTAAAATTATTTTTAGAACACCATTCATATTGCTTTTGTATTTCCTGATTGATCATCATATTTACGGAATCAACATGCCACTTTTTCAACCATTTTTTTAAGCCTATTTTTTTAATATGCCAGTCAGATATCGCTTCAACCGTTTTTCCTGGTGTTGCTCTATTTATGATTAAAAGTCTTTCGACAACTGCTTTATATGGATTCTCGGCATTTTCAGGATTAATATTGAATAAAACGCTTAAATAAATCTTGTCTGGAAATCTTAATACCAAATCAAATGCTTCCTGAAATGTTTTATGGCAATGATCGCAACTCGGACTAATAATAATCGAAAGCTTTACTGCTGCATTTCTATTTCCAAAATTCAAGCCTCTCAAATCTTCAAATCCACTTGTGTAAGGAACTTTTTTTGATAAGAAATCCAATAAAGAGTAGTTTCGTTTAAACTTTTTCATCTCTTTTAAAGAATTCTCGTTCCCTAAAATATTTTTTATCATGGTTTTTAAAATGGACCAGATCGGGAAAAGAAGAACTACAGACAATAAGAATGGAAAAACATTCTCAAAACTAAAACTCAACGTAAACAAATCTGATGCAAACCAAATAACACTTTGTGCAACAATCAAAGCCGAAACAGCCAAACACATTACACACCATTTTTGAATTTCAAATTTTTGAATCCAAATTGATGATACAATTACCGGTATCGCCAATAAACTTAAAAACCCAACAAAAATAGCCGACTCTAAAGGCGCAATTAAAATAGCTATCAAACTTGATCCAAAGAAAATAAGCGGTAAATCTGAAAAATTTATCCATTTATCTCCTATTACTTCGTTACCGTTTATTACTGAACTGCAAGAAGAATTTGAACTTAGATTACAAAATCTTGAAATAATACTATTTTTAAAACCTAGTTTTTCCTGAACAATAAAAACACTTACTAAAAATCCTAAAATTGATGTCGCTAAAAAAACAACACTAAATAGGTTATAAGTATTATAAAAAAAAGATAACCCAACTAATAACAAAAGTGGCAAAGTATATTTTAACCAACTAGACTCTACTTTTAAATTATCTCTTGCAATTACATTATTAGGTTCTATTGCAACTATTACTCCATTCCAATCCAAAAGAAACTTTTCATAGGGCATTTTTATACTTCCCTTTTTTATTGTATTAATACGAACAAAGTTTTTTGCCTTTTCTACTAATATTAATTCTTCTTTAAAATAGGCTAAAAAGTTCGAAGGCAAATCTACTATTTGTTCTTTCGAAACTCGTACCGCAGCATTCTCTACAGAAAGCAAATCCAAAGAATCTGTTATCGCAAATAAGCTTGGATAATTAGGATGAGAAAGGAACAAATCTTTAAACTCATTTTTAATTTCCGAGTACCTATTTATTTGTAGAAATTTTTGGACAAGTTTTAACATCTTTTCGGATCTTTAAAATCATAATTACAATGCAAATATTGGTGTTTTTATTGATAAAAAAGTGCTCTAAGCATACAATTTATTAATTATACTACATACAATTTATAAATTATATCAGTCTGAATAAAAACACAAACACCTGAAAAACAATAATTTAACTCGTTTTTTTATTCTCCATAGTTGCAAAAACCCTAATCTCGATTAAGCGTTTTGCTTTTTGTCTAGTTTTGATAAATCAATAAACCTAATTTGTAAAAACATGAAAAATACCACATTAAAATTCGAAGATTTTGAATTAGAAAAGTTATCAAGAATGCAACAAAAAACAGTTAAAGGAGGTGACGATCCAACTGAACCAAGTATCCAAACTGGCAAAGGTGCCACTCGTCCATAATTATTTTCACAGTAAAAATTATGTTCAAAAACTTGAAAAGTTTCATAAAACAATTTGAAAACTGGTCAAAAATCTCAAACACACTATCTTAAATCACTGGTAATTTTCAAGTATAAGTGTATACTTTTAAATAATAATTCCATTAAAAATTAAAAAATGTCAAATCATAAATTAACTATCAGCGATTTTGAAACTGAAAAATTATCAAAAGATCAGGAAAAAACAGTTTGTGGAGGTGATGTAGATCCAACTATTGGAGCAGGTAAAGGAATTAGTTAAACTATAAATATAAAAAACATGAAAAATTATAAAATAAAATTAGAAGACTTTGAAACTGAAAAATTATCACAAACTCAACAAAAAGCAGTTCGCGGAGGTGATGGTGATGAACCCGAAGTCGATCCAACGATAAAAGACGGAAAAGGAGCTGGTAATCACTAATTAAAAAGCAGTTTTTTAATATTAAATATTATTCGCAAATTGAGCTGGAGATACTCCAGTTCTTTTGCGAAATGATTTAGCAAAAGATACTGCATTTTTAAACCCGACACTTTCAGCAATAGCCTGAGTAGAATATTTACGATACATATGATTGGTAATCATTTCATTAATCACATAATTAATCTTAAGCTCATTAGAGTATTCTCCAAATGATTTACCAAATCGTTTATTAACTATATAAGATAAATAAGTCGTATTTGTTTTTATCTTTTTAGCCACATACGACAAAGTAAAATCGGCATTTAAATATTCGTGTTTACTTTCAAGAGCCAGTAATTTTTCGACTATTTTATTTTCTTTTGCTTCATCAATACTTAAATTGACATTTTCTTTTTTAAGCAGAATTTCTTCCTGTTCTTCTTCCTCAATCAAAACTTCTTGTAGTTCAACAGGAACTTTCTTCTCTAAATTGGCTTTGAATTCTTCAATTAAAGCATTCATCTTTTTATGTGCTTTGTTTTTATCCCGAATATTTTTAATTAACAAAAAGACAATTGTAACAAATAAAACAACATAAAAAACTTTCAGAGCTTTATTTAAAAAAACCTCATATTTATATTTTTCCTGAATAGTAACCATTTCCTCAGTTAAATCACCTACTCCAAGTTTGTAATTTACTTCTAAAATCTGATCATTTAATTTTGTTTCGGATTTTTCATAATTATCCAAATAAATTTTTGAATGCTTATACGCTAAATCAGGTTCTTTGAGGATATTGTAAATCTTTGCCTGATAGTAATTTGACTTTAAATAATCTACTCCATTCGTTTTAGTTATTGAACCAATTGAATCAGATTTTTTAAAAAAAACTAATGCTTTATCATATTTTTTTGTAGAATAATATACATCTCCCAAATTGTAATTTGCAGAAGACAGCATGTCTTGCATATTATTTTGATTTGCTAAAAATATAATATCATAATATGTTTTCTCAGCGTTGACATAATCTTTTTTCCAGCTATAGATATTACCTAGACTTAATTTAGCAACTATTTTATTATCTGTAAAATTTTTAGAATAACTAATTGTTCGTTTATAGAAATATTCCGAAGAATCCAGCAGGTTTTTTTTGGTCAGGTTCTTTGCATAATAATTCTCATACGAACCCGCCAAACTTAAGTTGATATTACTCTTAGTATTTAAAAATTGCTCTTTTGTATAAAAGCTTTCATTTTTATCCACAAAATCATTAATCTGTCTTAGATTTTTAATCGCTAATCGATAGTTACCTACAGCATTATTTATGGAAGCTATGTTGTTTTTAAATTTTACAATTTGAATAACATCTCCAATTTGTGCAGAAAGCTTCATTCCTTCCTGATAATTTTCTAAAGCTTTACTAAAATTACTTCTTTTCCACTCAGTCAATCCGGCATAATTATACAAATAAGTTCTAAGCTGAATTTTATCGCGCGAATCTGGTATTTTATTTAAATAATCAATTGCAAGCTTATATTTTTCTTTTGATTGAATAGTATTTCCTCTTAATTGAAATAGATATGACATGGCTCCATTCGAAAAGGCAAGATGCTTATAATTATGGGAATTTGCCATTTTATTGGCATATACAAAAGCACTATCAACATTTACATTAATATTTAATCGAATCTTATCTTGTAAAATTAAGTACTCCTGCTCTGTTAAGGCACTTTTTTGTTGAGCAAATGCATTATTCAGAACAAAAAAGAGTAAAAAAGAGATGATCAGCCTCATTCATTTTGTTTTTGGAATCTCAAAAATAGCTTATAAATTTTCAATAAACTAAAATAAATTTGCATTTATACTATTTTTCTTCTTTCATGGTTATTAAAATATAACATTTTAACATTGTTTTGTTATATTTTTATTCCGTAAATTTGTTTTGTAAAACTATCAAAAATGAAACCAGACCTATTTCAAGCTCCAGATTACTATAACCTAGACGATTTATTGACAGACGAACATAAATTAGTTCGCGAATCAGCACGTGCGTGGGTAAAAAGAGAAGTTTCTCCTATTATAGAAGAATATGCTCAAAAAGCAGAATTTCCTAAACAAATTATTAAAGGACTTGGAGAAATTGGTGGTTTTGGACCCTACATTCCTGTTGAATATGGAGGTGCAGGTTTAGACCAAATTTCATACGGCTTGATTATGCAGGAAATCGAACGCGGAGATTCTGGCGTAAGATCAACCTCATCTGTTCAGTCATCTTTAGTAATGTATCCTATATGGAAATACGGAAACGAAGAACAACGAATGAAATATTTACCAAAACTGGCAACGGGAGAATTTATGGGATGTTTTGGTCTAACCGAACCCGATCATGGTTCTGATCCGGGAAGTATGATTACCAATTTTAAAGATAAAGGGGATCATTATCTTTTAAATGGTGCAAAAATGTGGATTTCAAATGCCCCTTTTGCAGATATTGCTGTTGTTTGGGCAAAAGATGAATCAGGACGAATTCACGGATTAATTGTAGAGCGCGGTATGGAAGGCTTTACTACTCCTGAAACCCATAATAAATGGTCGCTTCGTGCCTCATCAACCGGAGAATTAATTTTTGACAATGTAAAAGTGCCTAAAGAAAACCTCCTGCCTAATAAATCAGGATTAGGAGCGCCACTTGGCTGCTTAGATTCTGCTCGTTACGGAATCGCCTGGGGAGCAATTGGTGCAGCGATGGATTGTTATGATACAGCTTTAAGATATGCTAAAGAAAGAATTCAGTTTGGAAAACCAATTGGAGGAACTCAATTACAGCAGAAAAAACTCGCAGAAATGATTACCGAAATTACAAAAGCACAATTATTAACCTGGCGTTTAGGTGTTTTGCGTAACGAAGGAAAAGCAACTACGGCACAAATCTCAATGGCAAAACGTAACAATGTTGATATGGCAATTCATATTGCCCGCGAAGCCAGACAAATGCTAGGCGGAATGGGAATTACAGGAGAATATTCTATCATGCGCCATATGATGAATCTGGAAAGTGTTATCACTTATGAAGGAACTCACGACATACATTTACTGATTACAGGAATGGATGTAACTGGAATTCCAGCATTTAAATAACAAACAACTATTAAAATATATACAAAATCAATATGAAAAGCTTCTTGTTATCAAGAAGCTTTTTATCTTTGCAAAAAAATACGCAAATGAATATTGAAACTATACACAATAGCATTCAACCTCAAAAAGATCAACTTTTACAACATTCCTTATACAATAAAATCCAAAGCATTGATGATTTGCATCGTTTTTTAGAAAGTCATGTTTTTGCGGTTTGGGATTTTATGTCATTATTAAAAGCTTTACAAGCTAAACTTACCTGTACAACAACACCTTGGTTTGCTACAAAAAATCCTGAAACAAGATATTTAATCAATGAAATTGTTCTTGCCGAAGAAACAGATTTAACAATCGACGGAAGAAGACAAAGTCATTATGAAATGTATCTTGAAGCAATGGAAGATTGTGGTGCCGACACCAACGGAATCAACAATTTTTTAGCTGAAGTAAATTCTCTTCATAATATTTTTGTTGCCATAAAACAAAGTTCATTACACGCAGATATAAAAGCCTTTTTAGATTTTACTTTTAGAGTGATCGAACAAGGAAAACCGCATGAAATTGCTGCTGCATTTACTTTTGGGAGAGAAGATTTGATTCCGAGTATGTTTACTGCAATATTGAAAAACTTTCAAAAAAATCTTCCCGATACAGATTTAAGCAAATTGCTTTATTATTTTGAAAGACATATCGAATTAGATGCTGATGAACACGGACCAATGGCAATGCAAATGATCTCTGATTTGTGTGAAGATGATGCTCAAAAATGGAAAGAAGTCGAAGAAATTTCAATTCTTGCATTAGAAAAACGAATTGGACTTTGGAATGCCATCGAAGAACAAATTATAATGAAAACCGAAATGGTATAAAAACCGAAATAAGTTATTTAACGTAACTATTTGTTTAGAATGAACCGAAACTTAATTTACCTAAATTATGAACCCACATTTCAAACAAATAGTTATTGTTATCCTTTCCATATTCCTTTTAAGCTGCAGCTCTGATGAAACAAAGTCAGAAATCGCTGTTACTCCGGATCCTATTATTCCGCCAGTAACACAAGTTCCTCCTACCAATACAATTTCAAAAACTGTCAATTATTTAGCTTTAGGAGATAGTTATACAATAGGTCAAAGCGTTTGCGAAACCTGTCGTTATCCTGAACAATTAAAAGCAAGCCTAAAAGCAATTTATCCGCAAACTAACTTTTCATTAAAAGTAATTGCTACAACCGGCTGGACAACGACTAATTTAATTTCGGCAATCAATAATCAGAGTTTAGAGGCTAATTATGATTTAGTTACTCTTTTAATTGGCGTAAACAATCAATATCAGGGAAAGAATTTTTCAATTTATGAAAACGAATTTCCGGAATTGGTCAACAAAGCAATTACTCTGGCAAAGGGCGATAAGAAAAATGTAATTGTAATTTCAATTCCAGATTATGCCTATACCCCTTTTGGAACTATTCAAATGCAAGGTCAGGGAACAAGAATTTCAACCGAAATTGCGCAATACAATACTTTTGCAGAGAATTACTGCAAAGAAAACGGCGTAGTTTTCGTTTCAATAACTGATATTACACAAAAGGGAATTGAAAGTCCGGGTTTAGTTGCGGGAGATGGTCTACATCCTTCAAAACAAGCGTATACTTTGTTTACTGAGCGTATTTTACCAAAAGTAAAAATGGTTTTGCAAGATTAGGCATTCCTGAAAATTACAATTATAACAATGCAAGTTTCACCGCTAAAAGAATTATCTCCTTACATCAAACATTATCTTTTTTTAGATAATGCATCAAGTGATATCCAGAAACTTCGCCTATTTTCTGACGGTAATACCGGGATGGTGTTTTCTTTAAAAAACAAACTTATCTCAGACATCAGCAATTATAAAGTAAAAAATTATTTACCTAATTCGTTTTTGTACGGACAACTCAATGGTTTCAAAGATATTTATTCTGATCAGGAGATTTCTCTGGTAATTGTTGTTTTTCAGCCTAACGGAATACATCAGTTATTAGGAATTCCTGCTAATGAATTTCAGGATTCCATTATTTCTATTGATGCTATTTCAGGCTTAGATGCTTTACTTCTTCAGGAACAATTATTGGAACAAAATAATGAAGGAAAAATGCAACTTCTAAATCAGTTTTTTAGAAAACTTGCAAATAAAAAATCGATTCCAAATCATTTACTAATAAACCGTTCCTTAGATTTCATTATAGTAAATAAGGGACTTTTCTCTGTAAAACAATTGGTTGAGTATACCGGTTATACCGAAAGGCATCTGGAAAGAAAATTTAAAGAATGCGTTGGTTTAAATCCTAAGAAATTTGGCAACGTTATAAGACTGCATTATTTTCTCAAACTATTAAAAAATAAATCTGAATCAACTAATTTGACTATAATTTCTTATGAGGCGGGATTTTCAGATCAATCTCATTTGATAAAAGAATTTAGAAAACATACCGGAATTTCTCCAAGAGAATATTTATTTAATACCGGAAAACTAGCCAATAACCTTATAAAAACTTCTCCTTCAGTTTTACTTTAAAATGTCGGTTTTATACAATTTATAGATTTTCCTGAACGCTAATTTTGATTCTCATTAAAAGTGTATCATATGAAAAATCTAAAAATAGCCACAGCTCAGTTCGAGAATAAAAGCGGCGACAAAAACTATAATTTATCTGTAATAGAAAAACTTTCGCAAAAGGCATCAAATGACGGTTGCGATGTTATTTCGTTTCACGAATGTTCGATAACAGGCTATACTTTTGCCAGACATTTATCGAAAGTACAAATGCTGGACCTCGCAGAAATTATTCCCACAGGAGAAAGCATTTTAAAACTTACTGAAATTGCCAAAAACTATGACATTATCATATTAGCAGGTCTTTTTGAGAAAGACGAAAATGATACTTTATTCAAAGCTTATGTTTGCGTTGACAAAAATGGATTGATTGCAAAATACAGGAAACTTCATCCGTTTATAAATCCATATTTAACACCCGGAGATTGTTACTGCATTTTTGAAATCAAAGGCTGGAAATGCGGAATTTTAATTTGCTACGACAATAATATTATCGAAAATGTCAGAGCCACAAAACTTTTGGGAGCTGATATCATTTTCATGCCACATGTTACAATGTGCACGCCTTCGACGCGACCTGGTGCAGGTTTTGTTGCACCTCAACTTTGGAAAAACCGAGAAGCTGATCCAACATCGTTAAGACTGGAATTTGACGGAATGAAAGGTCGCGACTGGTTAATGAAATGGCTGCCGGCACGAGCTTATGATAATGCCATTTATGCCGTTTTTTCAAACCCGATTGGTATGGATGATGACCAACTAAAAAATGGCTGTTCGATGATTGTGGATCCTTTTGGAGATATAATTGCTGAATGCCGTTCTTTCGACGACTCTTTTGCAACCGCGATAATTACTCCGGAAAAAAATATTCAGGCTGGAGGAAACCGCTACATAAAAGCTAGAAGACCAGAATTATACCGAGATATTATTGGGCAAAATCACGAATCTGAACAAAATGTCGTTTGGCTGAACTCTGATAAAAAAAGTTAAAAGCAATAATTTATCAGGCTTTACGCTAACGAAAGATTTATCTTTACAGGATTCATTAATCTAGAGAATACAACACAATAATGGAATTTTTTAAAACTACAAATGAAGATATCGATGCAGTTTTCGATATTTATAACGAAGCAACATCTTATCAAAAAACAGTCAATAACAAAAGCTGGAGAGGTTTTGAAAAAGCACTTATCGAAAAGGAAATTGCTGAAAATCGTCATTTTATAATCAAAGAAGGAAATGAAGTTGCCTGTACATTTGTACTTACTTTTGATGATGTAATTATTTGGAAAGAAGCCAGTGCAGATCCTGCAATATATCTTCATAGAATTGCCACGAATCCAAAATTTAGAGGACAATCGTATGTCAAAAAAATTATTGAATGGGCTAAAACTTACGCCAAAGAAAACGGTAAACAATACATCAGGCTTGACACGCATAGCGGCAACGAAAGAATAAACAAATACTACACCAGCTGTGGTTTCGATTACAAAGGCATCAGCACGATAGAATGGACAAGCGAATTACCGGAACATTATAAAGAAGGTTCTTTTAGTTTGTTTGAGATTAAACTTTAGGAACTTTAATTAAAAAACGAAACCCTTTGCGAAAAATCATTCACAAAGGGTTCATCAAAATAATCAATGTTTTTTACAAAACTGCCAATTTCTTTGCTTGTTCCTGAGCGTTGATGTTTTTTGGATTCAGTTCAAATGCTCGTTTATAATTTTTAATGGCTTCTTTTTTGTTTCCTAAACCAGCCAATGTTTCTGCATAACTATCATAAGTGTTTCCGCTTTCCGGATAAAGATCTGTATTTAGTTTAAAGATTTTCAATGCTTCGTTTTGTTTGCCTTCTGCTAACAATTTATATCCAAAATCATTCAAATCGTTTTCACTTAAATTAAATGCTGCATTATTCTTTTTAAGGCTTTCAGCAATTTTTAAGGGATTTTTATAATTTTGAACTATCAATTCCTTTCTTAACTTTTTTACTGTAGGCGATAATCCAAAACCGTTAGATTCTTTCATATCAGGAATATAAAAACCTGCAATTTCATCCATAAACCACTCCGGATTTGCTCCCTGAAGATTTGTAAGAACAATTATAGAAAGATCATCTTTTGGGTAAACAAAAAATGCAGATCGCATTCCGCCAATAGGTCCAACTGCCGGATGTTCTTCTCTTGTAACTGTTGGCCAACCAATTGCATATCCGTTTACAAGTTTATTAAATCCTCCCACACGCCCATTATTTCGAACTGCCGGTTGCCACAGCAAATCTAAACTTGATTTGTGTTTTAATAATACTCCATTTTGTAATGCTATAATCCATTGTGCAATTTCATCAGATGTAGTAATTATTCCTGTACATGTTCTAAAAAATTCCGGAAATTTAGCATAACTGCTTCTTACCTTATCAGTAGTAATCCATCTGCCGTCAACAATATCCTGAGTTGTGTAAGCTCCGGCCGAATTTGGAATAATATCATTAGAATCTCCAAAACGGGTTTGTTTCATTCCAACTACTTTAAACTGACGATCTTCAATAAATTTAGTAAAATGCATACCGCTTACTTTATTAATAATTCGACCAATAATCACATAACCTGTCTGATTGTAGCGAAAACGATCTCCTGTATTAAATTCCATTGGTAATGTTTTTACCTTTTCCCAAGAACCATTTTCAGTATCTGCCAATAAATTTTCTTTATAATCGATAATATTTGGAAGTCCGGAAATATTAGCAAACAATTGTTTCATACTCAAACCTTTCCAGGCAGCTGGCAAATCATCTAAATATTTTGAAATAGAATCATTGATATTTAGTTTTCCCTCTTCCTGAAGCTGCATCACTGCTACACCCACAAATGCCTTTGTACATGAATTAATAGAAAACATATTTTGATTTGTTGCCATAACTGAGTTTTCGATATTAGCAATTCCGTAGCTATTACTTTTTACGATTTTTCCGTGTTGAACAACGGCAATTTGTAGAGCCGGAATATGAAGTTTTTCCATTTTATTTTTTAGAAAGACATCTATACTATCTGTATTTTGCTTGCTTTGAGAATTAACTGCAAGACTTACTAAACTAATTAAAATAGGTATTACTAAAGATTTAGAAAAATTTATTTTCATGATTGTGATTGATTTAAAATTTTGATTGATGATTGATTACCTGCAAAATCATTTTTACTTTTTAGTCCTCTTGTAAATCTGATAATTCAGGCATTTAAATCAAGACGACTTTATAACCAAAATGCTACATGCTTTTTATTTTTTTTTTAATTTAAATCTAAAACCATCACAAAATCAGACAAAGGAGAATCTAAAAATCTTTCTGTCTAAATTTAAGTTACAGAAAAAAATAAGAAAAAACTTAACTAAATAATTGTTCTATTTGAGCATTTCCGCCTCTTAAAAATTATAAATTCAGTTATTATATTTTAAAGTAAGACATTTAATTCAGTTAGATTATATTTGGATAAATGCGTGCGAAAACATGAGTGAAAAAAAGATTATTCCGCTTGATAAAAATATTTTTCCTGAACGGAATAAAGCAAATCATAATGATGAATTGCTATTTGTTAATAAAAGACTCGCAGAGCAAATTGAAGTGCGAAAAAAGCGCGCAGCAGAACTAATTATTGCGAATAAGGAACTAGCCTATCAAAATAAAGAGAAAGGAAAACGTGCTGCCGAATTAGTTATTGCAAATACTGAACTTGCTTATCAAAATCAGGAAAAAGAAGATCGTGCCGCGGAACTGGTTATTGCCAATACTGAACTTACTTTTCAGAATAAAGAAAAAGAAAAACGCGCTGCCGAATTAGTGATCGCAAATACTGAACTTGCCTATCAAAATCAGGAAAAAGAAAATCGTGCTGCTGAACTGGTTATCGCCAATGCTGAACTTACTTTTCAGAATAAAGAAAAAGAAAAACGCGCCGCCGAATTGGTAATCGCAAATACAGAACTTGCCTATCAAAATCAGGAAAAGGAAGATCGCGCATCAGAACTTGTAATTGCTAATAAAGAACTGACTTTTCAGAACAAGGAAAAAGAAAAACGCGCTGCTGAACTGGTAATTGCTAATATGGAGCTTGCCTATCAAAATCAGGAAAAGGAAGATCGGGCAGCTGAACTTCTTATCGCAAACGCTGAACTTACTTTTCAAAATAATGAAAAAGAAAAACGCGCTGCCGAATTGGTGATTGCAAATACTGAACTTGCTTATCAAAATCAGGAAAAAGAAAATCGCGCATCAGAACTTGTTATTGCTAATAAAGAACTGACTTTTCAGAACAAGGAAAAAGAAAAACGCGCCGTTGAACTGCTTATCGCTAATATGGAGCTGGAATATCAAAATAATGAAAAAGAAGATCGGGCTGCTGAACTTATTATCGCAAATGCTGAACTTACTTTTCAAAATAATGAAAAAGAAAAACGTGCTGCCGAATTAATTCTTGCAAACAAAGAACTTGAAGCTTTTACTTACATCTCGAGTCATCATTTACAGGAACCGTTAAGGAAAATACAAGTTTTTTCAGATCGAATTTCAACAGATGAACACCATAATTTAACCGAAAAAGGAACGTACTATTTTGATCGCATACAAGTTGCTGCTTTTCATATGCAGGCACTTATAAATGATTTACTGAATTACTCCAGAACAAGTGTAACAGAAAAGAAATTTGAAAACGTAAGCCTTAATGATATTATTAATAAGGTTCTGGAGGATTTAAAAGAAGAAATAAAAACAAAAAAAGCAACAATCGAAATCTCCGGAGATTGTAAAGCACATATTATTTCGTCGCAATTTCACCAATTAATATATAATCTAATAAGTAATTCGCTAAAATTTACAGCAAAAGAAAAAGCACCACATATAAAAATAGAAAGTCTTTATACAAAACCCAAAACGAAAAATTCACTTTCAGCTAATTATTGTCATATTATTATTAGTGATAATGGTATTGGATTTGATTCGCAATTTGAAAGTCGTGTTTTCGAAATGTTTCAACAGCTTAACAACAAAAATGATTATAAAGGCACAGGAATTGGTCTTGCAATTGTAAAAAAGATTGTAGAAAACCACAACGGAATTATAAAAGCAACCGGTAAACATGGTCAGGGAGCAAAATTTGATATTTATATTCCTGTAGTATAAAATTGCAAACCGTATCTTACAAAAACAAGCCTGTTTTTTACTAAAATCTGTTTTTCTCTAAAATTTTAAATATCTTTGATCTATGAGCGCAACAACAAAACCATATCATATAGGGCGAAAAATAAGCCGTATTCGTGAACTTAAAGACATGAAACAAGAAGCACTTGCACAGGCTTTGGGAACAAATCAGCAAGCAATTTCGGCTATGGAAAACAGTGAAAACATAGACGAAGAGAAACTTAAAGAAGTAGCAAAAGCACTTGGAATGACTGTTGAAGCCATTAAAAATTTTTCGGAAGAGGCCGTAATTAATTATTTTAATAATATTTACGATAACGAAATTAATGGAAGTATTGTTGCACCTCAGTCTAATCATTGTTCATTCAATCCTCTTGATAAAGTTGTCGAACTTTACGAACGTTTAGTACAAGTTGAAAAAGATAAAAATGAATATTTGGAGAAATTATTAAAAGGGAAATAAATAGCCTTTTATAAAACATAAATTTACACCAAAAGAGATCTCACATTTGAGATCTCTTTTTTGTTTTGTTTTTTAAAGCTAGTGCAAATTTAAAAGATATTTACAGTAAGAAATAATATTAATGACTGAAACATTAATTTTAGTCATTAATATTATCTCAAAGACATTAGCTTCATTTATTTTTAATTTTATCTTCTAAATGTTTCAATTCTTCGAGATCGTGTTCATCTGCTTTTTTGGCATCTAATTGTTTACGTTGCTTATGAAATGCATCATAAATAGCATCCACTTTTTCTTCCATCTGTAAATGAGTTACTTTTCCTTTGTGAGTCAGAACTTCTTTATCATTAAACTCTATAATTCTGTCAACATTTGTTTTCCAGAAACTCATTGTAATATCTTGTTTGTTTTTTGCTCTCAATTCAGCAGTTTCAAGAAATACAACTACAAAACGATTTAGTGTGTCTATTTCATCAACGGTAAGATAATTTTTTGCTATATAAATATCCTGTTTACGTACAATATTTCCTTTCCAGTTTGTTAATGACATATTTGGCTCATCAGCATTGGCACGTGAAACAATTATTTCAGCAGCTGTTTTTCCTGTAATGGCGTATAGCATTTTATTTTGTGTATCTGCAAAAAACATTTGGGTAGCTTTATCTGTTGCGTCATAGTCACTGCTTAAAGTAAATAAATCACGAACTTTTTGATAAAATCTTTTTTCAGAGGCCCGAATATCCCTAATACGTTCGAGTAATTCATCAAAGTAATCAGATCTTCCGTTAGGGTTTTTAAGGCGTTCATCATCTATTACAAAACCCTTAATCATATATTCCTGCAGATTTTGATTTGCCCACTGTCTAAACTGAGTTCCTCTTTTACCTCTCACTCTAAAACCAATTGCCAAAATCATAGCCAAGGAATAAAATGTAACATTATACTTTTTACCATCAGAGGCAGTTGTCAAGTAATCCTTTACAACTGATTTCTTATCTAACTCCTTCTCTTTTAAGATATTTACAACATGCAAACTTATATTTTGCTTAGAGGTGTCAAAAAGTTCTGCCAGTTGATTTTGGTTCATCCATACATCTCCATCTTTAGCAAGAAGAATGACATTAGCCCTTCCATCAGCAGTATTGTAAAAAATAAATTCTTGTTTTTCCATCTTAAAAAGAAGTTTTTATATTGGGGATATTACAACAGATTTGCTAATTGGAGAAAGTTAATAAAAAAACCCCGAAATAGATTTCGAGGTTTGGTATTATTTAAGTTCAAAAATTTGCAGAGAGGATGGGATTCGAACCCACGATACAGTTACCCATATACTAGCTTTCCAGGCTAGCTCCTTCAACCACTCGGACACCTCTCTAAATTGGGTTTGCAAATAACATAAAAAAAACTGACTTAGAAAAACAAATCAGGGATTAGTTTAGAAGAGTTTTGATTGTATTGGTAAATTTTATTTTTCGCCACGAATTTCACTAATTTTCACTAATTTTTTATGAACAGCAACAGATTAATATTTATTCGTGGAAATTCGGGAAATTCGTGGCAAAATTTTCTTTACATGCTTTTTCTAAATTCTTCCATAAATAGTTTTACAGCCTTTTTTTGATAGGCGCCTTCGATCGTTAACATAAACGATTCTCTTTGAGTGGGAACTCCGGTAATTGCGATGGCTTTTAAATTATCCCAGCCTTTTAGTGCTTTCTCGGTTACAATTGTAACCCAATTACTTTCTTCTACTAATTGCAAAAGGGCGTGAACTGCATTTAATTCAATTGAAACTTTAGGTTTCATATTATTTTTCAAAAACAATTCGTCGAGAAATTCTCTGGAACTAAATCCTCTTACGGGTAATATAAGCGGATAATCGCCTATTTTTTTAAAAGAAATTTTATCCAAAACTGCCAAAGGATGTGTTTTTGAAACAGCCATAACCAGATTTGAAGTAAATAAGGGAATTTTCTGAATCGTTTCTTTTATTTCTTTGGATGAAATTACCAAAACCAAATCTAATTCGTTATTCAGTAATTTATTTTCCAGAGGTTCTGTTGAGCCGTATTCTACTACGATTCTCAAATTTGGATACGTTTTTGCAAACATGTTGACGATTGGCAAAACCAAAAGTCCAAAAATATAGGTTACGCCTATTCGTAATTCACCGCCAATCATGTCGTTCAAATCGTCGATTGCCTGTTTGCCGCTTTGTACATTTTCGATGATTTGTTTGGCATGAATCAGGAAAACAGATCCTGCTTCGGTAAGTTGAACTTTCTTGCCAATCTTTATAAACAAAGGCATTCCGAGTTCTTCCTCCAGCTTTTTCATTTGTTGAGATAAGCCGGATTGCGTTACAAAACACAACTCTGCAGCTTTAGTAAAATGAAGTACCTCAGCAGTTTTAATAAAATATTGTAATTGATAAATTTCCATATTGATAAGTTTAAATACTTATTATCAGTAAAATTATTAATTTTTCTAATGAAATCATAATCCCGAACTTTGTAAAAAATAGTAGAAATCATGTTTAAAGCGCTAAGATCAAAAAACTTCAAATTATTCTTTTACGGACAATCAGTTTCTGTAGTTGGAACCTGGCTTCAAAAAACAGCCGTGAGTTGGATGGTTTATAGCGTGACAGGTTCTGTTTTTTTATTGGGGTTAACCACTTTTTTAAGTATGATTCCATCTTTGTTTCTTGCGCCCTTGGCAGGAAGTATTATTGGGCGTTATGATAAACACCGCGCCATGATTTTATTACAATCCTTAGCGATGCTTCAGGCTGGAGCTTTGGCTTTGCTGATTTACTTAAAAATTTACAACATCAATTTTATTTTGGCTTTAAGCCTTATTCAGGGAATCATCAATGCTTTTGATATGACGTGTCGTCAAACCATGATGATTGATATTGTAGATAATAAGGAAGATTTGCCAAACGCCGTAGCTTTGAACTCGACTCTAAACAATTTTGCCCGAATTGCGGGACCTGCTCTTGCCGGAATTATTTTGCACAATTACGGTGAAGACATTTGTTTTATAGGGAACTTTTTAAGCTACATTCCGGTGTTGGTTTCTTTATTGATGATGAAAATTACGCCGCATATCAAAGCAACTGATAAGTTTAAAATGTTAGAAGATTTTATTGAAGGCCTGGATTACGTTAAAAAAGAAACCGAAATGGCAAAAATGCTTTTAATGTTGATGTGCAGCAGTTTATTTGTGATTTCGTTTAATACTTTAATGCCCGTTTTTGCCAAAGATATTTTTAGCGGAAATGCCCAAACTTTCAGCTGGTTTGAAAGTGCTGCGGGAATTGGCTCTATTTTGTCGGCTATTTATCTGGCGAATCTTAAAAGATCAGATAATATGGGTAAAATAATGATCGCTGCGAGTCTATTATTAGGCTTTAGCATCATTATACTTGCTTATTCAAACAGTTTAACGGTTGCACTTATATGCATGGCTTTGAGCGGCGTAGGAATGATGGCGCAAACCTCATCAATCAATATTTACATTCAGACGCAAAGTATTGTGAACATGAGATCCCGCAGTATTAGTTATTATTTAATGGCATATCAGGGAATGATTCCTGTGGGAAGTTTAATTATTGGCTATGTTTCACACATCATAGGAACCCGAAATACGGTTGCTATTCAGGGAATAATATGTATAATTTCTGTAATTGTTTATGTGTATTACAAAAGCCAAAAAGCAGTTGAAGAAGATTTAGAAACTTGTGAGATTCCATATAGAAATTCCAAATTTTAAAGTTTAAGCCATATAAGTTATATAAGAAATTACAAGAAAAATCACAATACTATGAATCATGGATTAAAATCCATCTCTACAATATGATTTGTTCCTACGGAACTCTTTGTAAAATATCAGTTGAATTGCCTCCAGCTTTAGCTGGAGGTTTATTTATAGGTTTAACATTGGCTTTAGCCTAAATGAATTTTGGCTAAAGCCAATAATCGTTCTTTACTCCAGCTCCTCCAGCTAAAGCAGGAGGCAATTAAAAACAAACTGAAACATTCCCTTCAATTAAATGAACTTATATCACTTATATGGTGAGAAAAAAACTTATATGATGACAAATCTAAAGTGATATTTCACCACGCAAAGCAGTTTCAAAAATAGTTTTAAAATCTTCTTTTGGGATATTGTGACCTAATAAATACATTAATTTTGTAATGGCGGCTTCGGTTGTAATGTCTTTTCCTGAGATAACGCCAAGAGATTTTAAAGCCGTACTTGTTTCGTATTGTCCCATATTGACACTTCCGGCAGAACATTGCGTTACGTTGACAATGTGTAAACCGGACTGAATCGCTTTTTGAATCAAATTCAAAAACCAGTCTTCGGTTGGTGCATTTCCGGATCCGTAGGTTTCAAGCACAATTCCTTTTAAATCTTTAATGGCGAGAATCGAGGATAAAACAATTTCGCTCATTCCCGGAAACATCTTTATAATCGCCACATGATTGTCTAAATTCTTGTGAACAATTAATTTTGCATCTCTATTTACAGGAAGAAATAAATGAGAATTTAATTTAAGATGAACGCCGGATTCTACCAATTCAGGATAATTAGGTGCTGTAAATGCTTTAAAATGTTCTGCATTTACTTTTGAAGTTCGGTTTCCGCGGTATAATTTATATTCAAAATACAAACAAACTTCGGTGATCACGGGTTTTCCGTTTTCTTGTAACGAAGCGATTTGAATTGCCGTAATCAGGTTTTCCTTTGCATCTGTACGCAAATCACCAATTGGCAATTGCGATCCTGTAAACACAACCGGTTTTGCTAAATTTTCCAGCATAAAACTCAATGCTGATGCCGAATATGACATGGTATCTGAACCGTGAAGTACAACAAATCCATCAAAAGAAGTGTAGCTTTTCTCGATAATTTCTGCAATTTTTGTCCATTCTGCGGTGTTCATGTTTGATGAATCGATTGGATTTTCAAATGAAACCGTTTCAATCTCACAATCTAATTGTTTGATTTCAGGAATATTCTGCAATAATTTACCAAAGTTGAATGCTTTTAATGCACCTGTTGCAAAATCCTTACTCATACCAATGGTTCCACCGGTATAAATTAGCAGTATTTTAGCTTTAGATGACATCTTGGTATTTTAATTTATTGACTACAGGATTCGCGTACATGGCTAAAAATCCTTGTCTTGCTACCGGATTTTCGGTACTGCCAATGCGCATTTCTAAACGACGCTCAAACAGCGATTTTTCATTTTCCTTGTATAAATGAGCAAACTTATCTGTACCGTTTATAATATCGTAAGCAATAAAATTAGTTGGCCATAAATGATAATTCTTTAAAATAGAATCATCTATAACTTGTGCCAAAGCCTGAATTTGTTTGTTTGCGTTGTCATTTTCAACCACAATCTGGTCAATTTCAGTATCCAGAACGTCTCCTACAGAAATGTGTATTCGTTTTTTAGTTCCCATGATACCACTTAAAATGGTCATGAAATCTTCGTTTTTTTCCTTAATATAAACTTCGTTGTTTGCTTCTGCCATTAATTGTGGCATTTTTAAAACATCTGTAGGATCATATTCGTATGAAATTGAAACCGGAACCACTTTTAATTTCTTAAAATAATCCATTAAATTAGCTTCGTCAGAACCCATTCCTATCATTTTTAAAACTCCGGGATTGGTTTCGTCATTTCCGTCTTTGGTACGTCCTTCTCTTTGTGCGATCCAAACTGATCTGTTTTCGCGAAGCAATAATTGTCCTATATATTCTGATAATAATTTAGAACTCTGCAACATTTCACGAGGCGTTAAACCTCTTAAAACCAAAAAGTTTCTGTTTAGTTTAGCTAAAGTGCTCAGGAATGCTTTTTGAACTAAATTATCCCCAATTGCCGATGCTGTCATGACTAAACCATGCTCAAAAAGGCAAACATTTAATAAGGTTGTATCTAAAAGAATGTCTCTGTGATTAGAGACAAATAAATAAGAAGTGTTTTTTTCCAGTTTCTCAAAACCTGAAGTTGTAAGACCTTCAGAACTTTTATCGAGTACTTTTTGAATAGTATTATAAATGAAATTACATTGAAAATCACGAATAGAATGTGTCTTTTTCAATTGATCTTTCCAAGCATCATCTTCTAATTCTGGAAAAGTAAAATTCATCATGGCTTTCATCATCGGATGATTGACAACACCATGAAGTGCTTCATTTATTTCGGAATCATAAAACGGTCGAATTGCGTCGAATTTCTGCATTAAATATCTATTTTAGTGGGCAAAAGAACAAAAAAAAAATTAAAGTATTGTAAGGTACGGGTTAAATCCCAAAAACGTCTTTAGAATTCTGAGTCGTTTTTGATGCTATTTCTTCTTCAGAAACATCATAAATATCGGCTAATTTGCTAATAACATTTATTAAATAGCTGCTTTCATTACGTTTTCCGCGATACGGAATTGGCGCTAAATAAGGTGAATCTGTTTCTAAAACAATATGTTTAAGATCTATCTGATTTAAAAACTGATCGATTTTTCCGTTTTTAAACGTTACAACTCCGCCAATTCCTAACTTCATATTGTAAGAAATCGCCTGAAGCGCTTGTTCGTGTGTTCCGGAAAAACAATGAAAAATTCCGAATAATTCAGGAGATTTTTCTTCTTCTAAAATTTCAAAAATTTCATCAAAAGCTTCACGACAATGAATTACAATTGGTAATTTATATTGTTTTGCAAGCTGAATTTGTCTTTTAAAAGCAATTTGCTGTTCTTTAAGATGTGTTTTATCCCAATACAAATCAATCCCAATTTCGCCTACGGCATAAAACTTTCTTTTTGCCAGTTCGGTTTCAACGTGTTTTAGCTCGTCTTGATAATTATCTTTTACATAAGTAGGATGCAAACCCATCATCAGGAATACATGATCCGGATAATTTTGTTCAAGATCATACATTGATTGCGTTGCAGCGGCATCGATAGCAGGAATAAAAAAACGGGTTACTCCGGCATTTATGGCGCGTTGTATCATTTCGTCGCGATCCTGATCAAATTCTTCAGAATATAAATGTGTATGTGTATCGGTAATTATGGTTGTTGAATTCAATTTTATAATTTTTAAAGTTCAAAATTACGATATTATTAAAAACTTTCCCAATTTGAATATTATTGTGATGAAATGGCACGCGGATGAGACGGATTCACTTTGTGAAAACGCGGATTTTTTTTGTCATCCTGACGGAGGAAGGATCGCACGCGAGAATCAACAAAGATTGGTTTCATACTTTGCGGAGTTTCTAGTACGATCCTTGCTCCGTCAGGATGACAAGATTGTGTGCAGACTAAATTGTAATAATTAATTCACCATAACAATTTTAGATTCATAAAGAAAAACCATACAAATCATAACGCTTTTTGGTATCTTCGCAGTCCTAAAATTTAAGATTATGAACTCGATAAAACTTTTGCCCGCGTGGTATGCTGGCGGTATTGGAAACAACCGTAACGCTCTTAAATGCGTAGGACAGCTAAGCTATGCGGGTTTTATATTTCCCTAAAATTTAAGATTATGAGTACAAACACGCTTTCGAAAGAAGCCGAAACGAGGCTAATTGATTTTTTTAACAAATCAATAGATCCTAAAAGTATGGCAAAAACAATCCGAAGACAAAATTATGTTCTTGCCTTAGGTATGATGCGAGAATGTGAAACTATTATGATCGAGAAAACAAATCTCGAAGATGGTTTTTATTGGCTGAATGAATTGGCCGAAATTTTAAATCCTTATTTAGATGTTGAATAACTAAATAGAAAAAGCGACTTTAATGGTCGCTTTTTTTTCCAACAAAAATTATTACAATAATCCCGTGCGGTATGCTGGCGGTATTGGAAACATCCGTAACGCTCTTTATGGCGTATGACAGCTAAACTGCGCGGGTTTTTAATAATGGTTTAGTCCCTACGGGACATTTTTCTAATTGTTATTTTTTTTCTACCAATATTTTTCTACCAATATTTAACTCCTAACGGAGTATTGTGTTGATTTTTATATAATATTTTTTTTTACCAATATTTTATATAAACATTTTTCTACCAATATTTTTCTACCAATATTTAACTCCTAACGGAGTATTGTGTTGATTTTTATATAATATTTTTTTTTACCAATATTTTCTATCAACATGTTTCTACCAATATGTTTCTACCAATATTTTTCTACCAATATTTAACTCCTAACGGAGTATTGTTTTGATTTTTATGTTATTTTTTTTTACCAATATTTTCTATCAACATGTTTCTACCAATATGTTTCTACCAATATTTAACTCCTAACGGAGTATTATGATGATTTTTATTGTAATATTTTTTTTTACAATATAAATATATCTCGTAGAGATTACATATTGGTAGAAAAAACAATTACATCGTAGATTTTGTCCCGTAGGGACTACACAATACTAAACCCCAGTTTCAATAAATACTAAAGCACGATCTAAAACCTCATCTTTCCCTTCCTGAATTCCTTTTATGGTTGGTTTTATTTCAATATCCGGAACGATTCCTATTCTTTGCGTTTCGCGTTTATCAGGATAATAAACCCCAATTCCTGAATATCTGGTATGAAATGATTTAAAATCAAGTTCTGTAACGTTTCCATCTGCTCCTGCGGTTTGGCTCCCTATAACTGTGGTGTTGCCCGTAGTTTGAAAACACATCGCAGTCCATTCTGACTGACTTATCGAGTCTTCATTCAGCAAGACAATAACTTTTCCTTTATAATTGTCCTTGTTTTCAGAACCGCAAGTCGATCCTTTTGTCCATTTAAATTTTCCAGGATAATTAAAATCAGGATAAGTATAGATTGCAAATTTTTCTTCGTGGGCATTTAAAAATTTGGCAATATCATCATAAGTTCCTTGTGGATAGTTTCTCATATCAAAAACGATTGCTTTGGTAGATTTTAGTGCTTGAATCATATCAGGAACATTTGCACTTTTTAAGATTCCCATATTCACATATCCAATATTGTTATCCAGAACTTTAAATTTTTCTTTCTTTTTTCTAGCTCCTTTTTTAAATTCATTTCTGTGCGAATCATGATAATTAAACCATACCATTGCTTTTGTTGTGTAATGACCGTCTTTTAAAAACTCAACATTTACATTATCTGCATACCCATTTAAAATTTTTCTAACCACTTTATCTAAAAGCGCAGGTTCATTTGAAGCTGCATATAAATCTCTATATTCTGAAACAAACTCTGGAATTGTTTTGTCATCAATTTTTGTAATTACATCTCCTACTTTTAAATCATAAGCCTGAGCGAGACTGTCTGCAAAAATTTCGGTAATAACCATTTTGTTTTCTATTATTTTACAGTTTGCAGGAAAATATCTTCTGTTTGCTTCAAATTTATTATTTTTATACACCGCAAGTTCAACATGACTATCATCCAGCTTCGCCGATATTTTTCTCACTGCTTTATAAAAATCATCATCGTTTTTAGCATCAAGAATTAAGGGAAGTGCTTTTTCCAGGGTAACATCCCATTTTTGATCCATTACATATTTATACGGGAAAAAATATTCTACTAAATTCCAGTATGCAAACAACCATAATATTCTTGAATTTTTATCATCGTATTTCAGGTCAAAATAATTTCCGTTTTTAAAAGGATTGTATCCCGGCCCCATTTCCTCATCAGTTTGAAATCTGTTATTTTCGATAAATTTCAATTTTTTAGAAAGCTTTTTAGAGAATAATTTATTGCTATTAATCCAAGATAAATCGAAGTTTTTATTAAAGTATTCAACATCTTTTTCAGGTATTACTGGAGCAATTTCCTTTATCGCGCCTAAATCATCAATCCAGTTTTCAAGCACTACTGAAAATTCTGCTTTAGTATGGGCTTTTTCTATTTTAGGTAAAGTTTCTAAAAGCTGATTGTCCCAATTAAAATCGCCATTGGCAACTTTTGGATGATAATATTTTAAGAATCCCCAGACTTTGCAGGTCGCAATAAGTTTTTCGTTTTCTGTTATTTTGGCTTGACCGAAGCTAATTTGTGAAAAGATAAGTAGAAAAAACAGGGTAATTTTTTTCATATAATAAGAGATGGTTTTGGTTAGTTCATTTATAAAAAGAAAAATCGAATTTAGAATTAAAAATCTAAATTCGATTGAGGTTTTACGTAAAGCGATATTTTTTAGGGTTATTTTTTGTTACAACAAACTCTAATTCAGTTCATCCAGAAGCTTTTCAACATCATCATAATTTTCATAATCCTGCGAAATAGTCTGTAAGATTTGCTCGCATTCCTTATATTTCTTTTGTTTTAGTTTTGACAGGGCAAAATTCCATTTTGCTTTTTCTTTATATACAGATGTTCCTGATATCAAATCTTTAAAAACAGCTTCGGCTTTTGTGTATTTACTTTCTTCTAATAACGAAACTCCATAGAAATATTTAATTTCAGGCGTATTGTTTTCTTTTAGGATTTCTTCAAAAACAGGAATCGCAACTGCATATTTTCCGTCATTAAAAGCTATTTGTGCTTTATTTAAAGTTGCATTTACATCTCCTTTTTCTAAAAACGTTGCTGGTTCCGGATTATCATAATCGGCAAAAGTGGGGTTATTATAATCAAAAAAGAATAACGCAAATAAAATAACGATGGAAGCGGCGGCGGCATAATACCACGGTCGCATTAGCACGACTTTTGGTTTATCGATATGGGTGTTAAAATGTTTCTCTGAAATGGTAGTTAAATTTGCTGCAAATGATTGCCTTTCTTGTTCAAATTCAAATTTACGTTTCAAACGCAGTTGTACATCTTTGAAAGTTTCAAATTCTGAAGATAATTCAGGATTGTGAGACAATTGTTCTTTAAAACTATTTCGTTCTTCATCAGTCATTTTTCCCTGAAGATATTGATCAAATACTATATAGCGGTCTTGGTTCATGACTAATTATTTTTTACCGATTTAAAATTGTTGGCTTCCAGAATCCATTGCGTTAATTGTCCTGAACAAAACACTTTGTTTTCCTGAACATCACCGTAATTATCATTCAAGATCTCATCAACTTTTTCAGTGGTTTTTGTGGTGAAACTCAGCTTTAATAATTCCTGGTTTTTATCTTCTAATTTTAGAAATGAGGTGTCAAAAAGTTGTTGCTTTTTATCAAATTCTTCTGTGTGAGTAATTAATTCCAGTGCAGATTCATTCATAGATACTGCATCTTCATTAATTGATACGCCTTTATAAGATGTTTGTTTGAGTTCGTTAAGCCATTTGCGTTTGCACAATAAAAAAAAGTACGCATCAAAAGGGCAAGTCAATTGTAATGTATTGGCTTTAGCCTGATTAAAAAGTAAAATCATGATTTCGTGAACAATATCCTGCGCATGCTCTTTATCTCCGGAATTATTCATAATGAACATTACCACTTTTGGAACAAACTTTTTATAGATCGTCTGAATAATTGCCGAATCATTTGCTGCCAGTCCTTCAATGTATATTTGATCAGGATGAATTTTCGTTTTGCCCATAAAAAACTTTTTGTCGCTAATTTAGAAAACAATTGTAAATAAATTTCACATTATAGGGTAACAATTAACAAATAATGTTGATATAACGTAACAAACACCTTTTAGGATTCCTAAAAATGAATTCATCGAAAATTTGCGCATAGGTTAAACGGAAAAACAGATTATCACAGATTTCTTTTTTAATTTCGGAATTTAAAATTTGCGGAATTTGAGGCGTAAACTTTTGGAATCAAAAAACCCGTATTGAATGATTTGATTGTATATTGTTGTTCAATTTCTATAGAAGAAAAATCAACAAATTATATCTTTTACATCATTAGTTTATTGAGCGTAATTGGTTTATTTTTGATTTTCAATCCTTATAAAATGGAAAATCTTCACGAGGTTCTCAAAAAAGAGAATTACAAAAAAATAAAATTCAAAGTTACCAAGACGCAACATCTTTTAATAAAAGTAAAAATAAACGGTGTTTCAGGGAATTTTATTTTAGATACCGGAGCATCAAACTCATGCGTGGGATTTGAAAGCATTGAACGTTTTGAATTAACGGCAAAAAAATCTAAAACCAAAGCTTCCGGCGCGGGCGGAACTGGTATGAAAACCCAAATTTCTGCCCATAATAATTTACAAATTGGGAGTTGGAAAAACGCAGCTTTCAATATTGTAATTTTTGATCTTTCGCATGTAAACGAAGCATTAATAGCATATAAGGCAAAACCTGTTCACGGCATTATTGGTGCCGACGTTCTACTTGAAGGTAAGGCGATTATCGATTATTATAATCATTATTTGTATTTGAAATAGATTGAGTTTTTTGTATATATTTGTTAAAAAAATTAACAAACCTATACCTATGAAAAAAACTCTACTTTTTTTTCTTTTATTGTTTACTAATTATTTTTATGCTCAGGTCAGTAATATGGAGCACTGCGCAGGAAATAATACATTTGATTTAACTTTACAAAAACCACTTTTAATTGGTAATTTAAATCCTGCCGAAACTACTGTTAGTTATCACATAAGTCTTGCTGATGCAAACAATAACCTAAATCCAATTGTAAATCCTGCAAATTTCGTAGAAACAGGAAATGTTCCAACTATTTATGCCAGAATTGATAATAAGGGAAGCATTACTACAAATTATTTTAACTTGATTGTGAATCCGGTTTTAGTAGCTAATGCTTCAGTTGTTTATGTAAACTGTGTTCCCAGAATTGTGATTTCCGGAAGTGGTGGTAACTCTAATTACGAATATTCACATGCCGGAGTTACTTTTACGCAAAATAATATTGTTAATAATCCAAGTCCTGGTTCTCAAACAGTATATATTAGGGACGGAAATGGTTGTGTAGCTTCTAAATCATTGATTGTAGATTCTCTGAGCCCACTGTCCTGGCGCGCCCAAACAAAAGGCGTAACTTGTCCGGAATCAAATGATGGTACTGTTGAAGTTACCGCGGTAGGAGGAAAAGCTCCTTATTTATTTTCTATAGGAAACGAATTTGCAAGTTCAAATATTTTCAGGAATTTAAAAGCCGGAGACCATACTGTAACAATAAAGGATGCAACCGGATGTACTATTTCTTTTAATTTTACCATCCGTGCTATAAATCCTGTTATAGCCATAAGTACAGTTATAACAAATGATAGTAATGCTGCTAATGAAGGGAAAATAGATCTAAGTGTTTCTGGTGGAGTTCCTCCCTATATGTACGCTCTTAAAGATGACAAAGGAATAATAATTCCGTCTAAAACAACTAATCCTTTTACCGGACTTGCTGTAGGATCATATGAAGTAATCGTAACAGATACTCAGGGATGTACTTTATCACAAAAAGGAATAAATATACTTAATGCTCCTACTCCTCTCACTACTACTGCAGCGGTAACTGCAATTACTTGCGTTATTACTACGGGATCTATAACTGTTACTCCACATGGTGGTGTTTTACCTTATCAATATTCAATAGATAACGGAAATACTTATGGTAATTCTAATGTATTCTCTGGTTTAGTTGCAGGAACTTACAACATAAAAGTTCGTGATGCGCAAAATTCTGTAGTTGATGCAATTTCAACAATAGACCCTATAAAAATGCCGGAAATAACCATAACATATAAAGATGTTCTATGTCATGGAGATTCTAATGGTTCAATATTAGTAGGGGCAAGTAACGGAAAATCGCCTAATCTTTTTTCAATAAATGGAGGGGAATATATTTCTTATAATCTTTTTGAAAATTTGCCGGCAGGGAATTATGTTTTATCAGTAAAGGATTCTAATGGCTGTATTGTTTCCGGATCTGTAACATTAAAAGATCCTGCTCTTATAACTGCTGAAATCATTATTTCTGATAAATCTGTAGTAATTAATGCTAGCGGAGGTTACGGAAAATATGAATATGCCCTGGATGGAGGCACTTATAAGGATGCGAATGTATTTTCAAATGTAAGTTATGGCAATCACACAATTTATGTAAGGGATCCTAATAAATGTATTCTAATTCAAACGATAACAGTAATAAAGCCTATTCCTGTTCTTTCATCTGTTATAGTTAACAAAGGGACACTAACAATTACTGCAACCGGAGGAACGCTGCCTTACACGTATAGTCTTCAGGATATTTCCGGCTATCCAACGTATAAAACTCAAGCAAGTAACATATTTACAGATGTGGTAAACGGCACTTACAAAACCATAGTAACAGATTCTAAAGGCGCTACATACGTACAAGCTGATATAATTATTTCTCAATCATCAGTGCTTACTGCAATATCTACTGCAACTTCTATAACATGTCGTGATCTTAAAGGTACTATAACTGTAACTGCAACCGGAGGAAAAAGTCCATATCAATATTCATTGGATTTTGGAAATTCTTACACAACCTCAAATATTTTACCTAATCTAAATGCTGGTAGTTATACGATAACTGTTAAAGATTCAAATAATTTTAAAACTACTTCTTTTATCACTGTTAATGTTGCACAACCCTTATTAGTAACTGCAGAAATTGTTTCTAATTTAAGTTGCTATGGCTCTAATGATGGTGTAATAAGAGTAACTACAATTCAGGGGCAGGCTCCTTATACGTATGTGTTAGATAACACTAATTCTCAGTCAACCAGTACTTTTACAAATTTGAGCGCAGGAATTCATACTATACAAGTAACTGATAAAAATAACTGTACCGCAGTTGTAACAGTAACAATTACAGAACCTAAACCATTAAAGTCAACGGTTGTAGTTAATGATAAAACAATTACCGCACATTCAACAGATGGAACAGCGCCTTACATCTACTATCTACAAAAGAATAACCAAATAATTTCAGGGCCTCAAACATCTGATACATTTACGAATTTACCGGTAGGAATTTATAGTTTACAAATTGTTGATGCAAAAGGATGTTCGTTATTGCGTGATAACATCAATATTACTGATTCACCTGTTATTGTAGCTACAACTAATATAACGCCTATAACATGTGTGAATCCTACAGGAGCCCTAACTATAATTGCAAGTGGAGGTTCCGGTTCATACCAGTATTCAATAGATAATGGTGTAAGTTATAGTGCTTCAAATACATTTTCTAATTTATCCGCTGGAAATTACATTATAAATGTTAAAGACAGTCAGAACAATACGACAAGTATTAGTACGAGTATAATTCCTTATATTCCTTTAACATCTATAGCTGTTGTTACTAAAACTATAGATTGTGTAAGCAATGCTACAATAACAGTTAATGCTTCTGGAGGTAAAAGACCTTATCAATATTCGTTAGATAACGGAGCAAGTTATACATCAATCAATACTTTTACCAATATAAATGCAGGAACTTATTTTGTTCGGGTAAAAGACTCCCTTGACTGTACGGTAATTACAAATAATATAACTCTTGAACAACCGGTTCCTTTGACAGCAACAGCTGCAAGTACTAAAATTGCAGATTGTTCTATTAATTATAATTCAACAATAACTATAACAGCAAATGGTGGTCAGGCTCCATATGTATACGCAGTAAATAGTTCAACTAATTATCAAACAAGCAATGTATATTTTGGTGCAGCACCAGGAACACACATTGTGAATGTTAAGGATGCTAATGGATGTGTTTTTACAACTGCTTTAGTTATCGAATCACCATCGTTATTGACATTAACTGCAACTATTACTGACGCCGCAATTTGTGGAGGTAAGAGTTCCGCAACTATCAATGCAACCGGAGGACAAGCTCCATATACCTATTCTTTTACAGGAGGAAGTACTTATTCGCCTGTAAACACAAATGAATTATCACCAGGTGGCTATACTTTATTCGTAAAAGACAGTTATGGCTGTATTGCAACAATATATGTTACAATACAATCCGCAAGTGTGCCTGTAAGTACAATCTGGACAGTAACGAATGCTACAAGTCCTAATAACAATGACGGAAGTATAACTGTTCTGGCAAGTGGAGGAACAGCACCTTATACTTATTCACTTTTGAACGGCAATAATGTAACTATAATTCCTGCCCAGTTATCAAATACTTTTAGTAATCTTGCGACCGGAATATATAGCATACTTGTTACAGATGCAAAAGGCTGTTCATCGCCTTTAAAAGTAGCAACTATTTCATCGCCACCAACCCTTTTAGCAATAGCTACCGTCACTCAGCCGAGTTGTGATAACCCAATAGCAGTGATCACTATAAACGCAACAGGAGGAACTGTTCCATATCAATATTCGATCGATAATGGTGTTACATATAATGTAACAGATACTTTTATTGTTACACAACCTGGCAACTATATCCTAACAGTTCGTGATGCGCAAAATGTAATATATACTCAGAACGTAGTTGTTATGCCTTTGAATCCTATATTTGTTAATGCAACAGTTGTTTCTAACGTAACTTGTGTATCAAACGGTATAATTGCAGTTAATGTTACAGGAGGTTTAGCTCCGTATTCTTATTCGTTAAATGGAGGTGTTTTTCAAAATACCAATGTCTTCACTGAACTTAGTCCAGGTAATTATATAATTACAGCAAAAGATATAAATGGCTGTACTCAGGTTGTATCTGTAGATCTAAACGCACCAACTGCTATAGTTGCTGCCGTAACGGTAGACAATCAAAAAATAGTTGTTCATGCTACGGGCGGAAATGGTAATTATCAATATTCATTAGATGGAAGTAGTTTTCAAAGCAGTCCTATTTTTACTAATATCTCTTATGGAATTCATGATGTATTTGTAAGAGACCAAAATGGCTGTACGGTATCAATTATTGTTGCTGTAGATCCTCCTGCTCCTTTAATAGATGGGAAAGATATTATAACTATCGAATTTAAAGCCGGACAAACTTTAGGAGATTTGGTCATTGATGGTCAAAACATTAAGTGGTACAGCAATCAGAATCCTTTAGGAGGAAAAACGACTAAATCAAGTGAAGTTACTTTGCCGTTAACAACTTTATTAGTTGACGGAACGACTTATTATGCTTCTCAAACCATAAACGGAATCGAAAGTATAGAACGTCTTGCTGTTACAGCAAAATTAAACGGTTCTCTTTCTACTCCGGATGTTGTTTTGCCTAATTTCAGCTATTATCCAAATCCTGTTCAGCATACTTTGATAGTAGATAATGCTTCTACTATTGATGAAATTGAAATTGTATCTGTTTCAGGGAAATCTATTTTAACTAAGAAGATAAATAGCAATCATTCTGAAATTGATTTATCAAATGTTGCATCAGGGTTTTATTTATTAAAGGTGAAATCTGAAGGACAAACGAAGACAATCAAAATTGTGAAGAAATAAGCGGTATTAAATTCCAATATTTTAAATTTTAAATTCCAAATTCCAATTCTTAGGAATTCTTATAAATCAAAAATCCCAAACTCCTTAATTGGAATTTGGGATTTTTTATGTTTAATATTAATTTCCTTTTTGGAATTTGGAATTTAAAATATTGGAATTTATTAATGAGTATGTTTAGGATTAAAACCGTCTTCGCTTAATTCGATATGCTCATAATCAGCAACCATTTCAGCTTCATAATCAACTTTTTCTCCTTTGCTAACTCTTGCAATTATTTTTTCCATGATACTATAAATAACAGGAACTACGATCAGGGTTAGGAATAATGAAGAAATTAATCCTCCAATAATTACCCATGCCAATCCGTTTTTCCACTCTGCTCCTGCTCCGGATGCTAATGCAATTGGGAACATACCAAATACCATGGCAATTGTTGTCATCAAGATCGGACGTAAACGGGCGTGATTCGCCTGAATTAATGCCGTTCTGATTGATTCTCCAGCTGCTCTTCTTTGATTGGTATAATCCACAAGCATGATCGCATTCTTACACACCAGACCAATCAACATTATGACTCCAAGAATCGTAAATATATTTAATGTATTGTTTGTTAAAGCTAAGGCTAATAATACCCCGATAAACGAAAGCGGAATAGCAAACAATACTACAAACGGGTGAACAAAACTATCATAAAGTCCAACCATTACAAGGTAAACTAAAATAATAGCGGCTAATAAAGCGATCCCTAAAGTACCAAAACCTTCACTTTGGTTTTCCTGATCTCCACCCCAAATATAACTTACACCTACTGGTTTTTTAAGTTTATCTAATTTCTCCTGCCATTGCGTAACGATTGTTCCTGAAGGAACCCCAACATTCTGACCTTGCACGGTTACAGATGCTGTTTTATCTCTACGCTCTAACTGGCTAGGTCCTGAACCTTCTTTAATGGTAGCAAATTGAGACAATTTGATTTGTTGACCTGCTGAATTAATGAAGATCAGATTACTAACATCGGTAATGTTTTTTCTGTCAAAAGCATTGTATTTGATGTTGATATCGTATTCGTATTCACCAGCTCTGTATTTTCCATCAGTGTTCCCGCTATAAGCAGTTTGCATCGTTAAACCAACTGTTTGAAGTGTTAAACCTAAAGCAGCCATTTTATCTCTGTCAACCTGAACATTAATTTCAGGGTTTCCGTCCTCAACAGTTAATTTAATCTCTGTTGTTCCGGGAATTTTACGCAATTCAGCTTCAGCTAATTTAGCATATGCCATAGCAGCATCAGTTGAAGGACCTGTTACAATTAATCCTAATGTTGCATTATCAGCAGTACCTAAAATACCTACGGGAACTGTTTTTACTTTTGCCCCAACTAATACTTTTTCAAGCTTACGCTTCATTTTTGCAGCGTAAACTGCTGCACCATCCGTACGATCTTTTTGTTCGATCATTTTTACGTCAATCTCCGCTTTGTAAGCTGTAGCTTGCGATGCTCCTAAACCTTCACTGGTTTGTCCTACAGTTGTAATTTGGCTGTAAACATATTCCTGAGTTTTTAAAAATGCTTCAGCTTTCTGCGTCATAAAGTTAGTTTGTTCTAACGAAGCATCTTTCGGCATTTCGATTTGAACTAAGAACTCACCACTATCAGAAGAAGCAAAGAATTCTCCTCCAATATAACCTCCTCCAAGCAATGAAAAGATAGATCCAAAAAACAACACAAGAACTATTATAATTGTTTTAACATAATGATCTAAACTCCACTCTAATAAACCGGAAACCCAGTTTGTAAAACGTGTTAAATAGCTTTCGAAACCAAGAATAATTCTTCCAAATAAATTCTTTCCTTCAATATGTTCCAATTTACCATAACGAGATGATAACCAAGGAATAATTGTAAATGAAGCTAAAAGCGATAGTAAAGTTGAAATAATTACAGTAACACAAAATTGTGTAATAATATTAGAAACTAAACCTGAACTCATTGCAATAGGCAAGAATACCACCACAATTACTAATGTAATCGAAGTTACAGTTCCACCAATTTCAGCAGTTCCGTCATACGAAGCACGAATTCGGCTTTTACCCATTTCCATGTGCCTGTAAATATTCTCCAGTACCACAATCGCATCATCGACCAGAATACCTACAACAAGAGATAATCCTAATAAACTCATTAAGTTTAAGGTATATCCCATTAAGTAAATACCAATAAATGTCGCAATCAAAGATGCAGGAATCGAAACCATTACAATCAACGAGTTTCTAATACTGTGCAGGAAGAACAACATTACAAAAGCTACCAGAATAACCGCAATCAATAAATCGTGTACTACAGAATCTGCAGCTTCAAGAGTAAAGATTGTACTATCTTTTGCAACTTGTAATTTTAATTGACTGGTTTTATAATCTTGTTCCAGCGCCGCAATTGTTTTTAATAATTGTTCACTTACCGCAACCGCATTTGCATCTGATTGTTTGATAATTTGTAAAACGATCGCACTTTTTTGATCTACACGTGATATTTTTTCCGCAATTTTCTGAGTATCCTGAACGTCTGCAATATCTCCTAAACGAATTTGAATTCCGTTTTGAGAAGAAACTACTAAGTTTCTTAATTCCTGAACACTTTTATATTTACCCGCTAAACGAATTAATATTTTTTGATTACGAGTTTGGATATTTCCTGTTGGGAAATCTAAGTTCGAAGTCAAAATATTTTGTTGTACCTGAGGGATTGAAAGATTGTAAGCCTGCATTTTTACAGCATCAAGATTTACCTGAATCTCACGCTCTTCACCACCAATAATATTTACCTGAGCAACACCTGTTACACGAGACAAAACAGGAGCAATTTTTTTATCAATTAAGTCATAAAATGCTGCTTCGTCCATTTTTCCGTTGGCACCCAGCGTCATAATTGGTAAATCACTCAATGAGAACTTGGTTAACGCCGGTGTTTTGGCATCATCCGGTAAATCACTAATAATAGCGTTTATTTTTCGCTGTGCATCATTCATCGAAATATCAACTTTTGCAGTCGATGTTAATGTGATAGATACAATAGATAAACTCTCATAGGACTTAGAGTCAATTTTTTTGATATTCTCTAAGGACGCGATCGCATCTTCGATTTTCTTGGTTACTGTATTCTCTACCTCACTTGGAGAAGCTCCCGGATAAATAGTAGAAATTGTAATAACGTTTTGTTCAAATTTCGGGATCAGCTCATAGCCTAACTGGCTGTAGCTAAACAATCCACCAAGTATCAGAATCGTAAACAATACGATTACTAACGACGGACGTTTTATGGATATTTCGGCTAATTTCATATTTGTTTATTTATGCTTTAGGCTATAAGCAATAAGCTTTACGCTTTTGAATTGCTTAAAGCTTATTGCTTACGGCTTACAGCCTATAATTATTTAATAATTTCTACTGTATTACCGTCTTGTAAGTTAATTTGACCTGTAACAATTACAGTTTCTCCGTCAGACAATCCATTTACAATTTCTACCTGATCTCCTAAGATTCTTCCGGCAGTTACTTTTTTCAATTTTGCAATACCGTTTTCAACTACAAAAATTTCGTTACTGCTCACACTTCCTACAAATGCATTTCTAGGCACAACCATTAAGTGTTGTTTTTGTTGTTTTGATGCAAAATTTGCAGTTCCGTACATACCTGCTTTCAGGTCATTGTTTGAGTTATTTGCAATTTCAATTTCAACAGGAAAACTTAAAGATTCATCTGCTTTTGCAGCAATAAATGTAATTTTTCCAGTAAAAGTTTTATCAGGATAAACACTAGCTGTTACATTTACATTGTCTCCTTTTTTTAAACTTGCAACCTGAGTTTCATTTACTGTAACTACTAATTTTAATTTAGAAACATTTACAATATCAAACAAAGCAGTTGCCGGCATTCCTGCAAGAATAGATCCTGGCTCAATGTATTTTTTATTGATGAATCCGCTAATTGGAGCTTTTACTCTTGTATCTCCAACATTAATATTAGCTTGTGTTAAACTAGACTGAGCATTTGTTAATGCTAATTTTGCCTGGTCTAATTGTTGTTTTGTTACACCACCAGTTTTAAAAGCATTTTCGTAACGGCTGTAATCAGATTTTGCATTTGCATATACGGCCTGAGCTTGTTGTGCATTTACATTGATTACATCACCTCTAACTGTTAATAAAGTCTGACCTACTTTTACATAATCTCCTTCTTTAGCTAAAACACTAATTACTTTTCCTGATTTTTCAGCAGAGAAAGTCAATTGCTGAATAGGTTGAAAGTTTCCGTTTGTAACGAAATCTAACGAAACTTCTTCTGTTTTTACCGGAGCTACTTTAACTGAAATTGCAGCATTTTTCTCTGCTACGATATCTGTTTTAGCTTTATTCTCTTTCTTATTATTATTTAAGACATATCCAATCACACCAAGGGCTGCAATTATGATTACGATTGTTATAATAGTTTTCTTCATTTTGTTTAGTTATTTAATAAGAGTTTTAAGTTCGCCTTTTGATTTGATTAGTGCTACTTCGGCAATTTTATAATTCAATACTGCTCTGGTATAGTTATTTTGAGCTTCAAGTGATGCATTTTCAGAATCTAATAAATCTGTTAATGATGCCAATCCCTGAAGATAATTGTTTTTTGTATTGCTTAGGATTTCAGTCGCCAAACGCATATTTTCTTTTTGATTTTCGATAGTGATAAGGTTATTTTCCATATCAGCAACTGCATTTCTGTAATCTAAATCAAGTGAAAGTTTCGTGTCTTTTATATCTTCCTGAAGCGATCTGATTTGTACATCGGCTTGTCTTACTTTAGCACGGGTTCCAAATCCTGTAAAAATGGGTACGTGTAAGTTTAATCCAATTGCAGAGTAATCTGACCAGTAAACACCATCTTTAGGTTTTGCAAACCAAGGCATTTCAGGACCCTGACCAATGTAATTATAACCTGCAGTTAACGAAAGCGTAGGATAATATCCAGCCTCAACCGCTTTTTTATTGAATACTAAAAGCTCTTCTTGTTTTTTCAAAAGCAAATACTCTGTTCTCGTTTCTGTATTAGGCATTTCTGACAATGCAGCAGGAATCACTTCAAATTCTTCTTTCGGAATCTCAATCACAGTTTCTATAGGCATTCCCATATAAAACTTTAAAGCATTTTCCTGTAATGTAATTTGGTTTTTAATTTGTTGACGTTCTGTATCAATATTCGACATTTTAACAACAATACGATCCAAGTCAATTTTTTTAGCAAGACCATTATCAAATTGTCCTTTTACAATGTCACGAACTTTACTGGTATTAACATAGTTACTGTCTAATAAAATTAATCTTTCGCGTTGCACATAAACAGAGTAATAGTTATTAGCAACTCTTTCAATTACTTGTTCTTCTGTTAATTGATTGTTGATTTGATAGAATTCGCGTGTAGATCTTGCAGCTCTTAACCCTGTAAAAACAGATTGATCAAAGATTGTCTGAGTTAATCCTATTCCTGCTGTTGAAGTCCATTTTTGACCAAATGCTGCCTGGATAGTAGTTCCCGGTGCACCAAAACCAGCTCCATCAATAACTGTAGTTTGTATTACAGGATTGTAAGTTAAACTTCCGTTTGCAGAAATTTGAGGTAAGGCTCTTGAGCGTACTTCCTGAATTTTGTACTCACTATTTTCAACCTCCAGTTTTGCTTTTTTCGCGTCTGCTTTATTTTCAAGCGCATATAAAATAGCATCTTTCAGGGTTAGTGTTTTAACTTGTGCGCTGGCAGACAAGCCAATTGAACACAAAAATATAAGAATTATTCGTTTCATAGATTGATGATTAAATGATAATTTTTTTAAGTTGCTTTTCTAATTCCAGTATTCCTTTTTCGGTTGCCATAGCTCTTGTATGGTATTCCAATGCTTCTAATTCTATTTTTTGTGCTTCTCTTTCTGAAATCGTAGTTTCATTAATATGAAAAATCAGCGTGTAATAAAATTTTACATATAAATCTATATTCAAATCCGGTCTGTATAAACCTTCGCGGATTCCCTTTAAGATATTATCTCTAAAATAATGGTTGCACTGATCAATTTCATTGGTCATTATATTTTGATAAATTTCAGGATAATGCTTTTTTAACTGATATAATGGCGAAGTATCAGCGGCGTTTTTAAACATGTCGCGAAACATTTCCCTAATCTCAAAATTTTCATGAATGGCATTATAATCTTTCGCTACAATAGTATCAATAACCTGATGAACTTGCTGATGAACTGTCGATGTGCTCTCTTCGATCAAAACTTCCTTATTACAAAAATATTTGTAAATCGTTTTTTTCGAAATACACATTTCTCCGGCAATATCGTCCATCGTAACACTTTTAAAACCAAGCTTTAAAAACAATTCGCTTGCTTTTGATATAATTTTCTCTTTCATCTTAATTTTCAAATTGCATTACAAATATACTTAGGAAACTAAAATCAGAAAAATAGTTTCCGTAATTTTTGTAATAATTTTACATTAATTTATTCATTGTATAAGAATTATATACTAAACTCTAAGTTTGCGATAAGTTTAATATCTTTTCCTAAAGCTAAACCTCCATTATGATTGAACGAATTATAATCTAAGCCAAAGTCCTGACGTTTAATGTCACCCTTAATTTCAAAAGCTACTTTTCTCTCGCCATTGTAATTATTGATGCCAATAAATTCAGCATCAAGCTCTACTACTCTGGTTACGTCTTTTATAGTCAAATCTCCTTTAAAGAAATTGATATTATTATTTATTTTTTGAAAAGAAGTCGATTTAAAACTAATAATAGGATGCTCATTTACATCAAAAAAATCCTGAAGCTGTAAATACGTGTCTATTTGTTGAAAACTATCTTTTTTGTTATTAATGTCTAGTGAAAACTCAACCGAAGCATCTTCAATTTCATTGTCTTCAATATTCACATAACCATCAAATTTATTCGTAGTTCCTCCCATGTAGGCGATTATCGAATGTCTCATTTTAATTAAAACATCTGATTGGCTAGAATCTAAGGTCCATGTTGTTTTCATAAATTACTGGTTTAATGAGGTTATATATTACTCAAAACTCTTAAGGAAACTTTTTTAGTGTTCAGAGTTTCCAATTAAAAGTGCAAATATAAACAGGAAACTGTAAACACCAAGAAAGTTTCCAAGTTTTTTTTAAAATAATTTTAAAAAGCTAAAAAACAGTACATTACATATAAATTTCAAATAGAAACTATCATTTAAAACTATAAGAAAGAAATAATTCATAATGAATTGTATCTTTGAGGCTCGCAATTCAGATTATATTTTATGCACGATATTAGCCAATACCAGGATTTTTTTATTAATTATTTAGAAAATCAAAGCATCCACAAAGAGCCTAAAAACCTTTATGAACCCATTGAATATATTTTAGGTCTTGGCGGAAAACGCATGCGTCCCGTACTAACTTTAATGGCATCAGAAGTCTTTGATACTGATTATACAATGGCACTTCCGGCGGCAATGGCTGTTGAGGTTTTTCATAATTTTTCACTGGTTCACGATGATATTATGGATGATGCGCCTTTGCGAAGAGGACAGGAAACCGTGCATGAAAAATGGGATCTGAATACCGGAATACTTTCCGGCGATGCGATGTTGATTCTTGCTTATCAATATTTTGAACAATACGAACCTGTCGTTTTTAGAGATTTGGCAAAATTGTTCAGTAAAACGGCACTTGAAGTTTGTGAAGGGCAACAATGGGATGTTGATTTTGAAAAAAGAAACGACGTTACAATTCCGGAATATCTTAAAATGATCGAATATAAAACAGCCGTACTAGTTGCTGCAGCCATGAAAATGGGTGCAATTGTAGCTAAAACTACTCAAAAGGAAGCTGATTTAATTTACGATTTCGGATTAAATTTAGGATTGGCTTTTCAGCTTCAGGATGATTATTTAGATGCTTTTGGAGATCCTAAAACTTTTGGAAAACAAGTTGGCGGTGATATTATCGTCAACAAAAAAACCTATTTATACCTAAAAGCCCGTGAATTTTCATCTACTGAAAAAGCTTCAGAATTAGAAAAATTATTCAGTTTACAATTAGAAGATAATACCAACAAAATAGCAACTGCAAAAACTATTTTTAACGAATCAGGAGCTTCAAAAGCAACGCAGGAAGCAATCGAAATGTATACTTTTAAAGCTTTTGAAACTTTAGAAAAGATGGATATTAATACCGAAAAGAAAAATATTTTAAGAAAATTTGGTGAGAACTTAATGGGAAGAAAGGTTTAGTTTTCAATTTTCAGTATCAGTTTTCAGTAACTTAGAACTACGCTAAACCCGACAGGTTTTAAAATCTGTCGGGTTTGTCATTGTAGCGAAAAAGGGCTTCGACTCTGCTCAGCCTGACAATAGTTATACAGAAAATGAATGTCATCCTCAGCGAAGTCGAAGACTCATTTATTCAAAAATTTCATCAGGGTCAACTAAATCCGATAATTTTTGTTTTAGATTATCTTCTAAAATCGTTAAACCATATTGATAAGAAGCATTCATCCAGCCAAAACCTTCTTCGGTGATATAATCAAACTCGGTTCCTACGTTTCCATATTCTGCGAAAATCTTGTGTGAACTTATAGACAAATCAAACTTCTCCGGGATGGTTCCGTTGTAGTCAACCGCGTTTCTGGTTATCAGCCAAAGCCATCGATAAATCATTTCCTGCGCTTCGTCATGAAAATTATAATTGAGCAAACCTTCCCATAAAAGCATTTGGTGAGGTGCCCAGCCAAACGGATAATCCCATTGTCTGATTGGTGCATTTTCTTCTAGATCAGCAATTGATTCTTTGGTACAACCTGCAATTCCGCCTTTCATTTTAAATCTGGGCAATGTCTTTTTTACCAAAATTTCGGCTTGTTCCGGCGTACTTATTTTTGCCCAAAGCGGATAAAATGTTGGCGCAGCTTCAAAAAAATGCTGTTTTTCGTTTACAAAATCATAATCGAGATAACAACCGGATTCATCATTCCAACACATTTTATTGATTTTCTCTTTTCTCAATTCTGCTTTCGAAATCCAATATTCACTTGAATACGATTTATCTTCAAAATACTGAAATTCATTTTTAAAATATTTCTTAATTAAAAAAGCAATATCCGTTTCATATTTATAAAGTAAACTATTGATCGCAACAGTATTCAAATTGGCACAAACCCCAACCAATCTGTTCGTTGTATCATGTCCGCTTTCACGCATACTGCGATCGTGAATAAAATATTTATCAAGCTCAGGATCAACAACTTCTCTTTCGAGATATTTCTTTTCGAATTCGCGCGTAGACAGATTATATTTTGGCGCATATTGCTCCAGAATATCATCAAAATGTCCCTGTTCTACCTCAAACGGAAGCCCGATTCCTTCGGCTTTATAACGATTCAATCCATTTGCTGTAAGTCGTTTTCCTTCTTCCATCCAAACCGTTTGATATTCCTTTATGGCTGTTTTTAAATGTCTTTCGATCCAGAAAATATCAGGATTTGACTTCTCTAAAACATCCATAATTAAAGATGTATAAAGCGGCGGCTGCGTTCGGGTTAAATAATAACTTCTGTTAGCGTTCAGGATTTTTCCGTAATGATCGATCTGGTATTTAAAATTCTCGGCAATGCCTAAAGCAAGATCAATTTTATCATCTATCAAAAGTCCTTTGGCAATAAAATAACTGTCCCAACCGTACATTTCATTGAATCTTCCGCCAGGAACTACAAACGGAACTCCTGAAATTTCATTGTTTTTTATCTGAAGTGCCAAAGCCAAAATTCCCGGTTTTTTATTGAGCGATAAAACATATTCCGGCGAAATGTTTTTAGGCATTTGCACCACTTTCAATTTTGGCGTTGTAGCTTCTAATTTCTTGAAATAATCAAAAACAATTTCATCACCAAAAGGCACATACAAATACGCTATTTCATTTTCGATCTTATTGTCTTCCAGAATTTTCTTTACGCCATTTGCATCAATTGTTCGCGTTAGGCCTTTCCAATACAGGTTTTTTATTTTTCCTGAAATTCTTTTTACAGGATCTTCGGTGATTTCATTCAGATCTATTTCTGCAAATTCAGTTTTGTTTTTTTTGGCCAAAGCCAGTTCCTGCAACAAATTCGAAAGCTGATAAGTTCCTTCAATAACCGCAGAATTTCCGTTTTCATCATTCAGCAAAAACTTTTTTGGTCCGTTATCATCGATCGTTATTTTTTTATCACCGTCAGTATCTTCCTGAGCCAATAATTTTTCGATGGTTTGGGTGATATGTAATTTAAATTTCATCTTTTGCAGTTGTTTTTTTAAGAATAAAAAAGGATATTAATAATAAAGACATTGGAATTAAAGTAAAGTAAAATGCGTTTTCCGGGCCTTCATTTTTAAACAGCCAACCCGTAATTCTGGATCCTAATGTGCCGCCAAGAGCAGAAAAAATCACAATTAATCCCGTCATGGAACTTTGTAAATTCTTAGGTAAAGCACTTAAGACAATCGAGTTTAATAGCGGATATATGGGCGCAATAAACAATCCGATTAGCGGAAATGCGAAACCTATTAATGGAATATCTGAAAGCGTATTGATGTTTTTAACTTCTAATCCAACTGTTTTTGGAAGTACAAAAATGACAATCAGCATGGCACAAAATATACAAACACTTAAAACCCAAATCCAGTTTACTTTTTTGGTTATAATACCTGCAATCAACCTTCCAATTGCTAATGAAATAGCCAGAATACTCGCCATCATAATACTGATATTCTCCGGTAAATGAAGCACTTTTGTATTAAATGTAGGCAACCAGGACAAAATTCCCTGTTCGATCATGACAAACAGAAAGACACTGATTACAAAAATAACGGTAAGCAATTTTGCCATTAATTTGAACATTTGCAGGAAATCGTCTTTGAGATTTACTCCTGCTGAAATTTCTGCTTCTTCGAATTTTACAAAAAGTAAAAACAGAAATGATAAGAATGATAATCCTGCTAAAAACCAATAGACATTCAACCATGAATTAGGATCATTTTCATTATTAAAAGCCGGAAATAAAAAATAAGCTAACGCAATCCCAACCATAAAAAAACCTTCAATACTACTCATTAAAGCGTTGTGTTCTTTTTTGGTTTCGGTCACGGTTCCTATCAGTGAATAAACCGAAACTTTGATCAAAGCAAATGAAACTCCAACGGTGGCAAAAAGAATTTTAGCATTGTCAAAAGAATTCCCAAAATACATAGAAATACAAGCCAAAATAACCAATCCTAAACCTATCAACATCGATTTTCTGTAGCCTATTCTGGGTAAAAAAGAGGCTATGAAAAAAGACACGATAGCAATGGGCATATCTTTAAAAGCTTCCAGAATACTCGCCTGAACTTCATCAACTCCGTAATTTTTTTGCGATTTTAAAATCACGATTCCTACGCTGTTTAATAAAATAGCAAAGACAAAATAATTAAGGTAAAGTGAGATTTTGATTCCTAGGTTTTTCATTTGTTGTTATTTGCTTTTCTTTGTGGTTATGGTGCGGAGACGCACTGCTGTGCGCCTCTGCAGTAACTGTATATATATTCTATTTAACTCATTGGGCGTAATGAAAATTTAATTAAACACATAGAAACATAGATTTTATGTGTTTGAAAAAAGTAAATCAAAAAGAAACTCGTTTCTCACACATAGCTATGTGTATTAATGCAAGTGAAACGCCTTTTTTTCAGTTCAATAATTCTATGTTTCTATGTGTTAAAAAATAACACCAAACGGGTTAAATTTAGAAATTAATCGCTACAGAAAATCTAAACGCACGTCCTAAAATAGGTCTTGCCATAAACACATCGCTCGCTGCAGAAGTTGTTTGTCTTGGATCTCCTTCGGTCAAACCAATTTCGTTGAATAAATTCGAAGCATCAACTGCAAAACGAAGATTATTATAGGTATAATTTAATCCTGCGCCAACTTCTTTATAAGCCGGCAAAACTTGTTTGTTATCCTGATTGGTGAATTTTTTATCGTAATAAGAGAACTGAACATAGGCTGTGAAATCTTTTGTAATATCTACTTCCGGTCTTAGGTTACAGAAAAATTTAGGGATTCTTCGTGCTGTATTTCCGTTAAAATCAAACGTAGAACCATCCGCATTTGTTCCTGTAAAATTATCATATTCCGGTTTTTGAACGGTGAACGTAAAGTTCAGTTTTACCATTTCGTATCTTGCATTGGTCTCTACTTCAAGACCAATATTGTTTACATCGGCAAATTTATTTTCAGAGCTTCCGTCAGATAAAATATCGGTGAAAGCCACATTTTTTAATCCCATGTGAAATAAATTCGCATTCACATAGAAGAAGGAATTAGCATATTTGTAACCCAATTCAATTTGATTCACTTCTGTGTTCTCCAATTTGCTTAAATCTGCTGCATTGTCATAAAATGATTCCTCAATTGGAGATCTAAAACCATGACTGTATCGGGCATAAGATGCCATTTTATCATTGAATTTATAATTTCCTGCTGCGGTATATGACCATTCACTTACATCATATCTCCAGTAGGTATACGGATTTCCTTTTACAGTCGTCACCGCATCATCAGCCGTATTATTGTCTAAAAGTCCTAAGTTTTCAGCAAAAAATCTTGCGTTGTCTCTGTAACCTGAATATTTGTCTTTGTTGTATCTTAAACCTGCGTTGAAAGTCAGATTATCAGTCGCTTTAATTTCCGCGTCAGCATAAATATCATTCAAAAGTCCTTTTGTTTGTGCATCTCTTTCAAGCCATGTAATTCTTTCTACACCATTCCAGGTATGATCTACTCCAGTTGTATTGTCCTTTACATTCAATAATCTCGGATTGTCTGAAACTCCTACTAAATAGGAATTCCAGTTCCAGTATTGGTTCGATTTCCAGTTTGAATAATAATATCCAGCCGTTAATTTTACAGGATCTAAATCAAAATTAAAAGAGAAATTATTCGCAAAATTGTTCATCTTTTTCTCGATATGCCAAAGATCAGCTCGCATAATCAAAGCGTTTGGATCAAGAGTTTGTCCGTTATCTACATAAGAATATGTCAGATTACTAGCCGTTGTACTTTGAATATCTGTTGCATAAGCGTCTTGTGTCCAAGGTCCGCCATTTGGAAAAATAGCATTGTAATTTAAATCAATATTCGTTTGTTTGAAAGAGTTTTTAAAAGTCACTTTTTCTGATATTTTCTTTTTGAATTCCGCTCCTATTGAGTTGATAATCGGGTGAGAACCATCTTCTAAATCGGCGCTAAAAGTTCCGCCGCCGTATTGAGGCACATTTAATCGGCTTAAATTTACTGAAGTCAACGTTCCGTAATTCGGATTAAATCCTGGAATTCCTTCAATCTTTCCGTTATTGCTTTTTAGCGGAATTGGCAAATAGAAGGTGTTTCTGTCATCAAGATGTTTGAAATTGATTCTCAAATAATCGTCGTCATCGAATTTATAAGTGATGTTTCCTTTAATCTGACCTCCTTTATTGGCTGTAAAACCAGTATTTCTTACGCCGTTATCTGCTCTGTAAAAACCGCCAACATTAAAAAATAATTTATCCTGAATTAAGGCTCCTGATAAATTAAGATCTGTTCTGAACATTCCGTAATCTGAAGTCGTGAATTTTGCTCTTCCTTTAAATTCATTCTGACCCGTCTTTGATATAAAATTGATAATCCCTCCCGGCGCATTATTAGCAAAAATAGATGCCGAACCTCCACGAACAGCTTCCATTTTACTTACGGTTTCATCTAATCTGTAAAAAGTATCGGCGTTAGCAAATTGCAAAGCTCCATCTTCAAAAACAGGTAATCCGTCTTCCTGAATTTGTACATATTCATAAGCTCCCGCAGATGGAATTCCTCTTGCAAAAAGGTTGTTTCCTATTTCTCCTCCTGAAGCTTCAACAACAAATCCCGGAATAGTTTGTAGTAAAGCAGCCGTACTTGAAGGCGCTCTGTCTTCGATTGCCTTTGCTCCCATCGTTGTAATCGCAACACTGGATTCCAACTTTGATCTTGGCGCTGATGATCCTGTAACCACAACTTCATTTAAACTTTGAGATTCACCTTCAAGAAGCAAGTTTACTTCTAATGAATCTCCTTCTTTTACTGCAAACTTTTTCTCAAAAGTTTTATACCCCACATTTGTTGCTATAATTGTATAAGTTCCTGCAGTAATGTTCGAGAACGAATATCCTCCGTTTTCATCCGTAACAGTACTTTTTCCTGTTTCCTTTATAGTAACATTTGCTCCTGGAACTGTTGCACCGCTGTCATCGACTACTTTTCCTGAAACTGTATTTTGAGTTTGGGCAAACCCTTTATTGGATAAAAAAAACAGGCAAATCATTACAAGTAATGTACCTGAATACTGGTGTAGCTTTTTCATTTTTTTTGTTCGGTTAGTTAGTAATTATGGTTATCACTGTCAAACTTAATAACTAATTATAAGGAATATAGAAATTAAAAATCGAAAACGTTTTCGAAAACACCTAAAACGTTTTCGGAAGTTAATTTTTTATCAATGCAGTTTATTTTTAGTACTTTTATTTCATGAATGACACAAAATTAATAGATATAGCCTCAGCACTGGGAATTTCGGTTACAACGGTTTCAAAAGCGTTAAAAGGATATACAGATATTAGTAAGTCTACACGCGCCAGAGTTATTGAAATGGCGGAAATAATGAACTACATCCCCAATTCTGTTGCGGTAAATTTAAGAACCAATGAAACCAAAACCATTGGCGTTATTATTCCCGCTACGGTTCATCATTTTTTTTCGAGTGTATTAAATGGAATTCTGGATGAAGCCGAAAAAAGAGGATATCTTGTCATTATACTGCAATCAAACGAAAAATATGAACTGGAAAAAAAACAACTTGCTTTATTAATTCAGAAACGAGTCGACGGAGTTTTAATGTCGCTCTCAAACGAAACGGATGATTTTACTCATATTAATGAAGCAATTCGCAAAAATACTCCTGTGGTTCTTTTTGATAAAATTGCTAAAAGAGTTGATTGTTCCAAAGTGGTAATTAATGATGCAAAAGCGGCTTATGATGCCGTTACATACCTTATTAACAAAGGATATAAAAGAATTGCCCATTTTAGAGGTTCGTATGTTCCGCAAAACTCCATCGATCGTTTTTTAGGTTATAAAAGAGCGCTTGAAGCACACGGAATTGAGTACGATTCGAAATTGGTTTATGTTTGCGACAACAATACTGATTTTGAAGATGGTTATGAAAATGCCCAAAAAATAATGACTGAAAATCCGGATATCGATGCCATTTTTGCCATTACGGATTTGGTAGCCATAGGAATAATTAAATATTTCAATGAAGCCGGAATAAAAACGCCTGAACAAGTGGCAGTTTTCGGATTCAGTAATTGGTTTATGAGTACAGTTATTTCGCCTAAATTAACAACAATTGATCAGCCCGGATTTGAAATGGGACATCAGGCAGTTTCGCTTTTAATTGATGAAATTGTCGATATCAAAGAACATCGCCCCGTAACGCATCAAATTATCGAACTTCCTACAAGAATCATTGAAAGAGAATCTACAGTTAAATGATTTTTTAGTTTTAACTTTGTGCCAATCTTAAAAAGCATCAATGTTTCCGATTCCTGAAAATACCGATTTTTTATTGGCTGATGCCGAAAGTGAAAATTTATATATAAGTCTGATTGAGCAAATTAACAAAGACTTTAATTTGGCAAACGAAGGAATCGATTTTCCGTTAAGTATTTCTCCTGAAGAATTAAAAATTCAGCTTCATGAAAAAATCTACAGAATGATTCAGTACAAATTTGCTGAATATCTCAACCTGCTTTACATTATCGATGTATCGGAAGAAGAAATCAAAAAACTAGACGGTTCAGATTTGGTAATTCTTGCCGAACAAGTTTCTTTTTTAGTATTGAAAAGGGAATGGCAGAAAGTTTGGTTTAGGAAGCATTATTCTAAATAAGGTGCTGAGATTCTAAGTTTTCTCCCTTTCACGCTAAAATTTACAAATGTAGTTTAGTCCCTTACGGGACAAATGTTGGTGAATGTTATTAATATTCTACCAATAGATAATCTCTCCGAGATATGTTTTTTTTAGGCATTAAAAATTGAGTAAAAATTCAATGCCTTTAATTCTTAAGACTTGGGACTTTTTTACAAAATAGTTTCTCGTATTTTTAGCAGTTCCGGTAGGAACAAAATATATTGTAGGGATGGATTTTAATCCATTCTTTCGCAATAATAACCCCAATCTTGTCCTTCTTACAAATTTGTTCGAAAAAATAATCATTTCTAAACCCTACATTTTTTAAAATTGGTTGGGGGTTGTCATCTATTCTCTCAAAAGAAGATTTTATAGATTAAAACCTCTGAACCTTTGCAACTTTGAACCTCCTTAAAAATAAACCCTCACAAAAGGCATAAATCCAGATCCGTAAAGACTTCTGTTTGGATCATACAAAACATCATATCGCGCACCAATTGTAACGCTTCCGGCTCTGTAACCTGCACCCAGATATAAGGCGGTGTTCCAGTAATTATCTGAATAGGAAGGTCTGTATGGAGTCGAATTATAATCTGTATTTACACGAACCTGTTCTAATTCAGCTGATAATTGAATTTCAGGAATCGGGTTTACAAGTCCAACCACGCTTCCGCCGTAAACAAATGAGTTATAGTAGCTTTTTGATGACAAATAACCAAATTGCAACCCAACACCTACCGCTACGATTTCGTTCACATTGTAGATCGCACTTGGCATGACAGAGATATCCGTGTAACCGGAACCAATTCCTAAACCAAGTCCGCCACCAAACTGAACCTTGTCCCAAAAGTGATTACTATTGTCAATTACATAATTTTGTTGCGCAATTGCCGAACTAAAGAATAAGACTGCAAAAATCACAAAATAATTCTTGCAATCGATTGAAAGTTGAATATTATTCATAGTTGAGTCTATTTTTAACAAATTTTTACGTAAAAGTACGTAAAAAAAAGGTTTAAATAAAGTCGATTGTTGTACTTTTGCCATTCTATTTAACAAAAAGTATATTCACTAATATTATGGATAGGTTTTCATTTTTAAATGCAGCGCATACAGAATTTTTCGCACAATTATACGATCAGTATTTAGTAAATCCAGATAGCGTTGAGCCAAGCTGGAGGAGTTTTTTTCAGGGTTTCGACTTTGGACAAACCACTTATAATGACGAAAATCCTGTTCAACAGATTGTTGAATATGTGACTAGCCCCAACACAGATTACAGTCAGGTTTCAGAAAAACTGCAAAAAGAATTCAACGTTCTAAAATTAATTGATGGATACCGTACCCGCGGACATTTGTTTACAAAAACAAACCCGGTTCGTGATCGCAGAACTTCTTCTCCAACTTTAGATATTGAGAATTTCGGATTAACAACCGCTGATCTTTCTACAGTTTTTGATGCTGCTCAGACTATCGGAGTGGGACCTTCTACATTACAGGACATTATTACGCGTCTTCAATCTATTTACTGCCAACATATTGGTATTGAATATATGTACATCAGGAATCCTGGTGTTGTAAAATGGATCCAGGAAAAATTAGCTGTAAATGTTAATCAGCCTAATTTCAATTCTGAAGAAAAGAAAACTATTTTAGATAAATTAAACCAGGCAGTTTCTTTCGAGAACTTCTTGCATACTAAATATGTAGGTCAAAAAAGATTTTCATTAGAAGGTGGTGAAACTATCATTCCAGCTTTGGATGCTTTAATCGAGCAAGCTGCAGAAAAAGGTGTTGAACAATTCGTAATGGGAATGGCTCACCGTGGTCGTCTGAACGTTTTAGCAAACATCTTCGGGAAATCTACTCAGGATATTTTTGGTGAGTTTGACGGTAAAGATTACGATCAGGAATATTTTGATGGTGACGTAAAATACCACTTAGGTCTTACTGCCGATAAAAAAACAAGAACAGGAAAAAATATAAACATCAATTTAGCACCAAACCCATCTCACTTAGAAACGGTTGGAGCTGTAATTGAAGGAATCACAAGAGCAAAACAAGAGAAATATTTCCCTAATGATTTTTCAAAAGTACTACCAATTGCCGTTCACGGTGATGCTGCAATCGCAGGTCAGGGTATTTTGTATGAAATTATTCAAATGGCTCAACTTGACGGTTACAAAACCGGAGGAACAATTCATATTGTAATCAATAATCAAGTTGGTTTTACAACTAACTATTTAGATGCACGTTCGTCGACTTATTGTACAGATGTTGCTAAAGTAACACTTTCACCGGTATTACACGTAAATGCTGATGATGCTGAAGCTGTTGTACACGCAATATCTTTTGCACTGGATTACAGAATGCAATTTGGTCGTGACGTATTTATTGACTTATTAGGATATAGAAAATACGGACATAATGAAGGTGACGAACCTCGTTTTACACAACCGGTTTTATACAAAATCATCTCAAAACATAAAAATCCAAGAGATATTTATGCAGAGAAATTATTGTCAGACGGCGTAATCGATGCTTCTTACGTAAATGGTTTAGAAAAAGTATACAAATCTACAATGGAGGAGAATTTAGAAGCTTCCCGTAAAAAAGATTTGACTATTATAACTCCATTCATGAAAAACGAATGGGACGGATTTGTTCAGGTAACAGATACGCAAATGCTTGAAAATGTAGATACTTCTTATTCAAGAGAAGGTCTTACTCAAATTGCAAATGCAATTTCTAATTTACCGGAAGACAAACAATTCATCAGTAAAATTCAGAAATTAATCAACGACAGAAAAACAATGTTCTTCGATACCAATTTATTAGATTGGGGAATGGCAGAACATTTAGCTTACGGATCATTACTTCAGGAAGGTTATGATATTCGTATTTCAGGACAGGATGTTGAGCGTGGAACTTTCTCTCACCGTCATGCTGTTGTTAAAGTGGAAGATTCTGAAGAAGAAGTAATCCTTATCAATAACCTTGAAGGCAAAAAAGGAAATTTCAATATCTATAACTCATTATTATCAGAATACGGAGTTTTAGGTTTTGATTACGGATATGCTTTAGCAAGTCCAAATGCCTTAACAATTTGGGAAGCACAGTTTGGAGATTTCTCTAACGGAGCTCAAATTATGTTAGACCAATACATTTCATGTGGTGAAGACAAATGGAACAACCAAAACGGTATTGTTTTATTATTGCCTCACGGATATGAAGGTCAGGGAGCTGAACACTCTTCTGCAAGAATGGAACGTTATTTACAACTTTGCGCAAGACAAAATATGTATGTTGCAGACTGTACAACTCCAGCCAACTTCTTTCACTTGTTGAGAAGACAAATGAAAACAAAATTCCGTAAACCTCTTATTGTTTTTACACCTAAGAGTTTGTTACGTGATCCAAGATGTGTATCTACAATCGAAGATTTAGAAAAAGGAAGTTTCCAGGAAACTATCGATGACAATACAGTAGACAAAAAAGCAGTAAAAACATTAGTTTTTGTTACTGGTAAATTCTACTATGACATCGTTGCTGAAAGAGAAAACAACGGACGAAATGACGTAGCAGTTGTGCGTATTGAGCAATTGTTTCCTTTGCCGGTTGAGCAATTGAAAGCAATTATTGCACAATATCCAAATGCTGACGACTATGTTTGGGCTCAGGAAGAACCTAAAAACATGGGAGCTTACAGCTTTATGTTAATGAACTTTGATCTTGTAAAATGGAGATTAGCTTCGTTAAAAGCTTACGCTGCACCGGCATCAGGAAGTTATACAAGAGCAAAACGCCGTCATGCAGATGCGATTAGAATGGTATTCGATAAAGATTTATTCAGATAAAAAAATGTTTCAGGTTTAAAGTTTCAGGTTTTTAACAACATGAAACTTTAAACAATTACAACTTTAAACAAAAACAAAGATGATTTTAGAAATGAAAGTCCCATCACCAGGGGAATCAATAAAAGAAGTTGAAATTGCAACTTGGTTAGTAAAAGACGGAGATTATGTAGAAAAAGATCAAGCTATTGCTGAAGTAGATTCAGATAAAGCAACTCTTGAATTACCGGCTGAAATGAGCGGAATTATTACGCTTAAAGCAGAAGAAGGTGATGCAGTTGCTGTAGGAGCTGTAGTTTGTTTAATTGATACTGATGGTGTAAAACCAGCAGGTGATGCTCCGGCAGCAGAAGCTCCAAAAGCAGAAGTGAAGGCTGAAGCACCTAAAGCTGAAGTAAAAGCTGAAGCGCCAAAAGCAGCTCCAACTCAAGCTCCGGCGGCTACAAGTTACGCATCTGGAACTCCATCTCCGGCAGCAAGAAAAATATTAGACGAAAAAAATATAGCACCAGCTACTGTTTCAGGAACTGGTAAAGGCGGAAGAATCACTAAAGATGATGCTGTAAATGCAGTACCTTCTATGGGAACTCCAACTGGAGGAAACCGTGGATCTGAGCGTACAAAATTATCAATGTTACGTCGTAAAGTTGCTGAGAGATTAGTAGCAGCTAAAAACGAAACAGCAATGTTAACTACTTTCAACGAAGTTAACATGACGCCAATCAACTTGATTCGTAACGAATACAAAGATGCTTTCAAAGCAAAACATGGTGGTCTTGGTTTAGGTTACATGTCTTTCTTTACAAAAGCAGTTACAAGAGCATTAGAATTATATCCTGATGTAAACTCAATGATGGATGGTGATTACAAAATCGCTTATGATTTTGCTGATATCTCTATCGCAGTTTCAGGACCTAAAGGTTTAATGGTTCCCGTAGTTCGTAATGCTGAAAACTTAACTTTCCGTGGAGTTGAAGCTGAAATCAAAAGATTAGCTTTAAGAGCTCGTGACGGTCAAATTACTGTTGACGATATGACTGGTGGAACATTCACAATTACTAATGGTGGTGTTTTTGGAAGCATGTTGAGTACTCCAATTATCAACCCTCCACAATCAGGAATTTTAGGAATGCACAATATTATTGAGCGTCCAATTGCTGTAAACGGTAAAGTTGAAATTCACCCAATGATGTACGTAGCACTTTCTTATGACCACAGAATTATCGACGGACGTGAGTCTGTTGGTTTCTTAGTTGCTGTAAAAGAAGCTTTAGAAAATCCAGTTGAATTATTGATGAATGGCGATGCTAAACGTGCTTTAGAATTGTAATTGTAATCATTTTCGACAATAATTTAAAACCTGTTCATTCAATTGAACAGGTTTTTTTTCTTAATATTAGCTTAAATCTTCCTTAAGATGTTAATTTTTTGAATAAACGTAAATTTTACCCTTTAAAAAATATTTTATTTAGAATAAATAAGAATAGCTTGTTTGGTTAATAATCAACCATTAAATTTGCGCTATTAAAATCAATTCTAAATAAAATGAAATATAAATTTACAATTTCTTTTTTGAGCTTTTGTTTTTTTCTATTAGCTGTTACAAATATCACAGCTCAGGAAAAAGCTAGCATCAAAGGTCAAATTAGCTTAACCAACAATCAGGCTGCTGACAATGTTTCAATAGTTTTAAAAGGAACTAAAATAGGAACGAATACTGACGCTAATGGTTTTTACGAAATTAAAAATCTTAAACCAGGAAACTATATAATTAGAGTTTCTGCTGTTGGACATTCCTCAAAAGAGAAAAGTGTTACTCTTAATAATGGAGATGACATAATCGAAGACTTTACTATTAGTTCAAACTCAGAACAATTAGACGAAATTGTAGTAAATGGAGGAAATAAAAAAAATCCATTAGCACGTAAAGAGACTCAGCAAGTTTCAAGATTACCACTTAAAAATCTTGAAAACCCACAAGTTTATACTACTATTACAAGTGAACTTTTAAAAGAGCAAGTAGTTACAAATATCGATGACGCACTTAAAAATGCTCCGGGATTATCACCACTTTGGGCTTCAACAGGTCGTGGTGGAGATGGTGCTGCATATTTCTCTTTAAGAGGATTTGCTGTTCAGCCAAGTATGATTAACGGATTACCTGCTTTATCAAACGGAAGTCTTGATCCTGCTAACATTGAAAAAATTGAAGTAATTAAAGGACCATCAGGAACTTTATTTGGAAGCAGTTTAATTTCATACGGAGGTTTAATCAATTTAACAACTAAAAAACCTTACGATCATTTTGGAGGAGAAATAAATTATACTGCAGGAAGTTACGGTTTAAATCGTGTTACAGCTGATGTTAATACTCCTTTAGATGAAGAACACAAAGTAAACTTGCGTATCAATACTGCTTATCATAACGAAAACAGTTTTCAGGATGCAGGATTCAAAAAATCATTCTTTTTTGCCCCATCTTTATCTTATCAGGTTAATGACAAACTTTCGTTTTTTATTAACACGGAATTCATGAATAACAAATCAACTAATCAAACAATGTTATTCTTAGACAGAGGTGCGCCTTTAAGAGTGCATAATATTGATGAATTAGGTTATGACAATAAGCGTTCATACACAAGTAATCAACTTGCTATGGAAACTCCTTCTTATAGTTTACAAGGGCAAATGAATTACAAATTTAATGATCAATGGAGTTCTCAAACTGTTGTTTCAAGAAATTCAGCAAAATCACAAGGATATTATTCCTATTTATATGAAGGAACTCAATATTATCCTGGTATAACTGAAGGAATTGTACTTGGTCGTCAAATGAACTATCAAGATGCCACTACTTTAATTACTGATATTCAACAAAATTTTATTGGTGATTTTAAAATAGGAAACTTACGAAACAGGATTGTTGCCGGTTTAGATTATTTCAATAGAGGTTCAATTGATAATGGTACCGGATATGTAGCAAATGGCGGAATCTATATTGGAAATCTTGATCTTAAAACAGTAAACGAAAACCTATATCAAATTACTGATCCAACTAAATACATTACTAATGGAGATAGTGGTCAATTGACAAAAGCAGGCGCTGACAAACTTTTATCTTCAGCTCCTATGAACAATAACAAAACCAAACAAGAAGTAATGAGTGCTTACGTATCTGACGTAATCAACTTTACTCCTGCATTATCTGCAATGGCAAGTTTACGTGTAGATCGTTTCATGACTCAAGGTGATGTTAATACAGATACTGATGATTACAACCAAACTGCTTTTTCACCTAAATTTGGATTGGTTTATCAGCCAATTATTGACAAAGTATCTGTTTTCGCAAACTACATGGATGGTTTTGCTAACACATCACCAACCAGCGATATATTAGCAAATGGAACTTCTTTACCAAGAACATTTTCTCCTGAACATGCTAATCAGTTTGAAGTTGGAACAAAATTGAATGTTTTTAAAGACAGACTTTATGCAACTTTCAGCTATTACAACACTGAAGTTAAAGATCAGGTTTATACAGTTTACACTGCAACAACACAAACGTCTTACCAAGATGGTGGACAAAAAAATAAAGGTTTTGAAGCTGAAATCGTTGCAAACCCTATTGATGGTTTAAACATTGTTGCTGGTTATAGCTATAATGATGCGCTTTTAACTGCTGGAGATCCTGATTTTGTAGGTCACAGACCAGAAAGTGCAGGACCGCAAAACTTAGCCAATCTTTGGGCAAGCTACAGATTTCTTGACGGAGACTTAAAAGGTTTCGGTTTAGGTTTTGGAGGAAATTATGCAAGTAATAATAAAATCATGAACCGTACACTTACCGGACAATTTACAATTCCGGAGTATACAGTACTTAATTCTTCTGTATTCTACGGAACAGAAAAATTCACTTTGACACTTAAACTTGATAATATCGCAAATGTTGATACTTATGATGGTTGGTCAACTATACACCCAAAAAACATGCGAAGCTTAGCTGCAAGTTTCTCATACAAATTCTAATAAAACAAACAAAAACACCTTTTTGCTGAAACAGAAAGGTGTTTTTTAAATTCATAAAATCATGATAACAATAGCAAGTCTTATCGTTTTTTTAGCTTTTTATACTCTTTATTACACTTCAAAAAGAGCTACTTTATCTTATGATTTAGGTTTTGAAAAATGGATGAAGAGCAATCCAAAACCAACTAAATTTGTAGGCTTAGCTCTTCTGCTTCTTGCCTACTCATTGTGGCTGATTACACAATCTGTATGTTGCGGAACTTTAATGTTTTTTATTCAATTAATGACTATTGGAAGTTTAATCATCATTTTAACTCCGTTAAAAAAAATAAACCGATTCGCTATTATTGCTCTTTTTATCATTGTGGCTTTACTAGAATTTTATTTCCACTAACTTATTTCTAACCAAAATATGCCAGCAAATCCTAAATATCTAACAAAATCTCCATGGCAACGATTTGCCAAAATTACAGCTGCTATATTAGGCGGCTATTTTGTTTCTGTCACTTTTCATTTGGCTTTAGCTTCGTGGTTTAATCGTGCTAATATTTTAATGACAATGGCTTTTACCGGATTTATACTTTGGGTAGCACTAATGGTAATTGCTTTTTTAGCAAAAAGCGCATGGAAAATCTGGGGTATTTATATCCTGCTGACTTTAGTTTTTTCTCTTTTTATTTATTTGGGTCAAACCTACAATCCGATAGCAAAGTAACTTATGAATAACCGTAATTATAATATCTATTTTCATACACATACCGTTAGCGGAATTGTTATCAGTGTAGTTCTTTTTGTGATTTTTTTCGCAGGATCTTTTTCTTTCTTCAGGGATGAAATCATCAATTGGGAAAGAAATGAATCTTCTGCAATTACTAAAGAAATTCAATTAGACTATAATACAACTTTAAATAAACTTAATAAAGAATACATTTTACACGGAAGAAACATTACTATTTCTAAACCAAGTAACGAACGAAGAGTTGCCGTTTATCTTGAAGGTACCAAAGATACTTTGGCTCCGGCCAAACAAAAAGAAGGAACGTTTTTTTACCTTGACACCCAAACATTCAAAACCTACACCTATGAACAATCTTATTCGTTAGGGGAATTTTTATATCGTTTACACTTTCTGGCTCAGATTCCTTATCCGCTTGGATATTATCTTTCCGGTTTTGTCGCATTGTTTTTTCTATTTGCAATTGTGACCGGTGTTTTATTACATTGGAAAAAAATCGTTTCTAACTTTTATATTTTCCGTCCAAAAGAAAAATTAAAAACCTTGTGGACAGATGCACATACAGCTTTAGGAATGATTGGTTTACCTTTTCAATTTGTCTATGCTGTAACAGGAGCATTCTTTATGATCAAGCTTTTGATTGTTGCGCCTGCTGTAATGGCATTATACAAAGGCGATCAGGACAAATTGTACAAAGAATTAGAATACAATGATCCTGTTTATCAATTTGACAATAAAAAATTAGCAACACCTTTTAATATTGACCAGCTAGTTGCAAAAACAAAAAACAACTGGAAAGATTTTGAAATTACACGCGTTTTTATTCAAAATTATGGCGATGCCAATATGCATGTTGTCGTTGAAGGCGAAATGTTAAGTCATAAAAAATTCACAGGAGTTGGAAAAGTAATTTATCGAATCGCTGATGGAAAAGAAGTTGCAAAGAAAAATCCTGTAACACAAAACAACTATCTCGACGTTGTGAAAAACGTTTTGTATCGAATCCACTTTGGTGATTATGGCGGATATGCATTAAAGATTGTGAGTTTCGTGTTAGGAATTATCACTTGCTTTGTAATTATTTCCGGCGTGATGATCTGGTTAGTTGCCAGACAGAAAAATAATTTACCTGAAAAGAAAAGACGCTTCAACGCAGCCGTTGTTCGTATCTATTTGGCAATTTGTTTGAGTATGTATCCCATTACCGCGGTTGCATTTATTGCTGCTAAAATATTTTATCCCTTAACTCAGGATCATCTTTTCTTAGTTTATTTTGGAGGATGGCTTATCCTTACGATATTTTTTATAATTAAAAAGAATGATGCGTTCACGAATAAATTCTGTTTAATATCGGGAAGTATTTTAGGATTTCTGATTCCAATAACAAACGGAATTGTATCTGGAAATTGGTTTTGGAATTCATTCCTGCAAAATCATATTCAGGTTTTCTTTATTGATGTTTTTTGGATTGTTTTAGCATCAATCACACTTTATGTCGCTTACCACTTAAAGCCAAAAAAAGTAGTTTCTTAAAAATTGGCATAAATAATTTGTCCCCGCGAGATTTAGCGTATACTTTTGCGTTTTATTCAAAAAATGGGATTCAAACTAAAAATACGTTTTTTACATAAATGGCTCGGATTAATTTCCGGGCTTATTGTTTTTATAGTCAGCATCACCGGATGTATATTTTGTTTTCATGATGAAATAAAAGACATCACTCGTAAAGAATGGCGATTGGTTGAACCTCAAAACAAACCTTTTATCCTGCCATCTTTTTTACAGGAAAAGGTAAAAAAAATTCTGCCAACATATAAATCCAGTATGGTTGCCTATTATGGAAGAAATCGCTCTGCAATTGTTTATGTCTATTCTGATACAGAAAATAGATATCTCTACTTTAATCCATACACAGGAAAAGTTTTAAGAGTTGAAGATCCGGAATCGGACTTTTTTATGATTGTAGAATATATTCATTTGTATTTATTGCTGCCGGATTATATTGGCAAACACATTATTGGCGGCGCAACCATCATTTTCATTTTATTGTTAATTTCAGGAATCATTCAATGGTGGCCAAAGCGAAGAATTGATATTAAAAGAAGTTTCTCTGTAAAATGGTCCGCAAGATGGCGAAGAGTAAATTACGACTGGCACAATACATCCGGATTTTACATTACAATTATCGCTGTTATTATTGCCATTACAGGTTTAACTTTTACCTATGATTGGGTTGGAAATGGTATTTATAAAGGCTTTAATTTTGGTGGAGATAAAAATACCGAAATCAAAGCTCCTGTAATTGACACTACAAAATTTGATATAAATACTTCTGCAGCAATCGATCGTGCTCTGATTCAGACTATGCTGAAGAATCCAAAATCTGAAATGTTCTACGTAATGCTTCCGCAAAAAAAAGGAGATATTATTAACACGGGAGCTTATCCTCACTCGTTACGATTTGACCATCAAAGTAATTATTATTTTCATCCGTATCGTGGGGAATTAATTCAAAGCGTTCCTTATGACTCAAAAAGCTTAGGCCTGAAAGTTGTCGAAATGAATTACGGAATTCATACAGGACAAATCTTAAATCTGCCTGGGAAAATCGTCGCTTTTATTGTTAGTTTGATAGCAGCAGCTTTGCCTGTAACCGGTTTCGTAATTTGGTACGGGAGAAGAAAAAAATCCTGTAAAAAAATAAAGGCATAAAAATCTAACCGCAAAGAACACAACTTTTCATCTTATTTTATGATTGCAAATGCAAAGTTCACAAAGCCAGATCAAGATAAAGTTTTGTGAACTTTCTGTTTATAAACATTACTATTATATGTAAACTTGCAGACTCTGCGGTAAATCCGCAAAGCAGATTCACAATATTCTATGTTTCTCCACAAACACAATATGTTTATTCATAAAAAAACCGCTCATAAAAGCGGTTCTTATTATTATTTGAAATTGTATTAATTTCTATTTGCCAAAGCATTTTTCTGTAAGTTTTTAACTGAGCTGATTTTGCTGTTTTCATAAGCAACTTCGCTAAGGTTTTTTTCATTAAAGAAAACCCATTTTCCAGTTTTCAATCCGTTTGTATATTCTCCTACGGCAACTTTATTCCCGTTTTCATCGTATGATACCCAAACGCCATCTAATTTACCATCTTTAAAAAAACCTTCTTGCTGTACTTTACCATTTTCATAGTAATAAGTAGCTTTTACTTTGTTTCCAACAGCTTCTAATTCTGGTTTTACCTCTTGTGCAACTAAAATTCCAGAGAACAATATTGCAACTAAAATTACACACTTTTTCATATCTTTAGGTATTTATGTTTTCAAATCTTTACCAAATATAATTAATAGTTTACATTAAACAAACTTTTACTTAACAATTTGGTAACATTGAATAAAAACTTAACATTGGAAAATGATCTAAAACAAAAAAACCAGTGCTCAGGCACTGGTTTTACTGATATTTATTACAATATGATAATTTACTATATCGTTGTAAGTTTTATAATAATTTACTTTAATAATGTATCTAATTGCTTCTGAAGCTCTGGAGATGATGGTCGATCAGCATCTGCACTTAAAACATTTCCTTTTGGATCAACAATAATAAATCTGGGAATTCCGGTTACGCCATAACTGGTTACAAACTCAGATTCCCAATCTTTATCAGCAAATAATTGTATTCCGCCCAGACTTTTATCAGCTACAAATTTTTTCCATTTTTCGTTATCTTTCAGTTTATCAATTGAAATACTAACAAACTCAATATTTTTTCCGTGATACTTTTCTTCAATTTTTTGCAGATACGGAATCTCAGCTCTACAAGGCGCACACCAGGTTGCCCAGAGATCGATGTAAACATATTTACCTTTTAAATCAGAAAGTTTAGTTTTCCCTCCCTTATAATTAACGTAATCAAAATTGGGCGAAGGTTTTCCGTTTAGTTTATTTGCTTTTGATGCTCTGTCGTATTCCTGTGCAGCATATTGATTAAAACTTTCAAGACTGTTTTTTAATGCTGTTTTAAATTCAGGATCAAAATTACCTTTTTCAACATTTTCAATATCTGCCTTTTTCTTTGCCGCTAATAAAGTCGCAAACTCTGTCGGTTCTTTGGCGAAAGCCTCTTTTTGAAATTGCTCATCTTTTAAAGCCTGTTGTGCCATGAAATTACTTTCATCAACACCTTTACCTTTATATAAAATAGTCTCATCAAATTCCTTGGCATCCATTGTTAAGTTAATTTCTGAATCCGCCTTTAAATATAAATTAGAAGATTCTGTTCCGTCAGAAAACATATAAAATCCTTTAGGAGCTTCAAAATTAGCTGCAAAAACTTCTTTTTTATCAATTGGGATAACTTGTTTAAAATTATCCTTGCCTCTAATAACTAAAGTATCGCTATTTCTGTTAGAGATTTTAGCCGTGAATTTGATTTGATTTTTAGCTTGACCAATAACATGCAAAGCGCTAAAAATCAACAGACCAGTTATAAAAAGTTTTTTCATAATAATTATAGTTTGCTTTTAGTGATTCAAATCTAAAGAAATTACAGCGTCAAAATTTAAGAATTAACAAAATATTTCAAATTTCGATGTATCAACTTTATCACTTTACTATATTATCTTGAATTTTGTGTTTACTTTTGCAGTCTAAAATTTTGATCATGTATAGAAGTCATAATTGTGGCGAATTGAACGCCTCAAATATTAATACGGAAGTTACACTAGCGGGTTGGGTTCAGAAATCACGCGATAAAGGATTTATGAATTGGGTCGATTTACGTGACCGTTACGGAATTACACAACTTATTTTCGACGAAAGTCGTACGGATAAAACGGTTTTTGAACTGGCAAAAACTCTTGGTAGAGAATTTGTGATTCAGGTAAAAGGAACTGTAATTGAGCGTGAAGCCAAAAACAAAAACATTCCGACTGGTGAAATTGAAATTTTAGTTACAGAAATGACTGTTTTAAATGCAGCATTAACGCCTCCTTTTACTATTGAAGATGAAACGGATGGTGGAGAAGATATCCGAATGAAATATCGTTATTTAGATATTAGAAGAAATCCTGTAAAAAACAGTTTATTATTCCGTCATAAAGTAGCGATGGAAGTTCGTAAATACTTATCTGATTTAGATTTTTGCGAAGTTGAAACTCCTTATTTAATAAAATCGACTCCGGAAGGCGCAAGAGATTTCGTTGTACCAAGTCGTATGAACGAAGGACAATTTTATGCATTGCCGCAATCTCCACAAACCTTTAAACAATTATTGATGGTGGGCGGAATGGATAAATATTTTCAGATCGTGAAATGTTTCCGTGATGAGGATTTGCGTGCAGATCGTCAGCCTGAGTTTACACAAATCGATTGCGAAATGGCATTTGTGGAACAAGAAGATATTTTGAATGTTTTTGAAGGTTTGACAAGACATTTACTAAAAGAAATTAAAGGTATTAATGTAGATAAATTCCCAAGAATTACCTACGAATATGCCATGAAAACATACGGAAATGACAAACCGGACATTCGTTTTGGGATGGAATTTGGTGAGTTAAACGAATTTGCAAAACATAAAGATTTTCCGGTATTCAACGCTGCGGAATTAGTTGTGGGAATTGCAGTTCCTGGAGCAGGAAATTATACCCGTAAAGAAATTGACGGATTAATTGACTGGGCAAAACGTCCTCAGGTTGGCGCATCAGGAATGGTGTATGCAAAATGTAATGACGATGGAACTTTCAAATCATCTGTAGATAAATTCTACGATCAGGATGATTTAGCACAATGGGCAAAAATTACAGGAGCAAAACCTGGTGATATGATTTTTGTTCTTTCTGGTCCGGCTGATAAAACACGAGGTCAGCTTTCTGCACTTCGTATGGAATTAGCAACTCGTTTAGGATTGCGTAAACCGGAAGAATTTGCACCACTTTGGGTAGTTGATTTCCCATTATTAGAGCTTGATGAAGAAACGGGTCGTTATCACGCAATGCACCACCCATTTACATCTCCAAAACCTGAAGACATGCATTTACTGGCAACAGAACCTGGAAAAGTTCGTGCAAATGCTTACGATATGGTTTTAAACGGAAATGAAATTGGTGGAGGATCAATTCGTATTCATGATAAAGCTACTCAACAATTGATGTTTAAATATTTAGGCTTTACCGAAGACGAAGCAAAAGCGCAATTTGGCTTTTTAATGGATGCTTTTCAGTTTGGAGCACCACCACACGGAGGTTTAGCATTTGGTCTTGACAGATTAGTTGCTATTTTGGGAGGTCAGGAAACCATTAGAGATTTTATTGCATTTCCAAAAAATAATTCAGGACGTGATGTAATGATCGATGCACCGGCTAAAATTGATGATGCCCAATTAAAAGAATTACACATTAAAATTGACTCAATATAATTTTTTGAGAATTTGAAAAATGAGACGGCAGCTAAAAAATTTTAGCTGCCGTTTTTCTTTTTATACATTTTTTAATTTGAAAAACAGGTTCATTGAAATCAACAACCTCAGTAAATACAAGTATTCTCTCACATAACCCATAATTACAGGATTTACTTTTGCAAAAGTTAAGAAATATTTGTACACTATAAGCTACTTTTACAGCTTTTTTTCTTACAATTGATGATTCCTAAATAAAGCACTTACATATCAAAATTGATGCAATATAAATAGCGAAAACACTGTGAATCAATAATTTTTACAAAAAATTAACACCTTCTTGTCTTTTGTATGAATTTATATATTACATTTGCTTCATTATAAATTATTATTACAATTACAATGCGTACAGGTACAGTAAAATTTTTCAATGAATCTAAAGGTTATGGATTCATTACAGACGAAGAAACAGGAAAAGATATCTTCGTTCACGCTTCAGGAATTAACGCGGAAGAATTACGCGAAGGTGACCGTGTAAGCTACGAAGAAGAAGAAGGAAGAAAAGGGAAAGTTGCTGCTAAAGTAGCAGTAATCTAAGAAAAATATAGCAATTTATTTTTTTTGCCTCTGAATGGTTTAAAAACGTTTCGATTAATTTCGAGACGTTTTTTTTTGCTCAAATCTTAAAAAAAACTTAAAATAGGTTGTTATTATTTATAATCAATAAAAATTACAAATAATGACCCTTAAGTGATACACTTAAATCCTTTTTTAGCTTGTGATTTACAGAGTTGAAAGTTATCTTTGTGGCTTATTCTTTAAGTAAAAAACCTAAGTTTATGCAATCTGATCAATACAGTTATCTTCCTATTTTAATGCAGTTTATTCTGGCTGTTGGTTTTGTGGTAGGAACAATCATTATTTCTGGAAAATTAGGACCAAAAAGAACCTCAGAAGTTAAAGATAAAAACTTTGAGTGCGGTATCGAATCTGTTGGTAACGCCCGTATTCCTTTTTCAGTAAAATATTTCCTGGTAGCCATTTTATTTGTATTGTTTGATGTAGAGGTAATTTTTCTTTACCCTTGGGCAGTAAACTTTAAAGAACTTGGTATTGAAGGAATGTTAAAGATGATCGTATTCATGTCACTTCTTTTAGTTGGCTTTTTCTATATCATCAAGAAAAAAGCCTTAGACTGGGAATAAAACGATTTTAGATTTTAGACTGGTGATTTTAGATTTAAGAATCGGTTATCCGAATAGATTTAGAGTTACAATTTAAGATTTGATTTCCTGGAATTAATATACTGATTTAAAAATTGATTTTAATTTTTACGATTTCCCCAAATCTAAAATCTAAAATCAGAAATCTAAAATAAAAATGAGCGATTCAAAAGTAAATATGGTTGCCCCTCCTGAAGGTGTTGTTGGTGAAGGTTTTTTCGCCACAAAACTAAATGATGTAGTAGGAATGGCGCGCGCGAATTCTCTTTGGCCTTTACCGTTTGCAACTTCTTGTTGCGGAATCGAGTTTATGGCAACAATGGCTTCACATTATGATTTAGCACGATTTGGTTCTGAGCGTGTGAGTTTTTCTCCCCGTCAGGCTGATATGCTAATGGTAATGGGAACTATTTCTAAAAAAATGGCCCCTATTTTAAGACAAGTTTACGAGCAAATGGCAGAACCTCGTTGGGTTATTGCAGTTGGAGCTTGTGCTTCATCAGGCGGAATCTTTGATACTTATTCCGTTTTACAAGGAATCGATAAAGTGATTCCAGTTGACGTTTATGTCCCGGGATGTCCTCCAAGACCAGAACAAATAGTAGATGGAGTAATGAAACTTCAAGAATTGGTAAGATCTGAATCTGTGAGACGTAGAAGTTCACCAGAGTACCAAGAATTACTAGCTTCATATAACATTTCATAAGATGGCTTTAGAAAATACCCTGATTCAGGATAAACTTACAGAAACATTTGACGCAAGTGTTTTTAACTTTCAACAAGAAAGAGATATTTTTTCACTGGAAACTACTGCTGATAAAATTACAGCTTTAATTCTTTTTTTGAAAAACGACTCTGACTTACGTTTTCACTTTTTAACCGATTTATGCGGTATTCACTATCCGGACAACGAATTAGATCGTCAGTTTGCAATTGTGTATCACCTGCACAACTGGTACGAAAACAAACGTATTAGAATCAAAGTATATCTTAACGGCGAAAAACCGGAAATAAAAACCATTTCAAATATTTTCTTAAGTTCAAACTGGATGGAAAGAGAAACTTACGATTTCTTTGGGATTAACTTTGTTGGTCATCCGCAATTGAAACGTATTTTGAATATGGATGAAATGATATCGTTCCCAATGCGAAAAGAATTCCCAATGGAAGACAGCGGAAGAACTGATAAAGATGATAGATTCTTTGGAAGAACAACAACAAATTGCTAAAAAATAAATAATTCAACATTATAAATGTCAGAACTATTATTACCCCCAGAGCATCGTTATGCTAAAATAGTAAAGGATAAACTAAACGAAGACGGAAGCGAGCTTTCAGTATTGAATTTAGGTCCTACACACCCGGCCACTCACGGTATTTTTCAAAATATCCTGTTGATGGACGGTGAAAGAATTCTTGAAGCTGAACCAACTATTGGTTACATTCACAGAGCTTTCGAAAAAATTGCCGAAAATCGTCCTTTTTACCAAATTACCCCTCTTACAGACCGTATGAACTATTGCTCCTCTCCTATTAATAATATGGGATGGTGGATGACTTTAGAGAAATTACTAAATATCGAAGTACCTAAACGTGCTCAATATTTAAGAGTTATCGTAATGGAATTGGCGCGTATTACAGATCACTTGATTTGTAATTCGATTCTTGGTGTAGATACTGGTGCGTATACCGGTTTCTTGTACGTTTTTCAATTTAGAGAAAAAGTTTACGAGATCTACGAAGAAATTTGTGGAGCACGTTTAACAACAAATATGGGAAGAATTGGTGGTTTCGAAAGAGATTGGACACCAGAAGCATTCCGCAAACTGGATGTGTTTTTAAAAGATTTTCCTGTCGCATGGCAAGAATTTGAAAACTTATTCGAAAGAAACAGAATTTTCCTTGACAGAACGGTAAACGTAGGTGCAATCTCAGCAGAGCAAGCAATGGCTTACGGATTTACAGGTCCAAATTTACGTGCTGCCGGAGTTGATTATGACGTTCGTGTTGCACATCCTTACTCTTCTTATGAAGATTTCGATTTTATTGTTCCTGTTGGAAAATCAGGTGATACTTACGATCGTTTTTGTGTTCGTAATGCAGAAGTTCGCGAAAGTTTAAGCATTATTCGTCAGGCTTTAGATAAAATGCCAGCCGGAAATGAATATCATGCAGAAGTTCCTGATTATTACCTTCCTCCAAAAGAAGATGTTTACACTTCAATGGAATCTTTAATTTACCACTTTAAGATTGTAATGGGAGAAGTTCCTGTACCGGTTGCAGAAATCTACCACCCTGTTGAAGGCGGAAATGGAGAACTAGGATTTTATTTAGTTACAGACGGAAGCAGAACTCCATACAGATTGCATTTTAGAAGACCTTGTTTTATTTATTACCAGGCATATCCTGAAATGATCAAAGGCGCTTTATTATCAGATGCAATTGTTATTCTGTCAAGTTTAAATGTTATTGCAGGAGAATTAGACGCATAAGAAGATTGTAGATTTTAGAATATAGATTTCAGATTGAAAAAATATCAAATCTAAACTGAGAAAATCTAAAATTAAAAAAAAGATTGCAGAATGCCGATTATAGATACGGATTGAAAAATCTAAAATCTAAAATCTAAAATCCAAAATAAGAATGGAAAGAAAACATTACAAACAAGAAATAAACATGACTGAAGCATTGATGAATCGCATCAATGAGTTAATCAGTCATTATCCTGAAGACAAAAGAAAATCAGCTTTGTTGCCTGTTTTGCACGAAGTGCAAGATGCGCATGATAACTGGTTAAGTACAGAGTTGCAGGATAAAGTTGCTGAAATTTTGCATATAAAACCAATTGAAGTTTACGAAGTGGTTACGTTTTATACCATGTACAACCAAAAACCAATTGGAAAATATATGTTTGAATTTTGCCAGACTTCTTGTTGTTGTTTAAATGGTGCTGAAAATTTAATGGATTATACTTCTGAAAAATTAGGCATCAAAATGGGCGAAACAACTCCTGACGGAATGTTTACCATTGCCGGCGTAGAATGTTTAGGCGCTTGCGGATACGCTCCTATGATGCAGTTAGGAGATTTCTACAAAGAAAAATTGACAGAAGAAAAAATCGATCAGTTAATCGCTGATTGCAGAGATGATAAAATAATATTACACGATAAATAATATGTCACAAAAAATATTATTAGATAAAATCAATGTTCCGGGTATTAAAACTTATGAAGTATATCGCCAAAATGGTGGTTATTCTTCTGTAGAAAAAGCTTTAAAAACACTTACGCCTGACGAAGTTGTTGAAGAAGTGAAAAAATCAGGTCTTCGTGGTCGTGGTGGAGCTGGATTCCCAGCTGGAATGAAATGGAGTTTTATTGACAAAAAATCAGGAAAACCAAGACATTTAGTTTGCAACGCCGACGAGTCTGAACCAGGGACTTTCAAAGATCGTTATTTGATGGAGTATATTCCTCACTTATTGATCGAAGGAATGATTACATCAAGTTTTGCCTTAGGTGCTAACCTATCTTATATCTACATTCGTGGAGAATATATGTGGGTTTTCAAAATATTAGAAAGAGCCATCGCCGAAGCTAAAGCTGCCGGTTGGTTAGGAAAAAATATATTAGGAACAGGTTACGATTTAGAATTATATGTTCATTGTGGAGCTGGTGCTTATATTTGCGGAGAAGAAACTGCACTTATTGAGTCATTAGAAGGTAAAAGAGGAAACCCTCGTATTAAACCACCATTCCCTGCAGTTTCTGGATTATGGGCAAACCCTACAGTTGTAAACAATGTTGAAACTATCGCTACTGTGCCTTGGATTATCAACAATTCCGGTGATGATTACGCTAAAATTGGTGTAGGCCGTTCAACAGGAACTAAATTAATTTCTGCTTCAGGACACATAAAAAATCCGGGAGTATACGAAATTGAATTAGGATTAAGTGTTGATGAATTTATGAATTCTGATGAATACTTAGGAGGAATGTCTTCCAGCAGACCTTTGAAAGCATTTGTTCCGGGAGGATCTTCAGTACCGATTTTGCCAGCTGAATTAATTTTCAAAACGGCTAATGGTGAAGACAGATTAATGACTTACGAATCTTTAAGTGATGGTGGTTTTGCTACCGGATCGATGTTAGGTTCAGGTGGATTCATTGTTTATAATGATACTGCTTGTGTAGTAAGAAACACCTGGAATTTTGCTCGTTTCTATCACCACGAATCTTGCGGACAATGTACACCATGTCGCGAAGGAACAGGTTGGTTAGAAAAAATATTGTGGAGAATCGAAAACGGTCAGGGCCGTGAAGAGGATATCGAATTATTGTGGAGCATTCAAAGCAAAATCGAAGGTAACACAATTTGTCCGCTTGGTGACGCCGCATCATGGCCAGTAGCAGCAGCTATTCGTCATTTTAGAGATGAATTTGAATATCACGTTCGTTTCCCTGAAAAGATAAAAAATAGAGATCACTTTGTTACTGAACCTTTCTCGCAAGTAAAGCATTTAGTAGGCGGTAAAGTAATTGTATAAAAGTTAAAAAATAGTTTCAAGTTTCATGTTTTTTTAGTTACAGGTACCCAACCTGAAACTTTAAACCTGAAACTAAAAAAACAAAACAAAGAGATGAAAGTAACCATAGACGGTCAAAGTATAGACGTAGAGCCAGGAACAACGATCCTGCAAGCTGCACGTATGATTGGTGGAGATTTAGTTCCGCCAGCCATGTGCTATTACTCAAAATTAAAAGGCAGCGGCGGTAAATGTCGTTGTTGTTTAGTTGAAGTTGCAAAAGGAAGTGAAGCTGACCCAAGACCAATGCCAAAATTAATGGCATCTTGTGTAACAGGCTGTATGGACGGAATGGAAGTAAACAGTAAATCATCGGATCGTGTAACCGAAGCGCGTAAATCTGTAACTGAATTTTTACTGATCAATCACCCATTAGATTGTCCGGTTTGTGATCAGGCTGGTGAATGTGATCTTCAAAACTTGAGTTTTGAGCACGGAAATCCAAAATCACGTTTTATTGAAGAAAAAAGAACATTTGAACCAGAAGATATTGGTCCAAATATTCAACTACATATGAACCGTTGTATTTTATGTCAAAGATGTGTACAAGTTGCAGATCAATTGACTGACAACAGAGTTCACGGAGTATTAGATCGTGGAGATCACGCTAATATTTCAACCGGTATCTCAAAAGCTATTGACAATGAATTCTCCGGAAACATGATCGACGTTTGTCCTGTTGGGGCATTGACTGATAAAACTTTCCGTTTTAAATCAAGAGTTTGGTTCAATAAGCCTTACAATGCACACAGAGAATGTACAACTCCGGGATGTTGTGGTAAAACAACTGTGTGGATGTTTGGAGGAGAAATCCAACGTGTGACCGGTCGTAAAGATGAGTACCATGAAGTAGAAGAATTCATTTGCAACAGTTGTCGTTTTGATCACAAAAACGTAAACGACTGGGTTATTGAAGGACCAAGAGAATTTGAAAAAGATTCTGTTATCAACCAAAACAATTACACTCAAAAATTAGAGAAAGTAATAATTGCTACAGAAAAAACAATATTGGAAGGTAGAGATATCGACCGTAAAAAAATTAGTATGGCTGAAATTCCATTAAACACTAACAACAAAAATTCTTAATGATGGTAGATGGTGCGTTTATTATAGAAAAGAGTGTTGTAATTGTTGTGGTTTTTGCCGTGACGATGATTATGGCAATGTATTCTACCTGGGCTGAACGTAAAGTTGCTGCTTTTCTTCAGGATCGTGTAGGACCTAACCGTGCCGGATGGGGAGGATTATTGCAACCTCTTGCTGATGGTATGAAATTATTTTCGAAAGAAGAATTTTTTCCAAATACGCCTAACAAATTTTTATTTGTTGTAGGACCCGCAATCGCCATGAGTACTGCTTTAATGACTAGTGCGGTAATTCCGTGGGGAGATAAACTTCATGTTTTTGGAAGAGATGTAATACTTCAGGCAACTGATATTAATATTGCTTTACTGTATATTTTTGGAGTTCTTTCAGTTGGAGTTTATGGTATCATGATTGGTGGATGGGCTTCTAATAATAAATTCTCATTGATGGGAGCTGTTCGTGCGGCTTCGCAAATGGTTTCTTATGAAGTTGCAATGGGATTATCAATGATTGCATTGTTGATGATGACAGGAACAATGAGTTTAAAAGAAATTTCATTACAGCAACAAGGAATGAACTGGAATGTATTCTATCAGCCTCTATCATTCTTGATTTTCTTAATTTGTTCGTTTGCAGAAACAAACAGAACTCCTTTTGATTTGGCTGAATGTGAATCTGAATTAATTGGAGGTTACCATACTGAATATTCATCCATGAAAATGGGATTCTATTTATTTGCTGAATATGCAAGTATGTTTACTTCAGCAACTATTATTTCTGTATTATTTTTTGGAGGATATAACTATCCGGGAATGCAATGGATGGTAGAAAATGTTGGTGTAAATATTGGAAACGTTTTAGGAATGGTAGCATTATTTGCTAAAGTATGTTTCTTTATATTTTTCTATATGTGGGTACGTTGGACAATTCCAAGATTTAGATATGACCAATTAATGCATTTAGGATGGAGGATTTTGATTCCGCTTTCAATAGTTAATATCATGATTACCGGAGTTGTTATTTTAAGACATCAAATCGCAGCATATTTAGGATTTTAAATTAAAAGTGCGTCTAATTCTTAGGTATCACAATTTGCGACACTAAAACAAAAAAGCGGTTGTAAATTACACCCACTGCATAAAAAATAATGAATGAGTGAAGAATTAATTATTACGGAAGAATTCATAATTAGCAAAATATTGCTTATTCGAGGACAAAAGGTAATGCTTGATTCTGAATTAGCCATACTTTATGGAGTGGAAACTAAACAACTCAAAAGACAGGTTCGTAGAAACATAGAAAGATTCCCAGATGATTTTATGTTTGAATTGACTGAAATTGAAAGCGAAATCTTGAGGAGCCAAATTGGCACCTCAAGTTGGGGAGGCACACGATATGTTCCGATGGTGTTTTCAGAACAAGGAGTTGCAATGTTATCAAGTGTTTTGAATAGCGCAACGGCTATAAGAGTTAATATTCAAATTATTCGTGTTTTTACAAAAATCCGTCAGGAGATTTCGGAAACCTTGAATATGAAATTGGAAATTGAAGAGATAAAAACAAAATTATCGAATCAGAGTAAAAACATTGAATTAGTCTTTACTTATTTGGATGAGTTAATGGACAAACAGGAAAATAAGATTGAAAGAACAAAAATTGGTTATAAAAAATAAATTTGATTAATACCAAATGCCTTAGCCCTGATAGAAGCAGTATCCTTTTATTTTTTTTCTTTAAAAAATAAAAGATATAGCGGATAGCAGGATTAGGCTTCAAAATAAAAATTAAAAAAATGTCAATAGAAACTATATCATTATCGGGTAGAAAGAAGATGGTCTCAAATAAAGAGATGACTTTTTGGGAACGATTGTATCTTGTGGCGATTGTGAAAGGATTATTCATCACACTTAAACACTTATTCAGAAAAAAAGTGACCATTCACTATCCTGAACAAGTGCGTGAAATGAGTCCGGTTTATCGTGGTCAACACCAGTTGAAACGTGATGAACAAGGTCGTGAAAACTGTACTGCCTGCGGATTATGTGCTTTGTCATGTCCTGCTGAAGCTATCACAATGAAAGCTGCTGAACGTAAAGCTGATGAAAAACATTTGTACAGAGAAGAAAAATACGCTTCAATATACGAAATCAATATGTTACGTTGTATTTTTTGTGGTTTATGCGAAGAAGCATGCCCAAAAGACGCCATTTATTTGACGACTTCTAAAGTATTGGTTCCTTCAAGCTATGAAAGAGAAGATTTCATTTTTGGAAAAGACAGATTAGTGATGCCTCTTGATGTGGCTATCAAAAATGCACAACTTAATAATGCTAATTAAATGATACATATTCCTGATTTTGCACACGCAACAACTGTACAAATTATATTTTGTTTCTTAGCGTTTATTACTGTAATCACCGCTTTCCTGACTATATTTAGCAGAAACCCAATTCATAGCGCTATTTACTTAGTGATTTGTTTTTTTTCTATTGCAGGTCACTATTTATTATTAAACGCTCAATTTTTGGCTATCGTACATATTATAGTCTACTCTGGAGCTATTATGATTTTGTTCCTGTTTACGATCATGTTGATGAATTTGAACGAACAGCGAGATGTGCACAGACCAAGAATTACACGTCTGGGTGCAATTGTATCTTTCTGTTTGATTTGTATTGTGTTGATTGCCATTTTCATCAATTCTAAACCAATTGTTGGAGAGTATGATTCAACTGGTGAAGATTTCCAGTCTATTAAAGTATTGGGTAAAATATTACTGAACGAATATATGGTTCCGTTTGAATTCGCTTCGATCTTGCTTTTAGTAGCTATGATTGGAACTGTATTATTGTCTAAAAAAGAAAAATTAAATAAATAATGGGTAATATATTAAATCAAATAGGTATTGAAAACTACATCTTTTTAAGTGTTGTACTTTTCTGTATTGGTATTTTTGGTGTATTGTACAGACGAAATGCTATTATCGTTTTCATGTCTATCGAAATCATGTTGAATGCTGTTAACCTTTTATTTGTTGCTTTTTCAACTTATCATCAAGATGCACAAGGACAAGTCTTTGTATTCTTTTCGATGGCAGTTGCTGCAGCAGAAGTTGCAGTTGGATTGGCTATTTTAGTTTCGATCTTTAGAAATTTAGGTTCGATTAGTATCGATAATTTAAAAAATTTAAAAGGATAAATGGAAATGGATACCAATTTAGCTTTAGTTTTAGTATTAGCTCCTTTTTTAGGATTTTTAATCAATGTTTTCTTTGGCAAAAGCTTAGGAAAAACTGTTTCAGGAATTATTGGGACTGCTGCTGTAGTAGTTTCTTTTGCTGTTACGCTTTTCTTTTTCAATCAAATCAGCCAAACAAAACAAGCCATTCAGATTACTTTATTTGACTGGATTCAAATTAGTAATTTACATATTAATCTTGGATTTTTATTAGATCAGTTATCATTATTGTGGTTGCTTTTTGTAACTGGTATTGGTTCATTGATACACTTATACTCTATTAGTTATATGCACGATGATGAAAATATGCACAAGTTCTTTGCCTATTTGAATCTGTTCATATTCTTCATGATTACGCTTGTAATGGGAAGTAACTTATTAGTTTTATTTATTGGTTGGGAAGGCGTTGGACTTTGTTCGTACCTATTAATTGGATTTTGGCATAAAAACCAGGATTACAATAATGCTGCGAAAAAAGCTTTTATAATGAACAGAATTGGAGATTTAGGTCTTTTAATTGGAATGTTCATTATTGGTTCAATGTTCTCGACTTTAGATTATGCAACTTTAAAAACCGCTATTGTTGGCGCAACAAACCTGAATTTGCCATTGCTTTCATTAGCTGCTTTGTGCTTGTTTATTGGAGCTTGTGGTAAATCAGCACAAATTCCGTTATATACCTGGTTACCTGATGCGATGGCTGGACCGACTCCGGTTTCTGCATTGATTCACGCTGCAACAATGGTTACAGCTGGTATTTTTATGGTAACTAGATTAAACTTTGTATTTGATTTAGCTCCGGATGTACAAAATATTATTGCTGTCATTGGAGCTATAACTTCATTAGTTGCTGCAACAATTGGTTTAGTTCAGACTGACATTAAAAAGGTTTTGGCCTACTCTACCGTTTCACAATTAGGATTAATGTTTTTAGCATTAGGACTTGGTGCTTATGAAGTTGCTGTTTTTCACGTAATCACACACGCTTTCTTTAAAGCTTGCTTGTTCTTAGGATCAGGGTCTGTAATTCACGGTTTGCATGGCGAACAGGATATGCGTAAAATGGGTGGTTTGCGTAAAGCAATGCCAATCACGTTCTGGACAATGTTGATTTCATCATTAGCAATTTCAGGGATTCCGTTTTTCTCAGGATTTTTCTCTAAAGATGAAATATTATTAACGGCTTTTGAGCATAGTATTCCTTTATATGTTATTGGATCTATTGCATCAATCATGACGGCATTTTATATGTTCAGATTAATGTTCCTCACTTTCTTTAAAGATTTTAGAGGAACTGAAGAGCAAAAACATCATTTACATGAAAGTGGCACATTGATTACTTTCCCTCTTATAATTTTAGCAATTCTGGCTACTTTTGGCGGATTAATAAGTTTGCCGGGAAATAGTTGGTTAAATGAATACTTAGCTCCGCTTTTCATAAAAGTGGCTGGCGAAGAACATCATTTAGGAACAACAGAATATACTTTAATGGGAGTTGCTGTTTTAGGTGGATTATTAGGTATATTAATTGCTTACATTAAATACTTTAAACAAGACAACGTTCCTGAAACTGACGAAAACATTACAGGTCTGACTAAAGTTTTATACAACAAATATTATGTAGATGAAATTTACGACGCAATATTTGTTCGCTCTATTAACGGATTATCAAAATTCTTTAGAGATACTGTTGAAACAGGTTTATCAGCACTTGTTTTCGGATTAGGAAAAGTAACCAATGAAATAGGATTTCAAGGTAAAAAATTACAAAGCGGAAGTATCGGATTATATCTGTTTGCTTTTGTTTTGGGTCTTTGCGCCATTGTTTCCTATATATTTTTAGCTAAATAATTTTACAACTATGAACGTTTCTCTTATATTAATTATTCTTTTAATTGGTGCATTTGTCACTTATTTTGCCGGTGATAAACTAGCATCAAAAGTAGCTTTGTTCTTTAGTTTGGTAGCTTTAGGTTGTTCAATTGTATTACTAAATCATTTTTACGCAGGCGAAAGTATTAGTTTTGTCAGCAACTGGATCAATCAGCCTAAAATTTCATTTGCACTTAATGCCGATGGATTAGGAATTGCAATGCTTTTATTGACTGCGGCTTTAACGCCAATCATTATATTCTCTTCTTTTGGAAATGAATATAAAAATGCTAAAGGTTTTTATGCTTTAATTTTATTTATGGCATTTGCTATGACTGGAACTTTCCTTGCAGCAGATGGTCTTTTATATTATATCTTTTGGGAGTTAGCCCTTATTCCTATTTACTTTATTGCTCTTATTTGGGGTAATGGAGATGCAGAAGAACGTAGAAAAGCTGTTATTAAATTCTTCATTTATACTCTTGCAGGATCTTTATTCATGCTTGTTGCTTTTATTTACTTGTATACAAAAGCGGGAAGTTTTATGATTGAAGATTTATACAAACTAAATTTATCAGCTTCTGAGCAACTTTGGATATTCTTGGCTTTCTTTTTTGCTTATGCTATTAAAATTCCAATTATTCCTTTTCATACCTGGCAGGCAAGTGTTTACCAAAAAGCACCAACTGTTGGAACAATGCTTTTATCCGGTATCATGTTAAAAATGGGATTGTATAGTGTAATTCGTTGGCAGTTGCCGCTTGCGCCACTAGCTGCAAAAGAATACATGAATATTTTCATTGCTTTAGGAATTGCAGGAGTTATTTACGGATCTATTGTTGCTTTAAGACAAAAAGATTTGAAAAAATTATTAGCTTATTCTTCTCTGGCACACGTTGGATTAATTGCTGCAGGAACTTATACACTAACAATTGATGGTTTCCGCGGAGCTGTTTTACAAATGATTGCTCACGGTTTTGTTGTAGTAGGATTGTTCTTTGCTGCTGAAGTTATTTTCAGAAGATTTGAAACGAGAGAAATTAGTGAAATGGGCGGTATTCGTACACAATCACCAAAATTCACTTCGATGTTTTTAATTTTGGTATTGGCTTCGGTAGCTTTACCAAGTACTTTTAACTTCGTTGGGGAATTTACTGTTCTGTATAGTCTTTCTCAAATTAATGTTTGGTTTGCTGTTTTAGGCGGAACAACTATTATTTTAGGAGCTTATTATATGCTTAAAATGTTTCAAAATGTAATGTTAGGAGCAACAAATTCTAAAACTTTTGCAGATGTTTCTATTAATGAAGGAATTTCATTTGTAGTAATTATTGCAGTTTTAATTTTCTTTGGATTTTATCCAAAACCAATTACAGATTTGATTACTCCAAGTTTAGAGTCAATCCTAAACGTCATCAATAAAAATTAGTATTTTAAATAAAAATAAATTAGGGCATCATTAGTTTGAGATTTCCTAAATCAAAAAAACAAAAATGAATACATTAATAGCTATAACAGGATTGGGTATTTTTTGCCTATTGTTTGAAATTCTTAATTTAAGAAAGGCCATTGTTCCTATTACCATTCTTGGTTTATTGGGTGTTTTGGCAATCAATTATTACGAGTTTGGATCAACAGCAAGTTACTATAATAATATGATTACAGTGAGTAAATTCTCGACTACGTTTTCATCGTTATTTATTATTATAACTATTTTCTTAGTAGCGTTAAGTCATAATTTTTATGAAAATCATCCAACCAAAATCTCCGATTTTGTGGCTATAAAAATCTTTTTATTAGCTGGTGGAGTTGCAATGGTTTCTTTTGGAAACTTAGCAATGTTTTTTCTGGGAATCGAAATTTTATCCATTTCACTTTACGTATTAGCAGCAAGTGAAAGATTAAATTTAAAAAGTAACGAAGCAGGTATGAAATACTTTTTGATGGGATCATTTGCATCAGGAATTATCTTATTTGGAATTTGTTTAATTTACGGGGCAATGGGAAGTTTTGATGTTGCGGAAATTCATGAAAGTTCTTTATCTGCCGAATTACCAATCTGGTTTCCTATTGGAATGATCATGGTGATAATTGGTATGTTATTTAAAGTAGCCGCAGTTCCTTTTCATTTTTGGGCTCCGGATGTTTACGAAGGATCTCCAGCTTTGACTACTGCATTAATGAGTACTTTAGCCAAAGTTGTGGCAATTGCAACACTTTATAAATTAGTTTCGGCATTAAATCTTGTACCTTCTTTAGACAATCAGGAGCTTTTAGGCACTTTTGAAAATATTATAGTTATTATTTCTATTGCTTCTATGACTGTTGGTAATATAATGGCATTACGTCAGGTGAATGTAAAACGTATGCTGGCATTTTCAGGAATTTCACATGCAGGTTTTATGCTAATGACTTTATTAACTATTGCAACTTCAGCAGGAGTTTTATTATACTATGCAGCCGCTTATGCATTAGCCGGAATAGCTGCTTTTAGTGTTATTCTATATGTATGTAAAAACCAAGACAATGAAGATATTACGAATTTTCACGGTTTAGGAAAAACAAATCCTTTGTTAGCAGCAATCCTAACAGCATCATTACTGTCAATGGCCGGAATTCCAATTTTCTCCGGATTTTTTGCGAAACTATTCTTATTCAGTCAAACTATTCAGGCAGGATATATTGCTTTAGTAATTGTTGCTGTAATAAATTCGATTATTAGTGTTGGCTATTATTTCAAATTAATATTAGCAATGTACTCTAAAGAACCAAATCAGGAACGTACCGGAAAACCTTTCCTTATTTATGCAGTTGCTGTAATTTCGATTACTTTGAATATTGTTTTAGGTTTATTTCCATCACTTGTTTTAGATCTTTTAAACTAAAAGTAAATTCATAATTTATATAGAGCCATCAATTGTTATTGATGGCTTTTTTATTGGTAGTAATTGTTAAAAATTCCATAGTATTACAGGCACATCAAAAAATATCGATTATATTTGATGAGTTTTAAAACCAATATTATTATGAACTTCAATTCTAAAAATCCATTTTTAAGCAACAAACGTTTTTCATCAAATGCTGTTTCAAAAGCTGAAGAAGTACACCAGGCTCAAATTATTGATTACAATCAGGAAATGACTTTGTCAGGTACAATTAATAAGACAGCAATTTTGTTTTTAATATTATGCGGATCTGCAATGTTAACATGGTGGATGGCTTTTAACGGAATGAATGCAATGTTACCTACAATTGGTGGTGCAATAGTTGGATTAATTTTAGTTATAATTTCAGCCTTCAAACCGCAACTTTCTCCCTATTTAGCTCCGGGTTATGCCTTATTTGAAGGATTATTTATTGGAGGAATTTCTGCAATTTTTGAAGCTATGTATCCGGGAATTGTAGTGAATGCGGTAAGCGCAACACTGGTAACTTTTTTAGTTTGTCTGGGACTTTATAAATTTAAAATTGTAAAAGTTACAGAGCAATTTAAATCTGTAGTTATTGCAGCTACATTAGCAATTGCAACTTATTACCTAATTTCTTGGGTAGCTTCTTTAATTTTTAATTTCACCCCTGTTCATTACGGAAATGGAATGATGAGTATAGGAATTAGTGTTTTTGTAATTATCATTGCAGCATTAAACTTATTTTTAGATTTCGATCAAATCGAAAAAGGTGTTCAGGAAAGAATGCCAAAATTCATGGAGTGGTACGGTGCCATGGGATTAATGATCACATTAGTTTGGTTGTACGTTGAATTTTTAAGATTACTATCAAAATTATCAAGCAAGAATTAATTTCTTTTTAAATAATACATACGAAGCCTTTTTGATATTTTCAAAAAGGCTTTTTTTACGCTCTTTAAATTTCATTACATCATCTTCTTAAAATTAAGAAGATAGTTATTTGTCCTCTAATCTTATTCTAAAATATCTTCCCTGTTTTCTACTCGCATATTTCAAATATCTTCATTGGGATATTCAAATTTTAAAAAATTTTAATTTTTATTCTATTAAAATTTAATCATTGTTTGTAAAAGAAATAAATTTTAAAGTGTAATTTCTTATACTTTAAAAGTAAATAATCTTGATTTTAAAATAAAATTTATTAAAAAAGTAGTTCTCAAAAAAATAAAAAAATACTTTCAAAAAGCTTTGTAAGTAACGGCACCAGTAATATGCAATAAATTACATTTTATGTAATAAATTACAAATTAATTAAAATTAACGGTATTTTTTTACGTCATATGTTTTTTAAGGCAAAAATATTAATAATGTCGAAATTTTGATTATGTTTGTGTAATCGATTACAATAACCCCCAAATTGTCAATCAAAAATAAAAACCACAAAAAACCACGCTTTACTAACCTTAAACCACCAATTATGAAAAAAGAACTACTTTTTCTATTCTTATTATTGACCTCTCATCAAATATGGTCGCAACAAGTAACAATTAATGAATCAGCAGGCTGGCTGGAATCAGCTTTTGTAAAATGGAATCCCGTTTCGGGAGTTGACTCTTATAATGTTTATTATACGGGAGGAGGTCAAACAAACAAAAAAATCGACAATGAACTGATTCGCAGCTATGGAAGTTATTTTCGGGCTGACATTCCCGGACTAAGTGCAGGAAATTACACTATTACCGTAAAACCGGTAACTGCAACAATTGAAGGATCTGGAACATCTACCTCAAGTCTAACTGTGATAGCTCAGGATCGTGCGGGTTTCGCTTTTCAAGGCGGACGCGTTCCAGGAGGATATAAAATTGATGGAACGCCAAAAGATAATGCTGTAATTCTTTACATTACTCAAAACACAAAAAATACTATTTCGATGAATATAACAGGAGCCAGTACAAATCCGTGCGTAGGTTTACAAAATATTCTTTACGGAATTAAAAAGGGAAAAGATAATCGTCCTTTTATCATTCGACTTATTGGAAACATAACTGACCTGACAATAATGGAAGGCGGTGATATTACCATTGAAAATAACAACAACGTAAATAGCTATGTTACAATAGAAGGTGTAGGAAATGATGCCGTCGTTAACGGAATGGGAATTCGATTGAAAAAAGCTTCTAATATTGAAGTTAGTAATCTGGGATTTATGAACTGCAATAGTACTGCAGGTGATAATATTGGAATGCAACAGGACAACGATCACATCTGGGTTCATAATTGTGATTTATTTTACGGAGATGCAGGAAGTGATGCAGATCAAATAAAAGGCGACGGAGCGCTTGATAACAAAAGCTCAACCTACATTACACTTGCTTATAATCATTTTTGGGATAGTGGAAAAGCAAGTCTTTTAGGTTTAAGCGAAGGAACTACTGCGGGTTTGTATATTACCTATCATCATAATTGGTTTGATCACTCAGATTCTCGTCATCCACGTGTTCGCTATTATTCTGCTCATATTTACAATAATTATTATGATGGTAATTCAAAATATGGAGCCGGATCAACTTTAGGATCTTCTTTATTTGTTGAAGGAAATTATTTCAGAAACAGCAAAAACCCAATGATGACCTCAATGCAAGGTACAGACGCATGGGATGAATCGGCTCAAAAAAATAATGCAACAACTGTTGGGACTTTTTCAGGTGAAGCGGGGGGAAGCATCAAAGCATTTAATAATACTTTTGATGCTGATATTGCAACTAATAGCATGCGTTTTGTAGCTTATGCAGATACAAATCCCCTATACAATATTGCTGGAAAAATAAATTCAACAACTGATTTTGATGCATATGTTGTAACTAATCGTGGAGATCAGGTTCCTGTTACTGTAAAATCCTTTGCCGGAGGAAATATTTATAACAACTTTGACACCGATGCTTCTTTATATATAAAAAATCTGGTAATCGATTCTCCTTTGGCAGCAAAAAATAAAGTTATGCAATATGCAGGGAGAGTTTCAGGCGGTGATTTAAAATGGATATTTAATAATGCAACTGACGATAAATCTTCACTTGTAATTGCAGCATTAAAATCAGCACTTTCTAATTATACAAGTACGTTAATTAAAGTACAAGGCGAAATTCCGGTTATTGAAAGCAGTCAAACATTAACTACAGACAGCGATATTAACCAAAATGTAGCTGAACAAACAGCAATTGAACCAATGATTTTTACCTGGAGCGGTGATGCAACAGATGCAACAGTAACCGGATTACCTGCGTCTGGAATAAGTTTTATAAAAAATACAACTGATAAAACGATAACCATAACGGGTACTCCTACGGCAAGCGTTTCTTTCTCAATTACAACGAGTGGTACCGGAGGAACTCCCGCCAAGTTATCAGGAATGATAACTCTTGAAACAACTTCTATACCAGCTGCCGGAGATCAAATTCATGACTTTACTGTTTCGGCAAAGATAAGCACATTTTATACCTTCACCGGTAATCTGGCAACAAATAAAGGAACAGTTACTTATAATGGTTTAACATTGACACAATGTTTAAAAATGGAAACTGCTACAACTATAACTTACACAACAACACAGCCAAGTACATTGACATTAGTTTTTGTTGAGCCAGCAGGAACTGCTAAAATTGACGGAGTTAATTATACTGCAACGGGAGGAATCATAACCTTGCCTATCGCAGCAGGAAATCATACCATAGCAAAAAAAGATACTGCAAATTTATTCTATATAAAAACAGCATTTAGCACTTTAGGATTAGGTGAAAATTTTGAAGTTCAGAAATTAACTTTATATCCTAATCCGGTAATGAATGAACTTTTTATTTCTTCAGAAAATATACAAAAAGTAGAAATCTATAATGTCTTAGGAGCGTTAATAAAAACTATTGAAAAAGAGACTGAATCGATTGATGTTAGCAACCTGGCAACGGGAAACTACATTGTTAAGGTAACAACTGAGAAAGGAACATTTACTAAAAAAATAATTAAAAAATAATTTAATCTAACTATTAAAAAACAGAAAGGCTTCCTGAATCGGGAGCCTTTTTTATACCCTAAAACTTTATCAAAACTGGACTGAATTCCAGCTCTACAAAATTAATCGAGCCTGGAGGCTCTTTTTTTTTAGAAAAAACCACTCAATAAAACGTATCGAAATAAAATCTATTAAACTATTTACCTCTTCAATTCATCAAAATTATTTAAAATTAAAGCAATTTTGAGTCGAAATATCTCCAATTAAAATACTAATGTATAGTGTTTTTCTTATTTTTTAAATTACGGCATCAAAACTGTTTCAAACTTGAATTTAGAGACAATTTATCAATCTCACGACCACTATCAATTTTTGAAGACACAATACAAACAACGTCTTACAAATATTTCTTACATTATGTAATAAATTGCATTTAGTGTAATTTATTACATAATCAATATTTAAATATATAATTTTTTATTATTTAAATATTTTTATAGCATAATTTTTACATAATTAAGAAATTAAATATATTTTTGTGCAATCGATTACAATTAATCAGGTGATTTCGATAACCAAAAAACCACAAAAAACTTTATTAACTAAAAAACCACAATTATGAAAAAAAACCTACTTATTTTAGCCTTATTGTTTGTCTGTTCGCAAATATGGGCACAGCAAGTAACAATTAACGAAGCCTCAGGCTGGTTAGAATCTGCATTTGTAAAATGGCAACCCGTTAGCAATGCACAATCTTACAATGTTTATTATAGCGGAAATGGATTTGTTGACAAAAAAATTGACGATCAACTTATCAGAAGTTACGGTTCTTACTACAGAGCTGATGTTCCGGGACTAAAAGCCGGAACATATACCATAAAAGTAAAACCTGTACTATCAGGAACCGAAGGAACAGGAGCCACAACGGGGAATTTAACTGTATTAGCACAAGATCGAAATGGTTTTGCTTTTGACGGAGGTCGCGTTCCTGGCGGTTATAATGCTGATGGAACTCCAAAAACCGGTGCGGTGATTTTATACATTACTCAAAACACAAAAAACACGATCTCACTGGACATCACAGGAGCGAGCACAAATCCTTGTGTTGGTTTACAAAATATTCTTTATGCGATTAAAAAAGGAAAAGACACACGCCCTTTTATTATTCGATTAATCGGAAATATTACAGATTTCAGCGTAATGGAAGGCGGAGATATCGTAATTGAAAATGCCAATAACGCATCCAGTTACGTAACTCTGGAAGGCGTTGGAAACGATGCAGTTGCCAATGGTTGGGGAATACGTCTTAAAGCAGCATCAAATATAGAAGTAAGCAATATTGGTGTTATGAACTGTAATAGTACGGCAGGAGATAATATTGGAATGCAGCAGGACAATGACCATATTTGGGTTCACAATTGTGATTTATTTTATGGAAATGCAGGAAGTGATGCTGACCAGATAAAAGGTGACGGCGCACTGGATAATAAAACATCAACCTATATAACCTTAGCGTATAATCACTTTTGGGACAGCGGAAAAGCAAGTCTTTTAGGATTAAGCGAAGGAACTACAACAGGTTTATACATTACGTATCACCACAACTGGTTCGACCATTCAGATTCTCGTCATCCTCGTGTACGCTATTATTCGGCACATATTTATAATAATTATTTTGACGGTGTTTCAAAATACGGTTCTGGATCTACATTGGGTTCTTCCCTATTTGTTGAAGGAAATTATTTCCGAAACAGCAAACATCCCATGCTAACATCTTTACAAGGTTCAGATATTTGGGACGAAGCCAATCAGGTGAATAATGCCGGAACTATGGGAACTTTCTCTGGTGAAGCAGGTGGGTCGATTAAAGCTTTTAATAATACTTTTGATGCAGATATTGCTACAAACAATATGCGATTCGTAGCTTATGGAGACACCAATCCTTTATATAATATTTCAGGAAAAATTAGTTCTACTACAGATTTTGATGCTTATGCAGCATCTTCAAGAGGTGAGGTTGTGAGCAGTAATGTAAAATCTAAATCAGGAGCAAACACGTATAATAACTTTGATACAAATGCATCATTATATGTAAAAAACTTAGTGACAGATCAACCGGCAACTGCAAAAACTAAAGTAACACAATACGCAGGACGTGTTTCCGGCGGAGATTTAAAATGGACATTTGACAATAGTATCGATGATAAATCATCACTTGTAATTACAGCTTTAAAATCAGCACTTACCAACTATACAGGTTCATTAGTTGCCGTACAAGGCGAAGGTAATCCTCCTGCAAGTTCACAAACATTAACGTCTACAACAAATAACAGCCAAACGGTAGTGAACGGAACAGCAATAAGTTCAATTGTTTTTACCTGGGGCGGAAGCGCAACTGACGCAACAGTAACCGGATTACCGGCATCTGGAATTAGTTTTGTAAAAAATGCTTCGGCAAAAACAATTACTATTACAGGAACTCCAACGGCAACTGTTTCGTATTCAATTACTACCAGCGGAACTGGAACTGTAGCCACAGGATCAGGAACTATTACTGTTTCATCTGCGAGCGCTCAAACGCTTACTTCGCCATCTAACAAAACTCAAACAGTAGCCAGCGGAACGGCAATTGCTTCTATCGTTTTTACATGGGGCGGAAGTGCAACTGATGCCACAGTAACTGGATTACCAGCATCTGGAATTAGTTTTGTAAAAAATGCTTCAGCAAAAACAATCACAATTACCGGAACACCAACAGCAACTGTTTCGTATTCAATTGCAACAGTAGGCACAGGAACAGCCGCTACAGGATCAGGAACTATTACAGTAACAACAAGTAATCCGGGTACAGATCAAATTCACAATTTTTCAACTTTGGGAAAAACAAGTTCATTTTATAACATTACAGGAAACATGAATTCATCCTCAGGATCTGTGAGTTATGCAGGACTAACTTTAACGGCAAGATTAAAAATCGAGTCAAGTACTTCAATTAACTATACAACAACAAGCGCTTCGACATTGACTTTAGTTTTCGATTCAAATTTTACAGGAACAGTTAAGGTCGATAATGTTTCTTACACGGCATCTGCAGGAATTGTTACTGCCTCAATTTCTTCGGGTTCTCACACAATTACTAAAGGATCTGTCGCCAATTTATTTTATATAAGTACAAAATATAGCAGCGGAACAGCCAGAATAGCACAAATTACTGAAACTGAAAAAACAGTCAAAACTACGCAATCTTCAAAAACAATTCTATATCCAAATCCTGTAACAAACACTTTATATTTATCAAATTCAAGTCAGAAAATAGAACAAATATTAATCTATAATTTATCTGGAGTATTAGTTAAAAGTGTTGGAAAAGAGGTAGAAAGTATTGATTTGACTCCGTTAATTCCGGGAACTTATTTAGTAAAAGTAAATACTAATGATGGCTCATTCCACCAGACGATTATAAAGAAATAAATATATTTTTAAAAGTAAAAGGCTTCCAAATTTGGAAGCCTTTTACATAATATTTTAAAATCAAATTCTATAAATCAAATTTAATACCTTGTGCCAAAGGCAAACTAGTGGTATAATTGATTGTATTGGTTTGACGGCGCATATAAATTTTCCAGGCATCAGAGCCAGATTCACGTCCGCCGCCGGTTTCTTTTTCTCCACCAAAAGCACCACCAATTTCAGCTCCGGAAGTTCCGATGTTTACATTTGCAATTCCACAATCAGAACCTACTACTGATAAAAATCTTTCGGCTTCACGTAAATTATTCGTCATAATTGCAGATGACAATCCCTGTCCTACTCCATTTTGAACTTCAATCGCATTATCAACATCTCCCGAATATTTGATCAAATATAAAACCGGAGCAAATGTTTCGTGCTGTACAATGGCATATGAATTTTGAGCTTCGGCAATAGCGGGTTTTACATAACAACCACTTTCATAACCTTCGCCTGAAAGCACTCCGCCCTCAACTAAAATTTTTCCACCTTCGGCAACTACTTTGTTCAAAGCAATCGCATACATTTCAACGGCATGAGTATCAATTAAAGGTCCTACATGATTGTTTTCGTCAAGCGGATTTCCAATTCGTAATTGCTTGTACGCAGCAACCAAAGCATCTTTTACTTTATCATAAATACTCTCGTGAATGATTAATCGGCGTGTTGATGTACAACGCTGTCCTGCAGTTCCTACAGCACCAAAAACAGCACCAATAACCGTCATTTTTATGTCCGCATCCGGTGTCACAATAATAGCATTATTTCCTCCTAACTCTAATAATGATCTTCCTAAACGTCCTGCCACGGCTTGTGCCACAATTTTTCCCATTCGGGTTGAACCTGTTGCAGAAACTAACGGAATTCTGGTATCCGCCGTCATTAATTCTCCTATTTGATAATCTCCATTAATCAAACAAGAAATTCCTTCCGGAAGATTATTTTCTTTAATAACCTGAGCAATGATGTTTTGGCATGCAATTCCGCAAAGAGGTGTTTTTTCAGAAGGTTTCCAAACGCAAACATCGCCCGCAATCCATGCTAAAGCCGTATTCCATGACCAAACTGCAACCGGAAAGTTAAATGCCGAAATAATCCCCACAACTCCTAATGAATGATATTGCTCATACATGCGGTGTCCGGGTCTTTCAGAATGCATGGTTAATCCGTGTAATTGACGAGATAATCCAACCGCAAAATCACAGATATCGATCATTTCCTGTACTTCACCGTATCCTTCCTGCAATGATTTTCCCATTTCGTAAGAAACCAGTTTACCAAGAGCTTCTTTATTTTCACGCAACTTTTGCCCAAACTGACGAACAATTTCTCCACGTTGTGGCGCTGGAATTAAACGAAAAGTTTTGAAAGCCTCAGTGGCTGATTGCATTACTTTTTCATAATCCTCCTGTGTGGACATTTTTACCGAAGCAATCAATTTTCCGTCAACCGGTGAGAAACTATCCAAAATTTCTCCTGATGAAAAATTATTTACACCAGTCGATGTTCCTTCATTGATCAATTTGATGCCTAATTTTTCCAGAGCCTCATTCATTCCAAATTGCGATGCTATTGTTGTCATTGTAACTTTTTTAGTTAAAATTGTTATATTTTTATGTAAAGATATTATTTCGTGTTGAATTTCAACCGAACGACTTTGTTAAAATCAAGTAAATTTAGGATTAATAAAAATGAATTAAAGAAATATTCCTCTATTTATTCGTCGTAATTCAGCAACTTTGCAGTAACAAAATTATTTAAATATGTCTATCTTCAATCGCTTTTTTATTTGTTTCGTCTTAATTTCTGTGAATGCATTTTCTCAAAAAGAACAAAAATCCTCTTTTCAGGTTGTTCCGTTGGGAATAAAAGGCGGAATTGATGAAAAAAATCTTTCAGCTTATTTAGTCGCTCCAACAAATACCAATGATTTTATTTCGTTAGATGCCGGAACTATAAATGCCGGAATCGAAAAAGCAATTGAAAATAAAGTATTTAGAGTTTCAACAGAGGAAGTTTTGCGAAAATACATTAAAGGATATTTTATTTCGCACGCACACTTAGATCACGTTTCGGGATTGATTATCAACTCTCCCGCAGATTCTTCGAAGACGGTTTATGCGACTGAAAAATGTATGGAAATGATGGAAAATCATTATTTTAATGACGAAACCTGGGCGAATTTTGGAGATAAAGGCCCGGGAAAGCCTTTGAAAAAATATCATTTTCAAACTTTAAATATCGGTGAAGAAACTCCCATTACAAATACAGCCATGACCGTAAAAGCTTTTCCGCTTAGTCATGTGAATCCATTTGAAAGTACTGCATTTTTAATTAAAAATGGAGAATCATATGTGCTTTATCTGGGAGATACAGGTCCTGATTCGGTAGAAAAAAGCGATAAATTAAAAACACTTTGGACAGCGATTGCTCCTCTTGTAAAAAGCAAACAATTGAAAGGAATTTTTATTGAAGTTTCGTTCCCTAATGAACAACCAGATCAATTTTTGTTTGGGCATTTAACGCCAAATTATTTAATGAAAGAACTTCACACTTTAGAAGATTTATCAGGAAAAGGAATTTTGAAAGGTTTTAATATTATTGTTACGCATTTGAAACCGCCAACTAAAAATATTATCAAACTTAAAGAACAATTACAAAAACAAAATGATCTTGGTTTGTATATTATTTATCCGGAACAAGGGAAAAGATTTGAGTTGTAAATAATTATTTGTAAGTTAATTTTTATAATTTAGCCAATAATTAGAAATTGAATGGAAATTATTTGGTCTAAAAAAGCAAAATATAATTTTGATAGTATTCAGAATTATCTTGAACACTATTGGAGTCCTTTTATTACTAAGAAGTTTATAAAAGATGTTATGCACATTACCAAACTACTAGAAAACAACCCCGAATTAGGGAAATACAGACCCGATTTGGAATGTCGGGAAATATTGATTTCAAAACAAATTACCTTATATTACGAAGTAGAAGAAAGCTTTATTACATTAATCGCTCTTTGGAATAATCGCCAACAACCAATAGACATGTATAATTTGTAATTTATATTAGGTTTTTTCTTTTTAATTCCTCTAACACTTCCTCATGCGTTATAAAATCCCCATTCTTTAGATCAAGTTTACCTTGCTCAATTTCTGCTTTTAGTTCTAATCGAAAATTTTCTTCCGGAGAAAGTATTTTTGCAATAGAAAGCATCTCATCTGGAGTAAAAGTCTGAGTTTTTAGTTTTCTGTAAAAAGTAGGACTTGGTATACCAGCTTTTTCAATAATATATGTTTTTTTAAATGGCGATTTATCCATTAATTCCTCTATACTATTAAGTATATTTTTATATGTGATAATTTCTTGTATCATTTTTGATTTAATTTTATATCATTTATGAGGCAAATATAGTAATATTCTTTCTTTAAAAATACAATCATTCTTATGAAATTGAATTCGCTAGCCCCGATAGAAGTGGAAATCCTTTTTCTGGCTTCTTTAGCCAGGAAAAGATTGAAACGGATAGCGGGAAATAGCTCCGAAAAAACTAAAAACTACCATTTTAAAATTCCAAAATTGCTATTTGACATATTTCAAAATGACACTTATTTCTTCGCAACAAATCTAGGATCACTTTCCATTACGGTTCCGCATTTATCGCAGGTTCTTAACTCTTCAGAATTATAGAAATATTCGAAATGTGGCAGGAAATCTTTTTCGATATTGTGAAGTTCAAAAAACACTTCGTAAAGTTTATGATTGCAATTCTCGCAATGCCAAAGCAATCCGTCAGTATATCCTTTTCCGGCACGTTTACGTTCGATTACCAAACCTATAGAACCTTCTGAACGAACTGGTGAATGCGGAATTTTTGCAGGATGAAGATACATATCGCCTGCATGTAATTCCATTTCTTTGCGTTCGCCCTCTTCCTGAATAATCACTTTTATACTACCTTCAAGTTGATAAAAAAGTTCTTCGGTTTCATTATAATGATAATCTTTTCTGGCATTTGGTCCCGCGACAATCATCACGATATAATCACCGGAATCCACATACAGATTTTTATTTCCAACTGGTGGTTTAAGTAAATGACGGTTTTCGTCGATCCATTTAGTAAGATTGAAGGGCTTTGCTATTGACATTTTTTTGAAGGTTAATTTCTATGAAGCTAAGTTAAGGAAAAAGTTTTCAGTTTTCAGTCGCAGTTTTCAGTAAGTTGCGATGTGAAAATTTTTAAGTCACAGTTTCCAATAAGTTGAGACTGTAAACTGCGACTATTTCATCTCTTTTATCAAATAAATATAAACAGGAAAATGATCACTAAATCCAACTTCGGTTAAACTGTGGCGTAACGGATATCCTTTATATTGCCCCGAAGTCTGAACCAGAAACGGCTTATTAAAAATACCGGCTTTCCAAAATTTGAATGTTGAAAAATCAGGTTTTAGGAGAGATTCGGTTATGATAATCTGATCAAAAACATCCCAGGAATCTCTAAAGGCAATTGTTCCCATGCCTTTATTTGCCATTTCTTCAAACGGATTAAAGGTGCCAAATTTGGGAACTTCGCTCTTTTTGGCTTTTGCTCCTAAGGCGACTTTTACGCTTCTGTTAAACGGACCATCGTTTAAATCGCCCATCGTCATGACTTTTGCATTGGGATTTATTTGTTGGAGTGAATCAATAATTCTCCTGTTTAAATTTCCTGCTGCTTCACGAAACGGACTACTTTTTTTCTCACCTCCAGATCTCGAAGGCCAGTGATTCACGATAATATGAATTTCCTCATCTTCCAGAAATCCTGTTATCAAAAGCTGATCTCTGGTGAAAATTCGGTTTTTATTTTCCGTTTTTATTTCGAATTCATCATCTGATGCCTCCTTCTTTTCCTCTTTTGCAATTGAATTATTTTTGTAGATATATAAAGGAATATTGGAATATGACGTAGGTTTGAAATGTTTTTTTTGATAGAGCAATGCAACATCAATTCCACGTTTATCCGGCGAATCAAAGTGAATAATTCCGTAATCAAAACTCTGTAATTTAGGCTGTTTGATTAAGTCTTCAAGAACACCGCGATTTTCAATTTCAGAACCTCCTATTAATGTTGGTGCGTTTGAATTTTCCGGCGTTCCTATTTCGGACAGAACTCTGGAAAGATTTTTTAATTTTTGTTCGTACTTTTCTTTTGTCCAATGTTGCGCTCCGTTTGGCGTCCATTCGTCATCATGAGTTGTTGGATCATTTATCGTGTCAAAAAGATTTTCGAAATTATAGAAAGTAACGGTGTGAATTGTGTATTTTTTTGATTGTGACTGCAAAAATGAAAATGAAAAAATTGCAATACAATAAAGATATAATCTGGTAAGCTTCATAAAATTTGATGTTTTAAAAAAGTTCAATTTAGACAAATAAATTAATTTGTAAGAATTTTCTAATTATTTTATTTTTTAAAATATCTATATTTGTTTATATTTAATAAATGAACCCGCGAAAAACATGAAAACGAGCCCAATTCAATACTTCAGGAAACACTTTTGTTTTTGTAAATTCGTATTTCTTATTTTTGCTCTGCAATCATTCAACTGTCAATCCCAACAAAACATGATAACACCAACTTATTTACAAAAAGGAGATACTGTAGCTATTTTAGCAACTGCAAGAAAAAATGTCGACGATAACTTAAAACCAACCATTGATTTATTGCACAGTTGGGGGTTAGAAGCCGTTGTAGGAACCACAATTGGACTTGACTTTAATCAGCTTGCAGGAACCGATGAACAACGTGCTGCAGATTTTCAGCATCAGTTGGATAATCCGAATATAAAAGCAATTTGGTGTGTTCGTGGCGGATACGGAACGGTAAGAATGGTTGATCTTTTAGACTTTACTAAGTTCAAGCAACACCCAAAATGGATTATTGGTTTTAGTGACGTAACGGTTTTACACAATCATTTGAACACAATGGGCTATAAATCGATTCATGGTGTAATGCCGGTTACAATTCCTCGTGCTACTCCAGCGGCAATTAGTTCCATGAAATCAAGTTTGTTTGGTGAGCCATTGTCCTATTCTATTGCTCCGGACAAAATGAATAGATTCGGGAAAGCAACCGGAGAATTAGTTGGTGGTAACTTGTCTATTTTATACAGTTTACTAGGTTCTCCATCAGCAATTGATTGCAAGGATAAAATTTTATTTATCGAAGATCTTGATGAATATTTGTATCATATTGACCGAATGATGATGAATTTAAGGCGTAATGGATGTATCGAAAACCTAAAGGGAATTATTGTTGGCGGCATGACTAAAATGAAAGATAACGAAGTACCATGGGGGAAAAATGCAGTTGAAATCGTCGATGATGTGACTAAAAAATACAATATTCCGGTAATTTTTAACTTTCCGGCGGGACATATTCAGGACAATCGCGCTTTGATAATGGGAAACACTATTACAATTGAAGTAAACGGAACGGGAAGTACTGTTTCTTTTCAAAAATAATATAGTCGCTCATTTCTTTTAAATAAGAAAAAAATACCACAATATATCTCTCGCAAAGTCGCAAAGACGCAAAGTTTTAACCAAATTGCTTTGCGTCTTTACGACTTTGCGCGCAAATTATTCGCTACAGCATAATTCATAATTCATAACTTATAATTCACAATTAAAAAATGGCCGAACATAATGAATTAGGAAAAAAAGGAGAAAATCTTGCTGTAGAATTTCTTCAGAAAGAAGGTTATAAAATTTTAGATCGAAACTGGACTTTTCAAAAGGCTGAAATTGATATTATTGCACTAAAAGATGATATTTTAGCGGTTATTGAAGTCAAAACCAGATCAAGTTTAGATTTTGGTGCTCCACAAGATTTTGTGAAGCCAAAAAAGATTCAGCTTCTCGTTAAAGCAGTAAATGCCTACATAAACGATAGGGAAAAGGATTTTTGTGATGATTTAAATATCAGATTTGACATAATGGCCATTCATAAAAGCGGCGAAACATTTGCAATTGAACATCTTACAGACGCTTTTTATCATTTTTAACATAAATTTTTATTGTTATATTTGTAACAAATTGTTTTTTTATTTATCTTTGCCAAGATTTATAACATCGCTATTACACCAAACAACCACAATTAAGTTACAAAAAAAAAAGAAAAAATTATGAAAACCGTTTCTTCAATCGTCGAAAATTACATTAAAACGAAACCCTTTTTATTAAATGCGTTATCGCTTGGAATCATTAACCTAACTTCTCTTTCCCGAAATATTATGACCGAATTAGAAAGCGAATTTGGTAAAGAAGTCAAACAAGGCGCAGTTGTAATGTCCTTAAAACGACTCACTGAAGAATTAGATTTTAAATTGAATCACAAAATTAATAAGGTAATCAAGAATATTGGTGAAATCACCGTTCGATCTGAATTGACTGATTATACCTTTGCTGCATCAGAAACGGTTTTAAACAAACAAGCCGACTTAATTTCTGACATAAATGCCTTATCTGATATATTTTATACCTCATCTCGTGGCGTAAATGAAACTAATATTGTTGTTAGCAGCAGTGTAAATCATTTAGTCGAAAAGCACTTTGTGAGAGAAAAATTAATTCAGAAATTAGATAATCTTGCTTCTATAACAGTAAAATTACCGAAGGAAAATATCGTTGTTCCGGGAATTTACTATTTTATTTTTCAACGTTTGGCCTGGGAAGGAATTATCATAAACGAGGTAATTTCTACTTCAAATGAATTCACCATTTTAGTTGGAGAAGATCAGGTTGATGTTGCTTTTAAAGTTATTAAAGATTTGAAAAACTAAATAAAAATTTGATTTAGAATCAAATTCAAGATTCTTGAAACTTATAAAATCCTTTCATCTTTTAATATAAAGATGAAAGGATTTTTTTATTTATGGATGTAATAAACAATATAGATTATCTCAAATAAGAATATTCTCAATAATTAAATAAATTTTCAAAACATCAATAAAAACATAAGACTAATTACAGTCTTAAAAGTCACCTTTTATGCGATTCAATATTAATTATATTAAAAAAAACACAATTAAGTTTTTTTTAATATAATTTGTTGCGAATAATATTTTTATATATTTGCTAATCAGTAAGTAAATCAGAGTATCCATTTTGATAGTATCATAATATAATTAGATTTAAATACGACTAATTAAATTAATGTTAGAAACGAAAGACCATAGCGAAAAATTATTGGTGAGCGAACTCAAAAATGGCAACGAAAAAGCATTTCGTTCACTTTTTGATTTATATCATCAGGATATCTATGGGTACAGCATCAGTCTATTAAAATCAAGAGAAGCAGCGGAAGAAAATGTACAGGATGTTTTTATGAAAGTCTGGCAACATCGTGAAAACTTAAATGTTGAACAATCTTTTAAAGCATACATTTTTACCATTGCCAGGAATCAGGCATTTAATTGCCTCAATAAAGCTGCAAATGATGTTTTACTGAAAGAAGCCATTTTTTACGAAAGTCAGAAATCACATGAATACGGAGATTATTCCATTCGTGAAGAAGATTGTAAAAAACTCAGGAAAGAAGCAATGAAACAATTGCCGCCAAAACGAAAGCAAATTTTTAAGATGTCCCGTAAAAAAGGAATGACTTATGAGGAAATTAGTCAGGAACTCGGGATTTCAATCAATACAGTCAGGAATCAAATGAGCAAAGCGTTAGAATCAATGCGAGTCTTTTTTCAGGTTCATGACGAAATTATCTAAACCACAAAACCAAGTTAACCATCAAAATCACTCTTTTTTAGAGTGATTTTTTTTTGTTTTAACCGCGAGTTCGCAAAGGTTTACGCAAAGAGCGCAAAGTTTGTCATTTCGACCGAAGGGAGAGATCACACTCGTAATTCTACAAAGATTGGCGATTTTGTTTGCGGTGATCTGTCCCTTTGGTCTAGATTACAAAACTGAATCTGAATAGCAAACCCGACAGGTTTTAAAACCTGTCGGGTTTAGTCACGTTTCCAGGAATCCTTGTACCTCGAAATTAAAACAACTTGTTTAACGTCAAAAAAAGAAAATATTTTTAAAAAATATTTTAATCGAAAAACTCAATAAAATCAGCACTTAACAAGCGTTATTCTTACAATAATCTCCTTAGAAAACGTTAAAATTAAAAAATTTACAACGTTTGAGTAGTACTCAACTTGCTTTCGGCTGTATTATATAAAACCCGGACCTAAATCAATTCGTAATGAATTCAAATTCTGAAATGCAACTACTTTTACAAAAGTTTGTTTTAAACCAATGTACACCCGATGAAACAAGCGAGGTAATCGACTATTATAAAAAAAATAAACTTACAGATGATTTTCCTTCGGTACAAGATATTCAAAATCTTTTGAGTGAAATGCCCAAAATGAACCAACGAACTGCTGATTCTATTTTTGCAAACATTTTGAATAATTCGCAGGAAAAGCAAACAGTAATAGAAATTGCTCCTAAAAAATCAAATTTCAGAAAGTACATTTCGATCGCTGCTTCTTTAGTTCTTTTATTAGGAATTGGTCTTGCTTATCAAAAGGGAATTTTCAATACCGCTAAAACAGAACCTAAATTCGACTATAAAAGTACTGATATTGTATTGCAGTTAGAAGACGGAAAAGTTCAGATTATATCCGAAAATAATTCGGTTCAGGTAAAAGATGCGCACGGCAATGTGGTTGGAAATCAAAACGGAGATGAAATTGTTTACGAAAACAGTTCTGATTTAGAGCATGTAACCTACAACACAATTAAAATTCCGTATGGTAAAAAATTCAAATTACAATTGTCTGACGGAACGCTTGTTCACTTAAATTCAGGTACAACTCTTAAATATCCGGTAAAATTTATTGCCGGTGAAAATAGACAGGTCTTTCTGGATGGCGAAGCTTTTTTTGATGTTGCCAAAGATAAAAAACATCCTTTTATTGTAAATGCTGATGCGTTGAATGTTAGGGTTTTAGGAACTCATTTCAATGTTTCTAATTATCCTGAAGATGCTGCAACAGATGTTGTTTTAGTTGAAGGTTCTGTGGGAATGTACCGTTCAAATGAAGATTTTGATGCTGCAAAAAACACCATCTTAAAACCGGGTTACAAAGGAAGTTTCAACAGAGAAAATACTTTAATATCTACAAAACCGGTCATTACTGATATTTATACTTCATGGATTAATGGCGGTTTGACTTTTAGAAATATGACATTCAAAAATATTATTACCAAGCTGGAAAGACGCTACAATGTTACAATTGTAAACAAAAACGAAAAATTAGCCGGCGAAAAATTCAATGCCAGTTTTAACGATGAATCTATTGAGAAAGTTATGAGCTATTTCAATGATATTCACGGCATACATTACACCATAAAAAACAATCAGATACTAATTAAATAACCACAAAAACAGGATCAATTATGAAGAACTAAAATTACAGGAATAAAAAAAATCGGAAAGAGCTGCGAACAATTTCCGATTTACTAAGTGATTGAATATAACGAATTAACTACAATCAATTAACAAAATTATGAAAAAAAAATCTAAGAACATTGGGTTCCTATACTCATTGTTCCAAAATGACCTAAAATTGAAACTAACCACACTACTTATTTTGGTCGCCATGTTTAATATTAGAGGGAATACTTATGCACAAAAAACAAAAGTAACCCTTGAATTAAACAATTCAACAATCGAGAAGGTTATTGAGACCATCGAACAAAAAACAGATTTCAGGTTTATTTACAAACTAAGTGACATTGACCTTGATCGTGTTATTTCTATTTCTGTAAAAGATCAGAACATCAGTATTGTTTTAGATAAACTTTTTAAGGGAACTCCCACTGAATTTAAAGTGAGAGATACTCAGATTATTCTAAAAAAGCCGGAACTCAAAACACAAAATACACCATTTCAAAAACAAACTGTATCCGGAATTATTACGGATGAAAATGGTTTGCCTTTGCCGGGAGCTTCGGTGATTGAAGAGGGAACAAAAAACGGAATGGTAACTGATTTTGACGGGAAATATAAACTTACTGTAGAAAGTGCTTCTTCAGTAATCATTGTATCTTTTGTTGGTTATAAAGAAAAAAAGGTAGTTGCCAGCCAAGCCGTTATCAATATTCAGCTTATGCCTGATGCTACAGATTTGCAGGAAATAGTGGTTGTAGGATACGGTTCTACAGCCAGAAAAGATGTTACGGGAGCGGTTTCTTCCATAGCTGCAAAAGATATGAATCAGGGTGCAATTGTGAATCCTTTACAATTGATTGCAGGAAAAGCAGCCGGTGTAAACATTACTCAAATTGGCAGTGAACCGGGTTCAGGACCAAGTGTTCGTATTCGTGGAATTTCTTCATTAATTGGAGGAAATGATCCTTTAGTGGTTGTTGACGGAATTCAGGGAAACATGGATTTGCTAAATCAGGTTCCGCCAAGCGAAATTGAAAGTATTGATGTTCTAAAAGATGCTTCTGCAACTGCCGTTTACGGTTCAAGAGGAGCGCCGGGAGTTATTATCGTAACAACTAAAAAGAACAAAGCAGGAAAAACTACTATGGAATATATTGGTTCTACTTCTGTCGATTTTATTCCAAAAAAATTAGAGATGTTAGATGCTGATCAATGGTGGGCGACTGCTCAGAGTGTTGGTGTTCCGGCATCTGCAAATCATGGTTCAAATACAGATTGGTATGGTCTTTTAACGCAAACCGGAATCACTCAAACACATACTTTATCCTTTGGTGGCGGAACTGATAAATTCAATTACAGAGCTTCTTTAACTGCTATTTTACAGGATGGAGTTGTAATTAACTCCAGTAACCAAAAATACATTGGTCGTATTCAGGCGACACAATTAGCTCTTAATGACCAGTTAAAATTGACTTTTAATTTAAATACAGGAGTAAATAATGTAACAAGCAGTATTGGCGAAGTAGGAACAGTTTCGTATAAATCAAACCTGATTACAAATTCATTATTGGCAAGACCAACAGATCCTGTTTTTAATACTAACGGAACCTATTATACAGATCCAACTGTTTTTCAATATTTAAATCCTTATGCAGTGGCTCAAACCGCTACAAATGAAAGACAAAGTGATAATTTATTTGGAAGTTTAAAAGCTGAATTAGATTTAGGCAAAGGTTTTTCGGCAAACTGGTTTGGAAGCTGGAGAAAAACAAATGCAACTATTGGATATTTCATGCCGGCAGAATCAACAGATGCTTTGGCAATTGATCAAAAAGGATATGCTAATATTAAAAATGAAAGACAAAATGAAAAATTAACCAATATTAGTCTTAATTATAAAAAAACTTTCGGGATTCACAGTTTCAATGCATTAGCCTTATATGAATGGCAAAGTCAGGCGTATCAGGGTAATTATGCGCAGGCAAGAGGTTTTATAAATGATAACACTACTTACAACGCATTACAATTTGGGGATTTTTCGAAAGTACAATCTTCTGATATTTCTTCTTATAAAAATGACAGGACTTTAGTTTCCTATTTAGGAAGATTAAACTACTCTTTACTCGATCGATATCTTGTTACGGCAAGTATCAGACGTGATGGTTCATCTGTATTTGGAGCCAACAACAAGTGGGGAAATTTCCCGTCAGCATCTGTTGCATGGCAAATTAACAAAGAGTCATTCATGGCAACTCAAACTTTATTTAATGAATTAAAATTGCGTGTAGGATATGGAGAAACCGGTAATCAACAAGGTCTTTATCCACAAACCTCATTGTCATTAGTGGGCAGTGCAGGAACAACTTATTTTGGAGGAATGCCTATTACCAATTTTAATATTACCCAGAATGCAAATGCTGATTTGCAATGGGAAACCAAAAAACAAACGAATATTGGTCTTGATTTTGCTCTTTTAAACAATAGATTAAGAGGTAGCGTAGACGTTTATGATTCTAAAACCGAAAATTTATTGTTTGATTACACCGTACCTCAACCACCTTATCCTTATAATCAAATTAAGGCAAACGTAGGAAGCATTTCAAACAAAGGTCTGGAGATTGCTCTTGCATACGATGTTATCAAAACCGAAAACAGTACGCTTACATTGGCAGGAAATGTATCCTTGATGAAAAACGAAGTGCTTAATTTAAGTGGTAGTATTAATGGCATTCCTTTAAATACAGATTATGTAGGCTGGGGAGCTGCAAACTCTTATCTAGTACAAGGAAAACCAGTTGGAGCATTTTATATCTTAGAACATACAGGCAAAAATGACAATGGAGTTGAAACCGTAAAAGATCGTGACGGCAACGGTGTTATTGATCAAGGTGTTAAAAGCCCTGATCGCTATTATGCAGGTTCCGCTTTACCAACTTATACTTTTGCATTTAACCCTTCATACAGATACAAAAATTTTGACGCTTCTGTACTTGTAAGAGGTTCAGGAGGAAATAAAATCTACAACGCATTAAATCAAAATTTAAGTATGCTGGAAAATACCGGTAAATCAAATATTTTAGAAAGTGCTGTTGATAAAGGAATTTATTCTTCGCCTTATGGATCTGATTTGTGGTTGGAAGATGGTTCATTTATTCGTTTAGAAAATGTTACTGCAGGATATACTTTCCGTTTTACAGATAAATATGTAGACTCTATCCGACTTTCTCTTACAGGAAACAACTTATTACTGATTACTAATTATACAGGTCTCGACCCTGAATTGAATATAAGTGGGAGTGGTAATCCAGCTGACAACTTTGGTGGCGACAGGGGAATTTATCCTCGTACAAGAAGTGTTGCATTTGGTCTGACTGTAAAATTTAAATAGTAAAAGAGATGAAAATTAAAAATATAGTAATAGCAGGAAGCGTTTGTTTCCTAGCCCTTTTTGGATGCACAGATATCAGCGAAAATGTGTACGATAAATATCCTGCCGAAGAATTTTATGGCACACCCGAAGGAGCCAATATTGCCCTTGCGAGCGTTTATGCCGAAATTCCCGGTGACTTTCAACGTAATAATATACCAGGAGTTGGTTATGCAGGTGCTGATAATGGCTGGTATGATATGAACTGTATGTCGTCAGACGAGCAGGTGATACCCCATAGAAATACTGGAGACTGGCAACAGGATTTTGCACGTTTGCATAAACATGTATGGTTACCTACAGATTTCATTATCAACAATACCTGGAACTGGTTGTACAAATCGGTTTTCAATGCCAATTTAGCAGTTGGTTTATTAGAAAAATCAAATGCCGAAGCTTCAAAAATTGCCGAAGCTAAAGTATTACGCGCTTTCTTTTATTATTTACTGATTGATGATTTTGGCGATGTTCCGTTTTTTACTGATAATAATATTACCGTAGATAAAATTCCGCAATCAAGCCGTAAGGAAATTTATAGTTTTATTGTAAAAGAATTAACCGAAAACGTAGAACTGCTTTCCGGAACCAGAGGAGGAAATTATTACGGAAGATTCAATAAATGGGCAGGTTATACTTTACTTGCAAAAGTATATTTGAATGCGCAGGTTTACACCGGAGAAGCAAAATGGAGTGAATGTTTAGCAGCTTGTAACAAAGTGAGCGAAGGTGGTTTTACACTACATTCAGGAGCAGCAAATGCTTCTAGTCCGTTAGGAAATAAATATTATGAATTATTTGGAGATGTACTTCCGGAAGATGAAACCATATTACCTATTTACGCCACTCTTGATGTCGTTTCCCGTAACATTTATGCCGTTCGTAGTGTATATGGTCCGCATGGTACCGCCTTATTTGGAATGGCGGGTTGGAACGGAACTATTGTTCCTAAAGATTTTTTCCTGAAATATGCTTTGACAGATATTAGAAGACAACAATTTTTAGTGGGTGAACAACCCGGAGGATATAATTATACCCTTGAAGTGGCTTCTCTTGACAATCCCGGAGCTGATCCTCAGGCGGGAGTTCGTAACATTAAGTTTTATCCTGCAGGAGCAAAAAGTGGCGGAGGAGCTTCAAATGACTTTCCAATTTTTAGATATGCTGATGTTATTTTAATGATGGCGGAGTGTAATGCCCGTTTAGGAAATCCCGGAGCTGCAAAACCTTTCGTAGATCAAATCAGACAACGTGCCGGTTTAGATGCATTAGCGGCAAACCCAACTCTTGATGATATTTATAACGAAAGAGGATTCGAACTCAACTGGGAAGGTCACAGAAGACAAGACATGATTCGTTTTGACAAATTTTTACTGGCAAACGAATTCAGACCTGCATCTCCTGCTTTCCGAAAATTATTCCCAATCCCAACATCTGCTTTAGATGCAAATCGTGGACTGAAACAAAACCCGGGTTACTAAAAACAAAACAATCATGAAAAAATATATCAGTAAATTATTCCTTTTAGCAAGCTTGCTTGTTCTGGGCGCTTCCTGTGAAAGTGAAGGTCAGTTAACGACATTAAAATCCGTTAGTTTTCCTTCTGCAATCGAAGTTTCTGCAAGTACAATAGTGCTAAAAGAAGAAACCGCAGATGATAATGCTTTACTTGTCTCCTGGCCAAAAGTAACCTTCCCCATTGATGCACCGGTTACGTATGCCATTCAATTTGATTTAATTGGCGACACCAGCGGCAGCAATGCCTGGGAAAAAGCCAAAAGAATTGTTGTTGGTGAAGATGTTTTAAGCAAGTCATTTATTGCTATTGATTTAAATAAAATTGCCACAGACTTAGGACTTCAACCGGATGTTGCCGGAAAATTAGTAGTTCGTGTAGAAGCTGCAATGGATCGAAAAATCTACTCTGATCCTATTACTTTAACCGTTACACCTTATGAAAAAAGTGTTGTTTTTTGCGAAATTTACATGCCGGGAGCGTATCAGGGAGAATGGAATGTTGACAAGGCGTTGGCTTTAAGCGCAATATCAAAAGGTGTTTACCAAGGTTATGTAACTGTTCTGCCGGGTTACGGAACCGGATTTAAATTAAATACAGCAAGAAACTGGGCTCAGTTTTACGGAGCGGGAGACACAAATGCCGATTTAAAAAACATGAGTGATACTGATTTCAATTTACCCGGAGAAGGATCTTACCAGATAAAAGTAAATTTAAATACTTTAAAATGGACTTCTACTCCGTATGCCTGGGGAATTGTGGGATCTTCGACTCATGCAGCAACACCGGAAGATAAAGATTATGGATGGAATCATTCTATCCCGATGTCCTACAACCATGAAACTAAAACATGGAAAGTAACTGCCAATTTATTAGCCGGAGCTTTAAAATTCAGATTAAATGATAAATGGGATGTAAACTACGGACCAGCCGATGCATCAACAAATACAATCAATAAGGATAATGGCGGTGCTTATGATATTGGAGAACCGGGAACTTACGAAATAACATTTACCATAAACGATGTAGATCCGGCAACAACAGGATATCCTGCAACGGCAACTTGTACAATCGTAAAAAAATAATCTAACATTTTAATAAGCTAGATTAGTTAGAGTGATACCTGCCTTTTTTGAGCGAAAGGCAGGCTATCTTAAACTTAAAAAATGCTAAGCTTATACAACCAAATTCAAAAAAATATGAAATCAAATATAAATATTGCCTATACTTTAATACTTGCCTTAGCATTTATTTCGTGTAGTTCTTCTGACAATGATTCAGTCGAAAGTTCTCCATATCAGCAATATGGTACTTCTTTCGAAAAAATGCCAAGTAAGGAAGACGCCGTAATTTATCAGGTAAACATTAGGGCCTTTAGTCAGGCAGGAACCTTAAAAGGCGTTCAGGAAAGACTAACACAAATTCAGGAATTGGGTGCCAATGTGATTTATTTAATGCCCATTTATCCTGTTGGGAAAGTAAAAGCTTCCGGCGAATTAGGTTCGCCTTATGCCGTTCAGGATTACAAAGCTGTAAATCCGGATTTTGGAACTTTACAGGATCTTCAGGTTTTGGTTGAAGAGGCTCATAAAAAAAATATGGCCGTTGTTCTGGATTGGGTTGCCAATCACACCGCATGGGATAATGCGTGGATTACACAACATAAAAATTGGTATCAACAAGATGACAAAGGAAATATCATTATTCCGCCCGGAACAAATTATAATGATGTAGCGCAATTGGATTTCAATAATGACGAAATGAAAAGCGCAATGATCGATGCTATGGAATATTGGGTTTATAATGCCAACATTGATGGTTTTAGATGTGATTATGCCGATTTTGTTCCGCAAACATTTTGGTCTGATGCGATTACGAAATTAAGAAGCATCAAAAAAAATCAAACAATATTAATGTTGGCAGAAGGTTCAAAAGTCAATCATTTCGCTTCTGGTTTTGATTATACTTTTGGATTTAACTTTTTCAGCACATTAGAAAAAATATTTAAGGAAAGTAAACCCGCAACTACAATTCAGGATTCTAATGCTACAGAATATGCGAACAATTATACTACTGAAAACAGAGTAGTAAGATATACCAGCAATCATGATGTGAACCTTTCAGAAGGAACACCGTTAGAACTTTTTGGAGGTAAAAAAGGATCTGTCGCCACTTTTGTTGTTGCAGCATACATGAAATCTGTTCCAATGATTTACAACGGACAAGAAGTAGGATATGACAAAAGGCTTAATTATTTTGCCAAAACTCCAATTGACTGGACAACTGCAGATACCTCAATGTTAGCCGAATACAAAAAAATAATTGCTTTTAGAAACACAAGCAATGCCGTTAAAAGAGGAACTTACACAGGATATAGCAGTGATGCGATAAGTGCTTTTACGATGGTAAAAGATACTGAAAAAGTTTTGGTGCTTTCTAACCTGACCAATAATTCTGTAAAATATCTGGTAGCCAATTCATTAAAAGCAACATGGAAAGATGTTATTACAGGAAATTCTGTAACTCTTGGTGCCGAAATCACTTTACTTCCTTTTCAATATCTAATATTGAAGAATTAATACCCACGCAACTTTAAAATTAAATTAGATTTGCAAAAAACTAAATAACATGAATTTTCAATCCCAAAAAATGCCGCTTCAAATTCGTTTGAGCAAAAAAATAGCGTTGTTACTTTTTATATGCGCCAATTCCTTCTGGATTCACGCTCAGGAAATAACTTCACCAAACAAAAATCTTTCCTTAAAATTTGAATTGAAAGAAGGTGGAATTCCATCTTACCAATTATCATATAAACAAAAAGCAGTTATAAAACCAAGTTCTTTGGGTTTAGAACTACAAAATATGCCTTCGTTTTTGGATGGTTTTACCGTTACAAATACAGCACAATCCTCTGTTGATGATACTTGGAATCCAGTTTTAGGTGAAGAAAAAACAATTCGCAACAATTACAACGAATTGGTTGTGACTTTGGCTCAGGCCAAAAATAACAACCGATATATTCGAATTCGTTTTAGATTATTCAACGACGGATTGGGTTTTAGATATGAGTTTCCAAAGCAAAATGACTTGAGTTATTTTGTAATAAAAGAAGAACGTACCGAATTTCAATTGGCAGGAAATCACAAAATTTTCTGGATTCCGGGAGATTATGACACGAACGAATATGCTTATACGACTTCGAAGATTTCTGAAATTCCTTCGTTGATGAAAAAAGCAACTATCGAAATCAATGCACAATGGCCTATCAAGGAATTATCAGTACAAACACCATCCATGATGAAATCTGATGATGGTTTATACATCAACATCCACGAAGCAGGTTTAATCAATTATCCGGCAATGTACCTTGAAGTTGATGCTAAAACCAATAAAATGGTAAGTCATTTAGCGCCGGATGCAGTTGGTGCAAAAGGATATATTCAGACAGATGCACAATCGCCCTGGAGAACCATTGTTGTAAGCGATAAAGCAACTGAGATTTTGGCATCAAAATTAATTCTGAACCTCAACGAACCAACAAGTTACAAGGATGTTTCTTGGATTAAACCGGTAAAATACATCGGGATCTGGTGGGAATATTTCGTAGCCGGAAAAAGTACGTGGGCTTTTGGAAAAGAAAATAATGTAAAATTAACGGATGATTTTACAAAGCTTACGCCAAACGGAAAACACGGAGCCACAACAGAACGTGCAAAAGAATATATTGATTTTGCGTCTAAAAATGGTTTCGATGCCATCCTGATCGAAGGCTGGAATATTGGCTGGGAAGACTGGATCAACAACTGGAAAGAAGAAGTTTTTGATTATGTAACCGCATATCCGGATTTTGATGTAAAAGCAGTTCATCAATATGCTGCTTCAAAAGGAGTAAAAATTATCATGCACCATGAAACTTCGGGATCTGCAACCAATTATGAGCGTCGTTTAGATCGTGCTTTTCAATTTATGAATGACAACGGTTATGACGCTGTAAAAACGGGTTATGTTGGTAAAATTATTCCGCGTGGCGAACACCATGACGGACAATGGATGGTCAATCATTACATTAACGTAGCCAAACGTGCTGCCGATTATAAAATTATGATTGACAGTCACGAAGCAGTTCGTCCAACGGGTTTAAACCGAACTTTCCCCAACTGGATCGCTCAGGAATCTGCTCGCGGAACTGAGTTTGAATCTATGGGAGGATTAGCGCCGGATCATACCACAATTTTACCATTTACAAGATTAATGGGTGGCCCAATGGATTATACGCCTGGAATTTTCCAAACCGATCTTTCGTATTACGGAACCGGAAGTTCTCAGCGTGTTAATACGACTTTGGTAAAACAATTGGCATATTATGTTACCATGTACAGTCCGTTGCAGATGGCGGCAGATATTCCGGGGAATTACGAGCGTTTTCCAGATGCTTTTCAGTTCATAAAAGATGTTGCTGTTGATTGGGATAACAGTTATATTCTTGAAGCTGAACCGGGAGATTATATCACAATTGCCCGTAAAGCAAAAGGAAAAGACGCCTGGTTTGTGGGAGGAATCACAGATGAAAATGCCAGAACTGCCAATATTACTTTTGATTATTTACCTGCCGGAAAAAAATTCATCGCTACCATTTACGCTGACGCGAAAGAAGCGAATTGGGACAAAAATCCACAAAAATATACCGTTACTAAAGTTGTTGTAACCTCAAAAACAATTTTGAAACAGTATTTAGCTCCGGGCGGAGGTGTTGCCATTAGCATCAAAGAGGGAAATGCTAACGAATTAAAGGGATTGAAAAAGTTATAAGATTACATAATCACATGTAATCAAAGATTTTTGCCACGAATTACACGAATTAGCACAAATTTTAATCTGTTTAAGATTATGAAAAAGCTTAATTCGTGAGAATTCGTGTAATTCGTGGCGAAAAAAAATTAAGAATTTTATTACTGCTTGAAAACTATTAACCACAAATGTTTGTCAAATTTAAAACCAATGCGAGTGAGAATGAATTTTAGTTAAGATGCTGACAAGCATGCAAAAAATTAAAATTATGGAAATTAAAAAAATTACCAGACTATTTCATATCACGAAAACTTTAATCTGTTTTCTGATATTATTTGCAAGTTCCGTTTATGCGCAAGATCCACCTCAATACGGTACACCATTTGCAGGTGTTCCGGATACCAGAGATGTAAACATGTATCAGGTACATATTCGTCCGTTTAGTGCTAACGGAAATCTAGCCGGAGTAACCGCCCGTTTAGATAATATAAAAGCACTTGGTACCAATGTTATTTATTTAATGCCCATTTATCCACATGGTACAGATTCCCGAAGTTCTGCTTCGCCTTATTGCATTAAAGATTTTAAAGCGGTAGGATCAGAATATGGTTCCCTCGCCGATTTAAGAACTTTAGTTGATGGCGCTCACAGCCGTGGAATGTCGGTTATTCTTGACATAGCCATTAACGGAACTTCCTGGGATAATGCCTGGACAGTTTCACATCCGGAATACTATTTAAGAAGTGGAACAACGATTCAGCAATTAGGGAATTTCTCTGATATCGCAGCACTTGATCTTAATAGTTCCGCAACAAGAAACGCAATAAAAGATGCGATGCGTTACTGGATTCTGGCTGCAAATGTCGACGGTTACCGTTGCGATTATGCAAATAATCCACCGCTTGATTTTTGGTCAGAAGTGATTGGAAACATCCGTGGAATTTCGTCTCATAAATTATTAATGTTAGCCGAAGGAGACAGACAAGCCAACTTTACGGCGGGTTTTGATATGAATTTTGGCGACAGATGGTTTTGGAACGCCTTGAAAGATGTTGCTGCCGGAGGCCCGGTTTCGCAGCGTTTTCAAACCATAAACGATTATGAATATGCCAATGCCACAGGTTCAAACCAAGCCGTAAGATACACAGGAAATCATGATACGTATACCAATGATAATGGTGTACAAAGACCCTTTGTAATCTTCAACAATCATAACGGAATCGTTGCCAATTTCTTAGTTTCGGCCTATATGAAAGGAGTTCCTTTTTTAATGAGCGGACAGGAAATAGATTATGAACCCAAAACCGACTGGCCTTGGACTGGCTTTAAATTCAACTGGTCACAAAATCCAACTGCAGCAGCCGATTTTGCTAAAATTCTAAATTTCAGAACAGCAAGCGCAGCCATAAGACGTGGAGATTTAACAATGTATGCCAATGACGATATTAGTATTTTTACCAAAACATTAGGTACTGAAAAAGTAATCGTAATGTCGAATTTGAGAAATGCTTCGAAATCGTATGTAATTCCGGCAGCTTTGGCGGGAACTTATGTAAATCCGTATAACAATAATGCTTCGGTAACATTAACTGCAGGCGCAACTAGATCGTTTGCCGCTTACGAATATTTGGTTTTAACCAATACAAACGCACCGGTTGTTGCGGTTACAGGAGTTTCTGTAAATCCAACTTCAGCAACGGTTGGTTTAGGATCTACACAACAATTAAATCCAACTATTGCTCCGGCAAATGCAACCAATCAAAACCTGACCTGGACTTCGAGCAATACTGCGGTTGCAACTGTAAATGGTTCTGGTTTAGTAACTGCAGTTTCTGCCGGAACAACAACAATTACAGTAAAAACAGTTGATGGAAATAAAACAGCAACATCGGCAATAACTGTGGCAGCTATTCCGGTTGCTTCAGTAAGTGTTTCGCCAAATACGGCAAGTTTGTATGCAGGAAATACGCAACAACTTTCGGCAACAATTGCTCCTGCAAATGCAACAAACAAAACGGTAACGTGGAGTTCTAACAATACAGCAATTGCGACTGTAAATTCATCCGGATTGGTTACAGCAGTTTCGGCAGGAACGGCAATTATTACAGCAAAAACTCAGGACGGAAATAAAACCGCAACAGCAACTATTACGGTAAATCCAAATAGTAATTTTACGGTATACTTCTACAAACCATCAGCTTGGGGAACCGGAATTAAAATTTATTATTGGAGTGCTTTACCAACCGGAGTTTTAGCAGATGCATCCTGGCCTGGTGTAAACATGACCAATGCAGGAAATGGCTGGTACAGTTATACATTTACAAATGTAACTTCGACCAATATAATTTTTAACGATGGTACAAGTCAAACAGCCAACTTAACCAGAAACAAAACGGGTTGGTATATGAACGATATTTGGTATGATTCTAATCCGGGAACTGTTGTTGCAGTTACGAGCATCAGTTTGAGTCCAACTACAGCTTCATTATCTGTTGGTGCAACACAACAATTAACTCCAACTGTTTTGCCTTCAAATGCAACAAATAAAGCAGTAAGTTATAGTTCAAATAATACCACTGTGGCAACTGTAAACAGTTCCGGTTTAATTACCGCTGTAGCAAATGGAAATGCGACAATCACGGTTACAACAGTTGACGGTAATAAAACAAGTACTTGTCCCGTAACCGTTTCTACATCTTCAACCGGAGGAACTTATTACACGATCAAAAACAGATGGACAGGTGCTTATTTATCTGATGCCGGAGCAAATACAGGTTACGGAGCAACAGCCTCTAACAACAATTACAAATGGCAAAAAATTGCCATAGATGCGACATATTATGTCCTTAAAAATGTAGCGACAGGCGAACTGATTAATATCGAAGGTCAAACTGGATCTGTGCAATGTAATGTTACAGATTCTACTTTCTGGAGCGCACAATGGTCTAGCGATAATGTTGATGGAACCTGGATCAGAATCAGAAACAGATGGCAATCCGGAAACATCATTCATGTTGAAAACCAAACAGGATCTGCGCAATATGGCAATTCTCAGGATGGCTGGTTTAGCGCACAATGGCAATTGGAACCAACAACTGTTTCAAGTGCTAAATCTGCTCTTAAAGTGGAAGAAGTTTCAATAGAAGAAAAAGCGGTAACTATTTACCCAAACCCTTCAACAGACAATCAATTTCAAGTTGTATTGCCTGAATTAGAAAATGGTGATATAGCTTCAATTACAGTTTCTGATATGAACGGAAGAAGTGTTTTAACCGAAAGACTTTCAAGTTCGGGACAAATTAATCATCATTTAGCATCAGGAATTTATGTTGTAAATATTATTTCAAAAGGTTTTAATGTGACTAAAAAACTGGTTGTTAAATAACTTAAAGTTTATATAAAAAGCAAAAGGCGTATGAAATTTTCATATGCCTTTTTTTATTCCGAAAACCTAAAATTAATCTCTTCTAAAATTTTGATACTACTTGATAATTCCATTCATTTACAGCCAATATTAATCTATACCGCAATGAAAAAAAAATTACTTTTAATTATTATTCTTTTATTTGGAGTATTATTTGTTTCTTGCTCAGGCGATGAATCTGATAAGCCTAAAACGCCTATATTAATTGATCCATCACCTATTACAATTACAGCTGCTTCTACTGAATTTCTTTTTTCAGGAGAAGATTTAGAACTTACAGGATCTAATTTTGTTAATAAAGATTATCCCACTAAAGTTTTTGTAAACGAGGTAGAAGTAACACCTAAAGAAATTACAGATACCAAAATCTTAATTTCGAGTCCAAATGTAAAATCGGGAATAAATGTAGTCAGAATCCAAATCCAAAATATAAATAGTATTCCTTTAAATTTCAATGCAATAGCGAAAGGATGGAATAAGATAAATGCTTTAGGAGCAATAAATATTTATAAATCTACTGTTTTAGAAAATAGTAAAACTATCTTTTCATTGCTAGATACTGAAATTCCGAAGAAATTGGAAGCGAAATCAAATGGCTATACACAAACCACAATAAATGTTCCCGGCTTTTTTGAAGATTTTCAAATGATTGATGACAAAGCAGGAATTTTAATATCTACTCCTAACGCTAGTTTCACAGATGATGCTTTTCAAAATATAAATAAAATCACTACAGAGTATAAATTTACATCTTCCAAATTAAATATAGGTTTTTTAGAAAGTAACCAATGCATTTTGAATACAATGCTTGGAGGGCAGTTGTATACTAATGACAACGGAAAAACTTTTGTTAAGAATCAACCTCCTTCTTGGGCAATTAATAGTAATACTGGTAAAATTAAATTGAATGTCAAGACTTTTGGAAAGTCAACATCCAATGGTAAATTTTATCAACTAGGTATAATACAGGATTTAAATTATAATATAGATAATAATAAAAATGCAGTATTAGAATCCCCTACTGGCTATAGCGACTGGGCAATTAAAGATACTATTTCTAAAACAGGTAAAAACTTATCTTACAATTACAAATTTAAAAACATTAACCAAATCCTAACAATAAATCAAGTTGATAATACACTAGTTCAATCTACTGATATGATGAAATCATGGACTGTGTTAAGAACCAATGTAAATTCAGTATTTCTTAGAACGGAAAAAGAGTGGTACATTCAGTCTGGAGACAAATTGCTGGTTACAAAAAATTCTGGTGCGACATGGGAATTAGAAATGGATTTACCTGTAAATTCATTTATAAGTGATATTTCTTTTTCTAAATCTAAAATTATAATTTCTGGATTTAAAGGCTTACATTATTTAAAATTAGAATAGACCTTTAAAGCATCAAAACCAATGGCGTATGAAACTTTCATACGCCATTTTTTGTTTTATTTGAAGAAACATTTAAAATGAATAATTGAGTGCAAACCCAAAATCATTTGTTGATGTTATATTATTCCTATTTATTGAAGGTTTAAAAGCTAAATTTTCGCTTACATTAAACTGAGACAAAGCGGCATCAATATTAGCATCGATAATATTTAAAACATAGAAACCAACGATAAACAATGCGGATAAATCTCTGTTTCGCTGAAATTGCTTTTGTGCCGAAAGTAATTGACTCTCGCTTAAGTTGGCTAAGTATTCAGAACTTCCCGTGTTTCCTGCCAGTCTGTTTTTGTATTCGTCTCTGTAAATGTTATAACTTTTCTGGCTGTCGATATAAAAATAAGTACTCGCGCCAATTGCTCCGTAAACTAACGGAAGTTTCCAGTATTTTTTATTATAAATCTGTCCTAAACCAGGAAAAATAGCGGAATAAAAAGCTGCTTTTGCAGGACGTAAAGGATCAATTGTTGTTGATTTAAGCGTATCGTTCAAAGCGATACTATTTTTTCCCTGAGCAAAAGTTGAGGTTAACCCGAAAAATAAAAACAGAAGAATGAATTGATACTGCATATAAAAGTTACTTTGGATGTTGATCAAAGAAACCTATTTAGTTCTAAGTATTTTCTTAAGTAAAAGATAAATAAAGCTTAATGTTTTTTTGCCACGAATTTCGCAAATTAGCACGAATTATTTTAACTAATTACTGTATTTAAATAGTAGTCGTTTGAAAAGTATATTTTTATTAAATAAAATTTTTAGAGGAATTAAAAACAGTTTCAATTTGTAAAATGTATCTTACAAAGATAAAACTGTTTTTTACTGAATTCAATTTTTGTCTTAAGAATTTTAATATCTTTGGGTTATGAGCACAATAACAAAACCAAATCATATAGGAAGAAATATCAGTCGTATTCGTGAACTGAAAGACATGAAGCAAGAAGCACTCGCTCAAGCTTTAGGAACTAATCAACAGGCAATATCTGCTATGGAAAATAGTGAAACTATAGACGAAGAAAAACTCAAACTAGTTGCAAAAGCACTTGGCATAAGTGTTGAGGCCATTAAGAATTTTTCGGAAGAAAGTGTTTTTAATTATTTTAATACTTTTAATGACAATAGTCAGGGAACTATAGGAAATCATGATGGAAATTATCATTGTACTTTCAATCCTCTTGACAAAGTAGTTGAGCTTTACGAACGTTTGGTTCAGGCAGAAAAAGATAAAAACGAATATTTAGAGAAATTATATAAAGGAAAATAAACTTTTAACTCGATCTTTTCTTGCCACGAATTTCACTAATTAACACTAATTTTTATGCGGCAAACCTTTAAAATTAATTCGTGAAAATTCGTGAAATTCGTGGCAAACTTTTTTACTCCCCCAACATTTCCATTAATTCCAAAGCGCGTTTGGTCGATTTTACATTCTCGAAGGTCAGCAAAAGTCGTAAGCCGTTTGGAGTTTGTTTTTCTTTCATGGTACAAAGTGAACTATATTTTTGTACAAATTGTAACACCTTTCTAAACTTTGTAGATTGGTAATAATCAGACTGTTGATCTGAAACAAAGTAACCAATCATTTTGCCTTTTTTCATGACCAGTTTTTCAATTCCTATATTGGTCGCAATCCATTTGATGCGAATACTATTCATCAAGGCATTGGCACGCGGAGGCATTGGACCAAAACGGTCAATTAATTTGTTTTGAAAGATAACCAGCTCTTCTTCATTTTTTACAGAACCCAACTCGTTATATAAACTTAGACGTTCGGTTACATTATTGATATATTCATCAGAAAACAGGAGCTCAAAATCAGTATCGATTTGTAGATCTTTTACATATTCTTTAGTTTCAATATCATTTTCTTCCGGATATAAATCTTTGAATTCGTTTTCTTTTAATTCTTCGATGGCTTCGTTCATGATTTTTTGATACGTATCAAAACCAATTTCGTTGATGAAACCGCTTTGTTCACCGCCCAATAAATCTCCTGCACCACGAATTTCAAGATCTTTCATGGCAATGTTGAAACCGCTTCCTAATTCGCTAAATTGTTCCAATGCCTGAATACGCTTTCTGGCGTCTTCGGTCATGGATGAATATGGCGGACAGATAAAATAACAGAATGCTTTTTTATTGCTACGTCCTACCCGACCACGCATTTGATGCAGATCTGACAATCCGAAATTGTTGGCATTGTTAATAAAAATCGTGTTAGCATTTGGTACATCTAAACCACTTTCGATGATTGTGGTTGCTACCAAAACATCAAAATCTCCGTTCATGAAACCTAACATCAATTCTTCGAGTTTCGCACCTTCCATTTGTCCGTGTCCAATTCCGACTCTGGCATTTGGCACCAAACGCTGAATCATTCCTGCCACTTCTTTTATATTTTCGATTCTGTTATTGATAAAGAAAACCTGTCCGTTTCGCTGAATTTCATACGAAATCGCATCACGAATTATCTCTTCATTGAATCCAACGACGTTTGTTTCTATCGGATAACGATTTGGCGGAGGCGTTGTAATAACCGATAAATCTCTTGCTGCCATTAATGAGAATTGCAAAGTTCTCGGAATTGGCGTTGCCGTCAATGTCAACGTATCAACATTTGCTGCAATCGTTTTGAGTTTGTCTTTTACGTTTACACCAAACTTTTGTTCCTCATCGACAATCAATAAACCAAGATCTTTAAAAACCACGTTTTTATTAACTAATTGATGTGTTCCAATGACAATATCCAGCTTTCCTTCGGCTAAATCTTTTAAGGTTTGTGCCTTTTGTTTTGCGGTTCTAAATCTATTTAAATAACCAATAGAAACCGGCATATCTTTTAATCTTTCCGTAAAAGTTCTGTAATGCTGGTACGCCAAAATTGTGGTTGGAACCAAAATCGCGACTTGTTTACTATTATCAACGGCTTTAAAAGCAGCACGAATCGCAACTTCCGTTTTTCCGAAACCTACGTCACCACAAACCAAACGATCCATTGGGCGATCGCTTTCCATGTCGGCTTTTACTTCTTGTGTCGACTTGGTTTGATCCGGTGTATCTTCATAGATAAACGAACTTTCTAATTCGTTTTGCAAATAACTGTCGGGTGCAAACTGAAAACCTTTTTCTAATCGGCGTTTTGCGTACAACTGAATCAGGTTGAATGCAATATGTTTGACGCGCGCTTTGGTTTTTTGTTTTAAAATTTTCCAGGCATTCGATCCTAACTTATAAATTTTAGGCGGCGTTCCGTCTTTTCCGTTGTATTTTGAAATTTTATGAAGCGAATGTATGCTTACATACACGATATCATTATCGGCATAAACCAATTTTATGGCTTCCTGCGTTTTGCCTTCGACCTGAATTTTCTGCAATCCGCCAAACTTCCCAATTCCGTGGTCGATGTGTGTTACATAATCCCCAACCGAAAGTGCGGTTAATTCTTTAAGGGTAATATTATGCTTTTTAGAATATCCGTTTTTGATGTTGAATTTATGATAACGCTCAAAAATCTGATGATCTGTATACGCCGTAATTTGATTTTCCTCGTCAATAAAACCCTGATATAAAGGTAAAACTATAGTATGATATTGCTTGCGGATATTCTCTGAATTGGCTTCGTCCAGAGTTTCAAAAATATCATGAAAACGTTTTGCCTGCGCTTCATTCGAGCAGAATAAATAATTCTTGAATCCGTTAAAATGATTGTCGCTCAAGTTGTTCAATAACAAATCAAATTGTTTATTGAAAGATGGTTGTGGTTGAATATGAAAATCAAACTTTTTAGTAGTTTTAAAAATGGGTTTCGAAGCCAATTCTACAACCGAAAAATCTAAAGCACGCTTGATAAACGAAGCCTGATTTAAAAATAATTGTTCAGGCGTTGCATGTTTTATTTCTCCCGAAAGTTTCTCAAAAGCTTCTTGCGCTCTTGCAAATTGTTTGTCTAACTGACTAAAAAGTCCATCAGTATTTTGAATAAAAATGACGGTTTTCTCCGCAATATAATCCAAGAAGCTTTCTCGGTTTTCCTGGAATATCTTGTTTTCGACATTTGGGATTATGGTGATTTTTTTATGGGTTTCGACAGATAATTGTGTCTCAACATCAAAACTACGAATACTGTCGACTTCGTTACCAAAAAACTCAATTCTGTACGGATGATCGTTTGAAAAGGAGAATACATCGACGATTCCTCCACGAACCGAAAATTCGCCGGGTTCTGTAATAAAATCGACTCGTTTGAACTCGTATTCAAATAAAACTTCGTTGATAAAATCGATCGAAATTTTATCGTTCAAAGCGACTTTCAAGGTGTTTTTCTCAAGCTGTTGTCTTGTTACTACTTTCTCGAATAGTGCCTCGGGATAGGTGACAATTATCGCTGGTTTTTTTCGGGAATTAATTCGGTTTAAAACCTCAGCGCGAAGTAAAACATTGGCATTATCTGTTTCATCCACCTGATAAGGGCGGCGAAATGATGCCGGATAAAACAATACATCCTGTTCGCCAATCATTTGTTCGAGATCGTTCAGGTAATAAGCGGCTTCTTCTTTATTGTCTAGGACAAGTAAAAAAGGCAACTCGGTTTTTTTGAAAAGTGCGCGTATCACAAATGAAACTGCTGATCCTAACAATCCGTTAAGATGCATTTTTATCTGATTCTGCTCCAGTAATTGTGTGGCAATCTGCTGATTTTTTGGCAGATTATCATACATTGTATATAAGGCGTTTTTACTCAAGTTGTGGTGAATTTGGATCTGTACTTCTTCCCGGAATCGGATTTACCTTTGTGCTGGGAATGGCACGCGTTGTGTCTAACATTTTTAAAAAATCTTCTTCTCCCTGTTCTTTCGGAATTTTACTTTTTACAATAATATTATCCATTTGTCTTTCTAAAGAAACTAATTCTTTATTGATGTCTCCCACTAAGAACGTCACTTTTTCAGCCGGAATTTGATTTAAATGAATAAATAAATCCATCATTTTTATTTTGGTAATCAAAACAGAAATTCGGCTTTTTATTGCAGGAACATTAAACTCCGCAGGAATATTGTTGTTTAGTGCCATTGCTTTTTTTGAAATCGCAGTTGACTTTTTTTGAAAAGCTCCAATAGTTTTTCGTGGTTTATCGCCTATTTCTTTTAAAAAATCGCGCCATTCATTCCATGAATTTACTTTTTGTTCTGAAATTTCATTTATTGGTTCCTCAATAAATACCCAGCCTTTATTGATGTTATCAAAAATAACTTCCTTTTTTTTAGCTTCTTTTTCATTTTCAGCACGACGTTTTTCATCTTCATTTTGACATGAATGCAACACAAAGACAAAAAGCAGAAAAAGAGATATTTTATATTTCATTTGAAAAAACATTAAGCTACAAAGTTACAAAGTAAATTTACAATTATGAATTCTGTTTTTTGCTAAAGATTCTATAAATGATGGTTGTTTTTTTGGCTTAAAAATTTTACCGCAAAGGGCGCAAAGTTTTTTTATCTTATAGTTAAGTTTAGAAAACACAAAGTTCGCAAAGCTGTTTCAACATCTAGCTTTGCGAACTTTGTGTTTTTATAAAAACTGCTTCATTTAAAAAACTTTGCGCCCTTTGCGGTAAAAAATCTGTATGTGTGCTAAACGTAAAAATAATTAAACCCTCAACGGAGAATAATCTAAAAAAGCATCTTTATCATTGTTAAATTTGTAATTTGATGTTCTAAAAAGTAAAAATATTTGCGAAAACGTTATATTTGCATATCTAAAAACTACATAATGAATCCAAAAATATTGATCATTGGCGCTTGCGGTCAAATTGGGACAGAACTGACTCAAAAACTGCGTAAATTATATGGTACAGACAATGTAATTGCGTCTGATATTCGAAAATTAAATACTGACGTTGTTAATTCAGGTCCGTTTGAAGTGGTCAATGCTTTAGATTTTAATCAGATTGAGCATCTTGTCGAAGTGCATCAAATTACTGATATCTATTTAATGGCAGCTCTTTTATCGGCTACAGCCGAAAAAAATCCTGCTTTTGCGTGGGATTTAAATATGAATTCTTTATTTCACGTTTTAAATTTGGCTAAAGCCAAAAAAATAAAAAAGATATTCTGGCCTTCAAGCATAGCTGTTTTTGGACCAACAACTCCTAAAGAAAATACGCCACAATATACTATAATGGAACCTTCTACGGTTTACGGAATTAGTAAACAAGCGGGTGAAAGATGGTGCGAATATTACCATAATATTTATGGTGTTGATGTGCGCAGTATTCGTTATCCCGGATTAATTAGCTGGTCTACGCCTCCTGGTGGCGGAACTACAGATTATGCAGTGGATATTTTCTATAAGGCTATTGCCGATAAAAAATACGAATGCTTTCTATCTTCCGAAACCAAAATGCCTATGATGTACATGGATGATGCGATTGATGCGACTATTAATATTATGCAGGCTCCTGCCGAAAAAATAAAAATACATTCGTCATACAATTTAGCGGCGATGAGTTTTACGCCGACTGAGATTGCGAATGAAATCAAAAAACATATTCCGGAATTTGAAATTACTTATGAGCCTGATTTCCGTCAGAAAATTGCGGATAGCTGGCCGGCAAGTATCGACGACTCTGAAGCTAGAGAAGATTGGGACTGGAAACATACTTTTGATCTTGAATCTATGACAAAAGATATGCTGGAACATTTAGGATAAAATCTATCAAAAACAAAAAATCTTGCCATTTTCAAGGTTTCATGTATTTGTAGATTAGAAATTTAAACAAAAAAATACCGAAGAGTTCATCTTCGGTATTTTTATTTCTATACTTTTCTAAAACTCAAATTCTATCCCATTTTAAGGTTGCTTGTATCACACCACTTGTATCTACTTTTACATCCAGAGGCAGGATTTCAAAAAGTTTTTTTCCTTTCTCGTAAATTGTGATTTTTAGTTTTTCTTCTGCTTTTATGCCTCGCGATTTACCATAGAAATAACTTACCTGGTTGTAATCGACATGATAGTGTCTTTGTTTGGCGTCCTGAGTACCTATTTGGGCAGAGTAAATTTCACGTTTGTCCTCTACATACAGATGCTGTTTGGAAATATTTACTCATCACATTTTTTTAAAACAACCGATTTTTCTTCTATTTTACTAGTAAAGGGATTTTTCAAATAAACCCTTTGTTTCTTCTTCTTATCATAAAAACCAAACCATTTAAATTCTGCTTTATTTTCATCTATTAATTTAATCTCCGCTATAGGAACAGTTAATGAGCAGTCATTAAAATCAATCTCTTTTGGTACGTTATTATTAGAATATACTTCGCCATTTGGCGCATAGTTGTTCCCTGATTCTTTTAAATATATTTCAATGCTATTACTGCCTGTTTGTTTAGAAGTTGCACCGCAAATAAAATTAATTGAGCTTATCCCAAAAATTATCTCATCAGAAGAATAAAAAATTAAATTATCCTTATCTAATCCATCTTCGCAATGATTACTCCACTGCTTATTTATATTAAATAAAGCCGATATATCTTCTTTCTTTTTTTCATCATCACAATTATCACATTCTTTACATAGTTGGTTTATATGTTTAATTGAATTGACATATAAACTATCTATAAAAATTTCACCATTTATCCTCCAGATTTTTTTATTTAATTGTTGAAAAGTAATCGTACTATCTATTCCATCAGGAATTTCATTATTATATTTATAAGTAGTTTTTAATTTAACTCGATTATTTGCAATTATTGATGAAATAATATTCAGCATATAATGTTCTTGGCCCCAGTTATGGAAAATACTATCTTTATATAAAATATATTTCGCAATATCAGCATCGCATGGCTGATATATAATGGTATCTGTATTATTTATCCCAATACGGAAAAAAGTATGTCCGATAGGTGGTTGTATTTCTTTAAAATTTGTTGTTTCTTTTTTGTCTTTGCATGATATTATAGAAGACATTAGTATGACACAAAAAAAACTTAGTATTCCTTTCATTTATTAATATTATTTACTTTAATCTATTCTGCACATTTTTTTAGAATTATTTCTTGTTTACTTTCACTTTTTTCTTGTTGAAATCCACACTCGATAAACTCTCTTTTTTGAGTTTTTTTATTAAAAAAACCATACCAATAAAAATACATTGTATTTTTATCAATTACTTTTACATATGCAATTGGATTATCATTTAGATATTCTTTCCAGTTTAATTTAGCCCCTAAAACACCTTTATCTTCAGGGATCTCTTTTAGTTTATATGCTATTCCATTCTCTGAATCATATCTTTGTAGTTCAATCATATCTATATAAATTTGATTAAACATGACTTCTAAAAATGCTGTCTTATTATTAATATTCATACTAGTATTTCCATTTCTACAATTAATTTTCCAATAGCCATCAGGTGCATGATTTTTGATGTCTTTTTTATCATCTACTTTTTCCTGAACATCATCACAATTACCACATTCTTCACATGATTGTTTTATATGGGGAATCGTTTTTATAAAAACACTATCTATATAAGTTTTTCCATTTATTGAAAAATATTTTGTGTCAATTTTTCTAATACTTAATGATGATATATTCTGAGTTGGATCGTTATTTTTTATTTTAAGTTGGTAGCCTTCGTGATTCTTTGAAAAATTCAAAACTTTATATCTAAAATCACCATCCTGAGCACTTGTATATATTAAAATTGAATCTTTTAAAATATATTTTTTGTTTGAAGCATCGCAAGGCTCATAAATACTATTGATTGAATTTATCTTTTTTACTTCATAAAATGAATGATTCTTAATTTCTGTAAAATCAGTTTTAATTTCTTGACAACTTGAAAAAGTACTTATTAATAATAGTAGTTTAAATAATTTTTCCATCTTTAAAATTTCTTGCAATTTGAGTAACTGTAAATATTTTATTATCATTATTCCCTGTTCCATGAGCATTTGTATTTATTAATTTATATCCATCTATTAATTTAAACCTATAATCAGCAGATTCTCCTCTCTTTGTACCTACATCCCAATATAAATATGTGAGAACACCATTATCACACTTTCTACCAACTATAACTACGTAATGATCTGTTGTAGGATTATCATCTTCGTTATAATTTCGATCAAATGTATGATTAACACCAGCCCTTAATGGATAACCAGCTTCTAAACTTTTATCGATATAGGTAATGGCTGATTGGCTTTTAGATATATCGAAAACAAGTTCCGTTGATTTTTCATTTTCTAGAGCTAATTGAAAAAACGCATGTGAATTTTTTTCTCCAGTTCCTTCTGCGTAAATTCCTTCAATCTGCGAAACGATATTTCGAGCTATTGCTCCACAGTTTGTTGAGCCGGCTTTTTGTGAAATAAAGTTCATTTTACTTCTTAAATCAATATCATCTTTGTCTCCACAACCTTTTTTGCTTGAAGTCTCTTTGTCACAGCAATCAGACTCAAACTCCTTTAGAAAGCCTTTCTTCAGATGTAAATTACTCATTTCAGCTAATTCTTCTTTTAAAAATTTATTATAATGTTCTAAACAAATTTTCAATGGAGTTGCGGGCTGCGGTTTTTCATCTAATTCATAATAACTAATATCGCCTTCAATTGGTAAACTTGCCCAAATGCGAGAACCCTCTTTTTTAATAGCCTCTTCTATTTTATTTGATATAATCTTCTTCATTAATTGTGACCTTTGTTTTTTCATAATTACAAGGCATATTTTATCTTGTGAGTCAGCCTTATAATCAAATACATTATACTTCTTCAATAAATTTCTGTTTTCAAAATATTTTCCTGTTTTTTTCTTTTTTACAACTTCAAATCCTGATAAATCCCACCATACATATCGCATAATTTGATAAGCCCCTGCAGCAGTTGAGCCCCCATAGTTTTTCTCAGGATGTTTACTTAGATCTGTAATTTCATTATTATTAAAAGCTGTAGTATATCCTTTTTGAAAATCATGAGATATATAAACAATTTTTTTCTGCTCCTTATCATATGATTTAATCAATTCCCCTGTACCTTCACCAACCCTCAACATTCTCATAAATGCTCTTACTCGCGCCTCACATTCACAAGCACAATTTTTGTTGTCTTTTTTAGATGAACCAGACTTCTGCACCAAAACCGCACTCTTATATTCTGCCAATCCCAACAAAGCACTTTTTTTAGTAATCGCCACGCCGCCATTTGTTTTAACCCCATTGTATAAAATTATATCCTCACTATCCTGAACAACAGCATACACAGCACGAGAAGGTAATTTTTGAGCAATTGCATCCCATGTTAAGGTTGCTTGTATTGCACCACTTGTATCTACTTTTACATCCGGAGGCAATACTTCAAAAAGTTTTTTTCCTTTCTCGTAAATTGTGATTTTTAGTTTTTCTTCTGCTTTTATGCCTCGCGATTTACCATAGAAATAACTTACCTGGTTATAATCGACATGATAGTGTCTTTGTTTGGCGTCCTGAGTACCAATTTGGGCGGAGTAAATTTCTCTTTTATCCTCTACATCAAGATGGTTTTTAGATTCAAAAACATTTTTATCATTGGCCAATTTAAGTTTAGGTGCACCAATTTTGACATACAACATACCCCAATTTCCAGCTTTGTTTTTTACATAGCTGTCTAAAGTAAATGGTATAAGATTTCCGTCATAATTAGTTACATTAATTACTTTGCAGTAATCATTTTTAAAAGCATCGTTATCCCAAATTTCTATAATAAGGTCTTCGCCTGTAAGATGTTCCTGCTTTACCCAAATATTTACCGTTTGATACCAGCTTGATTTTTCGATCTCGATACCGTTACTGTCTGTAAAAAGCATTCCCAGTACTTTGGCTTGTTTTACATCTATACTTAATGTTTTTCCCGGCTGCCTGTTAATACAGCATTTTACGATTTCTTTCCCTGCTTTAAGAGGTGTTATCGCTATCGTTTTTTTATCTATATCCTTATGCGGTATTGTGGTCTCCCAAACTACCATTTCGTTTGCGGGCAAATCCGGGAATACTAATTGATCTGCTTCCAGTTGGGTTGTTTTACCCACTTTAGGTATACCGTTGTAGCTAAAAGCAATGACATCATTTTCCTTAACCTCAAAATGCCAGTCGTCCTCTTCATGTTTTGCATTTTGTCCGTAGGCATTTGCTAATGTTACATAGGCTTCAACTACATATTTTTTAAGGTTCATGAGTTCATGTCCCGGTATAATGATGTTTGTGCCATTACCCATTAAGCGTCCGTTTAAATTCCACTTTATATCTCTTACTTCTTTAGAGATTGCCTCTTGTTCCTCTGGAATATACAAACTAAATGTACTTTTTTTGACACCAAAGGTCATTGGGGTTCCGGGTCTGATTACCTCAGCATTATGTGTTATCTGAGACACAGAGTTGGTAATTGTTTCGGCTGAAAAACTTTGCTTTTGCACTTCTTCTAATGAAAATTTATATACTGCGTTAATAGTATATTTTGCTTTTGTATTTACGGGAGTAAATGAAACTGTATTTTCAATTCTTGTCGATTTTAAGACATTTCCTGAAGCATCTGTAACATACATTTTCAAGTTTTCAAGTTCTTCACTTGTAGGCGTCATTAAAAATTTGGCCTTAAAACTAACTGGAAAGTTTTGCCTTAGCCTCATTTTTCCTCCTACGATCCTGGCAAAATTTTCACCGTCAATTGGTACAAGTTCAGTCCCGTCGAGTTTATTTACAACTACCTCAACATCAATAGAACAGTCCGGATAGTTTTTATTGTATTTTCCTCCGTCAAAATCTTCTTTTTTGGGTTTGCCGTAGCCTTCAATACGATATTTTCCCAGTGTTGAAAATGTATATTTAAAACTGGTTCCCAGTTGTTCTTCGATAAATAATCTTTTGTCTTTATCGCCTGTAAAACCATCATAAATAACCCATGAAGTCAGGTTAACATTTCCTTTTTTTATTTTGGCAAAAAAATCACATTCGCTGTTTTGGCGTATTGTAACTTTTTCGACATTTGTATCATCTTTTGATGATACTGGCTTAAAGTCGGGTTGATTTTTAAGATTTTTTAATATAATATTAGAAACACTTGGATAGGCTGTTTCTAAAACAGGCATTTTTATCGCCGGGTTTATCAGCGCAAGCGCGGCAGCATTGGTATTTTCAGCATGCTCCTTCATTACGTTCTCAATTTGTCCGTACTTTGCTACCGTTATTTTTCCTCCAATTGTACAATCCAGCGTTGAGATTTCTGTCAATACTTTATTACCAAAAACCTTCGTCTTATCAAATACCTTTGTCCATTTAGGTGCCGGAACGAGCGCGCAGGGCTGATTACCGCCGGATGATGGTTTGAGTGTGCATTTGCCAAAAGTTGCTGCTGCGGGATTAAACGTTTTATCGATCTCTGTAGCAAAAAATTTTCCTGCCTTTCCATTTAGCACCACTTTGCTTTGAGAAGTAACTAATAATTTTGCCGTTTGATTAGGATTTTCTGCTTTATCACAACAACATAAAGCTCCATGTACTACAAAATATTTATTGTCGTGCTCACTTTGAGCAGTTTCTTTTTCTTTTTGTTCTTCCTGTTTTTTTTCTTCTTGCTGCTGTTTTTTCTGCTCTTCTTTTGTTTGATCTTCTTTATCTGTTTCTATTTTTTCGACTTTATCAAATGCTTCCCTTTTGGTATTTATTTCCTTTATTTTTTCGGGAGGAGGTGTAAGGAGTGTTTTCCCTGCCGTGGGTTCAGGTCCAATTCCGTCCTTTATTCCTGCATTCATATTATGATAATGACGGAGATCGTATGGATTTGTTATTCCAAGCTCGTTAGCAATACTTGCGAGTGTGTCGTCTTTTTTTACTAAATAAGGTATTGAATTATTCATTGTGGTTATTTTTATTAATGGCTGATATGTAAATTGTTTCACGATGTTTATAAAAAGTACCTATATCTATTTGTAAGTTAGTTTCAGAAAAATCAAAATCTCCTGTTTCATTAAGAAATTCTACTGTATGTTTAATGCTGGAAACCATAGGCTCTCGCTCAATTTTAATATCTAAAGCAAATTCAAATAAATTTGCCTCCTTATTTACAATCTTCAAAAATTCCTGACTTTCCATAACTTCTCCATTATAGGTTACTTCATTTAAAACAGGATCAAAATGCTTTTCACCTTGCCATACAACTTCATAGCCAAAGAGATTAATACTCCATGGAAACTCATAAAAAGTATCGTTTTTTGTTTTTTAGTGCAGAAGACTGCCATTTTCAAAAAACTAAGAGGTAAATAATATTTCGCCATCTGTTTCCCGTCTTTTTTGGCTAAACCTAAAAAATGATCTTTAATACTTTCAATTACTGCATATTGGTCAATGTCAACTGCCTGCTCTAAATTTCGTTTTATAAAATACTTTGGATCTAGTCTAAGTTTTTCGTTTTTTTTCTTTATCCTCTCGATTATATCTTCGTGATTACAGAGTTGAATTGAATCTTTATAAACATTAAATAAAAGGGGGTACAATACTTTTGAATATTCCTGAATAACTTTTGCTGCTATACCTAATTTTACAGTACTGTCATTTACTTTAAATGAAAACTTCCTCATTTCTATTTTTAATTCCCGTTCATTAAGTTCTTCAAAACTAAACTCATAGGTAATTGTTATTTCAGCTATGTGATTTGGTTGCTCCATACGAATATTACTTAGAACCTTAAAATCCCCGTGTGATTTAATACTCATGTTTATCTTCTGTTTTACTAAAAGCTGTTATAGAAAAAGTCTCCAAGTAATTGAAATAGGAGTTACTGATTTTTATTTGGGTATCTAAAGTCTTAAAATCTAATTCTGTCGTATTATATTGTGTTTCCTGTTTAATTGTAGTAGTAATTACAGACTCTTCATTTGTAACTTTATCAGGATATTGGTAAGCGTTTGCTGCAGTTTTTACTTTTTCGAAAATGGCATCATTTTCATCACCTTCTCCCTCATATTTTAAAATATTAGATGCAGTGTCAAAGCTTTTTTTGCCTTTCCAGAAAACATTGGTTCCTAATGGTAGTACTTTCCAATTAAAATTGTAGCAATTACTGTTTTCAGGATTCTCTGCGCAAAGCAATAGTATCCTAATCAATCCAAAAGAATAAAGATATTCAACCATAGCATATCCGTCTTTTGCCACTTTTTGAAGAAAATCCTCTCTAATAAAATCAAAACCCGAACCCTGATATTTTAATTGAAGTGCTGCATCTTTTAATTCTAATCGGTCTATAATTTCACTAAAATTGACAAGCGAAAAATTACCGTCTATGATATCAAACAAAACGGGAAAAAGTGCATCATTGTAGGCATGAGCTATTTTTTCAAATTTTGATTCCGGCTTATGTCCATCTATCTTGAAATTATCGCGTTTTAATGCTACTCGAAAATTATAATTTTCAAATTTTTTAAGTTCAATTTCATAAGATACATTTGCTTCCTGTTTTTTGTCGAAAAGCTCATAATTTATTTTGTGCAGAATTCTGAAATTATACTTTTCGTCATCACTCATTTTTAAACTATTAAAAAATTAACGGCTAAAAGTATAAGTCAATAATTATTTTTTTGCCCTGCAAACGGTATTTTTATATCAGAATAAGGTTAAATTTATATCAGTTTACTACATAGTGTGACTTGTTTAAAGCAAAAAAAAATCCAAAGCCGGAAACCAGCTTTGGATTTTTTTATTGAATTTAGAGTTTTTTACTTCACCTCATAAACATTATTTGCAGCTTTTACATCTGCCATTAATCCGCTTGGGTCAATGGTGATTTTTTTGATCGCTGTTTTGTTTTTATCAATTGTAAAACTGTAGTTCGATTGCGCCCAAGCCCAATCTTCTAAAACGGTTCTTTTTACAGTTGGATTCGGATTTGGTTTAATGAAATTCATCATTCTTAACGGAATGTAAAAGCTTTCAGTAGTTCCGTCTGTATATTCAACGGTTAAGTCAATTGGCATTGGCATTCTGCCTATTCTTTCTAAACTTACTGTAGTTTTTCCTGCATTATCTGCTACATCTTTGATTCCGTAATCAATTGTATTAGTAGTTTCTGTCCAGTCAATTAAATACCAGTCTAACTCAGCTCCTGAAACTCTTTCTGCTGATCTTTTGATATCGTTTGGAGTTGGATGCTTGAATTTGAAATCATTGAAATATCTTTTTAAAGTTGCATCAACATTTTCTTTCCCAATTACATATTCTAATTGCGATAAAAAGATGCTTCCTTTTACATAAGCCGAAATACTATAAGGTCGGTTTTCATCATAACGATCTCCGTGTGTTCCTTGTGGCTGCTCTTTTCCTGATTGTACTAATTGGTAATAAGCGGCATAATTTCCTTTAAACGGATTTACTTCCTTTTTAGCAGCGATTTCGTTCAAAGCACTGTCTTCGATGTAGGTTGTGAAACCTTCATCCATCCATGGATGTTTTGACTCGTTTGAAGCTAAAATATGCTGAAACCAGGAATGTCCCAACTCATGCGTTGCGGTTCCTAAAATTCCCTGAAGCGTTCCGTTTCCTAACATCAAAGTACACATTGCATATTCCATTCCTCCATCTCCACCCTGAATAAAGGAGTATTGTTTGTATGGATATGCTCCTACTCTTTGGTTATAATAATCCATTACTTTTACCATTAAAGGCTCTAATTGTTTCCAATTTTCAGTAGTTTTTGGATTGTTTTTGTAAAAGAAATGCAAATCAACATTGTTAGGTCCTTTTACAATATCATGTGTATATTCTTTGTCTGCTGCCCAGGTAAAATCATGAACATTTGGCGCGATAAAATGCCAAGTCAGTGTTTTTGCTTTCTTCGGATACGTAACTGTTAAACCTGCATCTTCATATCCGTGACCAATTTCGTTTTTGTCCTGTAAATATCCTGAACCTCCAAGAGTATACTCTTTGTCGATTGTGATTTTTACATCAAAATTTCCCCAAACTCCATGAAATTCTCTTGCGATATAAGGATCTGCATGCCATCCTTCAAAATCAAATTCGGCTAATTTTGGGTACCATTGTGACATTGACAATTCGACTCCTTCAGAATTATTACGTCCTGAACGACGAACTTGTACCGGAACTTGTCCGTCAAAATCTAAAGTAAAAGTAGTTTTTGAATGGGGTAAAATTGGCTTAGCCAAAGTTACTTCTAAGATTGTACCTGATGTTCTGGTTTGAGCCGTTACACCATCTTGTTTTAGATTGGTAATTTTTAGAAAACCAATTTCGTTCGGCTTTAAAGTTTCAATGCGGCTTTGCTTTGTTTCTTTTCCATCGGCACCTTTTACTTTGGTTACCATTCTTCCGTCAGGATCTTTTATAAAATGCAAACGTGCATCCATTTCACTTCCGGGCTGAAAAGCATTTGGAAATAAATGATAAAATACCTTTTTTAAAGTGTCAGACGAATTATTGGTATAAACCAATTCCTGTTTTCCTTTGTATTGATAGTTTTTTACATCCATCGAAACCTCCATTTTGTAATCAACATGTTGTTGCCAATATGGAGCGCTTTGTGCAAATGCTGCGTTGAAGCCGAAACTCAAAAATGAAAATAGTAGAATTTTTTGCATCATATTTTTCAATAAAAATGGAAGAGTTTTCACTCTTCCATTAGGTTAATAATGTGTGTTGTTTTTATTTTTTAGACATTTTTTCTGCCATTAATAAAGCATTGTAAGCATTGACCATCTTACCTGTTCTTGAAGTTTCAGCAACTGGTGTTGGCACATGCTCTTCTCCTAAAACTACTGTTGCAGGAAGCGCAACTCCAGAATCCATTAAAATTTGTTTTACCTGAGCTGCTTTTAATTTTGGATAATAAGAACGTATTAATGCTGCAACTCCGGCTGCATTTGGAGACGCCATTGAAGTTCCTTGTAAATATTTGTATTTATTGTTAGGAACCGTTGCATAAATTTCTTCTCCCGGTGCAAAAACATCAACATTTATTTTTCCGAAATTTGAAAATGGAGCTACTACAGTTTCTCCGTATTGTTTATTGATTGCTCCAATTGTAAGTACGTTATTGGTAAATTCCTTGATGTTGTCTTCAGAATCATTTGGGTAATTAATATTTTCTGTTTTATCGATGTCATATCCGTCATTTCCTGCTGCATGTACAATTAAAACATCTTTTTTAGCAGCATATTTTATAGCATCATAAACCCATTGCTTGTGCGGAGAATAACTTTTTCCAAAACTTCCGTTAATTACTTTTGCTCCGTTATCTACTGCATAACGAATTGCCAATGCGATATCTTTATCATATTCATCACCATCCGGAACGGCTCTTACAGTAAGGATTTCGACATTATTGGTAACGCCGTCTCCGCCTAAATTATTACCGCGAATTTGCGCAATAATTCCGGCAACGTGAGTTCCGTGAAGTGCTTCTTCCTTATCCGGTCCAAAAACTACATTGTTTCCGTAATGATTGTCTTTGATGTCATCCGGATTATCGCCTACAATTTTTCTTCCGTCATATTCTTTATTCAAATTGTAATTGAATTGATCGTAAACTGATGCTCTGTAATCTTCTAATTCTGATTCAGGGTCAAAAGTTGGTCCTGCATTCGTTAAAATTTGAGTCATCACCATTTTGCTTCTCGCCACTTTTGGATCTGTTGAAGAAATAGTACTTAAATCTTCTAACTTATAAGTGGTTTTATTTAGTGCTTTTTTTATAGTATTATGAACATCTATTAAAAAATCTACTTGCTGTTTATCTTCCAGAACTTTTTTAGATTTTTCCTCGTATTGCGCTAAAGCACTTTTATATTCGGCAGAACCGTTATCTCCTTTTTTAATAACACGTGTTAATTCAAGATTTTCATGAACGGCATTTCCAAGAAAATTCCACCCGTGAATATCATCAATAAAACCGTTTTTATCATCGTCGATCCCGTTACCGGGAATTTCTTTAGGATTCGTCCAGATCATTCCCTGTAAATCCGGGTGCTCGATATCAACACCTGAATCTACTATTCCTACAATTACTTTTACTCCTTTTTTTTCCTGTAATAATTCGGCGTAAGCCCTGTCAACACTCATTCCAGGAATAGAATCCTTTATTAAATCAAGATGACTCCATCTTTTTAATTCATTTTCGCTAAGTGGTGCTTTTTTGATAACGGCTAAAGGTGCAGTAATTATTTCTTTAGATGTTTGAGCTTGCAAAGTAGTGCTGCAGCCTGCAAATACAAGTAATGCAAAGGCAGATAAAGTATTTATTTTTATAGGACTCATGTATTTATTTTTGATGGAAATTAAAATATGGGTCTAAATTATAATTTTTTGTTACATAAAACTAACGATTAACACTGTGTTATGATTTTTATGTAAAAGATTTAAGAAACGTCTGAACTTGATATTAACAGGCTTTTTTTCTACCTAATACAGTAGGTGAAATATAAGGCGTTTACGTTTACAGTCTAAAATGAGAAGTAATTTATTTTTAATACGTCTTCCCGTAATAAAATGATAATTCTAAATTGTATACTTGTACCTCGAAATCCTAAATTTAATTTATGAGAACAAAACTACTTTTATTGCTGTTACTGGCAAATTTTTCTATTTATGCTCAATACACTTCTATTCCTGACATTAACTTTGAAAAAAAATTAATTGCACTGGGAATTGATTCAGGAATTCCTGATGGTAAAGTAGCTACTGCTAATGTTAATTCATTAACCACTCTTAATGTTTCATCTAGTAATATTGCAGACTTAACCGGAATTCAGGATTTTATTCAATTAAAAGAATTATTTTGTTATTCTAACAAACTGACCAGTTTAGATGTTTCAAAAAACACTCTTTTGACTTATTTGTCTTGTTTAGATAACCAATTAACGGTACTTGATGTTACAAAAAACATTCATCTCGCTACTTTAAGTTGTCACATAAATCAACTAACAAATTTAGACATTTCGAAAAATTCAGATCTTACTACTTTATCTTGTCGTGAAAATAAATTAACAAATTTAAATGTAACACTAAATTTAAAATTGCAGGATTTATATGTAAATCAAAATCAACTGACCGTTTTAGATGTATCCAGAAATAGAGATTTAGTGAGTTTGTCTTGTTCACAAAACAATCTTAGTAGTATAATTGTTTCAGACAATACAAATTTAACGCGTTTAGATTGTGCCAATAATAACTTAACCGTTTTAGATGTAACAGAAAATATGCGTTTAAATGAGTTAATCTGCAATAATAATAAATTAACCACTCTTGATTTATCTAAAAACAGAACTCTGACTCAAATCAATTGCAGTTTTAATGAGTTAACGTCGATAAATTTAAAAAACGGAGGTAATACTTATATTCGCAATTATGCTTTAGATTTTACCTACAATTCCAATCTAAAATGTATTCAGGTTGATAATGTTGCTTTTTCAAATACAAACTGGCCAAGCTTAAACAGTACCGCAGGCACCTATTCTGAGGTAAGCTGTACTGAAATTACAAAAATTTTCGATGAAAAGTTTGAGGATAAATTAATTAGCCTTGGTATTGATACTGATGGAAAAAATGGATATGTATTAACTGCTAATATTCGCAACCTGACATCACTTGATATTTCAAACAGTTCAATTAAAGATATATCAGGAATTGAATATTTTAGTAAACTGCAAACTTTAAATTGTAGTTCTAACCAAATAACATTTATTGATGTTTCTAAAAATTTGCTTTTAACGTCTCTACGTTGTGATAATAATGATCTTTATTATCTAAATTTAAAAAACGGAAATAATACTGCTTTTGTAAATAACACTATTTTATTTACTAATAATCCCGGTTTAAGCTGCATTCAGGTTGATGATGATATTTATTCTAACAACAACTGGAGTACAAAAAAAGATTCGGCAACTGCATTTAATACGATCTGCGGATCCTACACTCTTATTCCTGATCCACTTTTTGAAAATAAATTAATTGAATTAGGTATTGATAATGATGGTCAAAATGGTAAAGTATTAACATCAAGAATTTCATCTGTAAAATCTTTAAATGTTGCCTCCAGCTATATTACTGATTTAACGGGAATACAGGATTTTACTTCACTAACTCAATTAGTTTGTTATTCTAATAAATTGACAAACCTAAATGTTACTCAAAATGTAGCATTACTTGAATTATATTGTGATTCAAATCAAATAACAAATATTGACGTTTCTAAGAATGTAAATCTGACTACTTTATATGTTGGGTTAAATCCATTAACTAATTTGGATGTTACTAAAAATGTAAACTTACTATATTTGTCCTGTAATTCAAGTTCTTCAAGCCCAGCCCAACTAACAAATCTGGACATATCAAATAATCTTGCTTTGACTTATTTAGATTGCAGTTACAATCTAATAACAAATCTTGATGTTTCAAAAAATGTTAATTTGACCCAATTAAATTTTAGCGGTAATTTATTAACAACTATTGATGTTTCTAAAAACACTAAATTGACGCAGTTGTGGTCTCATTATAATCAACTTTCCACACTTGATATTACTAAAAACTTAGATTTAACTTCGTTGCGTGTAAGTTCTAATCCGTTAAAAACTATTGATATTTCTAAGCATATTAAACTCAAAGAACTTTATGCAACTTCAAATCAATTTACAAGTTTAGATGTTTCTAAAAACACTTTACTTACTGAATTATTTTGTGGATCAAATGAGTTAATAACTCTTGATATTTCTAAAAATATCGCTTTGACAGATTTACGTTGTGAATCAAATAAACTCTCAGGATTAGATGTTTCAAAAAATATTGGTCTTTATAATATAGATTGTAGTGCTAATAAATTAACAAGTCTTGATGTCTCTAAAAACACTTTGCTTACTGCTTTATCCTGTAAATCAAATCTGTTAGTAAACCTTAACTTAAAAAACGGAAAAAATACTTCATTGTCCAGCTATATTGACTTTACAAATAATTCTAATTTAAGTTGTATACAAGTTGATAACGTAACTTATTCTAATACTAATTGGGCAAGTAAAAAAGATGCTGCTGCAAATTATACAGCAGATTGTTCTATTTCTTACACTTTAATACCGGACATTAATTTTGAAAATAAATTAATTGCATTAGGTATTGATTCGGGTGTTGCTGATGGTAAGGTTTTGACTTCGAATATTAACAAAGTGACAACTTTAAATGTATCATCAAGTTCTATATCAGACTTAACAGGAATTCAGGGTTTTACTGCCTTGACTACTTTAGACTGCAGCCGAAATTTAATGACAAGTTTAGATCTTTCTAAAAACACATTATTGAAAGATTTAAATTGCAGTTCACAAAAATTATTAAGCTTAGATGTTACAAAAAACACCTTATTGACTTCATTACGCTGCAACGGGTTAAACGGAAGTTCATATGCCAGAGGCGATGGAAAATTAATTGCTTTAGATGTTTCTAAAAATACATTATTGACTAATTTATATTGCAACAGCAATCAAATAACAAGTCTGGATGTTTCTAAAAACACTGCTTTAGTTGTTTTAATATGTGATTTTAATAGGTTATCAGTATTAAATGTTACTAATAATACCGGATTAACTTCATTGTTTTGTGGTGTAAATGACATTCCTGTTTTAGATGTTTCGAAAAACGTTTTGTTAAAAAACTTTGACTGTGCTTCTAACCAACTAACCACTTTAGATGTTTCTAAAAATACCAGTTTAGCTCAATTTAATTTTGGTTCAAACCTTTTGACTACAATTGATGTTTCAAAAAATACGGCTTTGAACTATTTGTCTTGTAGCTCAAACCAATTGACAAGTTTAGATTTATCAAAAAATCCCGCAATGATTAATTTGTTTTGTGACTGGAATAATCTGTCTAACTTAAATTTGAAAAACGGAAAAAATACCTTATTGAACAGTTCAGTTTTAAATCTTACCAAAAATCCTAATCTTACCTGCATTACAGTTGATGATGTAACATACTCAAATACAAATTGGGCTGCTGCTAAGGACGCAACTACAAATTATTCTGCAGATTGTTCAAATTTATACACTTTGATTCCAGATGTTAATTTCGAAAACAAACTAATCGCATTAGGTCATGATTCGGGCGTTGCTGATGGTAAGGTTTTGACTTCGAATATTAACCAGGTAACAACTTTAGATGTATATAACAGTTCAATTTCAGATTTAACAGGAATTGAAGGTTTTACTGCTTTGACAACTTTAGACTGCAGCCGAAATTTAATGACAACATTAGATGTTTCTAAAAATACTTTACTGAAAGATTTAAATTGTAGTTCAAAACAATTATTAAGCTTAGATGTTACAAAAAACACTTTGTTAACTACATTGAGATGCGATGGTCTGGACGGAAACTCATACAATCGCGGCGAAGGAAAACTAACTAGTCTAGATGTTTCTAAAAACACATTGTTAGTAAACTTATATGCCGGAAATAACCAAATAACAAGCTTAGACGTTTCTCAAAATAAAGCTTTAGAAGTTTTAATTTGTAGCGCAAACAGGTTGTCATCAATAAATGTTACTAACAACTTACAATTAATCACCATCTTTTGTGGTTTAAATGACATTACTACATTAGATGTTTCGAAAAATGTTTTGTTAAAAAACTTTAATTGTGCGTCTAACAAATTAACCACTTTAGATGTTTCTAAAAATACTGTTTTATCTCAATTTAATTTTGGCTCAAATTTTTTAACAACGATTGATCTTTCAAAAAATACAGCTTTGAACTATTTGTCTTGTGGCTCAAACCAATTGACAAGTTTAGATTTATCTCAAAATCCCGCATTGATTAATTTGTTTTGTGACTGGAATAATCTGTCTAACTTAAATTTGAAAAACGGAAAAAACACTTTGTTGAACAGTTCGATATTGACTCTTACCAAAAATCCTAATCTTACCTGTATTCAGGTTGATGATGTAACCTATTCAAATACAAATTGGGCAAATGCCAAAGATGCAACTGCAAGTTATTCGGCTAATTGTTCAAATGGCTATACTTTGATTCCAGATGTGAATTTCGAAAATAAACTAATCGCATTAGGTATTGATTATGGTGTTGTTGATGGGAAAGTTTTGACTTCGAATATTAATACTGTAACTTCTTTAAACGTTTCTTACAGTTCTATTATTGATTTGACAGGAATCCAGGGTTTTACTGCTTTGACTAAATTAGAATGTAATGGTAATTATCAATTAAAAACGTTAGATGTTTCTAAAAATACTGCTTTAACGTATTTAGACAGTAACAATAATTATCTTGTTGCGACATTAGATGTTACAAAAAACACGGCTTTAACGTATTTAAATTGTTACTCTAACGGACTAAAAATATTGGATGTTACTCAAAACAAAGCATTAACAACTTTGCAATGTGCTTCAAATCAAATCACTGATTTAGACATTACAAAGAATACTCAATTGACAAAACTTGATTTTGGATATAATAAAATAAGTTACATAGAGGTTTCTAAAAATGTGGCTTTGAAATCGTTGACTTGTACATCAAATCAAATCTACTATCTGGATATTACAAAGAATTTAGCATTAACTGAATTGTCGTCCGGAAACAATCTTTTTACAACTATTGATCTGTCTAAAAACACTGCTTTAACTTCATTAATCTGTAACACAAATAAGTTAGCTTATTTAGATGTTTCGAAAAATTTAGCTTTGACAAGGCTTCTTATTTACAGAAATGATTTACAAGGCATCGATATTTCATTCAATACTAATTTAGAGATATTTGATTGTAGTGATAATGTAATAACAAATTTAGATGTTTCGAAAAACCTGAAATTAGATTATTTGTATTGCGATAATAATAAGCTAACAAATCTTGATGTATCAAAAAACACTAAATTATCTTTATTAGATTGCAGCAATAACCTTTTAACGACTTTAGATGTTTCGGTAAATACTAATCTACATTCATTTGAATGCGCTTCTAATAAGTTAACAAGCTTAAATTTAAAGAACGGAAATAATACTCTTTTAGATCCATACAATCCTGATCCTAACTTTATTTTATATAATGTAGATTTTAGAAATAATCCTAATTTAACTTGTATTCAGGTTGATGATGCAGCGTATTCAAATTCGCACTGGTCAACTCAAAAAGATGCTGCGGCAACTTTTAATACCAATTGTGGAGGAGATTTTGTTTTGATTGCAGATCACAATTTTGAACAGCGATTAATTGATTTAGGAATTGATACGGATGGTTTAAACGGAAAAATTACAGTTGCAGATATTACTTCTGTTACTTATTTAGATCTTTCTAACAGTAATATTTCTAATTTATCCGGAATCGAAAATTTCAAATCATTAGTCTATTTAGATTGTAGCTATAATCATCTGACAACTATTGATGTGAGTAAAAATGTGGCTTTAGAAACATTGAATGTTTCCTCAAACCAACTTACTACATTAGATGTTTCTAAAAATATTAACATTAAAGTAATCTATATTACAAACAATCCTTTAGTATCAATAAACCTTAGAAATGGAAACAACAGAAATCTTGTAATAGCATCTGTTACAGATAAAAAAGCGGCAAATACGGGAGGAACATCTTTTCTTGGTCTTACTACTTTAAGTTGTGTGATGGTTGATGATCCTGCTTACTCTAATGCAAATTGGTCTAAGATAAAAGAGCCAACTACTATTTATTCTGCGACTTGTTCTGCATTAGGTCTGGAAGATGCTGCTTTTAATAAAGCTGTTTTATACCCAAATCCAACTAAAGGTGAAGTAAACATTAGCAATATCTCTTTAGAAAAAGCAACTGTTTATAATTCTATCGGACAATTAGTTAAATCGTTTACTTTTAGTACAAGCGACACAAATAACACGATTAATTTATCTGATTTGCCAAAAGGCGTTTATTATGTCTATTTAATTAATCAGGATACTGCTTCTGCAAAGAAAGTTATCGTCGAATAATTATAATTTAATTCAACTAAAAAGTCCCATTTTCAATACTATGAAAATGGGGCTTTTTATGTTTAGCCTATTTTCAAAAATTAAACAATAATCAATTACGTGTTCCCGTAAGGAAATTTGAATTGCAATTTGTACACTTGCCTGACCTAATTATAAACTGATTATATGAAAACAAAACTACTTTTATTTTTATTATTGATTTCTTTAACCATTAGTGCCCAAACCAATTTGGTTCCAAATGGTGATTTCGAAAACTGGGCTTCATCTTCACAGCCAGACAACTGGTACCGTTATTTTAGCGGTTATGTTTCTCAAAGTACAACTGCTCAAAGTGGTAAATCAAGTACCAACATGATGGTAGCAAGCGGAACTTTTAATTATATTAATAGTGAGTATTTTGCAGTACAGGCAAATAAAACGTACCGCATAACTTTATATCACAAAACTGTAAAAGGAACTTTTACTTCTCTAGATTTAAGTTTATACCGCAAACCAGGCACTTTTAAAGAGGAAATAATAAAAAAATCTGATGTTATTTTTTCTACTACAGACTGGAGAAAAGTTGAATTTGAATATACTTCAACAGTATCTGAGAATATCGAAGTTGATGTCTGGACAACAGGATCTCTTAATTCTGAAATTTTAATTGATAATGTATCCGTTGTAGATGTTAACGAGGTTACTTTGAAATATACTTTGATTCCGGATATTGAATTCGAAAAAAAATTAATCTCTTTGGGTCTTGACACAGGCGCAACTGATGGTAAAGTATTGACTTCTAAAATTAAAACGGTTAAATCGCTAACTATTGATCCTTCGATAATTTCTGATTTAACGGGAATAGAAGATTTTGAATCTTTAGAGTTATTAAATTGTAATGCAAATTCATATACAGGTGCCGGAGGAAATGGTAAACTTAAAACGATAAACGTTTCAAAAAATGTTAATTTGACATCTTTGATTATTGGAGGAAATCAAATTAGTAGTTTAGATATTTCTAACAATCCTAAATTGACTACTTTGAGTATGAGTTATAATAAAATTTCTAGTCTTAACACATCCGCAAACCCTGCTCTGGACTACTTACTTGTAAGTAATAACCCAATTACTACACTTGATATTTCTAATAATTTAGCATTAACTTATTTATATTTTGGATCTACTTCTATAACAAGCTTAGACATTTCTAAACTTACAAAATTGAGGGAACTGGACATTCAGGGACTTAAATGGACAACTCTCGATATTTCTAATAATTTAAATTTATTAGTTCTATCATGCGGTTTTAATCGACTTACATCGCTAAATGTTTCTAAACACACTCAATTGATTTACCTGCATTGTGATTCTAATCAATTAACTTCATTAGATCTTTCTACAAATAAAAATTTATCCAGCTTAACTGTTGACTCTAATCGTTTGACAACACTAGACCTAAGCAAAAACACTGCCTTGTCTACAATATCATGCAATGGGAATTTTGAAATGACGACTTTAAATGTGCAAAACGGTAAAAACAGTCTGATAAATTCTCTCGATTTAAAAAACAATCCAAATTTAAGCTGTGTACTTGTAGATGATGTGGTCTATTCTAATACAAATTGGGAAAAATTTAAAGACGCTTCCGCCAGTTATTCAAACTCATGTCCGCTGGTATACACGGCAATTCCTGATATTGAATTCGAAAAAAAATTAATCTCATTAGGTCTTGACTCAGGTGCAACTGATGGTAAAGTATTAACGTCTAACATTAAAACGGTTAAATCACTAACCGTTGATACAAGAGTTATTTCTGATTTAACAGGAATTCAGGATTTTGAAGCCTTAGAAATACTTTCTGCTAGTGGAGGTAGTTATAATTTTAAAGGAGATGCAGATGGAAAGCTGGCAAAGTTAGATGTTTCTAAAAATATAAATTTAACATCCTTAAATTGTACTGCAAATAAATTGACAAGTTTAGATATTTCTAAAAACACAAAATTAATTACTTTAATTTTTAATGGAAATAAGATTGCAAATATAGACATAACAAAAAATCTTTCGTTACAGCAATTAGCATTCAACAGTACTTTAATCAGTACAATTGATATTTCTAAACATCAGGCATTGGGTATATTTAGTTGTTCCTATACTAATATAACGATTCTTGATGTTAGTAAAAATACAGGATTAAGAAACTTAAACATAAGTGGTAACAAAATAACAGCTTTAGATATTTCTAAAAATATAAATCTTGATGCCTTATATTGTGAAGCAGATGAATTAACCGCTATTGATGTTTCTAAAAATTTAGGTTTACTCACTCTTTCTTGTTTTGGAAATCCATTTACAACTATTGATCTGTCTAATAATATTGTATTGCAGCGGGTAAATTTTTCTGATACTGCAATAACCACTATAGATCTTTCAAAAAACGTTAATTTAACATCAATTACTTGTGGATCAGCTCAATTAACAAACATTGATGTTTCTAAAAATTTAAAATTAAACTATTTTAACGCTAATAGCAGTCAGTTTAAAAGTCTTGATTTGTCTAAAAACATTAATTTATCTACAGTATATTGTCAATATAATCTAGTTTTAAACGAGATAAATCTAAAAAATGGTAATAATACAAAACTAACAAATGGAGATGTAGCCTTAAACGGTAATCCGAGTTTGTATTGTATACAAGTTGATGATGTAAATTATTCAACTCAAAACTGGATAAACAAAGACGCATATGTAGATTATACTGCTGCAGCATGTACTGCACCATTATATACCCTTATTCCAGATGCTGAATTTGAAAAACTATTAATACAAAAAGGAATTGACGGTGTTCAGGATGGTAAAGTCCTCACCAATATAATTGCAAAAATAAAAGTATTGAATTTAAGCAATGCCAATACTAAATATAAAATTCAGGACTTAACAGGAATTCAGGATTTTGAAGCATTAGAAGAATTAAAATTTCCTAATAATAACGAGGCTAATATAGCAACTGTAAACCTGTCTAAAAATCAATTCTTAAAAAAATTAGATTGCAGACAATCCGGTATAACTACTTTAGATGTTTCTAAAAACACTGCTTTAACAGATCTAAACTGTTATGGCAACAAATTGACGAGTTTAGATGTGTCTAAAAATAGTGCATTAACAACTCTTGATTGTTCTTATAATAGATTAACAGTTTTAGATGTTACTAATAATATAAATCTTAAAAGCTTGTCTTGCTCTTCGTCTAATAAGGAAGGCGTATTTAGCTTACAACAAGGTTTGCTGACGAGTTTAGATGTTTCAAAGAACTTAGCGTTAGAGTTCTTAGATTGTAGTATGAATGAAAAACTTGTTAAATTAGATGTATCTAAAAACAGCAATCTAACATCTATTAATGTTGGTTATAATAATTTGACTTCAGTTGATTTTTCTGCTAATAAACTTTTAAAATCTTTAAGATGTAATAACAATCAAATAACATCTATAGACCTTTCTAAATATCCTGCTTTAGAATCAATCGATTGTTCTTCTAATCAGTTAACAGTTCTGGATGTATCTCAAAAAACAGCACTTAAATCACTTATGTGCTCTAACAATCAGTTACTAAATATAGATGTATCAAAAAATACTTTATTAGAATTCTTTTATTGCGACAATAATAAATTAACCACTTTGGATTTATCTTCTAACCCAAAACTAAAACAACTTCTTTGCAGCAGCAATAGCAATTTGACAAAATTAAATTTAAAAAATGGCGGCAATACAAATTTAGATGGTAAATACCAAAGTATCTTTTCAAACAATCCAAATTTACTTTGCATTCTTGTTGATGATGTAGCTTATGCAAATAAAACATGGGCGACTTATAAAGATGCAATCGCAAGTTATAATACCGAATGTGGTTTTAGCTTACCATCAAAAAATTTCACTGTAGAATCAAAAGGAGAATCTTGTCTTGGTGAAAATAATGGAGAAATCTCTATAACTGCAAGTGCACAATTCCCGTATGTTGCAAACATAAACGGAAAAACCGGCGCTTTTGCAAATAACAGTTTAAAAGTAAGCAACCTGACACCTGGAATATATACTATTATTGTCACAATTCCGGGAGAAGTATATGAGCAAACTTTTACCCTTTCAATTGCAAAAGGAGCTAATATTACAGGTAAATCTACTGTAAATTCTAAAACAGTTGCTGTAGAAATTACAGAAGGAACTGCACCATTTACTGTTTTTGTTGATGGAACAGAACAATTTCAAACTAATGAAGCTGAATTTTCTGTAGAGGTTAGTAAAAATGCCTTGGTTGAAGTAGTAACTTCAAAAGCTTGTGAAGGAATTTATGCTAAAAAAGTTTCAATATCAGATTTTGAATCGGGAACACTTTCAGCTTATCCAAATCCAACATCGGGATATTTTGAAATTGAAATTCCAACAAATAAAAAAGAAGTTAAAATAGAAATGTACAATTTTGGAGGTCAATTGATTTCTGATAACAATTATATCATCGAAAACGGAAAAGCACAATTGCATCTTGAAAATCATCCTTCAGGAATTTATGCTGCTAAAATCTATTTAGATACTCCGGAATACATTAAAATTATAAAAAAATAAAAATGAAGAATTTTATATACCTCGCAATCATTGGTTTTTTATTTATTTCATGCGGTGGAGATGATTCAGAACCAGAAAATACGCCGCCAACTGTACCGAAATTAGTCACACCAACTGATAATAAATTATGTGTCGATAATACCGTTTCGTTTCAATGGGATTTGTCAACAGATACTGAAAAAGATGTTATAACGTATCAAATTCAGATAGCAAAAGACAATACATTTGCTCCAATTGTAAAAACGACTGAGATTACAGCTAACAATACATCAATTGCCTTAGATAAAAATACGGCTTACTACTGGAGAGTAAAAGCAACGGACAGTAAAGGATTAGCAAGTACTTATTCTGCTACTTTCAAGCTTTATACAACCGGCGAAGCGGTCGTGAATCATTTACCATTTTCTCCTGAATTAGTACAGCCAACTATTGACTCTGTGTTGAATACTACAACGGCTTCGTTAAAATGGAAAGCTACAGATGTTGACTTAACAGATGTTTTGACGTATGATGTTTATTTTGGAAAAACAAATCCTCCGGCAGCAAAAGTAACCACAAATACAAGTACAATCTCTTTTGATGTTACAGTGGAACCTTCGACAGAATATTTCTGGAAAGTTGTTGTAAAAGACAATAAAGGAGGAGAAACAGCCGGTCAGGTCTGGAAATTCAAGACGAATTAAAATTTTAAAATTACAATTAGTTAACTAAAAAATCCCATTGATCATCAGTTGAAAATGGGATTTTTTTACTGTAGGTTTATTTCACTCAAACCTCTAAAAAACAACAAACAAACGCGATTATTTAAGAAAGAAAACATTTTATAATTTGTATACTTGTACTTCCAAAATTCTAAATATAATCTATGAAAACAAAACTACTCTTATTGCTTTTATTAGCTACCTTTTCTGTTTCTGCCCAAACACCAAATGTTCCAACTTATGTACCAACAAATGGATTATTAGTATATTATCCGTTTGACGGAAATGTAGCTGATCAAAGCGGAAATGGTGTCAATGGGAATCCACAAAATCTGACTCTGACAACTGACAGATCTGGAAATAGTAATGCTGCTTATTCTTTCAACGGAATAAATAGTGCGATGAGCATAAATTTATCAAATCAGCCACAAGTTACGAACACAAGAACCATTGCGGGTTGGTTTAAAGCGACTGATCCTGTTAGTTCCAGCTCTTTTGATTTTTGCCTTGCAAGTTATGGAGCTGTTGCAGATTCATTTAAAATAAGCTTTTATCGTAAAGGATATTTAGATGTGAATTTTGATTCTCAGGTTTTTGAATCCCAAAAGAATTTCTTCAACGATCAATGGACCTTTTTTGCAATGGTCTTTGATGAAAACACTCACGTTTTTTCATTGTACATAAACAATGTTCTTGAATTAACCGGAACTGTTAATGCGTTTACAAATGGATTTGGAGGTATTTGCGAAATAGGTAAAAACAGTTCAAAAGATTATTTCGAAGGTTCAATAGATGATATCGGAATATGGAATCGTGCATTAACTCAAAAAGAAATTACAGATTTATACGAATCAGGAAAGCCTGCCAATCTTTACACGTTAATCCCTGATGCTAATTTTGAGAAAAAATTAATCGATTTAGGAATTGACTCTGGAGCTATCGACGGAAAAGTTCCTACTTCAAATATAGCTTCATTGGCAAATCTTGACGTCTCTTCATCTTCAATTAGTGATTTATCAGGTATTGAAGACTTTAAGAATTTAGATGCTTTGTACTTTAGTTCAAATTTATTAACGAATGTTGATCTTTCAAAAAACAATAAATTATTTCTTTTTTTTGGTAGAGATAATAAATTAACATCCATCAAACTTCCTGAAAATAATCAACTGTATCATATTTACTTAGATCGTAATAATTTAGCATCTCTGGATGTTTCAAAATGTGATTCATTGAGAAATTTGAGTGCTGAAGACAACCAGTTAACAAATATTAATCTTTCTAAGAGTAAAGATTTAGCTACTTTATTTTTAGATCGAAATAAACTGACAATGCTTGACATTTCTAAAAATACTGTTTTAGAAACTGTTTGGTGTGGCGAAAATCAATTATCGTCTGTTATTCTTCCGGATAGTGATAATTTAGATGTTTTATATCTAAATGATAATAAACTTACCTCTCTTGATATTTCAAAATACACCACTTTAAAAGAGTTTGTTTGTTCAACGAATCAATTAACAGAGATAAATATTTCTAATAATAAAGCGTTAACGTTCTTTCATTGTCAACAAAACAAATTAACAAATATTGATGTATCTAACAATAAATCTTTAGAGAGTTTACATTGTTATGAGAATCAATTAAAAACCCTAAATATTTCTGAAAACAAAGCTTTAACAGCTTTATGGTGCCATACGAATCAATTAACAACTTTAGACGTTTCTCAAAATACGGCTTTAATAAAACTAAATACTTATAATAACAAACTAGTTACTGTAAATGTCAAAAATGGTAATAATGCAAATTTGAATATTTATACTAATGGTTTTAAAAATAATCCAGATTTAACTTGTATTCAGGTAGATGATGTTGAATTTGCTAACACCAACTGGGGCAGTAAAAAAGATGCTGCTGCTACTTTTAATACAAATTGTTCAATTGACTTTGTATTATTACCTGACACTAGTTTCGAACAAAAACTGATCGATTTAGGAATTGATACTGATGGTTTAAACGGAAGAATAACCACCGCCAACATTAGTACAATTACGTCTTTAGATCTTTCAAACAGCAACATTCAAGATTTAACCGGAATTGAATATTTTACCGCGTTAACTTTTTTAGATTGCAGCGATAATCAATTGAAAACTTTAGATGTGAGCAAGAATTTGGCTTTAGAAACATTAAATGCTTCTTCAAACCAGATCACCACATTAGATTTCTCTAAAAACACTAAACTAAAAATTGTTTATATAACAAATAATCCATTAATATCAGTAAACCTTCAAAATGGTAATAATAGAAATTTTGTTTTATCATCTTCAACAGATAAAAAAACTGCCGCTTTATATACAAGCTTTTTAGGACTTACAACTCTAAGCTGTATTAAAGTAGATGATCCTGTTTATTCAAATGCAAATTGGTCTAAAATTAAAGAACCAACCACCATTTATTCTGCAACTTGTTCCGCATTAGGCATTGAAGATGCTGCTTTTAATAAAGCCGTTTTATACCCAAACCCAACAAAAGGAGAAGTAAACATTAATAACATCGCTTTAGAAAAAGCAACTGTTTACAATTCATCAGGACAATTGGTAAAAACATTTACGCTTAATTCAGCTAATACTAACAATACAATAAACTTATCCGGTTTACCAAAAGGAGTTTATTATGTATACTTAATTAATCAGAATGCGGCTTCTGCCAAGAAAGTTATTGTTGAATAATTATAAATTTAATAAACTAAAAAGTCCCATTTTCGATATACTGAAAATGGGACTTTTTTATGATTTTCTCAGTCTTAAATTTAAATAAGCAATTACGTCTTACCGTAAAAAAAAGCCAACTACAAATTGTATACTTGCATCGCATTTATTAATCATAAAACTAATCTATGAAAACAAAACTACTCCTATTGCTTTTATTAGCAAATTTTTCTATTTATTCCCAAACCAATTTAGTCCCGAATGGAGATTTCGAAGACTGGTCTTCATCTTCGCAACCAGATAACTGGTTTCGTTTTTTTAGTGGTTTTGTTTCTCAAAGTGCAACAGCTCAAAATGGATCCTCAAGTACTAAAATGAAAATTACCGGATCAACAAACTTCATAAATAGTAAGACTTTTGCTGTACAGGCAAACAAAACCTATCGCGTTACTATGTATCATCGAGTTGCTTCAGGAACACTTTCTTCTGTTGAATTAAGTTTGTATCATCAACCCAATACTTTTAAAGAAAAATTTACTCAAATTAACGATATAACTTTTTCCACCTCTCAATGGAAAAAATTAGAGTTGGTCTATACATCAACAGTTGCTGAAAACATTGAGATTGATATATGGGCAACAGGAGTTACAGGTTCTGATATTTTGCTGGACAATGTTTCTGTTGTTGATATTAATGAACCTGTTGCGCAATACACGTTAATTCCGGATGTTAATTTCGAAAATAAACTGATTGATTTAGGTCTTGATTCAGGAATTGCTGACGGAAAAGTACTAACAGCAAATGTTGCATCACAGACATCATTAAATCTCTTTAATTCTGCGATTACTGATCTAACAGGAATTGAAGACTTCACATCATTAGAGATTTTAAAATGCGATAAAAACCAATTAGCAAGTATAAATATTAGTCAAAATACAAAGCTAACCGATTTGGACGTTGCAGAAAATCAATTAACTATCTTAGACATTACCTCAAATGTCTTATTAAGAAATCTTGATTGCCAAAAAAATCAAATAATCAACTTAAACATTGGTAATAATACTTTATTAAAAAAGTTAAATTGTGGGGAAAATAGCCTAACCAGTCTAAACATATCAAACAATACCCTTTTAACCTCTTTGGGCTGTCATTATAATAAAATCACTAGTTTAAATCTTTCTGAGAACCTGTTACTTACGGAATTTGTGTGTGTTGGCAACAAACTTACTGCTATTGATGTCTCAAAAAATCCTGAGTTGAATATATTTGATTGCTATGAAAATCAAATTACAAGTATTGACATCTCAAAAAATTCAAAAATTACCGAATTTGATTGTAACGACAATCAGTTAACTTATTTGAGTGTAAAGAATGGAAATAACATCAATTTTAAGCTATACTATACTAACTTCAGCAACAATTCAAATCTTACTTGTATACTAGTAGACGATGTTGATTATTCAAATGCTACGTGGTCTGCTAAAAAAGATCTGACAGCTTTATTTTCAACAAATTGTTCCACATTAGGCATACAAGATTCTGCTTTTAATAAAGCCGTTTTATACCCAAACCCAACTAAAGGTGAAGTAAACATTAATAACATCGCTTTAGAAAAAGCAACTGTTTACAATTCATCAGGACAATTGGTAAAAACATTTACGCTTAATTCAGCTAATACTAATAATACAATAAACTTATCCGGTTTACCAAAAGGAGTTTATTATGTATACCTAATTAATCAGGATGCGGCTTCGGCCAAGAAAGTTATTGTTGAATAATTATAAATTTAATTAAAGTAAAAATCCCATTTTCGATATACTGAAAATGGGACTTTTTATGTTTTAAAATATTCACTAAAGTACTTCTTCGCAAGTAAAAACCTCTTTTAAGCGAACACCTTTGTCTGTATGTTCAACCGTTATAATTTGATTGTGTGCGTCGTGTTCTAAAAACAAATAATAATTATTATCTGCTGCTGCGTTCAGGAATTTTGATTTTTCCGGCATTGTCAGTAATGGTCGGGTGTCATAACCCATAACATATGGTAACGGAATATGTCCGGCTGTTGCCAATAAATCAGCACAAAAAACGATCGTTTTATCATTATATTGAATGTGCGGAATCATCTGCTTTTCGGTATGACCATCAACATAATAAATTCCGAAATTCATTTCCTCAGAAAAGCCAAAATCACTTTCAGGACGTTTTATAAAATTCAATTGTCCGCTTTCCTGCATGGGCAGAATATTTTCTGATAAAAAAGAAGCTTTTTCACGAGCGTTAGGTTTTGTTGCCCATTCCCAATGATTTTCATTTGTCCAGAATGTAGCATTTTTAAAAGCTGGCTCATAAAAAGTTTTATCAGAGTTCCACTGCACACTCCCTCCGCAATGGTCAAAATGTAAATGCGTCATAAAAACATCCGTAATATCATCTCGTTGAAAACCATATTTGGCTAATGATTTATCGATAGAATGCGATCCCCAAAGCGAGTAATAGCCAAAAAATTTCTCTGATTGTTTATCCCCCATTCCGGTATCAATTAAAATCAGACGATTTCCATCTTCAATAAGTAAACAACGAGCGGCAATATCAATTAAGTTATTGGCATCTGCAGGATTGGTTTTGTTCCAGATTGTTTTGGGCACAACTCCAAACATCGCGCCACCATCTAACTTAAAATTTCCGGATTCTATTGGGTATAATTTCATGACAATAAATTTCTAATATGGAAACAAAGCTAGGAAATCCAATCTCGTTATGCTAAAAATTTTCGTTTAAAACTTCTAATCAATTATTAAGAATATGTGATGATTGACAATATTTATATTCGAACATCGTGAAGTCTGATTTTCAAAATGCACATTATTATTGGAAACAGAAACAAAGTACTTTTTATTTACTTAAAATACTTCAACTATTACATTGTGATTTATTATATAACTATTATCTATTTTAACATTTGTTATAATAATGTGAAGCGTTATGGAAAAAGGTTTTTAAGTCGTATATTTGCAGATAATTTTATTTGAATATTGAAAGACAGCATTTTAAATGTAATAATTGAATTACGTTTTTAAAAGCAAATTCAAATAAAAGTAAAAACAAATACCATAAACAATGATAAAAGTTTCTGATACAGCCAAAAAGAAAATCATCGACTTGATGAAAGATGATGGTTTTGATGCCGCTATCGACTATGTAAGAGTAGGCGTTAAAAGTGGCGGATGCTCTGGTTTGTCATATGATTTAAAATTTGACAAAACCAAAGGCGACGACGATAAAATATTTGTAGACAACGACATAACAATTGCAGTTGAAAAAAAATCATTTCTATATTTAGCCGGAACAATACTTGAGTTCTCAGGTGGATTAAACGGAAAAGGTTTCGTGTTTAATAATCCAAATGCAAGCAGAACTTGTGGTTGCGGAGAATCATTTTCGCTATAAATAAAAGTCTAAAAGCAAAATTTAAACGCTTAAGAAACTCAATTTCTTAAGCGTTTTAAAAAACTAAAAAATGTCAAAATATACTGAAGACGATTTAAAAATCGAACTCGAAACTAAAGAATACGAATACGGATTTTATACCAATATTGAATCAGAGACGTTTCCTATTGGCTTAAATGAAGATATCGTAAGAGCTATTTCTCTTAAAAAAGAAGAACCGCAATGGATGACCGACTGGCGCATTGAGGCTTTTCGTGCCTGGAAAGAAATGATCGAACCGGAATGGGCAAATGTTCATTATGTAAAACCGGATTTTCAGGCAATATCATATTATTCAGCTCCAAAACAAGTAGATCCGACTAAAACCCTTGATGATGTAGATCCGGAACTTTTAGAAATGTATAAAAAGTTAGGTATCTCTGTCGATGAGCAAAAAATGATGAACAATGTCGCTATGGATATTGTTGTCGATTCTGTTTCTGTAGCTACTACTTTCAAAAAAACATTGGGAGAAAAAGGAATTATTTTCTGTCCGATTTCTGAAGCCATCAAAGAACACCCAGAATTAGTTCGTAAATATTTAGGAAGCGTTGTACCTCAAAAAGACAACTTCTACGCAGCATTAAACTCAGCAGTTTTCTCTGACGGAAGTTTCTGTTATATTCCAAAAGGCGTTCGTTGCCCTATGGAACTTTCAACTTATTTCAGAATCAATCAGGCAGGAACAGGACAATTCGAAAGAACTCTTGTTATCGCTGATGCCGGAAGTTATGTTTCATACCTGGAAGGATGTACAGCTCCAAGTCGTGACGAAAACCAATTGCACGCTGCTGTAGTTGAATTAATCGCTTTGGATGATGCTGAAATTAAATATTCTACCGTTCAAAACTGGTTCCCAGGAAACAAAGAAGGAAAAGGTGGAGTTTACAACTTCGTAACCAAAAGAGGTTTATGCGAAACAAACGCTAAAATTTCATGGACACAAGTAGAAACAGGTTCTGCTGTAACTTGGAAATATCCTTCTTGTGTGTTAAAAGGAGATAATTCGGTTGGTGAATTTTATTCAATCGCCGTTACCAATAATTACCAACAAGCCGATACAGGAACTAAAATGATCCATTTAGGGAAAAACACTAAATCGACCATTATTTCTAAAGGTATTTCGGCTGGTAAATCACAAAACAGTTACCGTGGATTAGTTCAGATTAGCCCAAGAGCTGAAAATGCAAGAAACTTTTCACAATGTGATTCTCTTTTAATGGGAAACAATTGCGGAGCTCATACTTTCCCTTATATCGAAAGTAAAAATCCATCGGCTAAAATAGAGCACGAAGCAACGACAAGTAAAATTGGAGAAGATCAGGTTTTCTACTGTAACCAAAGAGGTATTCCGACAGAAAAAGCGATTGCCTTAATTGTAAACGGTTTCAGTAAAGATGTATTGAACAAATTACCAATGGAATTTGCTGTTGAAGCTCAAAAATTATTAGAGATTTCTTTGGAAGGATCTGTTGGATAAAATTTGTTTCAAGTTTAAAGTTTCAAGTTGTTGGTTTGAACAAAAATGAAAATCTTGAATTAAAAAATAGACGTTATGGATTTACTTCTAAAAAATGTAAAGAAAAAAGACCTGCCAGTTTTAAAAGCTTTAGCAAAACGTCTTGATTTTGAAATTGAAGTGCAAGAGAAGCCATATAACCCTGAATTTGTGAAAGAAATTCTGGAAGCCGAACAAAGCATTAAAGATGGAAAAGGGATTAAAATAAATGCTGAAGATTTGAAAAATTTGTGGAAACAATGATTTCCATTGAGAGACATTAAGAATAAGTATTGATGGAAAACAAAAAAGTAATCATTTTAGGTTCATCCAGAAAAAACGGAAATACAACAAAAATTGTAGACGAGATTTCTAAAGAACATGGAATAGAGGTAATTAATTTGAGTGATTTTAATATTTCCTATTACGATTACGAAAGCAAAAACAGAGAAGATGATTTTTTCCCATTAATAAAAGGAATAATAGAAAATTACGATACTTTAATTTTTGCAACGCCCATATATTGGTATAATATGAGCGGTATCATGAAGGTTTTCTTTGATCGTATTTCGGATTTAATCCGAATTGAAAAAGAAACCGGGAGAAAACTTAGAGGAAAGAAAATTGGCGTGATATCAAATTCACATGACAATGAAATTGAAGAAAGTTTTTACATTCCGTTCAAAAAAACAGCCGATTATTTAGGCATGGAATATTTAGGACACGCGCATTTTAATGCCAACATCCTAAACCAAACAACAAAAATAGAATTGACATTTATATAAAATAAAAAAAAACAATGTTATCAATAAAAAACCTTCACGCCTCAATTGGTGATAAAGAAATCCTAAAAGGAATTAATATAGAAGTTAAAGCTGGCGAAGTACACGCTATCATGGGACCAAACGGTTCTGGAAAAAGTACACTTTCGGCTGTAATTGCCGGAAACGAAAACTATGAGGTTACTGATGGAGCTGTTTTCCTTGACGGAGAAGATCTTGCTGATCTTGCTCCTGAAGAAAGAGCACATAAAGGAGTTTTCCTTTCGTTTCAATATCCTGTAGAAATTCCCGGAGTTAGCGTTACTAACTTTATGAAAACTGCTATCAACGAAACTCGTAAAGCAAATGGTCAGGCTGAAATGCCTGCGAACGAAATGCTGAAAGTAATTCGTGAGAAATCTGAATTATTAGAAATCGACCGTAAATTTTTATCCCGTTCTTTAAACGAAGGTTTTTCTGGTGGAGAGAAAAAAAGAAACGAGATTTTTCAAATGGCAATGTTAGAACCAAAATTAGCCATCCTTGACGAAACCGATTCTGGTCTTGATATCGATGCTTTAAGAATTGTTGCTAACGGAGTTAACAAATTAAAAAGCGAGAAAAACGCAATTATTGTAATCACACACTACCAACGTTTGCTGGATTATATCGTTCCGGATTTCGTTCACGTTCTTTACAACGGAAGAATCGTAAAATCAGGTGGAAAAGAATTGGCTTACGAATTGGAAGAAAAAGGATACGACTGGATTAAAGCAGAGAACTAAAAAACAGTCTATAAAGTCGAAAGTCATAAAGTCAAAAGTAAATTATGAGTAAATTCAGTTCTTTCGAAGAAATAAATTCTTGGAAAAAATCGAGAATTTTCAACAAAAGAATATATCTGATTACTGAAAACTCCAGTTTCAAAAAAGACTTTGATTTTGTTAGACAAATTAGAAGAGCATCAATTTCTATATCATCAAATATAGCTGAAGGTTTTGAAAGAAATACAGACAAAGAGTTTATCTACTTTTTATATGTAGCAAAAGCTTCAGCAGGAGAAGTTCGTTCTCAATTATATTTAGCATTTGATTTAGAATATATTATTAAAGAGGAATTTGAAATACTTTTAGAATCGATAACAGAAATATCGAAGCTATTAAGCGGTTTCATTAAATATTTAAGTCAAAAGTCATAAAGTTCCATGTTGTAAAGTTTACAACTTTCAACTTCAATTAATTAATGACGTTTTGCAAAATTGTCGACAATCTAAAGCCTTTTGACTTTCGACTTTCGACTTTAAGACTAAAAAAGAACAATGGATTTAAAAGAAAAATTAGTATCGTCTTTTATGGCTTTTGAAGAGCGTGTCGATGTACATTCAGATTTACATGATATTCGCACCAATGCCTTAAAAAACTTTGAAAATAAAGGTTTCCCAACCAAAAAAGAAGAAGCTTGGAAATATACATCGCTAAATGCCATCTTAAAAAATGACTTTACGGTTTTTCCAAAAGCAGAGAATGCAATCGAATTTAATCAGGTAAAAAAATACTTTTTACATGAAATTGACACTTATAAATTAGTGTTTATCGATGGCGTTTTTAGTTCGCATTTGTCTTCTACTACGCATGACGGAATCGACGTTTGCCTAATGTCATCGGCATTGACCAAACCAAAATATAAAATGGTAATTGATACTTACTTCAATCAAATTGCAAGCAAAGACGAAAGTTTGACTACGTTGAATACTGCATTTGCAAGTGAAGGAGCTTTTATCAATATTCCTAAAAAGAAAGTAGCAGATAAACCTATTGAGATTATGTATTTCTCAACAGGAAATGAAGCAGCTTTAATGGTTCAGCCAAGAAATTTAGTTATTGTGGGTGAAAATTCACATGTTCAAATTATCGAGCGTCACCAAAGTTTGAATGAAAATCCTGTTTTAACCAATTCGGTTACAGAGATTTTTGCTCAAAAACGTGCCATTATTGATTATTACAAAATTCAAAACGACAATAGCGAAGCGAACTTAGTTGACAACACTTATGTTTCTCAACAACAAGAAAGCCACGCATCTGTACACACATTCTCATTTGGAGGAAACCTGACCCGTAACAACTTAAACTTTTATCATTATGGTGAAAGATTAACAAGTACGCTTAACGGAATTACTATTCTAAGTGATAAACAACACGTTGATCATTATACTTTAGTAAAACATTCAACGCCAAATTGTGAAAGTTTCCAGGATTATAAAGGAATTTTTTCTGATCGCTCAACAGGGGTTTTCAACGGAAAAGTATTGGTAGAAAGAGAAGCTCAAAAAACAAATGCTTTCCAAAAAAGCAATAATATTTTATTGAGTGACAAAGCTACTATTAACGCAAAACCACAATTAGAAATTTTTGCTGATGATGTTAAATGTTCTCACGGTTGTACCATAGGACAATTAGATGAAACAGCAATGTTCTACATGCAATCACGCGGAATCCCTAAAAAAGAAGCTAAAGCTTTATTAATGTACGCATTTTCAAATGCTGTTATCGAAAGCATAAAAATACCGGAATTAAAACAACGTATTACTAAAATCATTGCCATGAAATTAGGCGTGAATTTAGGATTTGATTTGTAATAAGCTTAACCGCAAGGTTCGCTAAGATTTACGCAAGGTTCGCAAAGTTTTTATATAAGCTTTGCGAACTTTGCGGTTTTATATCCTTGCTCCTGATAGTTTATCGGGATTGCGCATCAGTTTTCTTTTCTTACGTAAACCCATGAATCTAGATTATTAAGCTTAGCAATTATTTCATCAGAAAGAAAACATTTTTCTTCTACTTCAGAAAAATTAATATCTGCTAAAACCTCTGCTGTTACATCACTAATATTTTCAAAATCGTCACTATTAGGCTCTCTGTCCAGATAATAAATCACAGTTAGTTTTCATAATCCTTCAAATCTAACCGCAATAGCTCTAATTTTCAGGATATATCATTCCTAATAGTGCTTTTTGAATTGACAATAATACAATTCTTCTTATTTCAAGATATTCCATTAGATTATTTCTTCACACTATCAATTATCCCCTTCAAAAACTCATTAAAATCAAATCCCTGATCATCTTCTTTCAGTCCCATTCGTACAATTACCATATCAAGAGACGGAATAATAGCCACCATTTGCCCTTGATATCCCATACAGTAAAACATATCACGAGGCACATCCGGAAATTTGCCTCCTGCATTCAGCCAAAATTGCGCTCCATATTTTCCGTCAGATGTATTCGTAGGCGTTGCCGTATATTTTACCCAGCTTTCATCAAGGATTTGTTCTCCGTTCCAGTTTCCTTTATGCAAGTATAATAATCCAAATTTTGACCAATCACGAGCTGTTGCCCACGCATATGATGACCCTACAAAAGTTCCTGCCATATCTTGTTCGACAATCATCGAATTCATTCCAATTTTATCGATTACTGCACCATACCAAAAATCAAGATATTCCTGTTGGGTCTTAAACTGACTTTTTAAAATTCCCGATAATAAGTTTGATGTTCCGGAAGAATAATTCCAATGAGTATCGGGTTTAAATTCTGCCGGTTTTTCGCGTTGTATTTTTGCCATATCTCCGGATTGAAAAAGCATTATTGTGGCATCACAAATTTTGCTGTAATTCTCTTCCCATTCTAAACCGGAATTCATGTGCAGCAAATCATTTATCGTGATAATTTTACGTTCATCATTTTTCCATTCGGCGATTGGTGCAGGTTTATAAATATCGATTTTTCCTTGTTTTGATAAAACTCCAAAAGCAGAATTCACGATACTCTTTGTCATCGACCACCCTAAAATTTTACTCTCTTTATTAAAACCTGTATCATATTGTTCTACAATCAATTTATCTTTATACAAAACCACAACGGCACGTGTACGCTTTGCTTTTCCTCCTTTTTTATCAAATGAATCATCGACTGCTTTTTTTAATTTCGAATAATCAACATTGGAAAACAATGTGTCTTTTGGTTCATTATTCCCATACGGAAAAGCTAGATTATTTATCAATTTGGTTCGTTTTGGAAGCAAATATGGTTTCGTAATATCGTAATCATCATCAATTAAAGTAGCACCTAAACCTTCACGATAAATTGCTTTTCTTTCTTTTAAACCGTAAACCGAAGATGTCGCAAATTTTCCGGCTTCATCGATTGTATTAGTCGCTAATTCCATTAAGGGAATATCATTATCGCTTTTCTCTATTAATTCTTTCGATCTATGATCTAAAAAATGCCCCGAAGCAATACTTTTGGCCGAGAAGCCGGAAATTAATTCCAGCTTTGGATAAGTGGTAAATCCAAAATAAAAAACTACAATCAGTATAACAAGCGCAAGTAATTTGATGATTTTTTTCATATTCTTTACAAGATAATTTTACTGCAATATAAATAATTTATGCGCAACAATTTAACATCTATTTCACATTGTGAATTCGACATAATTTACAAAACACAATTAATTTTGCAGAATCAATATTTACACCTTCGACTGATAGTATCATAAAAGGAAATTATAGTTTTGATGGGTAAACCAATTTAGTTTTAGTACTTTTGTAAATAGAATTTTTCTAAATAAGACATGTTAGACATCCAAAAAATAAGAGCTGAATTTCCGATACTTTCGGAAAAAGTAAACGGAAAACCTTTGGTATATTTCGATAACGGAGCAACCTCGCAAAAACCACAAATTGTGATCGATGCCGAGGCGAAATATTATCAGGAAATAAACGCGAATATTCATCGCGGCGTTCACACATTAAGTCAATTAGCAACTGACGCATATGAGATTTCAAGGGTAAAAATCCAACATCATATTAATGCTAAGTTTTCTCACGAAGTACTTTTTACTTCCGGAACAACTCACGGAATTAATTTAGTTACTAACGGTTTTGCTTCTATTTTAAAACCTGGTGACGAAGTAATTGTTTCTTCTTTAGAACATCATAGTAATATTGTACCCTGGCAAATGTTGTGTGAGAAAACCGGAGCAACTCTTAGAGTTATTCCGATGAACGAGGATGGTGAATTGATTATGGAAGCTTTTGAAGCTTTACTTTCAGAAAAAACCAAAGTCGTAACCGTAAATCATATTTCAAACGCATTAGGAATTATAAATCCTATCAAATATATCATTGAAAAAGCACACGCTGTTGGCGCTGCAGTTTTAATTGATGGCGCGCAGGCAGTTCCGCATTTAAAACCTGACGTTCAGGATTTAGATTGTGATTTCTATGCTTTTTCAGGACACAAAATGTGCGGTCCCACAGGAACCGGAATTTTATATGGTAAAGAAGAGTGGCTTAACAAACTTCCTCCCTATCAAGGTGGTGGAGAAATGATTAAAGAAGTTACTTTCGAGAAAACGACTTATGCTGATCTTCCTCATAAATTTGAAGCCGGAACACCAAATATCGCCGGTGGAATTGTTTTAGGAACAGCTGTTGATTATTTAAACAATATTGGTTTTCATAATATTCAAAAGCAAGAAGAAAAATTATTAGAACACGCTACAAAACGTTTATTGGAAATTGAAGGTTTGAAAATTTACGGAACCGGAAAAAATAAAGCTTCTGTAGTTTCGTTTAATATCGATGGGATTCATCCTTATGATATTGGTTCAATTATTGACAAATTAGGAATTGCAGTTAGAACAGGGCACCATTGTGCTCAGCCTATTATGACCTTTTTCTGTATTCCCGGAACCATTCGTGCTTCATTTTCTTTCTACAATACTATAGAAGAAATTGATGTAATGATTGAAGCGGTTAAGAAGGCGAAAACCATGTTAAGTTAAAAAACAAATTATGAGAATATTATCTTTATTACTGCTTACTATTATTATTGGAACGAGCTGTTCAAGCCAAAAAGCAAACGATATGACGGCAATACAAATGGAATATTCTGCGGTTTCTCGTGGTTTTTACAAAAAGGTAATTGTTGAAAATAAGACAGTTTCTGTTATCAATGGAAAAAATACTGAACCGGTTAAAACCAAAATAAGCGATGCAAAATGGAAACAGATTGTAGCCGAATTTTCAAAAATTAATGTTGAAAGTATTCCAACTTTAAAAGCTCCAACTGAAAAACGTTTTTATGACGGTGCTGCCATTGGAAATTTAAAGGTGGTTCAGAATCAAAAAACATATGAAACGCAAGGTTTCGACAATGGTTATCCTCCAAAGGAAATAGAAAAATTAGTAAATTTACTTGTTGATTTTACGAAAGAATAATTATGACAATAAAAGAGATACAAAACGAAATAATAGACGAATTCTCGATGTTTGATGATTGGATGCAACGTTATGAATACATCATCGAACTGGGAAAAAGTCTTCCGTTAATCAAAGAAGAATACAAGACAGAAGAGAATTTAATCAAAGGCTGTCAATCAAAAGTTTGGCTGCAGGGTGAACAAAATGATGATAAAATTGTATTTACTGCAGATAGTGATGCAATTTTAACAAAAGGAATTATTGCCATTTTAATCCGTGCTTTCTCTAATCAAAAAGCAGCAGATATTATAAATGCCGACACTCAGTTTATTGACGACATTGGATTAAAAGAACATTTGTCTGCCACTCGTGCAAATGGATTGGTTTCGATGATTAAAAATATCAAAATGTACGCTTTGGCTTTTGACGCAAAAAATAAGAATTAAATTTCTTTCGCCACGAATTTCACGAATTATCACGAATTTTTAAGACAAATACTTATTCGCGAAATTTGTGAAATTCGTGGCAAAAAAACAAAAACAAAAAAATATGGAACAAGAAATAGACACAAACGAATTAGGAGAATCAATTGTAAAAGTTTTAAAAAGCATTTATGATCCAGAGATTCCTGTTGATATTTATGAATTAGGGTTGATTTATGACGTAATGGTAAATACTGATTACGAAGTAAAAATCCTGATGACATTAACCTCTCCAAACTGCCCGGTTGCGGAAAGTTTACCAAGAGAAGTGGAAGAAAAAGTAAAAACAATCGAAAACATTAAAGATGTTGATGTTGAGATTACTTTCGATCCGCCCTGGAGTAAAGATTTAATGAGTGAAGAAGCAAAATTAGAATTAGGAATGCTTTAATAAAATTTGTTTCAAGTTTCAGGTTTCACGTTCCAGCAACTTGAAACCTGAAACTTGAAACTAACTTTTCATATGGAAGAAATTATCAATAAAGTTGCCAATAGTGCCTTAGAAGTTTTTGATCTTGAGGATTATTATCCAAAAGGAATGCGTGTACAAATTGACATTTCGCAATGGCTTTTAGAAGGTTTTCTATTAAAAGAAAAAGACTTTAGAGAACATTTAAAAAATCACGATTGGTCACAATATCAAGATCAATATGTAGCGATAAATTGCAGTACAGATGCAATCGTTCCTGCCTGGTCTTCGATTTTAGTTGCGATTCAATTAGCACCTTACGCAAAAAAAGTCGTTAACGGGACAATAGAAGATTTAGATGCCTCTTTATATGAAGAGCTTTTAAGCAATCTTGATTATTCAGAATACAAAGGCAAACCTGTTATTATAAAAGGCTGTTCAAAAAAGCCAGTTCCAACACGAGCCTATATTTTAGCCGCAACTTATCTACAGCCTTTTGCAAGAAGTATTATGTACGGAGAAGCTTGTTCAGCAGTACCTTTATACAAAGAAGCTAAGAAATAACTTTCTTTTAGAGTCAATAATCCCAATCCTTATAACGGTTTTTAGTATATTTGTTCTTACACATTTAAACTATATACCATGAGAAAGCTAACGTTATTACTTTTTATTTTAGCGAACTTAACTTTTGTTCAAGCCCAAAATTCAGAAAAAGAATTAATTCAGAATACGGAGAAAGCAGTAAAGAAAATAAACGATACGATTGAAGATGAAGGCTGGAAAGCAAAAGGAACAGTTTCTCTTTTACTAAACCAATCGAGCTTCAACAATTGGATTGCCGGTGGTGAAGACAGTTTCTCAGGAACGTTGGGAATCAACTACGATTTCAATTACAAAAAAGACGATGTTACCTGGGATAATAAAGTTCTGGCTTCTTACGGGCTTTTACAAACTAAAAATGCCGACTATGAAAAAAAGACTGATGACCGTTTGGAATTCAATTCAATTGTAGGTAAAAGAGCTTTCGGTCAATGGTATTATTCTTATTTCCTGAATTTCAGAACTCAATTTTCAACAGGTTATTTGTATGGAAAAGATGAGAACGGAAAAGAAATCAGAACAGAAAATACACAATTCATGTCTCCGGGTTATCTCACGACCGGTCCCGGTATTTACTGGACAAAAGACGATAATTTAAAAATAAACTTTGCTCCATTAACCTCCAAATTCACTTTTGTTGACGGTGCTTATACAGCCGGAATCGATCAGGCGACTGGCTTACCGTATGTTGATGGCGATTATTTTGGTGTAGATGCTAATAAAACTATGCGCTATGAATTGGGTTTCTATGCTTCTGTTTATTACAAATTAGCGATAATGACAAACGTAACTGCAGAAAATACCTTGAATCTTTATTCTAATTATTTAGAAGATCCACAAAATGTAGATATCAATTACTCGCTAAACATTATCATGAAAGTGAATAAATTTTTATCTGCTAATTTATCTTTTCAGACGATTTATGATGATAATGCTTTTAGTGGTTTTCAAACCAGGGAAGTTTTTGGTTTAGGGATTAATTTTGGATTCTAAAATCAATTATACTTTACCGCAAACGGAAGGTTTTTTTACTGCGCTCAAATAATAGCGCAAAGACGCAAGGACGCAAAGATTACATTATGGATGACTTGTGCATCTTAGCAAAATTAATCCTACTAACACAAGCTTAAAGCTTTGATAATCTGCGTCTTTTCGAGATTAAAACATTTCAGTTTACAAATTAAATGAATAAACATAAGAGCAAGCAAATACCTTTTTATATCGGCTTTATAAAAAACAAAGTTCGCAAAGCTATATAGATTTAGCTTTGCGAACTTTTTGTTTTATGAAGATATTTAATATAATCTTAGCGCTCTTTGCGGTAAATTAATTTATTCCTGCTCCTCTTCTTCTTCTTCTTTTTCGATTGCATCTTTATAATCAGGATACAAAAACTTATTGTAAGGAAATCTGGTGATATGAATCTGACGAACTGCTTCGTAAACTACTTCTCTGAATTCCTCAAAGTTTTCTTTTTGCGTAGCCGAAATAAATAATGCCTTACTCTGCCCAACATTGCTCATCCAGGTTTGTTTCCATTCCTCAAGCGTGTAATGTTTTCTTGTCTTTTCAGTAATCAAATCATCTTCGTCAATTGTCAAATGTTTATAGGCGTCAATTTTATTAAAAACCATAATTGTTGGTTTATCATTACTTTTGATTTCTAACAAAGTCTTATTTACAGACTCAATATGATCTTCAAAATCAGGATGCGAAATATCTACTACATGCAATAGCAAATCGGCTTCACGAACCTCATCAAGTGTACTTTTAAAAGAATCTACCAATTGTGTCGGCAATTTTCTAATAAAACCTACTGTGTCTGAAAGCAGGAAAGGCAAGTTTTTAATCACCACTTTTCGAACCGTTGTATCAAGAGTTGCGAATAATTTATTCTCAACAAAAACATCACTTTTACCAACTGCATTCATCAATGTCGATTTACCAACATTTGTATATCCTACGAGAGCCACACGAACCATTGCACCACGATTACTGCGTTGCACGCCCATTTGCTTGTCGATCGTTTTTATTTTCTCTTTTAAGAGTGCAATTCGGTCACGAACAATACGTCTGTCTGTTTCAATCTCAGTTTCTCCGGGTCCACGCATTCCAATACCCCCTTTTTGACGTTCAAGGTGAGTCCACATACCAGAAAGTCTAGGCAACAAATACTGACATTGCGCTAATTCTACCTGCGTTCTTGCATAAGATGTTTCAGCTCTTTGAGCAAAAATATCCAGGATAAGGTGCGTTCTGTCTAAGATTTTACAATCTATAATTTTAGATATATTTTTTTGTTGTGAAGGTGATAATTCATCATCAAAAACTAAAGTCGATATGTCGTTTTCTTTTACAAAAAGATTGATTTCTTCAATTTTCCCTGTTCCAACAAAAGTCTTCGGATTTGGGCGTTCCATTTTTTGAGAAAAGCGTTTGATAACTTCACCGCCTGCGGTAAAAGTCAAAAACTCTAATTCATCAAGATATTCGTTAAGTTTTTCTTCACTTTGATTTTGAGTTACGATACCAACAATGGCAGTTCTCTCAAAATTTATAATTTCTTTTTCTATCATAGCTTTGAATAAGGTGCAAATTTAATGATTTGTAAGGTACTAACGCTTATAGAATTTCTTTTTTAAGTTCTATTTAAAAAAAATAGTATTGCTATAAAAAACCAAACCATTTAGAACATTATGAATTGTTAGATTTTAATCTTTACAAAACTTAATTTCTAAATGGTTTCAAGTACCTAAAAAGAGTGAATTTTATTCGTAAATAAAAGTCTTTTCTGTTTTTACAATTCCGTTTTCTTCAATTTGAGAACAAGAAATTGGATAGTTTAATTTATTGTATTTAAACTTTCTGCTCACACCAACTAAAACTGTAGATGATGGACTAAAGTTCATTTCATTATTATAGGAGATCGCTTCGAAACTAAACTCTTCTTCATGATAAGAAATCATTGGAACGATAATTTTATAATTATCGCCAAACAAGCTTTGAACAATCAGTTGGTCAACAGATTTTTTATCATCAAAAGTATATGTTTTAGATATTTTATCTCCTACAAGACCTTTATGTTTTATTACATTGTCATTCACATAAACGTATTCAATTTTACCAATAATAGCTTTGTTTCTATCTCTTGATGTACGTCGAACTATGATTCCGTTTTCTACAATATATTCGATATCATCTACTAAATTCTGGTGATTTGTACTCTTTTTTGTAATTACTTTTACTCTTGCTCCTTCGTAGCCAAAAGTTACAGTTTTAGTAATATAGTCATTACCTTCCTGATATTTTTTAACGAATTTTGTAATGTTATTATCCACATCATAAGTATAGTTTACAACTTCTTTCCAGTCGCTTCCAATCTTATCTTTGACGGTCATGTCAAGCAATCCTTTTGTATTGTAAAAAAAATGCTGAACAACATCAGATGTGGTAATTGTTTGTATTTTTCCGTCTTTAAAAACAACCGTTTTATTTACAATTTCGCCATCTTTTGAGTTTTGGTAATTTGTTTTTACAATATTGATTTGTTTTAATCTAACAGGTGCATTTTGATCCTGACTGTGCAACAAGCATGGAAAAACCATCATCATGATGGCAATAAAGTAGGTTTTCATATTTTTGTATCGATTTGGGGTGACCAAAATACAAAATTCAATCAAATTTTAACAGTTTAAATCTCAAAAACAATATACTATTAAATTATCATCTAAAAATCAGCACTTTAATTTCATTTTTAAAAATTGAAACCGTTACTTTTCTCCAAATATTTTAACATCATCAACCATAAAAGCACCATTTAATGTTTTGTCCTTACCGGAACCTATATATTTAAATGCAATATGAACGTTTCCTGAATAAGCCGATAAATCTATGCCGCCTGAACTTATAAACTTTCTAGTTGGTGTTGAAAGCGAAGGCAAATTTGCTTCTAACTTTGTCCACTTTGCTTTTGTAATATTCGAGCCGTCAAAATTATCGGAGATATAAACTTCTAAAGAATTTAATGGCGAATCAACTTTAAGGTCATGTTGTGCACTTCTAAAAGAAAACACTGCATTTTTATAAGTAGTTAAATTAATTTTTGGAGTAACAAGCCAAGCTATATTTTCTGCGGCTGTTGTACTTGTTGTATTAAATTCTGCATATCCGTTTCCGGCATACAACATGCTTTTCCATAATTTTGAAGCTTTTCCCACGATATTACTCCAACCCGGAAGTGCAAAATTTACATTGTTTTTTACAGATTGAAAATCTTCGGCAAAAAACGGAACTGTTCTTTTTCCGGTCATTTCCAAATCTTTTTCTGACCTGATCATCAATTGGTAATCTGTTCCAAATTTTGTCAAAACCCCTCTGACTTTTCCGCTTCCTTCAGGTACAGGATTATCTGCAAAACTCGCATAACTACTCGTTCTAAAAATGATCTGATTACCTGTTTTATCACGGAGATTCCAATTTGTAGCTCCGCCAACATTATTTGATTCTTCAAAATAATGACGTCCAATGGCTGCTTCGGCAAATTGTACATCATTTAATTCTACCAAAGTATTAAGCCTTGCATCATTTAATGCTTCTTCGATAGAAATAGACTCAACCAATTCGTTTTCATCAATTACTGTGCATGAAGCATTCAGAACATTTTTATAATCATTCTGGGAAACTCTTCCAATTGTTGGATCACCGGCATTACTTACATACAAACTTCCAATTCGCATCCCTTCAAAATACAAATCTGTAAATTGATTTTTAAGCTTTATATACACTTTATTCCCTACACGAAAATCAATATACGTATTAGAAACATCAACGGGAATACTAAATCCTATTGCTGGCGTTTTATCCGTTGCAAGAGTCTGAAAAGAAATTGCCTTAAAAAAATTACCTCCTTCATCGCTCGAAACAACATAAGCCTCAATTATATCATCGTAACTATAAAGTTTAGGAACTGATCCTGAAAGATCTTTTACTTTTTGAACCGTTTGATTTATTGTTAAATCAGGTTGTGTACAGGCTAATTTCGGAATTTCAACTTCATTGTTACAACCACAAAAAATAAGGAATGACAATGCAAAAAAGACAATTAAAAATTTATTTTTCATTTCAAATGTGTTTTAAAGATTATAAACTAATAGCAAGATTCACGAAATAAGTACGTCCGTATCCATAAAAATATTTAGGACCAAATGATGGTGTTCCACTCGAAACATCCTGATTAAGCGCCCTGAAATTGGCATTTCGTGCTTGTTCAAAACCTCCTGTTTTATAAGTGAGATCAAATACATTATTTACGCTGGCAAAAAGCCCTATATACTTTCCGGATAAACGCCAGGATTTGCCTCCGGTAATATTTAATAATGAGATAGGGTCAAACTTTTCCTGTTTTAATAAAGCAGATGCCCGTTGTTCTGTCGCTTCAGGAAAAACAAGACCACTTATGGGATTTTTATAAAACCTGGCTGTTCTTGCAATGGGCGAAACATCAATATAACTTTCTGTGAGATAATTAATGTTTGCTCCTAACCACCAATATTTTGGATCCCTATATTCTAATCCTATTGAATATGCTTGTTGTGGCATACCGGATTGCTTGTAATTTTTAAGATAGGATTCTCCAAAATCAAATGTTTCTTGTGTATCACCTTTTGCAGCATTAGCATCATTTGTTATGGAAACATTAGGATTACTATTATAAGTATAATTGCCATAAGCGGCAGACAAAGTACTTTTAAGCGTGGAAGAAATTTGATATTCAAAACTTAATTCTGCTCCAATATTTTTCTTGTCCAAATGGGTTAAAGTCTGACTTACAAATGCATCTGTATTGTTGTAACTCGCACCTCTGTCAAAAATTCCTTCAGCATAGAAAAAGGAAGTTTTCGTACTGTTTTTTATCAAAGTATAATAAACTGTTGTTCTGATTTTAAGTTTGGGCGAACGCAAAATATAGTTGGCTTCGGCACTACTGATATTTTCATTTTCAACGCCATCAACAACTGAATTATTCAAGCGGGAATTTGAAAAAGTATTTCGAAGTGAAGGCGCTCTTGTAAGATGCATTCCGTTAAAAAACAACAATTGTTTGCCTGAAATTTTATAGGTAAATCCGCCTTTGAAACCAAAATTTTCAAAATTTACTTTTTGACTTTTACCAAGAGAAGATGTTGGATAAATCCCATTTTGATATAAACCTTCCCTTTGATAATTGGAAACCGAATAAGTTTGTGCCAAATAAAAATCAATTTTGTTATAATTGAATTTAAACTGTGTAAAAGCATCAATAGTAGTCGCTAAAAGATTAAAATTATAGCCGTAAGTATCTCCTTTTTTTACTTGGCGATTAGGTTTTTGCAAATCAGATTGTGCCTGATCACCGCTATAAAATGCGTCAATATCTTCAAAATATTCACCTCCAAGCAAATCCAAAAGAGATTGAAATTGATGTGATTTCAAATTCCGAAAAGTGATTCCGCCATCAAAAGTGCTATTTTCGGTTATTTGAATATTTAGGTTTGTATTGGCTGCAAATGTCTTGTCGTCTGTTCGATCTTCATATAAAACATAATGACTTTTTGAGGGTTGATATCCTGTAATGTCTCCTTGAAAATTTAGTATTGGCTTTTGATTGGCTTGGTACAATTCATCCCAATTGATTTGGGGATTTTCAAGAAATAGAATTTTGTTTTTTTCTGCACTTATATAATCCGGAGTAAAATCACCCGAAAATTCTCCCTGATCTTTTCCATAAAGTGAAGTGTAATAACTGGGTAATTTTCTATAATAAGCAGGATCCGGACTATTGGCATTTTGATAATCTATTGTACTATTGCCCACTTGTCCAAACTGATACATTACGCTGGAATTTAGGTTTGTCTTTTCATTTATTTTAAAATAATGATTTAGCATCAACAAGGGTTCTTCGACTTTTTTTACTCTCGCATTTCGTTTTTCCCCATTCTGAAAACCCCAATATGAATTGTATTTTTCATTGGTTAATTGTATGACTTCATCTGTACTCGCTGAGTTTTTTCCACGCGAAGCAGGTGTATAAAATCCTGTAAAATTCAGGGAATGTTTATTGCTCAATTTTTTTTCGATACTTACAAAAAAAGACTCGGCATCAAAAGTGGTTCCTTCAAAATAACCTTCATTCGCAAGACGTTTCCCCGCCGAAATTGTATATGCCCAACCGGAAGAATTCATCCCTGAAGCATATGTGCCAATGGCGCGCCAATTATAAGTTGTGTTACTTCCGGAAAACGACAGTCTTATTCCTTTTCTGTATGTTGAAGCACGCGTAGAAATTTGCTGCGTTCCTAATATTCCTCCAAAGGAAAAATTTGAAGCTGCTGCTCCAACAGAAAATTCCTGATTTCTGAGCACATCATTTAAACCTCCCCAATTACTCCATTGTGGTCGCCCGTCGTAAATTTTATTCATGACCATGCCATTAAGCATCATGGTTCCATTCTCGCTGTCTAAACCGCGAACTCTAAATCGGGCTTGTCCCCAATTGAAAGCTGAAGCCTGCATAAAAGCATCTTTTGAAGATTGTAAAAGTCCTGAAGTCATTTCAGACGAGCTATTATCATCGGATAAATCGCTGTCTAATAATGTGATTAAAGTTGCCGGAGTATTATCTAAAAAATTATCTTCTAATTGTAATATTCCAAGATTAACCGTTTGTTCCGGATTTGAATTTATTTTTAGAAGCAAATCTTTATAGCCCTGACTGTGAAGCAACAATAATTGCTGCCCTTTGATGGAAGAACGCAATTCAAATTTTCCTTGTGAAGTGGTGAGTTGTGTAACGGAAGAATTTTGGATATTTACCACAACATTTTCAATAGGATTTTGTGTTTTTGCATCGATTACTATTCCTGAATAAATAGTTTCCTGTTGTGCAAAAGCAACTCCGAAAGACAATAAAATAAAAAACAGCATATAATTTTTTCCCATGAAGACCCAATTTACTTTAATAATTAGTTTTCAGAATGAATTGTTTTGAATTCAAAACATTTCGATTCTTACATCAAAAGATAAAATTGGTTTTTGGAAAACATTGGTAAATTCTAAACTCTATATTAAATAGATTCGAAAATTCAAATATAGACAAAAAATATTAATAAAGTAATTTCTTACTAATTCTGCTATACTTAGAAAATTTATTTACAGACAAGCGATCAATTAAAAGCAAATAGATCTGTGATAATCTGCTTTATCCGTTTAATCAGTGGGCAAATGATTTATTCCGTAGTTCTAATTTTAGAAACCATAAAAGCAATCAGAACACCAAAGATTCCGATAAAAGCAAAAGAAAACTGAAGTCCAAAACTCTCCGCAATATGCCCAATTACTGGAGGTCCCATTAAGAAACCAAGGAAACTTACGCTGGAAACAATCGTTAATGCTTCTCCTGGCGGAACAGTTGGATTTTTTCCTGCCATACTATAAACGGTAGGAACAATGGTTGCAACTCCTAAACCAACTGCCATAAAAGCAATGGTACATGGTATAATATAAGGGAGAAAAACGGCAGTGAAAAGTCCGGCAGAAATCATCACGCCGCTAATTTGCATGACGCGTTCACGACCAAATTTATTGATTAGATTATCACCTAAAAACCTTCCGCTTGCCATCATAATCATGAAAGAGGTATATCCTAAAATAACCAACGCTCCTGGTGCTTTTACAATATCCTTAAAGTAAACCCCGCTCCAGTCAAACATTACTCCTTCGCTGGCCATACTGCAAAATCCTATGACGCCAAGCCAAAGTAAAGAACTGTCCGGTTTTGAAAATAACTTTTTCTTTTCAGCCGATTTATGTTTTATTTTTTCTTTGGCTTTGACCAAAAATTTAAAATTAAAAGCTACCATTATAAGGACAACTCCTCCAACAATTAAAAAATGATGAAGTGGTGTCAGTTTTAAAGTCAACATTCCTAAACCTACCAAAGCTCCTGTAAATCCTGCAAAACTCCACATACCGTGAAATGCTGACATGATTGTTTTTTTGAAAAGTACTTCGGTATAAACGCCTTGAGTATTGACAGCGATGTTGGCTAGATTTCCGAAGATTCCAAATAGAAATAATCCCAGGGATAATTGTAATGCTGATGTTGCCAAACCTAAATTTGCCAAACATAAAACATACATTATTAAGGAGAAAACCAGAATTCTGTGACTTCCGAACTTCGTTACCATTTTCCCTGAAAAGGGCATAATAATCAATTGTCCCATTGGAAGTGCAAAAAGTATCGAACCCAAATCGCCTTCGGTTAAATGTAAGGCAGTTTTAATGTCCGGAATTCTACTTGCCCAGGTTGCAAAACTTAATCCCATCCCGAAATAAAACATTCCTACAGCAATACGAATCCGGTTTAAATAAGAGGCTTTTGCTTCTCTGTAAACTTTCTTGATTTTCCCTTTGGTTTGGAATAGCGATAATGGATTGAAATCTATCAAAATAATGCATTTTAGGTTTGACAGCATAAAAGTACTAAAAAGCTACTTCAAAGACTATAAAACCCAACTGGTTCCTAAATTTATAACGTTATATGTTTATAATTTTTTTTAAAAGGGGCAAAGGTTCTGAGGTGCAAAGGGACAAAGTTTTTTTATGCCCACGGATTATACGGATGAAACGGATTTTACACAGATTTTTTTAGGTTTTTTGTAGAGCCGCACTGCAGTGCGTCTTACGTTTCAAACAATAAGGTTATCTTATTTTTTTTATGCTACACATTTAGAATTAAAAACCTGCGTCAATCTGTTCCATCCGTTTAATCAGTGGGCAAATTAATACGCAAAAAAAAGAGACGCACTGCTCTGTGCGCCTCTACGGTCTCCATATAAGATATTTAATTTTTTTACTACACATTTAGAATTAAAAACCTGCGTAAATCCGTTTCATCCGTATATTCCGTGGGCAATTTTATTTACAAATTAATTACGGTTCGTTGTTCATTACTTGCAATTGCAGCTTCGATAATCTGCATTACTTTTACACCATCTTGCGCTGTAACCGGTTCTAACTTATTGTTAGCAATTGACTCATAAACGCCATCAAAAAAGGAGAAATAATTTCCCTGAAGTGTTGGGATTTTTTCCTTGATTTCTTTTCCGTTAACTTCTGTATGTAAAAGTCCTTGTAAGGATGCTGATTCTGTTCCCCAGGAATCTAAGTTTGGTTTTTTGCCCAATTTTAATTCATCTTCCTGAACATCTCCGCGAGGTTTTAAGAACGATCCTTTTTTACCGTGAATGGTATAGGCCGGATTTGCTTCTCTGACAAAAAAACTGGCTTTTAATCTCACTCTGAAATCTTCGTAAATCAGTAATAAATCCATCCAGTCATCTACTACCGAATTTTCTCTGGTATACCTGATATCTGCAAAAACAGACTTGGGCAAACCAAATAAACAAACTGCCTGATCGATTAAATGCGGTCCTAAATCTTTAAGTATTCCGGCTCCGTCATTCACGGTTTCTTTATGTGCTTTGGGACTTAACAACGGATTGTATCTGTCAAAATGAAATTCGGCTTCTACTAAATCTCCTAAAGTTTTTTCAGTAATTATTTTTTGAACAGTTTTAAAATCGCTGTCCCATCTTCTGTTTTGGAAAACGGCTAATTTCACTCCTTTTTCTGCTGCAATTGCGGCTAATTCTTCGGCTTCAGCCACAGTTGTTGTAAATGCTTTTTCTACAACGGCGTGTTTTCCTGCCAGTAATACTTTTTTAGCATATTCGTAATGCGTTCCTACGGGTGTATTTACAATTACTAAATCAACATCATCTGCTAATAAGTCATCGATTGTTGGGTAACTTTTTACAGTAGGATAATCGTCCTGAATTAGTTTTTTGCTTCTTTCCCAAGATCCTAATAATTCAAATCCCTGATGTATATTTAAAAACGGAGCATGAAAAACTTTCCCTGACATTCCGTATGATAATAGTGCTGTTTTTATTTTTTGCATTTTGTATGTTTTTTTCTAAGACAGATCCCGCAATTAAAAAGATTTTTTCTCCCACCAATTTCACTAATTTTCGCTAATTTTTATTCTTTTTGCGCTCAATCAATTTGTGCAAATTCGTGAAATTCGTGGCAGCCTTTATTTTAAAAAATCTCTTTAATGTACAATCAGTGGCTATTTAATTTTTAGCTCTTTCGTATTGTTTTGGCCATTGAATATCGTCGTTTAATTCTTTGGCAAAACTTAAAGGCAAATTTGGGTTTCTTAAAGATTCTCTGGCGAATAAAATTAAATCGGCCTGATTGTTTTCTAAAATAGTTTCGGCTTGATGTGCTTCGGTAATTAAGCCAACTGCTCCGGTTAAAATGGAAGCTTCTTTTTTAACTTTCTCTGCAAACGAAACCTGATAACCCGGTTTTAATTCTATTTTTTGATGTGAAACTAATCCGCCTGATGAAACGTCAATTAAATCTACTCCTTTTTCTTTTAAGATTGCCGATAGTTGTACGGATTCTTCTGGATTCCAACCGCCTTCTGCCCAATCTGTAGCCGAAATTCGAACAAACAAAGGCAAATCTGAAGGCCATTCTTCCTGAACAGCAGCTACAATTTCTAATGTAAAACGGATTCTGTTTTCAAAACTTCCTCCATATTCGTCTGTTCTCACGTTGGTTAAGGGAGACAAAAACTGGTGTAATAAATAACCGTGTGCACCGTGAATTTCCATCACTTTATATCCGGCTTGAACGGCTCTTTTTGTTGCGGTTTTAAAATCTGAAATTACTTGCTGGATTCCGTTTTGGTCTAAAGCTTCGGGTAAAAATGGTTCATCATCGTGATACGGAATTGCGCTTGCGGAAACTGTTTGCCATCCGCCTTGAGCGAAATCTAACTTTTTATTGCCTTCCCACGGAATCGAAACGCTCGCTTTTCGTCCTGCATGTGCTAGCTGGATTCCGGGAACTGAATTTTGAGAAACAATAAATTCGTTAATCGTTTTTAGTTTTTCGATATGTTCGTCTTTCCAGATTCCTAAGTCTGAAGGAGAAATTCTTGCCTCAGGAGAAACTGCCGTTGCTTCCTGAATAATTAAACCTGCTCCACCGCTGGCGCGGCTGCCTAAGTGAACTAAATGCCAATCGTTTGCAAATCCGTCAATTGCCGAATATTGACACATGGGCGAAATAACGATTCTGTTTTTTAGAGTAATTTTTTTTATAGTAAGCGGAGAAAATAATATTGAAGCCATATTGTAACTTTTAATGATTTTACACTACTTATTGAGTACAATAGTGTTTGAAAAAGTAAAGTTAAAGCTTCTTGATAAAAGTAGAAATCTAAATGTTTATTAATTAACAAACATTTAGATTAAATTTTGTTTTTTCCACAAATTGTAATATTCTCCTTTTTGTTCCAGCAAATTGACGTGATTTCCAGATTCAATTATACTACCGTTTTTCATTACTAAAATGGTATCTGCATTTACTATTTCATTTGACTGATTTCATTTAAAAACTCAAATTCATCTAGAGGAAACATTTCAATCACCATTTCTAAAATAAGAGCCACATTTATTGATTGACTTTTGTTTGCATCTTGCTCCAACGTCAAAACACACATTTTTAGCATATTGGTTATAACACAACCCAGCTCATAATAATCCAGTTTTTTTATTTTAGTTTCAACTTCTAATTTGTCATCGACAGGTTTTAAAGTATTGAAATACGAAGAAAGTATTTTTCTAAGATGCTGTAATTTTTTGATTTCGATGATTTCCATAATTATATGTTTTGTTATTTTTGATTATAAGTAAAATCGTACTTTTGTTTGACGGTTCAAAACTAATCAATAGATTTTGAGGTAGCGAACTATAAACAATTGTCCGCCACTAATACATATTGTATTTTACCAAAAGAAAAGTTTTACAGAATTTTTAAATATCTTTGAATTATGAGCACAGCAACAAAACCAAAACACATTGGCAGAAATATTAGCCGAATCAGAGAACTTCGTGGAATGAAACAAGAATCTCTTGCGATTGCAATTGGTGTAAGCCAACAATCTGTTTCGAATATTGAAGGAAGCGAAAATGTTGATGACGAAAAATTAAATGCTATTGCCGAAGTTTTAGGTGTTAGCATTGAAGCTATTAAAAATTATAGTGATGAAGGTGTTATCAACTATTTCAATAGTTTTAACGATCATAGTATTAATCAGGGACCAATAGGTGCTCAAAATATTTGCAACTTCAATCCTTTAGATAAACTAATTGAAGCTTACGAAGAAAACAAAAAATTATATGAGCGTTTGTTACAATCGGATAAAGATAAAATCGAATATTTAGAAAATTTCATAAAAACGAAATAGCTTTTATAAGATATATTTTAAAACAAAAAGAGACTTTCGAGTCTCTTTTTTGTTTTTTGTCAATATGTTAATCACTAAAATGCGGTATTGTATATTATTATTTTATTGCGTATATGCTTAAAATAATCAATAACTTAATAATTAAATGATCGCCAAAATGTTATTGCCCTGTGGCAAAGGCGAGATTGAACATTTAAAAAATTTAATGAACCAGAATAACCTTTTTTAAAGCTTAAAAAAAAGAGAATCACGACTCTTTTTTTATTTTATTCAAAATTATGTTAATCACTAAAACACGGTATTGCAGGTGAATCATTTTGCACGTATCATTACTTAAAATAAGTAATAGCTTACAAAATTAATTAGCCATGTTTAAAAACTTTGATAACTTTCATACTTTTGACAATTTTAAGATAGAGGAAGATCTCGGACAATATTCTTCATATTCAGCTTATAACAACGATTTATTACGTTTAGTAGATTTTTACGGACGAACTCCATTTGATTGGTATCGAAATAAAAGAACGGGGGAAATAATTTGGCTCGACGGAAAAGCTCAAATTGACCATTATTCTAATTTAGGACATACCTGGGGCAAAACCTTTAGTAACAACAACAGAATATTATTGGACGGAGACACGAAAAAAATATATTATAACGGAGAAGTCATCCATAACTTCCAGAAAAAGAAATCATCATTTTTTAGTGGAGGAATTGCACTATCTGACGGAGGATCGTTTCAAAATCCCGGTGCTTTACCAAGAGGCGGAAGAAATGTTACCTGGATTGATTTTGGCGGTCTATTTGAGGCTCTTATTGTTTTAATGGCATTTGAAAAGAGCAGCACTACAAGTACTCCAAAAGGAAAAGGAACAAACGGAGGAAAACGAACAATAGATAATAAAAACGATGATGTGATGAATGCTTTTGATAATGGTGCGAATGGAGCAAAGGCGGTGAAATCTGCAATCGAAGAGGCCAACAAAAAAGAGGTAGAGAAATCTGAAATGATTCGAATTGTTAATGATCCTAAAAATCCAAATAACAATGTGCAAATAAGAAGAGATATTTTAGAAGCACAACAAAAAAATAAATTATGAAACAGAAATATAAAATAGCATTCGCCATGCTCTTTGTTGTACTTATTGCATTAATAGTATTCAATATTTTTTTTCATGATGAAAAACTTCGTGTTTTAAAGGAATATAGTCCGGAAGGAAAATTATTAGGAACAAATGAATATATAATTAGAAATGGAGATACAATCTTGCAAGGTAAATTTATAAATTATAATGAAAAAGGCATTAAAATATCCGAAGGTCAATTTATAGATAATGAACCAAAAGGAATATGTTCTTACTATTATGATAATGGAAAAATTAAATCTGTTTATTATAAAAAAAATAGTAAAGTTGATCTTGAAGCTACTTACTACAATAAAGAGGGGTTAATAAGAAAGTATGTAATGTGTAATGATTTTAGTGAGCCTAAATTCATTATTGAGTTTGATGAAAAAACAGTAAAAATGTACGATGGTTATGCAACATATCCAGTAAATCAGTATAAAATAGAAAGAGGAAAAAAGTATAAAATTAATATTCAAGACACTCTAAAAGTAGGTGATGTGATAAAATATGATTATTTACTAGCCAATATCCCAAATACCAAAAGGACTTTTAAAATAGCAACTGAAGGAATTGAGAATTCTACGGTTAAACGAACCATTACTTATAAGGAACCAACTCGCATAGTTGTTGAAGAAGTTTTAACCAAAAGAGGACTTAACCGAATCAAAGCAATAACTCAATACATATTTAATGATAAAGCTACATTAGTAAAAAATGATACTATTTCTTTTGATATAAATGTAAATTAAATAATGAAAAAGAAATATTTATTAATACCGGCTATAGTAATTGCTGTGATAGTGTTACATTTTTATTTTAAAAAAGAGAAAGTTTATACTATAAAAAGTTATTATCCAGATAAAACAACAAGAGATGTGTTCCAATATATAATTAGAAATGGAGACACTGTTTTTGAAGGTGAGTTTAAACAATATAATACAAAAGGCAATAAAATAGCCGAAGGGAGATTTTTAAATGGACACATAAAAGGAAAGAGTATTTATTACTTTGATAGTGGTATTATAAAATCAATTCATTATAGAAAAAATGTTGAAATTACAGAAGAAAGCACGTATAATTATCCAAATGGAAAGATTATGAAATATCTAATGTATGATGATTTTGGAATACTTGATTTTTTAATTCGTTATGATGAACTTGGTAATATGAAAAGCTACGAAGGTTTACCATTAATAGAAATTTACCAATATAAAATCGCAAACAAAGAACAATTTAAAACAAAAATTGAACAACATCTTAAAGTTGGAGATACTTTAAAACAGCATTATTTAATAGCGAATATCCCAAATGCTAAACGTACTCTTAAAATAGAAAATCAAGGCGTTGATAATACAAAAGTGAATCGAACAATCAAAAAAACATCTCAAACTGGTCTTGAAATAAAAGAAATACTAATCAAAAAGGGAATCAATAAAATAAGAGCTATCGTTAAATATGAATTTAATGATAAAGGAAAGTCGGTTATTAATGATACAATTTCTTTTGAGGTTAAAGTGAATTAAAGAAATGAAGGAATATTGGTTTGATTAGGCTTGTCTATACTAATATCTACTTTAATTACAGGTAATAAGGCTAGAAAAACTATAAGTCCTAAAACAATTACAAAGTAAATTGATATACTCTTGGTTTTGTTTTTAGATATAAGGTTTTCAATTGTGTTTACTGGATCTGAACTGAAATTCATACTTTAATTTTGCTTTTTAAATGATGTCTTTTTTTTGTCAATCATATAAACAAAAAAAGCAAGAGCAAGAGCACAAGAAATACCTGAAATAAAAGAAACAAAATGATTATCTGAATATTTTCTTGATAAAATAATAATCGTAAAATATAAAATAGTTGTAACGAAGACGATACGTTTTTTCATAGCTGCAATTTCGTATAAAGGCTAATTAAATTAATTTTAATTTTTACTAATCATGTCACTTAATTTGAATAATCTATAAATCATAAACACTAAATTATAGTTCCTAATTATAAATCAAATACTTTATATTAATTATATATCATTAGAGTTTTCATTTTTATATCAACAACTTAATTAAGACTGTAAAAGAAAAATACATTGCTGAAAAATAAATAATCTTCTATCTTTTTTCAGCGTAACTAAATTTATCTAAATTTTTGGGTAATTCATTTGTTAGTGTCAATTTATTAGAAGTAAGATTTGGTTTGATTTTAATAACTTTAGTATTTGAATCAATTTCAATTTCCTTTATACTTCTCATATTAACCATATCCAGGTGCAATACTTTGAATGTATGTTTACTTTTTTCAAGTTCTATGATTACATACTCGCTTGCTCTTAACTGCCCTAAAGGTTTATCATCAATCCAAATATTTAATCTTGAAGTATTATCAATTTTATGTAAAATATCTGCCCCGTTATAAATAAGTACCTTTCCATTTCCAAGCTTACTTAATTCTAAAGTTTCAGATGCGTTTTTAACAAAAGAATATTCAGAGGGTATTGGCTTTAAACCACATGAAAAAATTGAAAATATAATTAGAGAAAAAATTGAAAATTTAATTGATTGTAGTAAATAATTTTTCATATTGTTTGAATTAGTTTTTTTATATCTAGGTTAAAACTGGATTTGAATAATTTATTGTTTTTTCCTTTTAAATGATGTCTTTTTTTGTTGATATTGAAATTTAAAATGAGTCTTGAACCAAGTCAAGACTCATTAATAAATTAAAACATTGCATTTGTAATTAAACCGCCATTATAATAACCCATCTCATTCCCATTTCCACCAGGGCCATTAACTTTTTTGCCGTTATTATTCGATATCAAACCAACTCCAATAATTATTATACCAAGCCCAATAAATGTAAAAAGTTCTCCACCATTAACTTCATTTATTTCCTGGGCATTAAGCTCAACTAAATTTAAATCTTCTAAATTCATAATTTTAATATTTTAAATGTTAATTAATAAATTAAACAAAATCATTTTTCTCGAGAACGTTTTCGTTACAGCAAACTTATCATAGTTCCGTCTAATAATTTGGACGGAACTATTAATTGTGATTTTTTATTTTGAAAATAATTCCCTTTCAATTTCATCATATCTACATTTTTCAAACTTCTTTATCATAGCGCTATTTATTAAAAAAATACTGTCGCAATCTTTATAAAGTATTTCAAGAATATGCGACGAAATAAAAACAATACTAGTTTTAGATAATTGTCGTATATAATTCATCAAAATATAATTAGACTCTAAATCAAGTCCGTTGAAAGGTTCATCGAAAATATAAATTGCATATTCTTTTTGAAAAACAGCGTTCATATATGCTTTCTTTTTCATTCCTGTTGAAAAAGTTTTAATGAGTTTATCTTGGGGAACATCAAAAAGATTGATTTTATTATTGCCTTTTAGATTCAATAATTCTTTATAAAAATTAGAAAATTCCCTTGCTGTCAGTTCATCATATAATGGTACTTCTGTAGGGAAAAATGCAATTTCATTATTTTTTATAGGCAAATTATCATAAGATATATCTCCACTAAAGTTAGTAAGGTTAGTTATGCATTTAAAGAAAGTAGTTTTTCCTTCTCCATTTTTTCCAACTACGCCATAAATTCCGTTCATTGAGATGGTAAAATCAATATTCTCCAAAATAGTTTTATTACCAAAAGTCTTTTTTATTATATTAATTTTTAACATTGTTTACTTCGTTTATTGTTTTTACTGACTTATAGTATAAAAAAGGTATCATTAAAAAGGGCAAACCAAATTGCGCCGTTCCAATAAAAAAGATAAAAAATATCTGCTGCAATAAAGGATTGCTAAAAAAAGAATACTTAAACAAAACACTTACTACAGAAAATATAAAAACAAGAGGCATGAACAATAATAAATTCCACTGTTTAAAAAGAATCAAACACACCAATAAGACAAAACTTATCATAGAAGTATTTAATAATCCAACTTGAATTTGTTTTCTGAGATATGTTTTTGAATCAAACGGGCTTACTTTTAAATAAATTAATTTCTCTCTCTTAAAGGATGGCAAGCAAACAATAATAGTGATAATCAATAATGTAGAGATATTCAAATTCTCATTATGATATTCATTTCCTAATATATTAAGAAAGATGACCAATGGAATAAAAATAAGAAGCTTGTCTTTTCTAAAACAAATATGCCAAAATGGGTCAAACAATTTAAATGGATAACTAATAATTTTAAAATCTCTTTTTTTTATTACTATTAATAGCATTAGGGTAGAAATGTGAATTAACAAAATATCCCATCTCTTGTTTAGTAAATAAATAAGAATAAAAGGAAAACTATAAATTAAATACTCAATGAAAAGTAAAATTTTAAAATTTTTACCAAATTTTAATAAATCAAGATCTTCTCTGTTTCGATGATAAATGATTAATTCAACACTTGAAAATAAAAACAAATAAGGGTATTGCGGAAATAATTTGTTTAAAAAATAAAAGACCCCAACATAAAAAAGTAAAAATAAACCAATTGCTACATAATCGTCTTTTGGCAATATTTTTCTAAACCTAATTAGTATTAAATATTTTAAAATTTTTATCATTTTTAATTATAATATTCATTTAAAACTTTAAGAAAGCAGGGTTTTAAAACCCTGCTGAGATTTGTTAGTATGCGGGTGTTGTCCATAATAAATAGCCTAGAAGAAGTAAAGGCCATATACCACCTTCTATTTCTTGCAACTCTTGCGCATTTAATTCAACCAAACCTAATTCTTCAAAATTTACTATTTCTAAATTCATAATTTTAATTTTTAAAATGTTAATTAATAAATTCAACAAATTATTTTCTCGAGAACTTTTTTGTTACAGCAAACTTATGAGAGTTCCGTCTAATAAAATTGGACAGAAGTTAGAACCTCCAAAAATTTCTTTGGCTTCGTCGTCTTTAATTATCCTGAGAGAATAATTTAATATTAAGTCGAAAGAGGTTTCGTAATAAAAACTTTCTCTTTTTTTACAGTACTTTAATGGTCCATCAAGTTCTTTTATCACTTCCAACACATTATAAAGCTGGCTTCTGCTTAGACATAATTTCCTTGCAAAAGCAGTTGGTGTACCCGTTTTTTCAGCGCAAATTAACTTATGCATTTTTTTAATCCTTTCGATTTGTTTAATGAAATTCATAGTAGGAGGTTTAAAAATTAATAGAAAGAATACTTTATTAAGAATCCACAGTTGGTTATGTTAACAATTTATGAATACCGTCGTTTTTTAATAAAAAATGAAATTAAAGCAGATATAATCAGTAAACTACCTTTATAAGTTTTAATAGTAATAGAATAAGATAAGTGTAACATTAGTACAGAATGAGTTACTAATAAGGAGAAACAAAAACAAGTTGTACTTAATTTATTAAAGTAAGGCCAATTATTAACAAACATTTAAAACCTTAAGTATTATCTTGCGGTATTAAATTAAATCAGAAAACGCTACTTTTGTGCGTTAATTACGAACTAAAAATACAAAATGGATATAGTTATCAAACTCTCTCAATTTCTATTGAGTTTATCTTTACTTATTATTCTTCATGAATTAGGGCATTTTATCCCCGCAAAATTATTTAAAACAAGAGTCGAAAAATTTTACTTATTTTTTGATGTTAAATATTCTCTGTTAAAAAAGAAAATTGGAGAAACAGAATACGGAATTGGTTGGTTACCTCTTGGGGGTTATGTAAAAATTTCCGGAATGATCGACGAAAGCATGGACAAAGAACAAATGGCTTTACCACCTCAACCGTGGGAATTTCGTTCTAAGCCAGCGTGGCAACGTTTAATTATTATGTTAGGCGGAGTTACGGTAAACTTTATTCTGGCTTTTATCATATATATAGGTATGGCGTTTGCTTATGGTGATACGTATGTGGCGAATGCTGATTTAAAAGATGGTGTTTTAGTTGATAATCCTGCAATGATTAAAGCTGGTTTTAAAACCGGTGATAAATTTTTAGGCGTTGACGGACAAAAAATCGAAAATTTCGATAACGATATCAACATGAAAATTATCATGGCTAAAGAAGTTTTGATTGAAAGAAACGGACAACAACAAACTATCAAAATGCCTACTGATTTTGTTGATCAGTTATCAAAACAGAAAAAAGCTCCTCTTGTCGACATGAGAATTCCTTTTGCAGTAGCTAGTGTTACGCCTGAATCTGGAAATACAGGTTTAAAACCAAAAGATTTATTTATTAGCCTTAATGGTCAGGAAGCAAAATATTTTGATCAGGTTAAAACTATTTTAGAAAGCAATAAAGGAAAAACTATTCCTGCTGTTGTTTTACGTGATTTTAAACAAATACCTGTTACAGTTAAAGTTTCTAATGCTGGAAAATTAGGTGTTGGTGTTGGTAGTCTAAATATTGAATCTTTAGAAAAACTAGGTTATTATAAAGTAAGCACTAAAAACTACAGTTTCTTTGAATCAATCCCGGTTGGACTAACAAAAGGTAAGGATCAATTAATAGGTTACGGAAAACAGCTTAAAATGATTTTTAATCCAGAAACTAAAGCATACAAACAAGTAGGTGGTTTTGCAGCGATTTTTAACATTTTCCCTAGTTCTTGGAGCTGGGAAGTTTTCTGGTCAATCACCGCTTTATTGTCAATTATGCTTGGAGTTATGAATTTATTGCCAATTCCGGCGCTTGATGGTGGTCATGTGATGTTTTTATTATACGAAATTATTAGTGGTAAAAAACCTAGTGATAAATTCCTAGAGAATGCACAAATGGTTGGTTTCGTTTTACTTATAGCACTACTACTGTTTGCTAACGGAAACGATATTTACAAGGCAATTGTAGGCAAGTAAAAAAAAATTATAAAAAGTGTCAAAATATTTTTGCGAAACTAAAAAATCCTCTATATTTGCACTCGCTAAAAAGAGCAACAACTTCCTCCTTAGCTCAGTTGGTTAGAGCATCTGACTGTTAATCAGAGGGTCCTTGGTTCGAGCCCAAGAGGGGGAGCAACTTTTTTTAGCAAACATATTTACCTTTAAGGTGATTCCTTCTTAGCTCAGTTGGTTAGAGCATCTGACTGTTAATCAGAGGGTCCTTGGTTCGAGCCCAAGAGAGGGAGCTTATTAAATACCACTTACAAATTGTAAGTGGTATTTTTTTTTGGCTTTATTTCCCTGGATATTAGGCAAAAAGACAAGATAATCTGAACAGGAAAAATTTAACCGCAAAGTGCGCAAAGTTTTTTTAGTATTAAGCTTTATATAAAGTCAAAGTTCGCAAAGCTTTTTATTGATTTAGATTTATGAATTTTGAGTTTTCTGAGGGGTTTCTTGTCATTTCGACTTAAGGAGAAATCTTCGCAAGAAACTCGACAAAGACAGGCAAATTTCAAATCTTTAAAAAATGAAATCCAAAAATCTAGAAAATTTCGAAAAACTAGTTTCTAATGAACAGTCAGGCTTCTTAGATAAGTTCTCCTATTATAAAGCCAATAAAGATTGGTTGGATAAAGCGACAATGCCAGCTGTAAATGTTTTAGAAGTTTTGAACGCAAAAGGCTGGTCGAAAAAAGATCTTGCCCAAAAAATGAATATTTCAACACATCAATTGAACAACATTCTTAAAGGACAGCAAGATCTAACTTTAGAAATGATAAGTAAACTTGAAACGGCTCTTGAAATTTGTTAAGAAACGAATATAGTTTACCTTAAAACAAATACTAAAAATTGTATTTTTGATTGACATTTATATAATTAATAAAGTGTAGTCCCTAAGGGACAAAAAATAACACGTAATAAATTTTATTTCTACCAATATGTAATCTCTCCGAGATATCTTTTTTACTCCGTTAGGAGTTAAATATTGGTAGAATTAATACAAGACACACATTAGAATATCCCGTAGGGATTATACTTTTTGAGTCGCCATTATTATTGAATCATTTAAAGCAACTTGAATGATTCAATAACAGAATCACAAAAAAAGTATCATACAGATAAACCCCGTATTTTACCCCACCAATAATTTTCTCAAGAATTTTGAATATCTTTGAATTATGAGCACATTAACAAAACCAAATCATATAGGGCGAAAAATAAGCCGTATTCGTGAACTCCGTGATATGAAGCAGGAAGCATTAGCTCAGGCTTTAGGAACGAGCCAGCAAACCGTTTCTGCTATTGAAAACAGTGAAACCATCGATGAAGAAAAACTTAAAGCAATTGCTGAAGTTTTAGGCGTGTCTGTTGAAGGAATTAAGAATTTCTCTGAAGAAGCGGTTTTAAATATTATTGGAAATACTTATAACGACAGCAATGTTGTTAATGGAAATGCGTATAGTTGTAATTTCAATCCGCTTGATAAAATGGTCGAACTTTTTGAACGTTTGGTTTTGGCTGAGAAAGAGAAGGTTGAATATTTGGAGAAGTTGTTGAAAGGGAAGTAAGATCTTCTTTTTTGAAATTGAATAATTTTAATCAAGAATTACTTCTTTGTTACAAAATAATTCTACAGATATTTAGATTATAAAGGCATTAAAATACTTCTCAATGATATACCTGGCTAAGCCGGCATATTCCTGATCTGAGTTTTTAAAAGCTTTTAATATTTTCATTTCATCTCTTAATATTCCTTCAAACCAAATATTCTCCTCTTCAGATTTATCTAAATATTTATTATAATTTAATAGAGCTTGCTCGACACGTCTAATTTGCGCCTTAATTTGTATGACTTTTTCTTTTCTTGTTTGTATTAATCCGAGTCTTTGTAATGCATAAACTTTAATTGAGGTCTCGGCCCTATTTTCTTCTAAGCTATTTAAACCAGCATTTTTGTATATTAAGCCTAAATCATCATATTTAAAATGTTTTTCGACATCAATATCTGTACATGGCTTCAATAACAATCTTTCAGACTCCTCTAAATTAAATGCTTTTTCATATTCACTTTTGTCGTTTATATAATTATTCCCATCATTATAATTTAATCTGTAAGTATTTGTTAGTAAAGGAAATTGATTTAATTTTCCCTGTACGACCTCTCTTGTGTTTATACCATCAAATATTTCTTGAGTATTCGTTTGATTGCAAAAAGGACATGCAAATAAAAGATTTTCCCATTCAGAAGCTAACCAGTAATAGCCCGGATTTATCAAAGGCTGACCTGACATATCATTGTATCCTCCTTTGGGTCTAAAATGCTCAATATCTCCATTATAGATTGCTGAAATTTTACTTTCACAATAGGCACATTTTCCATTAAACATTTCTTTTAATACTTTTCTAACTGTTTTATCAGAATAAGCAGAATAAGATTCTTTTATTCTAGCCCCCCTAATCCCCATTTTCTGATATTTTGAATTATGGTTAGAAATATCATTAAAAAATAATATAGAATCTCTTGTTTCTATCTCACCTTCCTTTTGTGGAATTTCATTCCATTTCAATAAATTAGGACAATCAACTCTTTCAACCTTAATCATTATTAATTTTATTAAGTCTATCCCAGATTTCTTTTACACGTGTAACAGCTTTTTCCTTAAGTTCTTGACGGTTTATTGGAGTCTTATCGAATAAAACTTCCTGAGCCAGTAATTTATCTATCACTGTGTACATCAATTCATCTCTAAGTGAAGAACCTAATTGGTTTTTGTCTCTTAACGTGTCTTTTAACTCTCTTAGCTCACTTGCTTCCTCAGAATTAATATTTTTTTCCTTACTTAATAAGAAATAGTATCTATTAAATTTCGCCTCTAATTCTGGATCAATTAAGCTACTTAAACCAAAAAATTCAGATGATAAAATTTGATCCACCCTAAGTGAAGCTATGTCTGGAAGATTTGTTGTTATATTGATATTATCTTCAAGATTTTTTAATAGAACAATTTCTGAATGCTCAGAACCTCTAAGACATAAAGGATGATGGGTCGAAATAATAAAGTTTATATTTGGAAAAACTATTCTTAATTGCTTTACGATCCTCATTTGCCATCTTGGATGTAGTTGGTTTCCAAGCTCATCAATTAACACAACTCCAGACATCTTGTCCATATCTGCATTTGCAGTAGATAATTTCATCATGATATCTACTGCTAAAATAATTGTACTTTTAAAACCATCGCTCAATTCAGAAAAATTCTTTTCTGAATTTTTAAACATTATCTTACCCCTATTAATTGTAAGCTCATTATTAACAAAATCATGTGGAAGTAACTGTTTTATTGAGTAAGCAACTCTATCAAATAAATTAGGTCTATTTCTATGTATTTCTTTTAACCATTGTGTGACATTATTTAAGGGTAGAACAGGTTTAAATATATTCTCATAACTAATCTTGCTTAAATCCCTTTCAGTTTCTAAAGTATTTTCCTCGATTGAAAGCCTTAAAGAACCATATCCAATTAAAAAAGAGTTGAATTCCCCTGATTGAGTTATAGATTTGGCTTTTCTGTCTAATACAGTTGTTATTATATTATCATTGTCTCGCTCCTTAATAGTTATTATAGCCTTTGTCTTTCCTTTTTTAATTAAATCTTGTATATTAGGTAGAATAGGCTTATCGGCTTTTAAACCTAGTGCTATTGCCTGTAAAATAGAGCTTTTTCCAACTCCATTTTCTCCTAAAAGAAATAACCAAGATTTTTTATCAATACTATCAGCTTTAAAATCTATCCTTAAATTTGAAATTCCCTTAAAATTTAAAATTTCTACATATTCAATTGGAAAATAGTCACTTTGAATTTTCGGTGTTGAATTTCTTATTGTAATATCTTTTTTTGCTTTATAATCCTCCAACTCTGTTATTCCTTCTTGAAATGGAAAATCCTCTAAATCCAAGTATCTTATCAATATTGGGAATTTCTCAATCTGCTCTAAGAGACACCATTTCTTATATGCTAAAAAATCTATTGCAGCGTTTCCATTATAAATTTCTTTCAGATAAACAATTTCATTTCGAATAATACTAGCCCCATGTTCATTAATTTCATAAATTAAATTTAGAACCTCTTTTCGAGCTTCTAATCTCAATTTACATAAATTTGTTCTATTTAATCTAAGTAATTCAATTGTTTGATTCCCTTCCTCCGTAATAGGAAAAATCATTCCATCTTCGGAATATAAAAAATGTTCATCTGGAGAATCTTCGCAAGGATTTATTAATAATTTTTTTTCTTCTTTTAGATTGAAACTCCTAGCTTTTGCTCTTATTCCACTAATAGGAAAGTAATTAGCTTTATAATTGCAACATTCTTTACAAGAATAAACTAAATTTGTCCAATCATATACTAGCCACCAGTACAAATCTGGCATATATGTTTCTTTATCTCTAACTCCATTGTATGGTCTGAAGCGATCAACTACCCCTTGTGAGAATCCTGAAATACTATTTTCGCAGTACCCACATTTACCATTAAAAATGTTATATAAAATTCCTTCAACCGAATGGTCTACCGCTGAATTAAAAGAAAAATCATATCTTTTTTGACCTCTATTTTTCATTCCGTAAAATTCCTGAAGTTTTTCTATTGCTAGAGAAACGGTGTCAGAATTAAGAAAATCAGGAATATTACCTTTATCAATTTTAATCATTTATCCTAAGTGTTTTTTAGCAAATTTTTCAAGTATTTCGAAGCTTGGATGATTTGATAAAGAAATTAATTTATTTGCAAGAGCTACAGGAATAATTGCATTCTCATAGATATCACATCTTAATTTGTCAATATTCATTAAAATTTCTTCTATATTCGTCAAATCATTTAATTGGGGTCTTGCATAATATGTATTATGATTTTCAACGGGAACTGTCAAAACATAAATTCTTTGATCAGGGGTTTTGTATATCATTTTTCCACTATAATATGATGTACTTCCATATTGTTGTTCTTTATGATTCCCTACCTGAATATAATTATAAATATGAGTATTATTTAATAAAAACAATTCACCAGGATCAAGCTTATCTTTTATTTGTTTTGCATGATCAACAAAAGGTCCTGAATTTTCAACACCAACTAAATTTATCTTATCCGTTACCTTTAAATGATTTAATAAGGCTTGCATAGGCTTATGCATATTTGCAGTTTCACCACTAAAACTTAAAGGTCCATCTTTAACAAAAAGAAATCTATTAACAAGTCCCTTTTCAATTTCAAGAAGGCTTTTAATTGTATGAATTATAAAGAATGTTTCTATCGTACTTCCTAAATAAGTTATAATTCCTTCTGAGCCTGTTTCATTATCAATTTTTTCAAATAATCTAAAGATATCCGTAATTAGAATTTCCTTTTTACATTTTGGGTGTGTGCATTCCCAAGAAAAATTCAAAAAATTTAACTTGCTTTTTTCTAATACAATTCCATTTGTTCCACAATGTGGACACTGAGAAAGTTTATATTCTGTCTTTAGCGAATTTAAATTATATGTTTCAAAAATGAACCAATAAATAGTTTCAAGCATTGAAGTTTTACCAGAATGCTTTTTTTTAAAAAAATCATGTACTGCATTTCTAACACTTGTTTTAAAATCAATATCTTTTTTTAGTGAAACATTCTTTGTAGGCAAAACAAGTTTTTCTCTCTTTATCTTTTTAAGTTCTTTAATATCAGATGGCGAAATAAAAGGTTTTTTATTCATTTCATCAAGATGTGAACTTTGTATTAGCAATGAACCGAATTGGAAAAAAGTAATTAGTGAAGAAGGAAAAGATTTTCTAACTGGAATTGTTACATTTTCTCCATCAACAGCAACAATATATTCTATTGGATTTACTGAGGGATAAATTATTTTATGCTTTAAACTTTCATCAAGTTCAATATTTTCAAAATCGACAGGAATAGCACAATTATTAAGGTACTCTTTTACTTCATCGTCATTAATAATATAACTGTGAGAAATTCGACTTCCCCTTTCAAAACCTCCTCCGCTGTAATTGTCAGACATATTATTTTATTTAAAAAGATCAATTTGAACAGGAACAACAAATGGATTGGAATAAGTTTTCATTCTTACAAATCCTTTATCGTTTTTTGGACTAAATCTTATTAGTGAATCTGCAAAATCACTAAAATCATAAAATTTACGAAGCTCTCTAACTTCATCATCATTATTAAGATGTGAAATGAACCAGTTTTGAGTATTTTTTAAAATATTTGAACTTATTGAACTAACTTCTTGAGTGGCGTAAATCATTCCCAAATTAAGTTTTGCACCTTCTTTTGCAATTCTATTATAGATTAAACTCAAATCTTTGTCATCTTTTTTAGGAAATAAATTATGAGCCTCTTCAAAATAAAATTGAATAAAATTATTTGGTTTAGCCTCAATAAAACTTTCCATTGATTTATTAAAAATGTTTTGACATATCTTCTCCGAAAAAATTTTTTGTACCTGTGGATTTCCTTGTGATAAATCAACAATTACGATATTTCCAAGTCTTAAATAATTTGTTATATCTACTTGGAAAGATGCATTAGTTGTACTTGTATGAAGTTTTGATGCAATTTTTAATTTCTGATATCCTCCAACTTGAGCTCCTGATTCCGTTTTTTGAAATAACATTACAAGTAATGATTTAATTTCCTCCGTTAGCCATTCTTTTCCTTTATTAGTTTTTTTTAATCTTGCAAAACATTCGTGATTTCTATTTTTCCATACTATCTCCCAAAAATAATATGCTTCACTTAATGTCAATTCTTTTGAAACATCTAATTTTTTGTCTGTTTCTGCAATTAACGAGTCAATTTCGGCATTTGATTTGATTTTAACTTTTAAATCATGGGGCACATCAAATCCTGCCTTTTGTAAACAACAGAAGTAAATTGATTTATGTTTATTGTAAATATTCCATCCATTAAAATCATCATCTTGAGGTCTGGTAAAATCGATAACTTTGAAACCTCCTAGATAAATAGTGTTATCTTCATTTAAGAATTGAAGAATATATTCAAACCCAGTCTGAACATCACTATAAAAATTTACTTTCATAATTTCAAAGCCTTTTTCTTTTTTTTCAAGGATGCTATATCTTTTAGTGATGGGTGTATATTTTTCAAAAATTGCAGTCCCATCTTGTAGATTTTTATTAGCATATTCTCCATTTATATCAAATATCAATTGACCAACAGGATATTTAGGTTGCTCTTTATCATTAAAAGCTTTAGAATTTTCATCAAAATTTTCATTTGACTTTTGAAGGACTAATGGAGCTTTTTGAGATATTAAAACTGTTGCATCAATTAATTTTTTTACAGTATTCGATTTACCAGTTCTAGTCATTCCAAACAAGGCAGTTCTCTTACCTAAAATATCTTTAGTATGCATAAGAACTTCTTCATTTTTATTATTTTCCATTAATAAATTTTGCCTAGTTGAACTATATCGAACCGTTCCTATTTGAAAATTAGAATCAGGCATTAACGGACCGTCTGTGTCCCTCAAATTTGCAATAAATCTTAGATATTTTCCCGATGGTTTATATACTTTATATAAATGGGGAGAGTAAAAATTTTCAATATCGGCACCGAATTCTATATTACCATTAGAATTTTTGTAAAACGTCCCAAGTATAGAGCATTCTAGTCCAGAGCAACTGAATTCAAATCTAGTAAATGAATCTATTTGTCTATCTTGTCCAGATGTTTTTAATTCTTCTTTGAAATATTCAATTCTAGAGCTAATAACATTGTTATCACTAGGTATCGAACAAGGCTTAAGCGCTCTAAGTAATATTGCTTCATGAACTTCTTGTCCTCCAAAATCATTTTCGTAAAATGCTAATAAAAAGCAACCTTGTGCAATTCCACCAACGTTATGTTTCCAATCATCGCAAGTAAGAATACTTGTCTTGTCATAATCAATTTTAAAAGGATTGCCAATGAAATTCTTTGAATCTTGTGCAACCTCAAAAATATCAGTTTTTGCTATGTTTTCTAATGCTTGTCTAAAATCCTCCATATTATTATTTTTACGGAATTAATTCAGGATTACTATGTCTTATAACAGCTTGTTTAATATATTCTTCTTTTATTTCAAATGACAACCAATTCCTTTTAAGTATCTCAGCACAATATCCTGTTGTGTTGCTTCCCCCAAAAGGATCAAGAATTAAATCTCCCTGATCAGTCAAAAATTCAATAAAAAAATTTACTAATCCTCCCGACATTCTCGCAGGATGAGGATTTATGCCTTCTTTCCTACATGTTTTTAGGAAATAATCATTTGAGGTTGTATTTGAAAAACTTAAAACACTATGTGGTAATCTTACTTCTCTATCAGGATCTAATTGCTCCATTTCAAAAAAATTATGAGAAATACTTCCTCCATTATCCTTTAAAAAACCAGTTTTGCTAATATTATGCTCTGAAGGTCTTTTGCCAGCATTATACTTCTGTTTAGCTAATAATTTTTGCATACTCTTACTATAAGGCCTTAGGACTTTAAGATTATCTGCTTTAGGAAAATCAGATTTTGCTAACCACCAAACATGTGTATAGCTATCAACCGTTCTCCATCTATTAACTGTTACCCATTGTGCTGGAGAAGGCAATTTTGAAGGATTATAACATATAAATTCTTGTATAAGTCTTAAATTACCTGTTGGATGTTTCACTAAACCAAATAAACACTCTAAATGCAAAATTGATTGTATTGGTCTATCTGGTTCCCAAGAATTTCCTATTTCAATAACCAACGAACCATCATCTGCAAGCAAATCTGAAAAAACAGGAGCCATGTCTATAAACCATTTTAAATATTCATCTCCTTTTTCATTTCCATATTGTTTTTTATTATTTAACGGAAAGGGAGGTGATGTAATAATTAGATTGACTTTACCTTTCAAACTCTCTCTTAATTCCTTACTTAAAAGCTCTATAGAATTTCCTTTTATTAATTTTCCGAGATCTGTTTTAAGTTCTATATTCATATTGTTCATTCTGCTTTTTCAATTTGTACCAAATCAAATATATTTAATTTATTCTGTATTAATACTTTTTGTAAAATAATATTTTTTTTACAAAAAACAGAGGTATTGTTTTTTTATATATTAACAATAATCTGACAAAGAAGGGTATGTAATAAGATATATATTATATTTAATAATTTAGAAGTTAAAAAAAACTACTGTTAAATTATAATCTATAGAAAAAGCGCCACAATCACTTGCAGCGCTTTTTCATATCATAAAAAAAAATCAAACTCTTAAACCCCCAACTTCTTAGCAATCTCAGTAGGAATTCCACCTTTGTTTACTAGTAAAGCAGTAGTTTTATATTTTACGAAATTTTTGGTTACAAACAAGAAACCTTTGTAGTCGTTTGTTGCTCCCCAGGAATTTTTTACAATGTAATATTCTTTTCCGGTTTGATCTTTTGCAAGACCTATAATGTGCATTCCGTGATCGTCTGTCGTTGTGTAATTATCAAATGCAGTCTGGCGCATTTCAGCCGTAATTTCAGGTTCTGCTTTTGGTCCGTTAAACATGTCTGCCTTTTCTTCAGCCGTCATATCGTCAAATTTCTTTGTTGGTACATAAGCTACTCCATTTTTCCAGCTAAAGCTTTTCTCGCTCACGTCTGTCGCCCACGCTACAGTATATCCTTTTTTCAAAGCATTGTCAATAACATCTGTCATATCATTTACTTTCACGTTGTAAACCTGATCAAATGACCAGTTGTCCGGCACCATCATAGTTGTTTTTTGGTAATACGGCGCATTGGTAAACGATGAAATTTCAACATATTCATCAGGATTAATTCCTACTACTTCCTTAGCAAAAGTTTGAGGCGTATAGTTTTTTCCTTTATAAGTAAAGTTTTCCGGCACAGTGCCTAAATACGAATCAATTACTGCAGCGTATGCTTTTTGCCAGTTTGGCGTCAATTCACCATTTGGGTTTTTAACCACAGCAGTCAAAACGCCTTCGATAAGCGCTGCCATTTCTCCAAATTTATTTTTATCAGTTCCGTAGTTCAATCCAGTGTAGACCTCTCTTGGTACGGTTCCGTATTTTTTGTACATATTAATTACATCGTGCAATGCACCACCGTCACCTAAAGTAACTGCTCCGTGCATACGAACATAATTAATTCCTTTTTCAACATAAACGTTTCTTGCCGAGTAAATTTGAGACAATTCTACAGGTTGTTTTCCTAAACGAATCATTTCTGACTCCAGGAAAGAGTTGGTAGAATAACTCCAGCATGTTCCTGACGAACCTTGCAATTTTACTGATGTAGTTCCTAAATTAATTACCTCAGTGAATTTAAAAGCTTCTTTACTTTTTTCGCTTGCATTTAGTTTTAGTGAATTCACTAAAATGTCTTGTGCAAAACCACTCGTTGCGCCTACAAAAAATACCGAAGCAGCAAGTACTGATTTGAATGAAAATGTATTCATAATTTATATTTAATGATTTGATAAATTAGTCTTTGTAATTTACAATTTGTTACAAAACAATTAAATTTCAGTTAATAAAACTAAACTTTAACCGTTAATTTTTACAAAATGTTTTTTTTAAGCTACAAAACCTTACAAATACTGCAAAATCATTAACTATCATAGAATCAAAAACATTTCACTTTTTATATTCCTTTATTATGTAGTAATTTAGTCGCTGAAATGGCACGCAATACATCAGGAAAATGTACGAACTGGAAAAAGAAAAATACTTAGGCAATACTAAAAACATTTTCAACAACACGCAGGGAATTGCAGTTGTTGAAACCGAGTATCAGCAAAAGGTTTACGAAGGCTGGCATTCGCACAATAACGCGCACATTACACTTTTCCTGAAGGGCGGAACTGCCGAAAAACGTAAAAATTCCAGTACAGTTGTTGGTCCGGGTTCGTTATTATTTTACCATAGTGACGAATTGCATTTGAATCAGGATACGCTTTTTCCGTCTAAAAATATTAATATCGAAATTGAAGAAGATCTCCTGAAACAACTTCAGATTTCTGAAGCTACTATCGAAAAATCGATTCAGAATACTACGCTGACTAAATTCCTGATTCTGAAAATATTTAAGGAATCAATGGTTGCCGATGCTTTTTCCGGCGATACAATTAATATGTTGTTTGCTCAGTTATCCAATGCCAATAATCATTTAGAACGATTTGAAAAAAGTCCGTATTGGGTAAAAAGCCTCAACGAATTACTGAACGATTGCTGGAATGAAAACCCTAATTTAAAGGATCTTGCTCAGGTTTTAAACCTGAATCCTATCACTATATCCAAACATTTTCCCAAGTATTTTGGCTGTACTTTAGGCGAATACATGCGCAGGATTAAAATAAATCGTTCGCTTTCGCTGATTGGTTCCAACAATATCAATTTGACCGAAATAGGTTTTCAGTGTGGTTTTGCAGATCAAAGCCATTTTATCAGAACGTTTAAAAGTCAAACCGGATTTTTACCCAAACAATTTCAAAAATTATAAGAGAGGCAAATTTCATTCTATTTTTTGGTTTTGATGTCGCATACATTTGTCCCATCATAAATCATTAAACCCAATCAAAATGGAAACGCTTACTTTAAAACAAAGAACTTTTAATTCTCCAATAACCAAAATTATTCTTGCCTTACTTACTTTTATGGCGGTTGTTATTATTGGTCAGCAAATTGCAGTAAAATTATTATCGCTAACTTCTCTCGATAAAGACTATCGAAATCTTTTAAAAGGACTTTTCGTTTCGGCATCTTGTGTTTTTACTTATATACTTTTCTTTAAAAAATATGACAAGAGAACCGTAACCGAATTTGCCTCAAAAGGACTTGCAAAAAATCTTATTATTGGTACTTCAATTGGTTTTCTTCTGCAATCGCTGACTATTTTAGTGATTTACCTTAACGGAAGTTACAGCGTTGTAAACATCAATCCTATTTCGTTTATCCTGATTCCGTTTGCTCTTATGTTTACAGTTGCCATTATAGAAGAAGTTTTGGTACGTGGGATTATATTCAGAATTATGGAAGAAAAATTAGGAAGTTATATCTCTTTAACTATTTCTTCTCTACTATTTGGTGCTTTGCATTTGGCAAATCCTAACGGAACTTTGATTTCATCAATATGCATTACTACTGCAGGTTTTTTAATGGGTGCTGCTTTTATTTACAGTCGCAATTTATGGGTACCAATTACCTTGCATTTTGCATGGAATTTTACACAATCGGGTATTTTTGGCGCAATCACTTCCGGAAACGAAAAAACGAGTAGTTTATTAGAAGCTAAAATACAAGGTCCTGAATTTATTACCGGTGGCGCATTTGGTCCTGAAGGAAGTATTCAGGCAATACTATTCTGTTTGATTGGTACGATTGTTTTATTGGCTTTAAGCCAAAGAAATAATCAAATCATAAAACCATATTGGAAGAAATAAAATTCTTTTTTGACTTTAATTATTGTAAAGGGAAAGTTTTTTTGCCACGAATTTCACGAATTTTCACGAATTCAATTTGCGAAAATTTGCGCAATTTGTGGTAAATATTTTTGATTTTATGTGTAAAACATTTGCCACAGATTAAAGATTCAAAGAATAAAAAATGAATAATTTTTTTTTGCCACTAATTTCTACGAATTGAATTTGTGTGAATTTGAGTAATTCGTGGCGAATATTTTTTTTATACATGTAAAAATATTGCCACAGATTAAAGATTCCAAGGATTAAAAACGAATAGTTTTTTACCACAAATTCAATTCGTAGAAATTTTTGTAATTCGTGGCGAATATTTTACCTCAGCCAATTACTTCCAAAAACAATATAATATGCCCAGTCTTCCGGACCTTTTGCAACATCAACACCCATACGGAGTTTGAATTTACGAGCCAGTAAATATCTAAAACCAGATCCGTAACTGTAGACAACCGGTTTTGAAAAAGCTTTGTCCCAATCGTCAAAAGCGCTTGCAACGCCGCCATAACCCATTAAACTCCATCTTCTATACAAATCCCATCTTAATTCACCTTCAAATATTAAACTGGTTTTTCCCTGATATCGTCCCGCGGGGATTCCTCTTAAATTAATTCCCGGCAGCATATAAAACGGTGGTTTCCCAAAGGCTTGTTCACCTTCAAACCGAAGTCCGCCTATTAATTTTTTTGTTATGGGATGATAGCCTATTGCAGACAAATTCAATCGCCAGGAATTATAATCACTCCCTATTGTTTTATCTGACCAAAAGAAATCTGATTGTAAACGGATTCCTTTATCGGGCGTAAAAATATTATCCCGACCGTCAAACTGAATCGCTCCTCCTAACTGACTTACAGTACTTTTAATATCTTTTGGCTGTATAAACGAAGGCAGGTTTTCTGTAGGCAGTTTTATATCTGAGTTCAGAAATAAATATTGCGGACCGGCACTCCATTTAGGATTTCTAAATTGTTTTAGCCATTGCGTATAAAATGCATACGACTTAAAATTAAGTTTAAATTCTACATCTTTACCCGTTGGCAGGTTTTCATAAAAGGATAGATTCATATCACCATAACCGCCCATTACCCTGTATAAAATTCTTGATTTTATTAAACTTCCGGAACGAAATCCGCCTACCATCCAGCTTTTATTGCCGGTGTACATACCAATTCCTCCCGTTATATCAGGATTTATAAAACGTTTTTTGCCATTTTCATCAATAACGGGTGCATGCTTTTTAAGAAAAACCGGAACAATTGCGCCACCAATTCCGCCCAGAGCAGGTTCTGTAATCACGGTTGGAACAACAATAAAACCGTGTGCATAAATAATATAATCGCTTAAATCTATGGCGCCGTCTATGGAGTCTCTTAAACTAATATGCTGTTTTTGAGCTTTTATGGTAGTAACAGACAACAGGAAAAAAATATTTATAAGAAGAAATGCCGGGAAGATTTTTATGTTTTTCATAATAGAATCAAAATATTTATTTTCCATTTAAACAACTTTAGAAATTCACATTTTTAAAAAACATCAACTAAAAGCAATTATTTTAAACACATAGAAACATAGGCTCTAAATGTCAAAAAAGAACTTAAAAAAGAAACCTGTTTCTTTCACATAGCAATCTCGTTTGCTCCAATAAAAGTAAAATGCCTTTATTAGCTATTATCTATGTTTCTATTTGTTAAATAATTGAGGGCAAAAAGAGTATAAAATTATTTTTTCTTTAAACTAAATACATGTGCAAGTGTTAAGAAAAAGGTATTTCCCTGAAACCTGTTTATAGCTTCAACCTCAGCAATCCATCTAAATCCTGCCGACGTACTTGAACCTATATGAAAATAATTCACCTCAGCTCCTATTCCGCCAATGCGATCTTTTGTTGTTTCGATATTTCCAAAAACAGGAACAGGAATTTGATCATTTGTTGTTTTATATTGCAAATAATAAATCAATCCCGCGTTTAGTATTCCTTTTGGAGCCGTTTTTTCGGCATTCATTGCATAAAAGGTTTTCCCCAAACCACCTTCAATACTTAAAAGATCTCCGGTTTTAATATCGGTATCTTTTTTTCTTCCGTTCATTTCGTAAGAAGCTAAAGCCGAAAAATGAAAGGTTTTTTTATCATTAAAAAATAAGGTTGTTCCGGCAGAAAGTTCATTCATAAACATTCCTAATCCGCTATTATCCGAGGCTCCAATATCAAATTTCCCGGTTGGTAAATAAACCTGATAGCTAAAAACAAAATCGGCTCTTTTATTGTGCCAGCCTAATTGAATAGGGACAATATAAGTATCGGTCAAGGCAAAAGGACTTTTTGAGTCTACGGTATTTCCCTGAATTCTATTAGATGCAAAAGCCAGTAAAACTGTAGCTCCATAATTTGCTCCCAGAATTTTAAAATCACTTACATAGGTTGCGCCCACTCCTGTAATGAACATATTAAGATCAGGATTTGCGATAGATTTATCTCCATTAGCATTGCGTAATGAGGATGCCGTATAAAAATATCCCGGTACATAAACGCTCAATGTGTTTTCTGGTGTCTGAGTTCCGGACTGTAATCCCATTGCGCCCAGAATATGTCCGCCTTTTAGCTGTGCATGGCTTAAAAAACCAACCAAAAGAAATAATAGTGTAAAAAGGGATTGTATGGTTGGTAAGTGCTTATTAAATTTTGTTTTCATAGTGGTTATTTTAAAAATTAATGAGACTCCATACTTCTTTTTACAAACTATTCCATTTAATTTGAAGCTTGTTTGAGGTAATAAGTATTGGCTTTCTCCGGATTAATTCTAATTACTTTGAAATATTCAGAAGGCGATTTTCCTGTATGTTTTATAAAAGCCCTAAAACAGGTTGTTCTGGATTTAAAACCGGAACCCCAAGCCATACCTTCAAGCGATAAATCTTTCCATTCCGGATCGTTTATTTTATCTTTAAAATATTCTATCCTTTTTAGATTGACATAATCCTGAAAATGAAGATTATATTCTGAATTGATTAAATTTGAAATATGATGTACTGATATTCCTGTTTCATCTGCAATATCGCGTATTACTAAATCCTTTTTCAAAAAGAGTTCTTTTGATGCAAAAATGCTGTCTAACTTATTAAGATAAAGTGATTTTTTTTCGGGAGTTAATTCTTTAACAAGTGGTAATGTTTTACTTTCACTTGTTTTTATAACAATTAATTTTTCTTCGACAAACTCTGTATTTTCAGTTGCATCATAAAATATCTGCGGTCTGAAATAGAGCCATCCTACGGTAAAAACTAAAACAGATGATATTAATATGTAACAGGAAAAATCAATGCTGTCCACACGGGTAATTAAAAAATAATGTACAAAAAGTGTCGAAAATAAAAATAGTATTACCAAATTATAAAGTCGGATCCAGCTCAAAACCTTGATTCGGTTAAAATGATTTTCCTTAAATTTTTTCAGGTCATAATTCAAAATCATCATGGTCTGACAAAATGCATACAAAAGCCAAATAGTAAGACTCAACATTGAAAAAGGACTGTTTATTTTTACGGAAACATAATGAATTAACTGTGGATTAATAAAATTGCCTATCCATACAAAAAGACTTAAACTGAAATATATCATAAATGGTAAAAAATGCAGCCAATCGTATTTTCTAAAAATTCTGTCAGAGAATAAAATACTTCTTACATAAAGAAAAGCAGAAGGTGCAACCAGGAAAATAAACGATTTTGTGACCATAAAAAGATCCGGAAATTCTTTGAATCCATTTGCAGATAAGTAAAAATTATAGATGCTGACTACCGCAAGACTGAACAGAAAGAGTCCCAGAAAAAAACTTTTTGAGTAATTTTTTTTAGAAAAAAGAACCATAAAAGATGTCGCAAAACCAACTATTGTAGCTATAAAAAAGAAAAGCGAAAGGATGATATCGAACATGAGTTTTAAGCTTTAATTTTATTTAGTTTATTCCTTTATTTTAAAGAAATTTAAATGAATTCGTCGGCAATAAGGCTGTACTTATCTGCCAGCGATAAGTACAGCTATTTAAAAACAATATTTTAACCTATTTTTTTACTGCTCCGGGAGGAAATCCAGCCAGTATTTTTTTGATAGAACCGGTAACAAATTCGTCCGGATTGTCTGGTTTGCTGTCAATTTGAGCATTACCAATTCCCTGCCAAATCAGTTTTTGAGTTTTTGAGGATACAATGTCAATTATAAGTGACCCATCAACATAATCATACGTATTAAATGTTGTATTGGCTCCGCCCATCATGGCACCTCCGCCCCAATATCCGTACGGACGATACATGCCGCCATATCCGTAAAAATCAGTGTTTGCAGAGACTGATGTTTTATTTTTTAAAATCGTTACTGCATTTACTTTTAAATCCGGATTATTCGTTGTTTCTGTAAAACCTTTGCTGATTAATTCAGCACGAATTGCTTTAGTAATTCGATCCGCATTTAATTGGTTTATTTGACCTTCCTGTGCTTTTAGATCATAAAATGCAAATGTTTTGTATTCGCCAAAATTCGCTGCATGATCATAATCAGTTGTGACTTTTACGGTTGGAGAACAACTGCAAACTAAACCCAAAATTAATACTAGTGGGATTATACGAAGATTCTTTCTTTTAATATTCATGGTGTGGTATTTAAATTAATGATTCAATTAGTTTTACTTACAATTATTAAAATCCTGCTTAAATCCTGAATATACGGGAAGTCATGTTAAATATTTGTTACTATTTTTGTAACCTATTACTATACAATATCTTACTGAATACCCAAAGATAAATTATTTTTATTAAACTGACATATTTGAAATAGAAAAATTCTTACTTATTTATTGAGAATATATATTTAAATTGAAATTGACCGTTACGAGTCTTTTTACCCTTATATTCTATCTATTAATTATTAAAAGTCAGACTTCTGCTGAGATGGGTAATCTCCCCTCTTTTATTGCCACTAACATTTTATTATAATCTATATCGTTTTGATTGGCGTATGAAACAGAAAATCTGGAAATTGCATTTGCAAACTCATCACTTTTACCCATATAACCTGATAATATCGATGGATCTCCTGTACGTGCATGTGCTCTTGCAAGTGCCCAACCGCAGGCTTTTGCATAATCATTCATGTTTTTGGCTTTCATGATTTCAAGAACAGGTTTTACTTTTGCATCACGAAGCTGACGGATATAAAAAAACTTGCCATTATCGTCATTCGTCCATCCTAAAAACATATCCGATGCGGATTGCATCAACTTTTGTCCTTTCACAATGCGTTCGCCCTGATTTGTGTAATTGCTTTTTGATTTTACATTAGCCTCCAGAACGCTTTTTCGGGCTTCTTTAAATTGTAAAAAAATAGGTTCTCCTGTTGCTGACATTAATAAACTAATGCCGCAAAGTGTTCCCACACTTCCTACTCCCACGACCTTAATGGCAATATCATGCAAATTGTATCTGCTTAACAATACTTTTTTTTCATCAGATAATGTTTTCAAATACCTGTTATGAATGGCTTCAGCGTCTAGCAATATTCTTTTTCCTTCGTCTCCTATTGGGTGATAAATTAAGGGTGGATTATCTTTTATTCGTGCACGTGATCCTTCCTGATAAGTCATTTTTGCAAATTCTTTTTCATGGGCTGTGAATTCTCCCGCTTTTTTTATTCGCTTATGCTGAAATGATTTTATCTCCTCGTCTTCTCCTCTTTCAATTAATTTTGTTAAATCAATATCAGCATACCAAATTTGTAGTGCCGATAATTTACTGTAATCTAACATATGACGTTTATAACTGTCCGCTACAGTCCGGGCAAATTCCTTACAGGTTTTATTCGGGAATTTTCTCCATCTTCCGGCAATTACAAAACTGGTGGCTAATCTTTTCAAATCCCATTCCCATGGTCCCGGAAATGTTTCATCAAAATCATTAATGTCAAAAACCAGTTTTCGTTCCGGTGTTGCAAATCCGCCAAAATTCATTAAATGACAATCTCCGCAAAGCTGAAGATCAATTCCTGTATTGGGCGTTTGGGCTAAATCAGCCGCCATAATTGCCGCAGCTCCCCGATAAAATGCAAATGGCGATTCCATCATTCTGGTATATCGAATAGGCAATAAACTTTCGACTCTTCCAATGCTTGTCTGAATCAAAATTTCTACCGGATCTTCCCTATTCTCCTTTGGACTCCATTCCTGATGAACAGAACGGGGTGTAACTTTTCTAATAGCGACGCCTTTATCAAAACGCTCTAACTTTGATGCTACAGGATCAAATCTGTTTTCGCTGATTTCTTTGAATTCATCGGTCATAGTTGCTCCATTTTATTTTCGTTTAAAAGGCAAATCTGTCGTAAGCGTAATCCTAATCGTATGATTCATTCGGCTTAAGCCACTTTCAGTATCAGGTGATTTCCAGAAAATCTGATTCATATAACCCAATTCCATTCTAATTTCCCTGCGTTTATCCAGACTATAAGCAGTTCCTACATACAACCGGTTTTGATCGAGATAATTTTCGTTTCCGCTTGCAGCATTGGTTCTTATATGTACTTCGTCATAAACAACGGCTGCCCATCTTGGCTTGAACCACAATTGATATCGTACCTGATATCGTAATGTATTTTCGAATTTGTAATAATCAAAATGATCGCTTTCGCTGTAGGGATCGTCTTTTCGTCCTAACCAGCGCTGTTCCATTCTAAAACGTTGTGACCAGACTTCATTTCCTTCTTTTTTGACAATTCGCCAGATAAATTGCTCGTATATCCTGTAATCCGGATTGTTATAAGGCAAAGAAATTTCATCGTATGGCAAATCCCATTGATAAGCGAAACCAGCACCTAATCTATTTCCGTTTTTAAGATAATAATTGGCTCCAGCCCTGTAAAAAGAACCCTGAAGTTCTGATACAAAATCATTTCCTTTTGAATATCCTTCAAGCAACAAACCCCATCTTCCGTCTTCCTTAAAAGGCAGATACATTTCATAACCTACCCAAGCCGCAACATTTTGCGCCATTTTCTGGGCGTTTATTTTACTGCCACAAAAGAGCGTAAACGTGACAATAAACAAAGCTTTAGAAATATTGATTCTCTTCATGGATCAATCAAATTAGTTTTCAATTACTTAATCTATTTTAAAAAAATTGCCGGAGAACTTCTTAACAATATTTAAATATCAATTTATTTTGAAAACCCCAGGCGGAAGCCAATTGTCTTTTACAACACGGTCTTCGGGCCAATAACATCTTATATAAAGAGAAAACGTTTGTTTTGGTGATGGTAACCAATTACTCAGTCTATCATTTGATGGCGGCGTATTTTGCACATAAAGTGTCAGAGAACCATCTGCATTATATTTTAAGTCCTTATTTTTTGTTCCTAAAGAAAAACGATTTATTGAGTTTGGTGAAAAGAAGTGATATTGATTGTATAATGTAAGTGACCAAAATCCTTTTACAGGTGGTATTTCTCCTTTTGCAAAAGTTACTGTGTACTTACTGTTACCGTGCAATCTTGCTCCTGAAACGTCTTTGTCCTGATAGAAATATTTTGTTTCATTTGGTTTATTTACAAAAATATTTGCTTTTGCGCAGGCGGTTCTCGTTAGATAATCTAGTCCAAACTTTGCTCCGTTTCCCTGGGTTGTCCAATTGTCTTTTAATGGATAACCTACATTGGAAAATTGAAATAAAGGCGTAATTAATTTTTGATCTGCTTCTATTGCTGCTTGTTTAAGTATTGCTTTTATCTTTGGATCTTTTGCAGCTGCAGCCAAAACAGATTGAATTTGTCCATAAATAGCTTCTTCGCCAGCCATTGGGGGAACTTCATTTAAAATAGCCGGCAATTCATCAAAAAACACTTCTGGTTTTACCCATTTGGTTTCTTCATTACCTCCTTTTTCAGGCGATGGCAATACCGGAATTTTTGTCCAGTCTTTCGTTTTTTCCTTTCCGTCAAACTGACTTAACGGATACATCATTATTTTTTGAATAAGTGGCTGAATTGATTTTTTATCGGATGGATCATCTGTTTGAAAAACACGCGGAATTACCACTCCTAAATCTGTATCGCATTTGAATACTTTTGTAATACCGTCCGGAACTTTTCCTTTCCATTTTGTTCCGGTTAGTAAATAGAAACCAGGTTTTGTTCCGTACATTTTCCCTAAAGCAGCATAACCATCTGTTCGCTGATTACAAACCTGATACACCCAAAAACGGTCTCCAAAATCAGGAACCTGAACTACTAATGCATCTTTTGTAAAATCAGTTAATCCAAAACCGTAAACGACATCCTGATTAGGACAAGCCACATCTTTTTCTCCCGGTTTGATATAGTCTGTAAGCATGCACAACTGATTTGGCGGACTTAAAGGAACTATTCCTCCTTTATATACTGGTTCCGGCAATTTCTCAAAAGTTACTTTTCGATTGTGAATGTTTACCATTGGCCAACCCCATAAATAAGCAAGTGTCCCTATATGCTTTACATATTCATCTGTCAAAATTGTGTTTGCCACCGGCCCCGCAGGAATACCAGTTTCAACTGCCAATGAATCTTCAGCAACTATGCCATTACTACTTTCCTTTCCGGTTGCGGTTTCTTTTTTACAGCTTATCAATGATAAAACTGCTAACAGAAGAATAACTATTTTTTTCATGATTTTGTTTTTTATATAAATCATTAATTATATTTTGGCTCAATTGGCGCAGGAAACCATTGCCCATCCTTAACTAATTTTTTTAGGAACATAGGTTCTGAAATTAGGAATTGCTTTCGTTTTTAGAGATTTTTATCTTTATTTCACCTCTTCAACATCTCCCATTTTCCATGTTTTATCAAAAAATCCTTTTTCAGGACCATAAAAGCGGGCTAATAATTCAAATTTTCTTTTTGGATCAGTTGGAACCCAATTTGATTCTTTCCCTTGCGGAGCTTTAGCACCAAAATAAAGATCGACAGATCCATCTGTATTTTTTTGAAGTTTAGGAGTTGTAGAGGCCCGGCTCGAATATTTCATGTCCAGAATAAGAGCATGTGTTTCACGGTCATACGCCGTAACAGACCAATATAGTTTTACTGGTACTTTAGCAGGCAAATGCAGTTTGTATAATTTTGAACCTTCTAAAGCATGTCCTTTATTATCTTTTGGACTCATTAAATAAAATTGCCCTGTTCCTAAATGTTTTGCGCTGAAATATGCAATCGAGTAACTCATTGCTCTTTCATCAACCGGATATATATTAGGACTTTCATAATTTGTAGTGATAGCTTTTACTACATCCTGAGATGCGGGTAAAGCCCAATGAGTTCCTTCGTAAAAAGGAGGTGTAAAAATGGCTTCGAATTTTTTATCTATCCACCGATGTGCATCCCGGATCGCGATATTAAGAATTTCTTGTGTTCTGGCATCAGCCCTAAAAGTTTTTCCTTTTTCGATTCCAATCGTTTTTAACTGATCGATCATAACTAAATCACGGGTCAGCCAGGGCTCTCTTTGAACAAATTGATTCAACACTTCAAAAAAATGAAAATCATACGGAATTATATTGCCAAAAGAGACATCAATTAAATCAACGAAGGTTGTTTCCGGTGGATTATCTGCCTGAGAAAGTAGATAAATTTTTACTTTTTTTCCATACTCAACTGCTCTTTTAACATCATTAGGGCTTCCGTCTGTTAGATTTGAGCGAAGAATTGCATAACCCGTGTAGGTAGAAGATGGCATTGGGATATAACCTGGAGGAATTACTTCTTTGTAATTTGGCGGTAAAATGAGGTATTTGCCACCTTTTCCTTTATCTACACCCGCCGGACCAATATCTTCGATCGCAGTTTGCCAACCATCATCTAAACTGCCGGTAAGAGAAGAAACTCCTTCCACTGACGGAATCTCTAATACGACCGGACCTTGCCTTGTATCATAAAAAGGGTTGATATAGATAACGTCAGGGTTGGGTGTCAAAGTCTGATTTTTCGAATTGATTAATTTCGACCAGTAGACAATTTGATTATAATCTCCTTTTACTTTTATAAGACTTTCATGCATTAATTCTGAATTTACAGCAGGCATTCCCCAAATAACGGCTTGAAATGCGCGATTGTAAATTAATTGTTCCTCAAAATCTACAGGTTTAAATTCCTTTGCTTGTAAGGTATCTGTAATAACTGTTGTTTCATTTTTTGTTGTAGAATTAGTGCATGACACCAGACAACTCATGAATACAATGGATAAAATTTTTGATTTCATGCTTTACTATTTTATGGTGAAAAACTTATAACATCTTATGATCCAGGAAATACAAAAGCTACAACAGCTCTTAATCCCCAATCTGGTCTGATTTCATGCGGACCCACTATTGGTATTAATGGCATAACTGCAAACTGAACTACCTGATCGCCTAATTTAGTAACTGCGCCAATTGATGGATTTAAGGAAATCATAGTAGTGTTTGCTTCCCAATTTTGAGTTATTTCGGCATTTACCCCTAAACTTGCACCACTTTTGTAACTGTGGGACATGAAAATTTGAGTATAAAAACTATTGAAATCAGCTCTGTCTTCATTTCCTGCAACAGACCAGATTTGATTGGCTATAAAACCTACTGAAAGTCCTTTACCCTGATGCATTACTAATACACTGGGACCTACACCAAATTTCTCTGTACCTAAAAATTTCTCGGTAGCTGTTGGTATTAAAAATGCAGGTCCAAACCCAAAAATAATTCCCTTTGTTTTAGGGGCAAAAAAAGCGGTTACTGTAGCATCGCTTAAACCAAATTGATGGGTGTTTTCGCCTGTAATATCTCTTTGATCTACAACCGGAAGAATGTAACGGGTAATTAAATTGAGGTTGTCACTTAATTTAAAAGGAATAACGGGCTGTATGTTTATAGTGTACTTTGAACCATTGAATGGTCCAATGCCATAACTAAGATTATTTTGTAAAGGAACACTAATTAAACTGGCAACAGGATTAGCCAATTTATCTGCTAATTCCTGAGCACTTGATCCGGCTTTTGCAGGCTCATCTTGTGCGAATACAACTAGATTTAAAAGAAAAAAAGTTACGCTAAAGAATAATTTGATACTGTGTGGTATTTCAGTTTTCATAATGTGACACTTTAAAAGATTGCTTAATCATTCTTAAAAATTTAAAATGAAACAGCTTTCAACTGGTAAAAGTTGTTTCATTTAATTTATTAAATCATTATTTATCCGGAAATATCTTTTTCCAATCCTCTTTCATACTAATCACGTGATACTTATACCTTACAGCAGTATTTAACGATAAATTATCTTTTTCCTCATAACTGTATTCTCTTGCAGCATCGTTGTGATTAACAATCATTTGAAAGGAAGGATATTTGCTTCCCTGAGAATATCTAAGCATGGCAAGATCTCCGGCTCCACCTTCGTTTCCGCAGGCAAAAACAGGACGTTGCCCAATATGCAATTGTATGCCAACCGGTTTTCCTTCTTTATCATTTAAGAGATCTAAAGCTGGTTGCCTTTGAATACTGTTTGTTGCATCATCAAATTTGTATTTGAATGAAGTTCCCACAACCTGATCTTTTGGTATTCCGTAAAAATCAGATGATATAGCGCGAACTAACTCTACTGTTCCGCCTGTTACAATAAACGTTTTGAATCCGTTTGCGCGTAGATAATCCAGTAATTCTAATTGCGGCTGGTATCTGATTTGTTTTATGGGAACATTTTTTCCGGGATATTGCGCTGCTGCAAAAAATTCTTTTGTACCGGCTTCAAACTCATCTTCGGTCATACCTGTATGTGTTGCGGCGATTAACTCGATGAGTGCTTTTTCTCCTCCTGTTTCAAAATATGTTTTGTCTTTTTCAATAACGGCTTTAAAAGGCTGTTTTTGTGCTAAAGAAGGATTGGCTTCTACCATTTTCTTCACTCTGTAAAAAGCAAATAGTTCCTGAACATAAGGTTTTTCAGCCCAAAGTGTTCCATCATTATCAAAAGTGGCGATTCTGTCTTCAACGGGTATAAAATCAGGGCTTCCGGTTTTTGTAACTTTAGTTACGTAAGCAATAATCTCTTTTTTTAGTGCACCATCATTCCAACTTGGCAGCGGATCTGATGTTTTTACAAAATTTATAGTATCTGAAACAAGTACTGTTGCAGCGCTATCAACTTTATTAAATGACCCGAATAATAATAAAAACAGGGGCAATATATATATTTTCTTATACATGATATTGATTTGTTTGAGGATTAAAAAGCTTGAGTTATGGGGGAAACTCAAGCTCTTATCTTAATTCTATTTTTATTTTTTCTTTGGAGCTGCTTCGGATGCTTTTAGCTGTCCTTTTAATTTAATGGCGTCCAGAGTTTCTTCCATAATAGTTGCAGGAGAAAAACTTGGCGGAATCGCTCTTGGAGGATATTCTTTAAAAGTTCCTGCAAATTCAGCTACTTCGGCAATAAATTCATAGCCATAATATACATGATTCAAAATCCAGTCCCAATAAGTGTTAGAGGTAATATCTGCTCTTTCGAATGGATCCTGGTATAAATTGTACATTTTTTGAAGACGTAATTTTGTAAATGGTTCTCCCCAAAGTGCTAAAGTTCCAGGTGAACGCTGCTCTGCAAAAACTGATTTATAATCTCCTTTTCGCATGGCTACAAGCATACCATCATCATCAGAATAGAAGAATTTATTTCTGGCGCTATTTGGGTTTTTCCCCTCCAGATAAGCTGATTGATCATAACCGTCTAAGTGCACTTTATAATTAAGTCCATTCGCTTTATATCCTGTCAATAATTTTTTTGTCAGGTCCGGTTCTCCGGCAATTGCTGCTAATGTTGGCATCCAGTCATTATGTGCCATCATTTGGTCACTGGTTTGTCCCGGTTTGATAACGCCAGGCCAGCGTACTAAACATGGAACACGAAAAGCACCTTCCCAGTTAGTATCTTTCTCAGAACGAAATGGTGTCATTGCCGCATCTGGCCAGCTGTTCATGTGTGGTCCATTATCTGAAGAATATACTACGATTGTATTATTGGCAATTCCTAAATCGTCTAATGCTTTTAAAAGATCTCCAACCGTCATATCGTGTTCGATCATACCATCGATATATTCACTATCGCCATGTGTATATTTTCCTCTGTGTTCTTTTCTAACGTGAGTACGCAAGTGCATACGTGTGGCATTGTACCAAACAAAAAATGGTTTTCCGGCAGCATTTTGTCTTTTGATGTAATCAATAGCGGCTGCAGATGTTTCATCATCTATTGTTTCCATTCTTTTTTTTGTTAGCGGACCTGTATCTTCAATTCTTTGTTTTCCAATTTTTCCAAAACGAGGATCTACGGTTGCATCATCACTACTTGTGGCTACACATTTTAAAACACCTCTGGGACCAAATTTTCGAAAGAAAGCAGGATCTTTAGGGTAATCGGCTAATTCCGGTTCTTCTGAAGCGTTTAAGTGATATAAACTTCCAAAATATTCATCAAATCCATTTACTGTTGGAAGATTTTCATTCCTGTCACCTACGTGGTTTTTACCAAACTGACCTGTTGCATAACCCAGATTTTTCATGATACCTCCAATAGAAGGATCTAATTGACTCATGCCCATTGGAGCTCCGGGATATCCTACTTTAGTTAAACCAGTACGAATTCCCTGCTGACCTGTTAACAATGCAGCGCGTCCCGCTGTACAGCTTTGTTCTCCGTAATAGTGTAAAAATTTAATGCCCTCATTACCAATTCTGTCAATGTTAGGAGTTTGATATCCCATTAAACCATTGCTATAAGCACTGATATTACTTATACCAATATCATCTCCCCAAATTATTAAAACATTGGGCTTTTTTGTATCCTGCGCTTGGAGTTCAGTTATTGAAAAACAAGCTAATGCAAATAGCATTATCGAATTTTTAAATCCATTTTTAAGTCTACTTTGTTTCATGGTAATAAAATTTGTTAATAATTCTTTATTGTTGTAAATATAAGAAAAATAGTACTAATAAATATTTGTCAGGTAAATTTAAATTGAGGTTGTTTCAGTTTATGAAATTTCTGAAGAAGGGTAATTTGAAACAAGAATTTTCTTAACTTTTATTTAACTGACTCAAAATTAACTAATAATAAATCTAAGAATAGTATTTATAAGGTCTGACATTGTTTCATTTTATAAAATGAAACAATAAAAATGTTTTATTTTGCTCCGCAATGTTCCATCTTATAAAATGAAACATTCAAAAATCATTTAATTAGGCAGTTAGATTTATTTTTGATCTTAAAGAAATAAGAAACGTACAATAAACACTTTAAAATTATTTGTCATTTTTATTTAAATCCCGTAAAAAATAAGGCTGGATTTTTAATACTACTTAATCCTGAACTTACGATTTGCAATTTTTAATACTTTTTTTAGATTTTAGCTTCAATCATAAAAATTAAATGATTCTGAAAATCATTTATCTGAAGTAATTTTTTGTTTTTTCTATTAAAGCAAAAGCTCTAAATAAAAAACTCATGACATTATCATGAGTTTAAAAATTAAAACCGAAAAGTTTGAAGCAAAAAAAAGCCATTCGTTGCAACGAATGGCTTTATATAAATCTTAAAAGAAAATTATTCTATTTCAGAAACTCTCATGGTATTTACCATTCCTTTATCTTTAATTGGCATAGCTGCAAGGTTGATTAAATAATCTCCTTTTACAGCAAATCCTTTTTCTCTTGCTATTTCGTTAACATCTGTTACAGTATCATCTGTACTTTCGTCTTTATCGTAGAAGTATGATTTTACTCCCCATAATAAATTCAATTGAGTTAAGATTCTTCTGTTTGAAGTAAACACTAAAATATGTGCTGATGGTCTCCAAGCCGAAATTTGGAAAGCTGTATATCCACTATTTGTTAATGTACAAATTGCTTTGGCTTTGATTTCATTAGCTAATAAAGCTGCCTGGTGACAAACCGTTTTAGTTACAAAACGTTTTGTTTTAATTTGTGGTGTATTTTGTGGAACCTGAATAAGCGGAGAATCTTCAACAGCCTCGCAAATTTGAGTCATTTTTTGAATAACCTGTACCGGATAGTTTCCTGTAGCAGTTTCTCCAGACAACATTACAGCATCAGCTCCATCCATTACAGAGTTTGCAACATCGTTTACTTCCGCTCTTGTTGGTGTTAAACTTGTAATCATTGTTTCCATCATTTGAGTAGCAACGATAACAGGAATTCTTGCAATTTTAGCTCTGCGGATTAAATCTTTTTGAACTAATGGTACTTCGTGTGCAGGAAGTTCAACTCCTAAATCTCCACGTGCCACCATTAAACCATCACAATATGCGATAATTTTATCGATGTTAACAAGAGCTTCCGGCATTTCAATTTTAGCAACAATCGGAATTTTATATTCTGAATGTTTAGCAATCAATTCTTGTAAATCCTGTAAATCGCGAGGTGTTTTTACGAATGAAAGAGCGATCCAGTCTACTTTTTGTTCAATAGCAAAAATAGCATCTGCAATATCTTTTTCAGTTAAAGCCGGTAAAGATATTTTAGTGTTTGGAAGATTAACTCCTTTTTTAGATTTCAATTCTCCACCCTGAATTACCTTAGCAACAACTTCAGTCTTTTTATCAGTAGAGATAATTTCGAAAATCAATTTACCGTCATCAAGCAAAATACGCTCTCCAGGGTTAACATCATTTGGAAAATTCTGGTATTTCATGAACACTTTTTGAGCAGTTCCTAAAATATCTTCTGCAGTTGTAAAAGTGATTAAATCACCATCGTGAACTACAGTTCCTTCTTCCATCACACCAACTCTAAGTTTTGGTCCCTGCAAATCTCCAAGGATTGCAGTTGTGTAACCAAACTCTTCGTTAAGACCTCTAATAATATTGATCTTTTCTTTTACTCCTTCGTAATCAGCGTGCGAAAAATTAACTCTAAATACATTAACTCCTGCATCGATCATATCTTTGATGATCTCTCTCGTACCACATGCAGGACCAAGTGTAGCTACAATTTTGGTTTTTTTGTTTGTAAACATTTTTTTTAAAAAATTAGATTGTTTTTTGATTTTATTTTATCAGTATCTACAGCATAAATAGCCGCAATACTCTCGATGGTATTTAATTTTTGTTGAATTTCTGAAAAATCAAGAGCCTCTTCGCTATTCTCTATTTTCAGGAAAAAATCTACTTTTTTGAATTCAGGAAGTAAATGAATTGTTGTTGAAACCTCACTTGTTTCATTGGAAAACAAATCTTGGGAATCACTTCTACTCGCAGAAATGATCTCATTCTTATTCTGAATTAAATTCCATGAAACTGTTTTTTCGGCATCATAGTAATAGAATCTTGAAAAACTTGCCTCGCCTTCTTTAGTTTGAGCATGGATCTCGTTTTTGCTCTTACTTAAGTTTATCGGAAGGTTTTTATTGATAAAATAGGCCAATCTGTAATCTTCTAATGAAGTATGGATTGCCATTAAATAATAATCAATTTCGTCAAATTCGTCTAAATCCAATCTATGAATAGCCATGTCATGAAAAATCAAGGTGTAAATATACTATTTCTAGCGGAGCTTAAATAGTTAAGATGTGCTTGTTTTTATTAATTTATAAACGAAAACGTTATAGCTTTAAGATAGTTACAGTAAAGTTGTAGCTATTTCTTGTCTATTTTTTCCTGAAATGCAAAATAGGCTCTTTGTGAAGCTTTCTCTTCTGCTTTCTTTTTTGAAGTTGCACGCGCTCTTGCGATTACTTTATCGTCTATACTTAATTTAACGCCAAATAAGCGTTGGCCGTCAATACCGTTATCTTCAAAAATGTCATAATGAAAAACTCTTTTCTCTTTCTGACACCATTCGATAACCAAACTTTTATAACTAATTACTTTTCCTTCAAGTCTTGCAATATCTACATATGGTGCAACGACACGTTTTTGAATAAACTTTTCACAATAAGAATATCCTCTGTCTAAATAAATAGCACCTACTAAAGATTCGAAAATATTACCATGGATATTTTCTCCAAAATGCTGAATTGGCACTTTGCTTTCTACAAAACGAACCAGGTTTAAGTCTTTACCTAATTCATTTAAATGTTCGCGGCTTACAATTTTTGACCTCATTTTTGTCAAATAACCTTCGTCGCCATTTGGCGCTTTATCAAATAAATGCGCTGCAATTACAGCACTTAACATAGCATCTCCTAAAAATTCCAGTCTTTCATAATTTATTGGATGTCCTGATTCGTCTAATTTATTCGAAGATCTATGGGTAAAAGCTTTCTTATAAAAATCGATCGTAGCAGGCTCAAAACCAAGTATTTTCTGAATAGTGTCAAAAAAAATCCCGTCTTCTAGAGAACGGGATTTAGAAAATATTTTTTTGATAATATTCATATACAGAAATTAGTCAACTAATTTTTTAAACAATACGCATGCATTGTGTCCACCAAAACCAAATGTGTTACTCATAGCAACATTTACTTCTCTTTTTTGAGGTTTGTTTAAGGTAAGATTCAATGCCGGATCAATGTTTTCATCAACTACAGTATGATTGATAGTTGGAGGAACAATACCATGTTGCATTGCAAGAATCGAAGCAATTGCTTCAATAGCTCCGGCAGCACCAAGTAAATGTCCCGTCATTGATTTTGTAGAGTTTATATTAATATTTTTTGCATGTTCTCCAAAAACAGCACTAATGGCTTTTAATTCGGCAACATCTCCTAACGGAGTAGAAGTTCCATGAGTATTGATATGATCAATATCTTCAGGTTTCAATCCTGCATCTCTTAATGTATTTTTCATTACTGCAATAACGCCAATTCCTTCCGGATGTGGTGCAGTTAAGTGGTAAGCATCAGATGACATTCCGCCTCCGCCAACTTCGCAATAAATTTTTGCGCCTCTGGCTTTAGCATGTTCATATTCTTCAAGAACCAGTGCTCCTGCTCCTTCTCCTAATACAAAACCATCTCTAGTACCGTCAAAAGGTCTTGAAGCCGTTTCAGGGCTATCGTTTCTTGTTGATAAAGCGTGCATAGAGTTAAAACCTCCCATACCCGCAATAGTAATCGCAGCTTCTGAACCACCGGATACAATTACATCACACATTCCTAAACGAATGTAGTTAAAAGCATCAATTAATGCATTTGCAGAAGATGCACATGCAGAAACAGTAGTATAATTTGGACCCATATAACCATTACGCATCGAGATGTGTGCTGGTGCGATATCGGCAATCATTTTAGGAATAAAAAACGGATTGAATTTTGGTGTTCCGTCTCCTTTGGCATAATAAATTACTTCGTCTTGAAAAGTTTCTAAACCTCCAATTCCTGCTCCCCAAATAACACCGACTCTTGTTTTGTCGATATTATCATCAGTAAGTCCGGCATCTTTAATAGCTTCATCACTTGCAGCAACTGCATATTGAGCGAATTTATCTAATCTTCGAGATTCCTTGCGATCCATGTAATCTTCAATATTGAAGTTTTTTACTTCACAGGCAAATTTCGTTTTATGCTTCTCTGTATCATAATACGTGATAGGAGCGGCTCCGCTTACCCCATTCACAAGTGCCTCCCAATAATCCTGGATATTATTCCCGATAGGAGTAAGAGCACCTAATCCTGTTACAACAACTCGCTTTAACGTCATAAATATGTATTTTGTACTTTAAACAAATAAAACCCATGCTTTCTTAACTGTATTGTTTACTTAAGAGCCATGGGCATTACAATATAAATATATCTTTTTGATTGAAAAAACAATCGAAATTTAAATTTTAAAAAAAATAATAACACCCGACTTTTAACAAATTTCAATTTTCAAAAAACAAATTCCAAAATTGGAGTTTGGAATTTTAAAAATTGCTTTTTTTAAATTTCGGGTGCAGTATTATTATTTTTTAGCTTCTTCGATATAAGAAATAGCTTGACCAACAGTAGCAATGTTTTCTGCTTGATCGTCTGGAATTTGAATATCAAATTCTTTTTCGAATTCCATAATAAGCTCAACAGTGTCTAATGAGTCAGCTCCTAAATCATTAGTGAAGCTTGCTTCTGTTACAACTTCGTTTTCGTCAACACCTAATTTGTCTACGATAATCGCTTTTACTCTTGATGCAATGTCTGACATAATCTTTAATTTTAGAATTTAATTTGTTGGCAAAAATAAAAAACTTTATTTTAAAACCACGATTTAGTTTATAAATGTAACACTAATTTATAAAATTAATTTCAAGAAAGCCCTTTTAATACTATTTATTTTCGATTTTTATTCCGTTTTTTGCATTCTCAAATTAAATTCGATTATGAAAAAAATTATTGTTTTTGCCTCAGGATCAGGGACTAATGCTGAAAACATCATAAAATATTTTGCGAAAACCAAAATTGCAAAAGTCGTTTCTGTTTTTACGAATAATGCTTCGGCAAAAGTGATCGAAAGAGCAAAAAATCATCAAATTCCGACCGAAATCTTCTCAAAAAACGAATTATTAGAGCGTAACCTCTTACAAAAAATACAAGAAATCGATCCGGATATGATCGTTCTTGCGGGTTTTTTATTGAAATTTCCAGATCATATAATAGAGCAATATCCTAATAAAATAATCAACATTCATCCGGCACTTTTACCCAATTATGGCGGCAAAGGAATGTATGGTATGCACATACACAGGGCAATAGTGAATAATAAGGAGAAAGAAACCGGAATTTCTATTCATTATGTAAATGAACATTATGATGAAGGCGGTATTATTTTTCAGAAAAATGTAGCGCTAACAGACGAAGACACGCCGGAAACAGTAGCCGAAAAGATTCATGAACTGGAACAAAAGTATTTTCCGGAAATTATTTCAAGATTATTGGAGGATTAAACTGTAAAAAATTAAACCATATAAGTCATATAAGAATATATAAGTTGAACTCTAATTGACTCTCTTAATCTTGACAAAGAAATATAAGCTGTATTATTTAGTGAACGTATATCAGTTGGACTCTAATTAACTGTTTCAATACTTGACAAAGAAATATAAGCTGCATTATTTAAATGAACTTATATAACTTATATGGTGAAAAAAAATAACAATGAATCACGAAGTACATATATATACTGATGGCGCTGCAAAAGGAAATCCCGGAAATGGAGGTTACGGCGTAGTAATGGAACTGGTGGGAACGCCGCATAAAAAAGAATTTTACGAAGGTTTTCGTCTTACTACTAATAACAGAATGGAGCTTTTGGCAGTAATTGTGGGACTGGAAAAACTAAAAAACCCGAATATGAAGGTTTTAGTTGTTTCAGATTCTAAATATGTCATTGATTCTGTTGTAAAAAAGTGGGTTTTTGGATGGGAGAAAAAAAACTATACCGGCAAAAAAAACCCGGATCTATGGAAACGATTTTTAATTATTTATAGAAAACACCAAGTCGATTTTAAATGGATTAAAGGGCATAATAATCATCCTCAAAATGAGCGTTGCGATGAATTAGCTGTAATGGCATCTTTACAGAAAAACCTTTCTGTAGATGTTTATTACGAAACCATAGGTTCAAAATCATAAAAAAAGCGCGTCACCAACATTGTTTGTGACGCGCTTTATATTAATCAAATATTGATTTATTCTTTATCTAAATCTTTTGCTTTGTTAAATCCAAAAAGCAAACCAACTCCGGCCAGGATAAAAATGATTGAAGGATAAACTGCTCCATCTTCTAAAGATGTGTAAGTTGTGATTAATAAAGCAATGAAAATTCCAACTCCGCTTCCTATTAATAAGTAAGCCAGATTAACAACAAGTACTTTCCATGCAGGAAATCCATTATTTCTTCCTTTTAAAAAGATACTCGCATCAACACCTTTTTCTATAAGTGCTAAACGCTCTCTGTTTCTTGTTGAGTAAATAAGATAGACAATCCCGAAGATCATCAAGAACATGCTAATTGGTATTAAAATTTCTGGTCCCATAATTTTTTTGTTTTTATAATTGATTGATACCCATATGACGACATGTTTTGAATTGAGGTTACAACTTTTGATGAAAAAAATTTAAAATTTAAATTCCAAATCCCAAAACTTACTGATTATGAGTTAATTTTGAGTTTGAATTTCTTTTGAAATTAAACTTAATTTGCCATCTTGTCAAAATTTAAGTATTCAGAAACGAAGGATGACAAATATTAGGGTTACTTTGTGTCCAAGGGATTAAAATCCCTCGCTACAATATACATCATTCCTTCGGAATTTTCATAAAAGTTCCGGAGGAACCAGACATATTGTAAGGATGTCCCGATAGCTATCGGGATTAATCCTTCATACTAAATCAAAATCACCAATTGTTTTAGAGTTTCGCGTGTGATCTCTCCTCCGTCGATGACAATATTGTGATCTTATGAAGATCCTTTATATTACTATTTGGGGAATTTGGAATTTAAAAAGATTGGGGTTTATTATTTTTTTTTATGATTCTTGTAACCTAAACACAAAACGTCTCGTCTTATATAATTATGAGTACAATAAGTGATCAACATTATATCGATAAAATTCTTCAGGGAGAGACTAATTCTTTTGCCGTATTGGTTGATCGTTATAAAGACATGATTTTTTCGCTGGCTCATAAAATGATCAAAAACAGGGAAGAAGCTGAGGAAGTTGCACAGGATACTTTTATAAAAGTGTACAGTTCTCTAAATAAATTTAAAGGAGATTCTAAGTTTTCGACCTGGATTTACAAAATAGCTTACAATACATGCTTAGATCGACTGAAGAAAAATAAAAAAGAAGATAATAATATATCGATAGATGAATTTTCCGCTCATTTAATAAAAACTATGGACAATGCTTTAAGTGCTTTGGAAGAAAAAGAAAGAAAGCAAACTATTCAGAATTGTTTGAATTTATTACCGAGTGAAGAAAATTTCCTCCTAACTTTATTTTATTTTGAAGATCAGAGTTTAGAAGAAATTGGAAAAGTCATGAACATCAACGCTAATAATGTTAAGGTGAAATTATTTAGAAGCCGACAAAAATTAGCTGTAATTTTGAAAAAGCAATTAGAACCAGAAATAATAGAATGTTATGAAAGAAAATGATAAAGAAATAGAAAATCTGATTGAGAAAATGATGACCGAAAGTACTTTGGAGTCAACATCTATTGACTTTACTTCAAAAATCATGTCTCAGGTTTTAGCAATAGAAAAAAGCAAAATCAAAGTTTACAAACCTTTAATTTCCAGATCTGCCTGGATATTTATAGGTATGAGTTTAATTGCTCTGACTGCTTATACTGTTTACTCCAATAATGATGTTGCTAATTTTGAAATTGCCAAAACCTATTCTGAAAAAGCTTCTGCTTTATTTTCTGGAATTCATTTTTCTAAAAATGTACTTTACGCTTTATTAGTCGTTCCTTTTATGATTTTGGTTCAGATTGGGGTTTTGAAAAATTATTTTGATAAGAAGTATGAGTTGTAGAATTATTTGAAAGAATCCTCTCTTTTCCAAATATAATATATGTCATGATAATCATCAAAACCAACATCATATTTATTTTTATACAAAAGATATTTTATTGTCCGGAATTCATTTTTTTGAATAATAGATCTATTGAGTTTAAGTTTTTCTTTTCCAATATTACCTTCTGAATACTTTTTTAGAAATCTATTAAATCCTAAACTGACACATTCCTTCTGTATTTTTTGATCTAATTTAAAAGAATATTTGTCATCTAAATTTTCATCTAAAAGATAATCTTGATTCAAGACAGCATTTAAAAACTTTTCAAATGAAATAAATTTTTCAACATAATTCTTTTTATAATAAGAGAATAAATCATGATTGTTTGTTTTATAAATTTCTTTGCCTCTTTTCTTAACATATAAATCAAAACTTAAATAGTGAGATGGCAATAAACCTAATTTTGGATCTTCGTGCATATATGCCAATTTCTCAATCATTTCTTCAGAAAAATTAGGTTCTTTTCTTTCGCAAGAAATCAAAAAACAAAACAGCATTAATAAGATTATATTTTTCTTCATGAATGAAATTTGATATTTAAACAAATCTAACTAAAATCTTCAACGCTTTTTTCGAAAATAATTATTGTATTTTAAATCGAAAAAACATATTTTAAGCACTCAGATGAATCAAATTTAATTCATTCATTTACAATAGTTTTAGCCCCGCAAACGATATTGTTTTTTTATGAAAATTTTGAGAACCTAAACCGTTGCAATATTGTAACTTATGAAGTATCTTTGCACCCTAATTCGAAATTCATAAAATGAATAAATTATTGATTGTTGGAACGGTTGCTTTCGACGCTATCGAAACTCCTTTCGGAAAAACAGATAAAATATTAGGTGGTGCTGCAACTTACATTGGTTTATCAGCTTCATTTTTTAACCTACAATCGGCCATTGTTTCTGTAGTTGGCGACGATTTTCCACAAGAACATTTAGATCTTTTAACTTCAAAAAATATTGATATCTCTGGTATCGAAATTGTAAAAGGCGGAAAAACCTTTTTTTGGAGCGGTTTATACCACAACGATCTAAACTCAAGAGATACTCTTGTAACTGAACTTAACGTTTTGGCTGACTTTCAACCAAAAGTTCCTCAAAACTTTAAAGATGCTGATGTTGTGATGTTAGGAAACTTACATCCGTTAGTACAAAGTAGTGTTTTAGACCAAATGGAGAAAAAACCAAAATTAGTAGTTTTAGATACTATGAACTTTTGGATGGATTGCGCTCTTCCGGAATTACTTGACGTAATTAAACGTGTAGATGTAATTACAATCAATGACGAAGAAGCAAGACAACTTTCAGGAGAATATTCATTAGTAAAAGCGGCAAACAAAATCCAGGAATTGGGACCAAAATATGTGGTGATCAAAAAAGGAGAACACGGAGCACTTTTATTCCATAACAGAGAAGTATTCTTTGCACCGGCATTACCACTAGAAGATGTGTTTGATCCAACAGGAGCCGGAGACACTTTTGCAGGTGGTTTTTCAGGATTCATTGCACAAAGCGAAAACATCTCATTTGGCAATATGAAAAATGCCATAATTTATGGATCTAATTTAGCTTCATTTTGTGTGGAGAAATTTGGAACCGAAAGGATGGAAACATTAAGCAAAGCAGAAGTAGCGATTCGATTACAACAATTTAAGTCGTTAACTCAGTTTGACATAGAAATATAATGCCTTGAAGCCTCGATAACACGGGGCTTTTTTATTACGTTATTACGCACAACTTACAACAACAACACAAATACAAAAACAATGAGCGACGCTTTAAAACACGAATGTGGTATAGCCTTAGTTAGACTTCTTAAACCGCTTGAATATTACAAAGAAAAATACGGAACTGCTTTTTACGGGATACAAAAAATGTATCTAATGATGGAGAAGCAACATAACCGTGGACAAGACGGAGCAGGTTTTGCCAGTATCAAATTAGATGTTGAACCAGGCGAACGTTATATCAGCCGGGTTCGTTCGAATCATGCACAGCCTATCCAGGACGTTTTTAAACAAATCAATGAGCGTATCAACGAAGAGTTAACTTCGCATCCTGAATATGCAGATGATGTTGCCAAACAAAAAGCAAACATACCTTATATAGGAGAATTATTTTTAGGTCACGTTCGTTACGGAACTTTTGGGAAAAACAGCATTGAAAGTGTTCACCCATTTTTACGTCAGAGTAACTGGATGCACCGTAACTTAATTTTGGCCGGGAACTTTAATATGACGAATGTTAAAGAACTTTTCGAAAATTTAGTAGAACTGGGACAACATCCAAAAGAAATGGCGGATACTGTTACCGTTATGGAAAAAATAGGTCACTTTCTTGACAAAGAAGTGATGCAGCTTTATCAGGATTGCAAAACAGAAGGATATTCTAAAAGAGAAGCTTCTCCTGTAATTGCAGAAAGATTAGATATTGCAAAAATATTAGCCCGTTCTGCTAAAAATTTAGATGGAGGTTACGCAATGGCCGGATTATTAGGTCATGGTGATGCTTTTGTTTTTAGGGATCCTGCAGGAATTCGTCCAGCTTACTTTTATCAGGATGACGAAGTTGTAGTTGTAGCCTCTGAAAGACCCGTTATTCAAACTGTTTTTAATGTGCCTTTTGAAAGCGTACAGGAAATTGAGCCAGGAAATGCTTTGATTATCAAGAAAAGCGGAAAAGTTTCTATGGAACAAATCCTTGAACCAACTGTAAAAAAAGCATGTTCTTTTGAAAGAATCTACTTTTCAAGAGGAAGTGATGCTGAAATATATCAGGAACGTAAAAACTTAGGAAAATTAATTTTGCCTGCCGTTCTTGAATCAATTGACAGTGATACAGATAATACTGTTTTTTCTTATATCCCGAATACTGCCGAAACTTCATTTTATGGTCTGGTTGAAGCTGCTCAGGATTTTTTAAACCAAAGAAAAAACAATTATATTTTAAATAATAGAGATACCCTTACTGCTGAAACTTTACAGGAATTATTGGCTGTAAAAATCCGTACAGAAAAAGTCGCTATTAAAGATGCTAAACTTAGAACCTTTATTACCGAGGACAGCAGCCGTGATGATTTAGTGGCGCACGTTTACGACGTAACTTACGGAGTAATCAAACCAACTGACAACTTAGTTATTATTGACGATAGTATTGTTCGTGGTACAACACTTAAAATGAGTATCATAAAAATGATGGATCGTTTAAATCCTAAACGTATCGTAATTGTTTCATCGGCTCCACAAATTCGTTATCCTGATTGTTACGGAATTGACATGGCAAAACTAGAAGGTCTTGTAGCTTTTAGAGCAGCTTTGGCTTTATTAAAAGAAAGAAACCTTTATCACATTGTTGATGAAGTTTATGCAAAATGTAAAGCACAGGAAAACTATATTGACAGTGATGTTGTGAATTATGTTACTGCTATTTATGATCAGTTTACTCCTGAAGAAGTTTCGGCTAAAATTGCCGAAATGTTAAGTTCTCCTGAAATCAATGCCGAAGTAAAAATCATTTTCCAGAAAGTAGAAGATTTGCATATTGCATGTCCTAAAAATCTTGGTGATTGGTATTTTACAGGAGATTATCCTACACCAGGAGGAAATCGTGTTGTAAATAGAGCTTTTATGAATTTTTATGAAGGAAAAGACGCCAGAGCGTATTAATAAAATACTAACAAAAGGTTAATTTGTGCATTTCATCGGTTTTTTTTGCCGTTCATCCTATATGTTTGGTAGAATTGAAATGCTGCAATACTTTTGGAAAACCATAACATTAGTAGGTTAAGTTTATGGTAGATTTGGGGCAAAAAGGGTGGAAGCAATTCCACCTTTTTTATTGGAATAAAGTCAACTATTTCTAAAGTAGGATTTTAAGCACTTAATCGGATATATTTACCATTCATCTAGAAAGTTTTTTTCATATAAATAGCTACCATATATTTACTGAACCATAACATTAGTAGGTTAAGTTTATGGTAGATTTGGGGCAAAAAAGGTGGAAGAGATTCCGCCTTTTTTATTTATGTTTATGAGAAAGAAAAACAGAGTAAAGAGTATAGAAGAAAGAGTATAGAAGAAAGAGTATAGAAGAAAGAGTATAGAAGAAAGAGTATAGAAGAAAGACTATAGAATACTTGTCGATTAAAAAGATAAAACATAAAAAAAGACGGATAGCAATTAAGCCATCCGTCTTTTTTCTTTAATCTTTATTCTATTATCTCAAGACTATTTGTCTAAAGCATATCTTCTTGCAACTTCTGTCCAGTTAATTACGCTGAAGAAAGCTTCAATATAATCTGGTCTTCTGTTTTGGTAGTTTAAATAGTAAGCATGTTCCCAAACATCCATTCCTAAGATTGGAGTTCCACCGTTACCAGCAACTTCCGGCATTAGTGGATTATCTTGATTTGGAGTTCCTACAACTTCTAGTTTACCACCTTTTTGTACTGTTAACCAAGCCCATCCTGAACCAAATTGAGTTGCTCCGGCTTTAGCAAATTTTGCTTTAAACTCTTCGAAAGTTCCAAAAGAATCTTCAATAGCAGCTAATAAATCACCTGTTGGTAATCCGCCACCGTCTGGAGACATAACTGTCCAGAATAAATTGTGGTTGTAAAAACCTCCACCATTGTTACGAACTGCTGCGTTTTTTTTATCTAAGTTAATTAAGATATTCTCGATTGTTTTGCCTTCTAAATCCGTTCCTGCAATTGCAGCATTAAGATTTGTTGTATATGCATTATGATGTTTTGTATGATGGATTTCCATTGTACGAGCATCAATATGTGGTTCTAATGCATCATATGCATAAGGTAATTGTGGTAATTCAAAAGCCATGATATTATGATTTTATGATTTATAATAATTTATACCAAATTTAGACATTTAACTTTGGAATAGAAAATACTATTTCGTTATAATTCGATTTAATTAACTGATAATTTGATTTTTTCAGCGTTAAATACTTGTAAATCTTTATTTTCCGTTAAAAGTTGTCATCGTGTTTTCTAGTCCGGCTGTTCCAAAAGATTTAATAATTTCCGAAGATACTTCTAAACGTTCCGGTAATTTTGCTTTTTCTTCTTCGTCCCAATCTCCTAAAACATAATCTATTTGCTGCCCTTTTTTGAACTGATCGCTAATACCAAATCTGAAACGGGTATATGCCTGCGTGTTCAAAATGAGATTGATATTTTTTAATCCGTTATGACCTCCGTCACTGCCTTTTGGTTTGATACGGATGGTTCCGAAAGACAGGTTTAAATCGTCTGTAATAACCAGAATGTTTTCTAAAGGTATGTTTTCCTTGTCCATCCAGTATTTTACAGCCTTACCGCTTAAATTCATATAAGTATTTGGCTTAAGCAGTAAAAACGTTCTTCCTTTGAATTTATATTCGGCTAAAGCCCCAAGTTTTACAGTTTCGAATGAAAGACTTTCTTTTTTAGCTAAAAAATCGAGGACTTTAAATCCTATATTGTGTCTTGTATTTACGTATTCGGCCCCTATATTACCAAGTCCTACGATTAAATATTTTTTACTCACGCTTTTTATATTGTTTTTTGGGTGTTCGTGAACCTCCGGTTTCATATTATCTGTCTTCTCTTCTTTTTGTGTTGATGAAAACAGTTTCGTTATCCATTTTATCATGATACAAAAATAAACTTAATTAGGGAATGTGCCAATGGGTTGATTAGATAATTAGGAAATGTAGCAATGAGATAATTATTCTTGGTGCGAAGAAAAAGGGTTTCACGCAGATTTAGCAGATTTGGGCAGATTTTTTATTTTCATTTTTGCCAGACTGAGCGGAGTCGAAGTCCACACAAAGTATTTCACTTAGATTGTCGAGCCACTTACGGGACTTCGACTCCGCTCAGTCTGACATACTACGGAATTTTCCTTTGTCCCTTTGCAACTTTGCTTCTTTGAACCTTTTTAAAATTATAAAAACTAATTCTCTGGCTAGCCCTGACAGAAGCGGTATCCTTTTTCTTGCTTCTTTAGCAAGGAAAAGATATAGCGGATGGCAGGAACGTTCGGTCTTGAAGAAACTGAAAATTTCTGCTTCAGAGAAAACAAACACAAAACATCAAAAGGGGCTTCGACTCCGCTCAGCCTGACACTGGATATTTTCTGAGTAGAAATCTTAGAACCTCAGCATCTTAGAATCTTAAAGCAAAAAAAAAGCACCAATCTTTCGATTGATGCTTTTGTATTGAATTTGAAAAAAATTATTTTTTCTTTCCTTTTGCAGGAGCTTTTGCAGCTTTCGCAGCTTCCTGAGCAGCTTTCATAGCAGCACGAGAAATTCTTACCTGAGCAACAACTGTGTTCTCCGGGTGCATAACTTTGTAGTCTGGTGTACCAACTTTAGTAACGTATAATTTGTTACCCATTTCAAGTGGAGTAATATCAGCTTCAACAAAATCAGGAAGATTTTTAGGTAAAGCTTTTACTTTTAATTTACGAGTGTTTAAACGTAAAACACCACCTGCAAGAACACCTTTTGATGTACCTACAACTTTTACAGGAACTTCCATAGTGATTTCTTTGTCATCAAATAATTGAAAGAAGTCAATGTGTAAAATTTTATCAGATACCGGGTGAACCTGAATGTCTTGTAAAATTGCGTTGAATGATTTTCCTTTTCCAAGCTCAATCACAACTGTGTGTGCGTTTGGAGTGTAAACCAAGGTTTTGAACGCTGCAGCGTCTGCTGAGAAGTGTACTGCTTGATTTCCTCCGTATAACACGCAAGGAACCGCTCCAGCATTACGTAAGGCTTTAGTTGCCACTTTTCCCACGCTTTCTCTTTCTGATCCTTTAATTGTAATCGATTTCATTGTAAAAAAATATAGTTATTAATAAATATTCTATTTGCTATAAGCTTTAAGCACTAGGCTTTAAGCTTTCTTCGTAATAAATTTATCGACATTTTTTAATGCTTAAAGCTTACAGCCTATAGCATATTGCCATTTATTACATTATAAATTTTCCACTAATGGAATTGTTGTGGTGTACCATGTGCATTACTTCTGCAAAAAGAGGCGCACAACTCACTACTCTGATTTTCTTTGATTCTTTCTTTAACGGAATAGAATCGGTAACTATTAACTCGCTTAATTTTGAGTTTTCGATTTTTTCGTATGCGTCACCTGATAAAATGGCGTGTGTACAAATTGCTCTAACGCTTAATGCTCCTTTTTCGATCATTAAATCTGCTGCTTTAGCAAGTGTTCCACCAGTATCGATCATGTCGTCTACTAATATTACGTTACGCCCTTTTACTTCACCAATTAGCTCCATAGTGTCGATAACGTTGGCTGCTTTTCTTTGTTTGTAACAGATTACTACATCTGATTCCAGGAACTTAGAATAAGCATATGCTCTTTTTGAACCTCCCATATCCGGAGATGCAATTGTTAGATTATCTAAATTTAAACTTTTTACGTATGGTAAAAAGATTGTAGATGCAAATAAATGATCTACAGGTTTTTCGAAAAACCCCTGAATTTGGTCTGCGTGCAAATCCATTGTCATTACTCTTGTCGCTCCTGCAGCATCTAATAGATTAGCTACTAATTTCGCTCCAATCGGAACTCTTGGTTTATCTTTTCTGTCTTGTCTTGCCCAACCAAAATAAGGCATAACAGCTGTAATGTGTCTGGCTGATGCGCGTTTTGCTGCATCAATCATTAATAACAATTCCATCAAATTATCAGCAGTTGGAAAAGTTGAACAAACGATAAAAACGCGTAAACCTCTTATTGATTCTTCGTAAGATGGCTGAAATTCTCCATCACTATACGTTGACATCGTTACTCTTCCTAACGGAATTCCGTATTGCTCTGCAATTTTTTCTGCAAGATAAACACTTTGTGAACAAGCAAAAATTTTAGCTTCTGGTTCTAGGTGCGACATTATAATTTGTTGTTTTTGCTCCGCTGCGCTCTGCACGATTCGGCTTTACAATTTTAAGTAAAGCAAGACCAGTATAAATGCCTCGGGTGTAGTTAGTTGTGTGTGCGTCGTTTTAACGAGGTGCAAATTTAGAAAATTTATTGGACACTGAAAGGAAAAATTTAAGTATTTTTAGTAGAACATTTAATTTTATTTTTTACATTTGCACCGTGTTAAAGGAATAAGCACAGTTATGGTAACATAATTACTTATTCTATTGCGTTAAAATAATTGATTTATTAGTTATTTTTTCGTCTGCTAAGCCCGGATGGCGGAATTGGTAGACGCGCTGGTCTCAAACACCTGTGGGAAACCGTGCCGGTTCGACTCCGGCTCCGGGTACAAAAACCTCTTCGAAAGAAGAGGTTTTTTTGGTTTTAACCCATTTTATAACCATATAAGCTATATAACTTCATTGAATGTAGCTGTTGTGTTAACTCAACCTTATATTTACTTATATAGCTTATATGGTTTAAACCTCACAATTTGCCTCATGAAAAACAGGAAAATTGCAAGAGTTCGCAATAAAACACAATTGATTTGCTTTTGTATGAAGTTCTAAAGCCAATTCAATTTGATCCGGATGTGATATTTTTACTTTAGGACATAATCGAACTTCAACAAAACGTCCGCTTCCATCTGGACTTACTTCCAGTGTGGCTTCCGCATTGTCTGAATATTCCAGAACTTCTATTCCGTTTTGAGAGCATACGTATAAATAGGACATCATGTGGCAAGAGACCAAACTGCTTAACAATAAATCTTCGGGATTGTATAATTCCGGATCGCCTTTAAAAGCTTTTGCTGCAGAAACATTTAAAACTGGTTTTCCTTCAATTTTAATTTGATGACTTTTGTTGTAAAATCGCTTCCTTGAATCTTCTTGAATTTGATTAGATTTCCAATTTAATACTGCTTTGAATAGATGTTTCATTATCGTTTTTTTACTATCGCTAAGTTATGATTTTTAAAGATGCCGATGAATTAATCTCGCAATCCCGATAGCTAACAGGAGCGAAGACGCAAAGTTTTTACCCAATCTTGTCAATTACGAAGGAGAAATATTCGCAAGTAACTCCGCAACGAAAATCCAATCTTTGTAGAGCTTCTCGTGGAGATTTCTCCTTCGTCGAAATGACAAAAATGAGGTAGTCAATTCGTGAAAATTAGAGAAATTCGTTGCGAAAAATTCTCCATAAAAAAAACCTCGAAAGCATAACTTCCGAGGTTTCTTAGAGAATTGAACTAGTAAAACAAATCCTAAAACTATTTCTTCACTGAGAATTTAAAAGTAGTTTTAGTTTTATAATTTTCTCCCGGGTTTAAAACCGTTGTCGGGAAGTTTTTCTGGTTTGGAGAATCAGGATAATGTTCTGTTTCTAAACAAAGTCCGGTTCTGTGTGCATATTTTTTGCCGTCACGTGTTGGTAAAGTTCCGTCAAGGAAATTTCCGGAATAAAACTGAATTCCGGGTTCATCTGTTGTCATTTCAAGAACTCGTCCGCTTGCAGCGTGGTATACTTTTGCGATGATTGTTTTTCCTTTTTCAGTATTATTCAATACCCAACAATGATCGTAACCTTTTCCTCTTTCTATTTGCTCATTTTTAACTTCAATGGCTGCCCCAATTAGTTTTGGAGTTCTGAAATCGAAAGGCGTATTGGCAACATCTTCTAGTTTTCCTGTCGGAATTAAAGTCGCATCAACCGGAACTAATTTATCTGCATTTAAAGTCAATTCGTGATCTAAGATTGTTTTTGTGAAATCTCCTGATAAATTGAAATAGGAATGCTGCGTTAAATTCACAACCGTTTTCTTATCTGTTTTTGCTTCATAAAGAACTTCTAACTGATTATCATTTGTTAATGTATAAGTTACAAAAACCTGAAGATTTCCTGGATAACCTTCTTCTAAATCTTTACTTAAATAAGATAATTTTAAAGAAGCAGCATTTCCTGATTTAACCTCATCAGCTTTCCAAACAACGTTGAAAAAACCTTGTGGACCTCCGTGCAAAGCATTTGGCGCATTATTGATGGCTAATGAATATTCTTTTTCGTCCAAAGTAAATTTTCCTTTCGCAATTCGGTTACCGTATCTTCCTATTAAAGCTCCAAAGAATGGATTTTCTTTTTCATATTGTGCCAAAGAAGTAAATCCGATTACTACATTTTCAGAAACACCTTCTTTATTCGGAACTTTCAAATCTGTAATTCTTCCACCAAAAGTGATGATATCAACTTCCATCCCATTTTGGTTTTTCAATTTATAACTGTCTACTTTTTCTCCTTTTGCCGTTGTTCCGTATTCTGATTTTTCAATTGTAACTGCATTTTTTTTATCCGAAGAAACAATTTCTGTATCAGCTTTTTTATCGCTTTTACATTGAACCGAAACTGCTGCCAAACTCAATAAAGTAATTCCGAAAACGCAACGTTTTAATACATTCATAAATGATAATTTTGTGGTTATTGTGAGATGTTAGATGTAAAATATAAGATGTGAAATTTAATCATTTAAAAATGTAAAAAAAATCATCTGCTTAGGTTTTTCACATTTTACAACTCACAAATTACATTTTACAACACTAAAGTCCATGTTGAAACAAATGATAATACGCTTCGTTGGCGTTAATTTTATCCTTGAAATCTCTAATTGTTGTTTTTTCGTCGATAACCAATAATTCGATTCCGGCGATATCGGCAAAATCTTCCATATATTCTGTTGTAATTGACTGGCTGTAAACCGTGTGATGCGCTCCTCCGGCAAGAATCCACGCCGTTGCAGCGATATCAAGATTTGGTTTACAATCCCACAAAACTCTTGCAACCGGTAATTTTGGTAATTCTGCCATTGGTTTAATTGCTTCCACTTCGTTTACAATCAATCGGAAACGATTTCCCATATCAACCAAAGAAACGTTGATTGCATCTCCCGCAGGTGAATTAAAGACCAAACGAGCAGGATCTTCTTTTCCTCCAATTCCTAAAGGATGTACTTCGCAAGAAGGCTTTCCATCAGCAATAGACGGACAAATTTCTAACATATGCGATCCTAAAACGTATGATTTTTGAGGTGTAAAGTGGTAGGTATAATCTTCCATGAAAGAAGTTCCGCCTTCAAGCCCCACATTCATTACTTTTAAGGCACGAACCATTGCAGCCGTTTTCCAGTCTCCTTCTCCACCAAAACCATAACCATCGGCCATTAATCTTTGTGTTGCAATTCCTGGTAATTGTTTCCAAACTCCCAAATTTTCAAACGTATCGGTAAAAGCTCCAAAACCTCCTTCTTCAAGAAAAGCTCTTAAACCTAATTCAATTTTTGCCGCTTCCGCTAAAGAACTTCTTTGCGCTCCGCCTTCTTTTAAAGCATCGGTTAAAGTATAAGAATTCTCATAAACGGCTAATAAATCATTCAATTCCTTATCCGTAACTTTCTCAATATATTTGGTTACATCTGAAGAATCAAATCCGTTAACCGACATTCCGAAACGAATTTGAGCTTCTACTTTATCCCCTTCCGTAACGGCAACTTCACGCATATTGTCTCCGATACGGGCTACTTTTAAGTTTTGAAGTTCATCCCAACCCAAAGCAACTCTTGTCCAGATGCCTAATTTTTTCTGAACTCTTTCGTCTTCCCAGTGTCCAACAACCACTTTACGTTTTTTGCGCATTCTGGACATGATAAAACCAAACTCACGGTCTCCGTGAGCAGATTGATTTAAGTTCATGAAATCCATGTCGATAGTTCCCCACGGAATTTCAGCATTGTATTGTGTGTGTAAATGACATAATGGTTTTTTCAGAATACTCAAGCCGCCAATCCACATTTTGGCTGGCGAAAAAGTATGCATCCATGCAATAATTCCGATACAATTTTTAGTATTGTTTGCCGCTAAACAAACATCTAAAATTTGTGATGGCGATTTTACCACATCTTTATAAACCACTTTCACCGGAATTTGAGACGAAGCTCCTAGTCCTTTTGCAATTATCTGCGAATGTTCCGCTACTTTTCTTAGTGTTTCTTCACCGTATAATTCCTGGCTTCCTACTACAAACCATACTTCTTTTTGAGAGATATCTATCATTTCTTTATTTGTTGTTTCAAGTTTCAGGTTTCAAGTTTGTTGGAATCTGAAAATCTTGAATTTGTTATTTTATTGTTTTGTTTCTGTTTGTTTCAAGTTTCAGGCTTCACGTTCCAATAACTTGAAACAAAAAAAAACCTGAAACCTGAAACAAACTTTTCTACTGTCCGTAATACGAATCTTTTCCGTGTTTGCGGTTGTAATGTTTCTTTATTAGGGAATCTTTTAATCTTGGTGCGTTTGGGTTAATTTGTAAAGTCAGGTACGCCATTTCGGCTACGACTTCTAAAACCTTGCTGTTGTAAACTGCTTTTGCTGCATTTTTTCCCCAAGCAAATGGACCGTGATTTCCAATTAAAACCATTTCTACTTCTTCATAAGAAAGATTTTTTTCTTTGAAACAGTCCAAAATCTGAATTCCGGTATTGTGTTCGTAGTTTCCTTCAATCAGCGCATCTGCCATTGGCGGCGCGCACGGAATATCAGCTGTTAAATGATCAGCATGTGTTGTTCCAAAAATCGGAATATCGCGTTGCGATTGTGCCCAGGCAACCGAATAAGTTGCGTGTGTATGTGCAACTCCACCAATATTTGGCCAGTTTTTATATAAATAAGCGTGTGTTTTTGTGTCTGATGACGGACGCATCGAACCTTCAATAATATTGTTATCAAAATCAACAATTACAATATCTTCCGGTTTTAAATCTTCGTACGGAACGCCGCTTGGTTTAATGGCAAAAACACCGTTTTTTCTGTCCACCGCGCTCACGTTTCCAAATGTATACACCACCAGATTCAATGCATTTAATTGCATATTGGCTTCGTAACATTCCTGTTTTAAATCTTTATAAAGAGAACTCATCTTTTGATTTTTTTATAGTTGGATCTTCGTAAGCACTTAATTGATCATAAGCAATCAGCAATTTGTTGTACGCTGCAACTTGATCTAATTGAGGAAAATATTCTCCGTCGAAATCACTTCCTATTTTTTGGCTTGCTTCAATTACATTCGGATAAATTCCGGCTGCAACGGCTGCGTAAATTGCTGCTCCCAAAGCCGGAGTTTGGTCTGAAGCTGCGATTTTGATTGGTTTATTTAAAACATTTGCCAAAGTCTGCATGATAAAAGGAGATTTTCTTGCAACGCCACCAATCCCGATAACGCTGTCGATTTTTACACCTTCTTCTTCAAAACGATCCACTATTTTTTTCGCTCCAAAACAGATTGCGTTTACCAAAGCTTTAAAAATATGCGGCGCTTTTGTTCCTAATGATAAATTTGAAATCGCGCTTTTTAATTCCTGGTTTGCATCCGGAGTTCTGCGTCCGTTAATCCAGTCCAGCGCCATTGGAAGACTTTCCGAAACCGAAATTTTCTCGGCTTCTTTTGTCAATTCTACAATTAATTTATCGCTGAATTCTTCTCTTAATTGTTCTTTTTGTTCTTCATTTAAAACAGTTGAAGCCGTTAATAAATGATCTGTTGGCCAAAGCAATAATTCTTTGTACCAAGCCAATAAATCTCCAAAAGCAGATTGTCCGGCTTCAAGACCAATAAATCCCGGAATTACAGATCCGTCAACTTGTCCGCAAATTCCACGAACCGTTTTTGTTCCTATTTCTTCTTTTGAGCCTATCACAATATCGCAGGTTGAAGTTCCCATAACGCGAACTAAAGTGTTTTCTCCAATTTTTGCTCCAACAGCTCCGGAATGCGCATCAAAGGTTCCTACGGCTACAACTGTATCTGTAGAAAGTCCTAAACGATCAGCCCATTCTTTGCTTAAATTTCCGGCAACTAAATCAGATGTATAGGTTTCATCATATAAATTGCCGCGAAGTTGTGCCAAATACGGATGTAATTTTTCTAAGAATTCAACCGGAGGCAAACCGTTCCAGTCTGCGTGCCACATCGCTTTGTGACCCGCGGCGCAGCGGCTTCTTTTAAAGGTTTTTAAATCTTTATCTTCAATTAATAAATAGGTCATTAAATCGCAATGCTCCATCCAGGTGTGCGCTGCATTTTGAACCGCTTCATCTTCTCTCGCAATGTGCAGGATTTTTGCCCAAAACCATTCTGATGAATAAATTCCGCCTACATATTTGGTTACGTTTTCTCCGCCCCAGCTTACTGCTAATTCATTGATTTCGTTTGCTTCATTTATCGCTGTGTGGTCTTTCCATAAAACCATCATCGCATTCGGATTTTCCTCAAAACCTTTTGTCAAAGCCAGTGGAATTCCTTCTTTTGTAACCGGAACAGGCGAAGATCCTGTTGTATCAATACAAATTCCTCGTACTAATTTTGGATCAACTTTGCTTTCTTTTATAACCGTTTGAATCGTTATTTCTAAACCTTCGATATGATCTAAAGGATGTTGACGAAACTGATTTATGGATGCGTCACAATATTGTTTGTTTTTCCATCTTTTATAGTGAGAAACATTTGATGCCAGTTCTTGCCCATTTTCAGTATCAATTAGCATCGCCCGGACAGAATCTGTTCCATAGTCCAATCCTATAACGTAATTTTTCATTCGAAAGTCATTTTAAAATAATGACAAATATAAATATAATTAATTCATAAGTGTATAAAAAACACTTAACAAAAATTATCATTTTAATTTTTACAGATAATGCATAAAAACAGCACTTTAGCATTAAAACAGAAATCAAACGTTGATTTTACATTTATTATCTTGCGATTATTTCATGATTATCTTCAAAACTCTAAAAGCCAATCTTATATAATCACTTTCATCACTACTTTATTTTACATTCAATTCACGCTATTTTGAATAGATTTTGATTTAAATCAATTCTTAAAAGGTATTATTAATACAGAATATCGCTTTCTATTTTCCTTCTAAAACAACTACTGAAAAAGGAGGAATTGTAATTTCCAGTTTCCCTTTTTTATTTTCAAACGCTTTAAAAATTATCGGCACAATTTTATTTGGAGTATCAAATGAATTATAATCCTGAAGTTTTGAAGCGGTTAAAATAGTAGCGGTAAAGTTTTTAACGCCCAGATCATTTACATCAATCTCTATTTTATTTTTATTTTTTGAATCGATATTTACTAATGAAATATGAACCAGTCCGCTTTTATCTTTAGAAGCAGAAGCTGAAACAGCCGGAAGTGTTTCTCCTTTAAAAGTATATAACGGTGGCTGAAAATTTAAAGGCAATAATGTCGCGTCCTGATGCACATTATACATTTTCATGACATGGTAGGTTGGCGTAGTAATCATTTTTGCTTTATCAGTTAAAATAACGGCTTGCAAAACATTGACACATTGTGCTAAATTTGCCATACGAACCCTATCAGCATGATTATTAAAAATGTTTAGCGTTGCTCCTGCCAAAACCGCATCTCTCATTGTATTTTGCTGGTATAAAAACCCGGGATTTGTTCCTTTTTCAACATCATACCAAGCACCCCATTCGTCAACCATTATGGCTACTTTTTTCTCAGGATCGTTTTTGTCCATCACAGCACTATGTTTGGTAACGAGTTCTTCCATTTTCAGGGCTTCTTTCATGGTTTTAAAATATTGATCCTCGGTATAATCAACAGCATCGCCTTTTTTAGCCCAATCTATTACAGCATAATGATGCACCCCAACTCCTCCTAACATATTTAACGGAATATTTTTCATCAGGACTTCCGTCCAATTATAATCAGCGCTATTTGATCCGGAAGCAATTCTGGTAAAACCGCCCGTATTTTCCCAATCCGACATAAATGTGGCAAATTTGCGGTATTCACCTGCATAATATTCTGCCGTCATATTTCCTCCGCATCCCCAGGCTTCATTTCCAATTCCCCAAAATTTAACTTTCCACGGCTCAGTTCTGCCATTCTTTTTGCGTAAATCACTCATCGGACTTCTTCCGCTAAAATTGGTATATTGAACCCAATCAGCCAATTCCTGAACGGTGCCGCTTCCCACATTTCCTGACAAATACGGTTCCGCCCCCAACAATTCGCACATATTCAAAAAATCATGCGTGCCAAAGCTGTTATCTTCTGTTACGCCACCCCACCATTTGTTTACAATAGTTGGTCTTTGTTCCTGAGGTCCAATTCCGTCTTTCCAGTGATAGGTATCAGCAAAGCAACCGCCAGGCCATCTTAAATTGGGAATTTTTAACTCTTTTAAAGCTTTAATAATATCATTTCTAACGCCTTTTGTGTTGGGAATTTTGGAGGTATCGCCCACAAAAAAACCTCCGTAAACAGATCGTCCTAAGTGCTCGGCAAAATGTCCGTAAATGTTTTTATTGATTATTGGCGCATCTGCTTTATGTTGTATACTAATAACGGTTGTCTGGTTTTGAGCAAAACTCAACTGAGTAGAAATCGCAAAAAGAAGTGTAACAAAAAGTGCTTTTTTCATAATATTGGTTTGGTTTTAATATCAGACAGAAGCTCAGAAATCTGGTTTTGATATTGGGTTGTGTTAATTCAAAAAAAAATTAATCCTTATATAATGGATTAAATGTCGGTTTTCAGTTAAGCAAATAAAAGAGCATCTCAGAACAATTTCTTCTAATACTAATAACATACAAGCTTTATTATCACGTTTTAAAGCTTATCCAATAAACAAATATAAAAATAATAAGTGTTGAACGAACATTTGTAAAATTAATATGCTAAAGAAAGTGAATGAATAAATTAAGAAGTGAAAAAAGAATATTTCGCAAATTAGAATACAGAACAAATAATAAAAAACACTTTTTATTTTACTAAATATTTTTTTGATAATGATGGCAAATGGTTAAAATGACAATTTGACACAACATGTTTTAAACTAATATAAATATTTAAAAAAGTTAAAAATGAGAGGTTTAATAGTGATTTTGACATTAAAAAACTATTACTTTTGTCACTTGAATTGAAATCACAACTATCAATATAACCATTCAAAAAAAGTTACATTTTTTAAGTGTAAAAACCACATTAATAATTGTGATACGAATTAAGAAGTTTATATATTTACAGCTAAAATATTGAGTATGCTAAACAGTTATAGCTCTGCAGATAAAGTTTTATTGGCAGTTGATTGTATCATTTTTGGATTTGACCATGAGGGGTTGAAAATACTTTTAATCAAAAGAGACTTTGAGCCTGAAAAAGGAAAATGGTCTTTGATTGGAGGTTTTTTAAAAAGAGATGAAGTATTAGACAATGCTGCAATTAGAATTTTAAATACTTACACGGGTTTAAACGACATTTATATGGAGCAGTTATATGCTTACAGTGAAATTGATCGTGATCCTGTCGAAAGAACTATTTCGGTTTCCTATTACGCTTTAATTAATATCGAAAATCATAATGCAGAGTTGATTAAAAATTATCACGCGCAATGGTTTAGTATTGCCGAAGCTCCTCATTTAATTTTTGACCATAACGAAATGGTACAAAATGCTATTAAAAGATTACGCTACAGAACTTCGATTAAACCAATTGGTTTTGAATTATTGCCGGAAAAATTTACTATGCGTCAATTGCTGGAATTATATGAAGCAATTTTGAGTAAGGAATTAGACAAACGAAACTTTATCAGCAAAATTAACTCCTTAGAAATTTTAAATAAATTAGAGGAAAAAGACATGCAGTCTTCCAGAAAAGGATCTTATCTCTACACGTTTAATAAAGAGAAATACGAAGAAAAATTATTGAACGATTTTGTGTTGAATTTATAAAATTTCGCCCACAGATTGAACGGATTAAAACTGATTTGCACAGATATTATTGAAAAACTTATAAATTTCAAGTGCTGATTTAGCAAATTGTACCAATACAAGAATTGAAAATCTCTCAAATCATCGAGAAAAAATAACCCTGAAAGCCACAAACTCTCAGGGTTTTTTCTTCAATAAAAACTACTATTAAAAAACTAACTAATTATTTAACTCAGAATTCTTGTTATTTTCACTTAAAACCAAAATAAGTGTAAATTTTACATTTGCAAATGTAAATAAAATAATTTTACAAAAACAAAAAATCAGGTATAATTAATTCTGCCTGAAGATTTAGATTAAAGAGAATTTCGAATCGTTAAGGATGATTTGTTTTCTATTTGTTCTTTCCTTCCTTTGATGACCATATCTGCTAAAATTTTACCCATAGTTTCAAAATGAGTAGAAATAGTTGTGATGCCATTTGCTACAATTTTTTTTAATGGCGTTTCATTGTATGATATTATTCCAAAGTCAATTCCTAATTTCAGGTTTTGATCCCGGGCTTTTTCAATCACACGAACCAAATCACGATCATTAGGGATGATATATAAATCTCGTGAAGTAATTTCCCTGTCTGTAAATTCGGTTATGATTTCATGTTCAAAATTATAATTGGTACAAAAATTTTCAAATCCAATTTTCATTCCGAGTGGTTCCCGAAATCCCGGAAAAATCAAAATCAGTTTTTTATATTTTCCTAATTTAGATTTCCCTTTTAGTAACCCTTCAAAAATATCTTTTTCATGATTTTGATAAATTGCAGGATATAATTTCAGGTCAGGATTAGTCTGATCCAGTATGATAACTTCGCTTACTGGTAGGGTTTTTATAAATTTAACTACATCGTTTAAGTTGGTTGGCATAATGATGTATTTTGTATAATTCCCGTTACTGTCGTTTATTAGCTTTTGAAAAACGGGAACATTAAAATGATGGAAAAAAATATCCACCTGAACATTTTTTCCAATGTTTTTTAAAAACGAATTATAGATGTCTTCTTTAAAACTGTTTAATTCGTCAAATAATAAAAAAATCTTTTGTTTTATAGTGGTTTCAACGCTTTTAACGTAATATCCTTTGCCCGGAATGGCATAAATAATTCCTCTTTTTTTGAGTTCATCATATCCTAATAAAACCGTATCCCGCGATAATGAAAACGCCAGACAAACTTTATTGACAGACGGAAGCCTATCGCCTTTTACCAATTTTTCTTCCTCGATTGCTTTTTCTATTGAAAGAATAATCTGCTTATATTTTGGTAATCCAATATTGTTTTGAATGGAAATAATATTCATAAAAAATAGATTTTAGGGCAATATACAAAAAACTGGTAGGTACTGGTATGCATAGTTAAAGAATGTTTCTATTTTTGGATTTCACTTTTGTATGGAAATAAAACATATATCGCATTTTCAAAACGAATCTACTCCTAAATCATTTGGTATAATGCCGGATAATGAAGAAATTCTTTCTTTTGAATTATCAAATAAAAATGGGATGAAAGTTCAAATCATTAATTATGGTGCAACTGTAACTTCACTAAAAATTCCGGTTTTAAATGGTGATATTGTTGATGTGGTTTTAGGCTTTGATACATTAGAATCTTATATCGCTTCTTATAATTTGCCAAGTCCTCCTTATTTTGGAACAACTGTAGGTCGTTATGCAGGACGAATAAATAAAGGAACTTTTACATTAAACGAAAAAACATACCGTTTAAACACCAATAATAACGGAAACACTTTGCATGGCGGAAATGTTGGTTTTGGAAAAAAAGCCTGGAACGTTATCAATTTGACTTCCGGCGAAAATCCATCGATAACTTTAAGTCTTTCGAGCGAAGATCTGGACGAAAATTTTCCCGGGACTTTACACGTAGATTTGACTTATAAGCTAACCGAAGACAATGAATTGAAGCTTGAATACAAAGCTACAACTACAGAAGATACGATTATCAATTTAACGCATCATAGTTATTTTAATCTGGACGGTCATGATGCAAGTGTTCTGGATCAGACTATGTTTATTGCTGCCGAAAAAATAGTAGAAACAAATGAAGAGAATATCCCAACCGGAAATTTTACGAATCTTTCTAATCATGATTTTGACTTTAGAACAGTAAAAAAATGTCCTGCATCAATTGATAATTCATTTGTAATTGAACCAACAAATAATGTTGTGGCGAAATTATTGAGTTCAAAAAATAATTTGCAAATGAGCGTTTACACAAATCAGCCAAGCGTTCATGTATATGTAGGCGGAAATTGTTTTGATATTTTAAAAGGAAAAGAAAACACCAATTATCATCCGTCAAGCGGAATTTGTTTTGAAACTCAAAATTTCCCTGATGCGCCTAATCACGAAGATTTTCCAAATTCGGTTTTGAAAAAAGGAGACGAATATCATCAAAAAACGGTTTATAAATTTGAGAATATAAACTAAATTTTATTGGATAAAATTTCTGAATCACAAGATATTACCATTGAATTAAATATAATGAATGACATTTTAATACAGAATACGACTGCTTTTTTTGAAAAATCATTTGGATCAGTTCCTCAAAAAGTGGTTCTTTCTCCGGGAAGAATCAACATTATTGGTGAACATATTGATTATAATGACGGTTATGTTTTACCGGCGGCAATTGACAAGGTTATTTGTTTTGCTTTCGAAAAAAATAATTCTGAAAAATCAAAAATAATCGCAATCGATTTAAACGAAGAGTTTGAAATTGATTTGTATAAAGAAGTCGAATTAAATGAAATTGTCTGGACAAATTATATTCGGGGCGTTATCAAACAATTGCAGGATAACGGTTTTTTGTTTGAAGGTTTCAATTGTGTTTTTAGCAGTAATATTCCGGTTGGTTCGGGATTATCCTCTTCGGCGGCTTTAGAATGTGGAATGATTTTCGGGATAAAGGAACTTTTTGATCTAAAAATTGAAAAGGTGGACATTGCCTTATTAGGACAAAAAGCAGAACATTGGGTTGGAATTAATTGCGGAATTATGGATCAGTTTTCTAGCGTTCACGGTCTTGAAAACAAAGTAATAAAACTGGATTGTAATACGCTGGATTATGAATATCATAATGCCGATTTTAAAGATTATTCGCTGATTTTATTTGACAGTAATGTAAAACATTCGCTTTTTACATCTGAATATAATACCCGTAGAATTGAATGCGAACAAGGTTTAGCCATTATTAAGAATAATTTTCCTGAAGTAAAAAGTTTTCGCGATTGTACCGAAGAACAACTTTTGAGCATTCAGGATAAAATAAATAAGACTGTTTTTAAAAGAGTTCACTTTGTAGTGAAAGAAATTAATCGCGTAATTAAGGCTTGTGAGGCTCTTGATAATGGAAATATAAAACTTTTAGGACAATTGCTTTTTGAAACACATTATGGGTTATCACATGAGTATGAAGTGAGTTGCGAGGAGCTGGATATGCTGGTAGATACCGCAAAATCTGACGATGCAATTGTTGGCTCACGATTAATGGGAGGTGGTTTTGGTGGATGTACAATCAATTTGATTAAAAAAGGTCATGAAAATGAGGTAAAGCGTAAGTTTTCGAATCTTTATTTAGATACATTTGGGATTGAATTAAAATTCTATGATGTAAAAATCGCAAACGGAACAACACTACTTTAATACCAAAAAATTAAAATGAAAAATTTTGACATTAACGAAGACCCTCACAGACGTTTTAATCCCTTACTTAATGAGTGGATTTTAGTATCACCTCATCGTGCAAAACGCCCGTGGCAAGGACAAAACGAAACAGTTACAGCTGAAACATTACCAAAACACGACCCAACTTGTTATTTATGTCCGGGAAATGTTAGGGCAAACGGGGAAAACAACCCCAACTACGAAGACAGTTTTGTGTTTGAAAATGATTTTGCTGCAATGAAGCAGGACGAAATTATTTTTGAAGAAGATATTAAACATACTTTTTTTAAGGCAAAACCGGAACAGGGAATTTCAAGAGTAGTTTGCTTTTCTCCAAGACACGATCTTACTTTACCGGAAATGGAAATCGACGGAATTGAAAATATAATCAAAACCTGGCAAAAAGAATACACGGATTTAGGAAATATAAAATACATCAATCACGTTCAGATTTTTGAAAATAAAGGAAGCGTGATGGGTTGCAGTAATCCGCATCCGCATGGGCAAATATGGGCGCAATCATCCTTGCCAACTCAGGTAGAGAAAACACAAAACAGCCTGAAATCTTATTTTGATAAAAATCAAAGAACACTTCTTCAGGATTATCTTCAGGCCGAATTAAAAACCGGAGAACGTGTTGTAATCGAAAACGATCATTTTGTGGCGTTAGTTCCGTTTTGGGCAATCTGGCCTTACGAAACCATGATTATCAGTAAAAGAGCGCTGAATAAAATCACTGATTTTACTGCTGAAGAAACGAATGCTTTTGCTGTAATTTTAAAGCAATTAACAATTAAGTACGACAATTTATTTAGTACTTCTTTTCCTTATTCATCAGGAATTCATCAAGCGCCAACAGATGGTTTAGAACATCCTGAATGGCATTTTCACATGCATTTTTATCCGCCATTATTGCGTTCAGCAACCGTTAAAAAATTCATGGTTGGATATGAAATGTTAGGCGAATCCCAGCGTGATATTACTGCTGAAAGAAGTGCCGAAACTTTAAGACAACAATCAGATATTCATTATAAACTGAAGAAAAAATAATACAATAAAAAACACCTGTTCTAAACCATTATATAACACAATCTTAGTTTAGATTGTTTTTTAAACTAAGATTTTAAAAACCCCAATGAAAACAAACAATCACATATATTAATTTTTAAAATACTACTAACAATGAACCAGAACCTTGCTTTCGCAGATTATGCGGTATTTATTATTTATTTCATCGTAGTTTCTACTTACGGTTATACCGTTTACCGCAAACGTAAACAGGACGAACAAGATGCTAAAGCATATTTTTTGGCCGAAGGAAATTTAACCTGGTGGGCTATTGGAGCATCTTTAATTGCCTCAAATATTTCGGCTGAACAATTCATCGGGATGAGCGGTGAAGGTTTCTTTTTAGGAATTGCTGTCGCTGCTTACGAATGGCTGGCTGCTGTAGCTTTGATTATTGTTGCAGTCTGGTTTATTCCGGTATATCTTAAAAATAAGATTTATACAATGCCTCAATTCTTAAAAACACGTTATAATGAATCTACGGCATTAATCATGGCGGTTTTCTGGTTGTTTTTGTATGTATTTGTCAACTTAACTTCTATCCTTTATTTAGGAGCAGTTGCTATTAATGGTTTAGCGGGAGGAGAATATCTTCACGTAATCATGATTGGTTTAGCTGTATTTGCTTTATTTATCTCTCTTGGAGGTATGAAAGTTGTCGCTTATACGGATGTTATTCAGGTTGCGGTTTTAATTATTGGGGGTTTAGTAACTTCATATATCGCCCTTACAACGGTTGGACAATATTTTGGAGTTGGTGAAAATGCCATTGCAGGTTTCAAAGTTTTAATGAAAGAAGCTCCTGAGCATTTCAAAATGATTATTCCAAAACCTACTGCGACATCCTCTCAACTTGATATTGATAAATATTTGACTTTTCCTGGTTTGATGTCTTATCTTGCCGGTATCTGGATTATCAATTTAAATTACTGGGGTTGTAATCAATACATTACACAAAGAGCTCTTGGTGCTGATCTGCAAACTGCACGTACAGGTATTTTATTTGCAGGTATGCTAAAATTATTAATGCCATTAATTGTAATGTTGCCAGGTATTGCAGCTTTCGTTTTACACGAAAACGGACATTTACCTCAATTAGTTGGAGGAAAAGACGGCGCTTATTCTGCGGTATTGACTTTCTTGCCAACCGGATTAAAAGGACTTTCGGTAGCGGCTTTAACAGCTGCAATTGTAGCTTCGTTAGCCGGAAAAGTAAACAGTATCTCGACAATTTATACCTTAGACATTCATAAAAAATACATCCAGAAAGAAGCGGGTGAAAAACAACAAGTAAACATTGGTAGAATTGCCGTTTTTGCTGCAATGCTTTTAGCCGTTTTATTTACATGGAATGATATTTTAGGAATTGGCGGAGTGGGTGGATTTACTTATATCCAAAAATATACAGGATTTATTAGCCCTGGAGTTTTCGCTATGTTCTTTCTTGGTATGTTCTGGAAAAGAACTACCGGAACGGCTGCAATTGTGGGTGTAATTTTAGGATTTGTATTGTCAGTATTATTCAACGAATATGCTCCAATGTTATTTGGAAACGAAACCTTATTATACACCGCTTATCCTAACGGAAAAGGTGCATTCGAAATTCCGTTTCATATTTGTATGGGATTATCATTCTTCTTTACGATGTTAGCGATGATTGCAATCAGTTTCACTGGTCCAAAAGTAAATCCTAAAGCATTCGAAATAGATGCTGAAATGTTTAAAGTAAAACCACAAACAACCGTTTTAATCGTAATTACATTATTGATTATCGTGGCTTTATATGTAAAATTCTGGTAGTATTATTTTTTACTATATTATTTTTTGAAGAATTAAAGACTATCATTTTTTGGTAGTCTTTTTTTGTTTCCGAAGATTTGACTTACATTTACCGAAAGAAATTGGCTACATTTAAAAAAATTGTATTTCACTAAAAAAGCCTGTTTTTTACCAAATTATATTTTGTAAAAGAATTTTAAATACCTTTGAATTATGAGCACAGCAACTAAACCAAAACACATTGGCAGAAATATCAGCCGAATCAGAGAACTTCGCGGTATTAAGCAAGAAATACTTGCAGAAGCTATTGGACTAAGCCAACAAACGGTTTCCAGTATTGAAGGAAGCGAGGAAGTTGAATTTAAAAGACTTGTCGAAATTGCAAAAGTCCTTGGAGTTAGTGTAGAAGCAATCGAAAACTTTTCAGAAGAAAATATGATTAATTATTTTAATACTTTCAACGAGAGTCCTAATAACTTCTTTGGAAACGACAATACTACCTGCAACTTTAATCCTCTGGATAAAGTGATTGAACTTTACGAACGTTTAGTTCAGGTTGAAAAAGAGAAGAATGAATTTTTAGAAAAAATGCTAAAAGAGAAATAATATTCTTTACAACATAGCTTTTATAAAAAATGCGCAAACGTCTATTCAGACGTTTGCGCATTTTTTTGTTTCGATCTTTGTCGCTCGCGCCAGCGCAATGTCATTAAGTTAAACTTTTTTTGATAATTAGAGTAATCCAACCAAAAGTTGAAATGTGCCGTCAGGCACTAAATATTGGTAATTAAATATAGATTAGAGATACGTTGGCGTGCCGTAGGTACTCAACAAATGATAACTATTGCGTACCTACGGCACGCTATATTCATCCCGATTACTATTAACTACCAATATTTAGTGCCTAACGGCACACATTTAATAGTGCGCTGCATTACATTTTTGCTTTTAGGCTTTCATCCTATTTTTTAAAGGTTGGTAGGATTCTTTAAATTTAGAAAGATTTCACTTACATTTACAACCAAGTAATTAACTCATAATTAAAAAATGAAAAAAATAGTATTTGCATTGTTCCTTATTTCCAGAGCTGTATTTTCTCAAGACATGAATATTGTTCAGGGTAATTTTGATTTCCTTAAAGATCAAAAGGAAATCAACACCGAATTTGATTATAGTAATTTTACTATGATGAAAGAAAACAAACCCGAAGCACAATATGTTGAAGAACACAAAGCCGATTTAGATAAAAAAGCAAAAGGAAACGGAAACCTTTGGCAAAAAAAATGGATTTCAGCTAAAGAACTAATATGGACACCAAAATTTTTAGAAATAGGAAACATTGTATTATCTAAAGGAAAAAAAGATTTAAATTTTCAGGAGGGATTAAATACACCCTATACATTAATTGTACAAACTGTTTGGATTTATCCGGGTTGGGATGCAGGAATTATGAAACAACCTGCAAAAGTTACTACTAATTTAAAGTTTGTTGAAACTGCAAACAAATCAAATGTTTTATTAGAAATTACAAGCGAAGAATCTCCGGGAGATCAATGGGGAAACAACTTTAGTAACGAATCAAGAATTGGAGAAGGATATGCTAAAACAGCAAAATCTCTTTCAAAAATGATATTGAAAAAAGCATATAAATAGCATAAAATAAGCCCGAGTTAATTCGGGCTTATTTCATTTTACAGCGAATGTATCGCTCGTGACTATATTTTAACTTTGATTGCGTTCACAAGCGCGACGCTCGCGAAAGCAGGGAAAAAGAGAAGAATGAATTTTTAGAAAAAATGCGTAAAATCTAAAACGGTATTACGCATTTTTTTGTTTTGCTATTGTCGCTAGCGCCCAATGTCATTAAGTTAAGCTTTGTTTGATAATTATGAGTAGTGCAAACCAATAGTTAAAATGTGTCGTTAGGCACTAAATATTGGTAGTTAATATAGATTAGAAGTATGTCGGCGTGCCGTAGGTACGCAATAGTTATCATTTGTTGCGTACCTACGGCACGCTATATTTATTTTCATTTCATATTAACTACCAATATTTAGTGCCTAACGGCACAAATAGTAAATTTTCAAATCGTGATTGTCATGAAATAATATGATTGTCGATTTTATGCTGTTTCCCACAATCAAAAATCTTAAATCTTTTTTATCCTTTTTTCTTATCTTAATGACATTATGCTAGCTTCCCGTTCGTGAATATATATATAATTATAGTAACTAACTTACATATTTGAATTGATTTATTGAATATAACGTTTACCTTTGCAGAACAGATTTATCTTACATAATTCTATGACACATTTATGTGTTTTAATCAAATAATAAATGTTATGGCTAAGCCAATTAAAATAACTCCTGTATTAAGAAACAAAGATGCCGCCGTTTTTTATAAAAAACTGGAAGAGAATAAGACTTCTAAAGTTAGTACAGCACGTATAATGCAAATTAGAGAAACTGCAAATCAGTTTAAAGCAATTTTAAAGAAATAATACAGAATGCCATTAAGTGACTATTCATTAATTAAACTCAAAGCTAATACTTTAATAAATAACTTTAATTGCGGAGATGATAAAGATGATGCTGATTTAAATGATTTTCTTTTTTCAAAAGCAAAATACTATTCTTCTGAATTGCTGGCTACAACATACATTCTTGAAGATAAAACTAGTACCGTTGCTTATTATAGTATATTTAATGATAGTCTAACAATTGAAGAAAGTAATTTTAATTCTAAAAATGCTTTAAAAAAATTTCTTTCAAATTTGGTTTCCCACCCTAAAAGACATCTTAAAAATATCCCTGCAATAAAAATTGGCAGATTAGCTGTGAGTAAAGATAAAAAAGGACAACGTATAGGTGAAAAGATTATTGATTTTATAATTTCTTTTAGCATAGACCATAATACTAATTGTGCCTGTAAACTTATAACTGTTGATACGTATAAAAAATCATTAGGATTTTACGAAAAAATGGGATTTATATATTTATCTGATAAAGACAAAAATGAAGATACAAGACAAGTGTTCTTAGATTTAACCCCCGTACTTAAATGCGGAAATTCAAGAATAAAATTTATACATAAAAAACCCTAGTTTACACTAGGGTTTTCTTTTTCTTCCTTCTGCATATTCAGTAAATACGCCATATTTTTAATTACATGATCGTGTTTCTTTACAAACGGATTTTCTTCGTTCCAGACATAACCTGCCAGAACCGAACAGATTTTCTCTTTTACATCAGGGTTTTCAGGTTGGTGGAAAAATAAAGTCTGAAGGTTTCCTGTGTACCATTCTTTCACGTAAGTCGTAAAAACACCAATTCCGCGTTTCATGTATTCCGTAAATTCAACTTCCCAGTCTACTACAATTCCTTGTGATTCTTTAAGGTATAATTTTGCTGCCAGCATTCCTGATTCGGTTGCAAAAGCGACTCCGGATGAAAACACAGGGTCTAAAAATTCAGAACTATTTCCCGTTAAGGCAAAACCATCACCGTACATTCTTTTTACGGCTCTTGAATAATTTTCGAGTTTTACAGGTTCAAATAAAAACTCTGTTCCTTTGAATCTCTTAATATAGTAATCTGACTTCTGAATCGCATTTCGCAAAGCTTCGGCATTGTCTTTATTTTCAGATAATGAATTAATGAAATCCGTTGGGCCTACAACTCCTAAACTTGTATTTCCGTTTGAGAAAGGAATCACCCATAACCAAACTTCGGTTTCCAGAATATCAAAAGAAATTTGAGTTCCTTCCTCGCCTTCCGGTCTGTTAATATCTTTTACATGTGTAAATATCGACGAATGCGGATCTAATTGCGATGGCGTATCAAGGTCTAAAAGTCTTGGTAAAACGCGACCGTATCCGCTGGAATCCACAATAAAATTAGCGTGAATTTCTTTTAAATTTCCGTGTTTGTCTTTTACGATCGTTTTGGATTTTTTTCCTTCAAAGGAAACTTCCAATACTTCTGATTCAAATTCAAGATCAATCCCTTTTCGAACCACTTCCTGCGCCATAGTATTATCAAAATCAGCTCTGGGCACTTGCCAGGTCCAATCCCAGCCTTCACCAAATTTTTTACTGAAATCAAAAACACAAATCTCTTCTCCTCTTATAAATCGGGCACCTAATTTTTTTTCAAAATTCATTGCATCTAAGCTTTCAAAAAGCTCAGCCTCAGCAAAATGGTCCATTACTCTCGGTATAAGGCTTTCACCAACCACAAGCCTTGGAAACTTTGTTTTTTCAACAACTTTTACCTTAACATTGTTTTTATGAAGATAAGATGCTGATACACATCCCGAAGGTCCTGCACCAATCACTAAAACATCAACAAACTCCTGTATCATATTAAAAATATTATCAATTATTAGCCTACATTTGCCATCATCAAAATAACTACAATTATTTTAATAAATAAAATTAAATTAGCACAACCAAAAACAATTTAATGAATACAATTAATGAATATTTAAGTTTAGCAGAATTCGAATCCATAATCTTTGGAAATAACAAAGTTTCGATAAGTGATGCTGTTTTAAACCGGGTAAATGAAAGCTTCAATTTCCTGAAAGAATTTTCTGGAAACAAAGTAATATATGGCGTAAATACTGGTTTTGGACCAATGGCTCAATACCGCATTAAAGAGTCTGACCAAATTCAGCTGCAATACAATTTAATTAGAAGTCACTCTTCAGGAACCGGAAAACCACTTAGCCCGGTTTGTGCAAAAGCAGCAATTTTAGCACGATTAAATACTTTGTCATTAGGAAATTCCGGCGTTCATCCGTCAGTTATCCACTTAATGGCCGAATTAATCAACAGAGATATTACACCTTTAATCTTTGAACACGGTGGTGTTGGTGCAAGCGGAGATTTAGTACAATTATCACATTTAGCTTTAGTTTTAATAGGCGAAGGCGAAGTTTTTTATAAAGGCGACAGAAGACCAACTCCTGAAGTTTTTGAAATTGAAGGTTTAAAACCAATTCAGGTAGAAATTAGAGAAGGTCTTGCGTTAATCAACGGAACATCTGTAATGACAGGAATTGGAGTTGTAAATGTTCATCACGCTAATAAATTATTAGACTGGTCATTAAAAGCTTCCTGCGCCATAAATGAATTGGTTCAGGCGTATGATGATCATTTCTCTGAAGAATTAAACCAAACAAAACGTCATAAAGGACAACAAGAAGTGGCTTTAAGAATGAGACAAAATCTTTCTGACAGTACTTTGATCCGTAAAAGAGAAGACCATTTATATTCCGGTGAAAATACCGAGGAAATTTTCAAGGAAAAAGTTCAGGAATATTATTCGTTACGTTGTGTGCCTCAAATTTTAGGTCCGGTTTTAGAAACCATCAATAATGTAGCTTCAATTCTGGAAGACGAATTTAACTCGGCAAACGACAACCCAATTATAGATGTAAAAAACAAACACGTTTACCACGGAGGAAATTTCCACGGCGATTATATTTCACTTGAAATGGATAAACTAAAAATTGTTATTACTAAATTAACGATGTTGGCAGAACGTCAGTTGAATTATTTACTGAATTCAAAAATCAACGAAATTCTTCCTCCATTTGTCAATTTAGGAACATTAGGATTTAATTTCGGAATGCAGGGCGTTCAGTTCGTTGCAACCTCAACAACTGCCGAAAGCCAAATGTTATCGAATCCAATGTACGTGCACAGTATCCCAAACAACAACGACAATCAGGATATTGTAAGTATGGGAACAAATGCTGCGGTAATTACATCAAAAGTAATCGAAAACTCTTTTGAAGTTTTAGCGATAGAATTAATTACAATCGTTCAGGCAATTGATTATTTGGTACAAAAAGATAAAATTTCATCGGTAACAAGAAAATGGTACGATGACATTAGAAACATCATTCCTGTGTTTTCAGAAGATCAGGTAATGTATCCTTTTGTTCAAAAAGTAAAAGATTATCTGATCAACAGTTAATACCTTTTTCACATTATTAATATTGAACCTTTAAAATCATGAAAAAACCACTTATTTTTTTATTCGTATTATTTATTCAATTTGTTAATAGTCAGGATCTGGCTTTGGTTAAGAAAAACGCTAAAATTGGATATATCTCCAAAGACGGAAATTTTAAAATCGAGCCTCAGTACAAATCGGCAAAAAGCTTTTCTGAAGGTTTGGCTGCTGTAGAAAACGGAGGAAAATGGGGTTTTATTGATACAAAAGGAACCTGGGTAATTCCGGCAGCTTTTGTTGATTCAAAAGATTTTAACAGCGGAATTGCAATTGTAAAAAAAGATAAGGATTGGGTTTATATTAATACTAAAGGAGAAATTCAGACTCCTCCGCCAACAGAAAAATTATTTGACTTCAATAACGGAGTTGCTTTTATAAGACAATCAGACAAAGTTGGATTAATCAATTCAAAAATGGCAATTGTTTTACAACCAAAATACGACCAAATCAAATCTTTTGAAAATGGTTTTGCAAGAGTTGAAAGCAATAAAAAATGGGGTATTATAAGTGCAGACGGTAAAGAAGTTGTAGAACCTGTTTATGATGAAATAGGTAACTATTTTAAAAATACAACCTGGGCAAGAAAAGATAAAACTTTTGGAATTGTAAGCGCAGGAAAATTTATTCCGGTTGACGATGCCGAAAAAATCTGGGATTTTGAAACTCAGGATCTGACTTATGCCAAAAAGAACGGAAAAATTGGCTTCATTGACTTAAAAGGAAACTGGACCATTTTACCTATTTATGATAAGGCAAAAGCTTTCTCAAAAAACCTGGCACCGGTTTGCGTAGGTTCTAAATGGGGATATATTAACCCAAAAGCTGAATTTGTGATTCCGCCAACCTATAGTGATGCAGAGGTTTTCAGTTCAAACGGAATCGCTCCGGTAAAAGAAAAAAACTGGGGATTTATCAATGAATCAGGAAAATTAATAATTCCAACACAATACGGGATAACTTCAAACGGCTTCGTTATTGCATTATTTGTACAACAGGACAAAGGATTTATTGATGGTTTGGCGAGAGTAAAAAACGAAGGAAAATGGGGATTTCTTAAACCAGACGGAACTGTATTAGGCAACCAATGGTTTGAAAACGCTGAACTATTCTCAAAATCAGCTGAAAAAGAAAAAGTTGTAACTGAAGTCGCTGCTGAAAAACCAAAAACAGAAGCAAAGCCTGCGACAAAACCAGTAACCAAACCCGCGGCAAAAAAGAAAAAATAAAATTTACATAAATGAAATCGCCACTAAAAAAATTGTGTCAAAACCAATAATAAAAAAGCGATCGCAATTATGACCTATAAAAAATAAAACTTACATATGAAATGTGTATTAGTAACAGGCGGTTCAAGAGGAATTGGAAGTGCTATTTGTAAAAAATTAGCCGTTGAATCCAGTTATCATATTCTGATCAATTATCATTCGAATAAAACAGCTGCCGAAGCAACACTTCAGGAAATACAAACATTAGGAGCAACCGGAGAAATTTTGGGCTTTGATGTTTCTAATTTTGAAGAAGTACAAAAAACATTAACGCAATGGCAGGAAGCAAATCCTGAGGCGATTGTAGAAGCAATTGTAAACAATGCCGGAATTACAAAAGATGGTCTTTTTATGTGGATGACTCCCGAAGACTGGAACGGAGTAATGAACACTAGCGTAAACGGATTTTTTAATGTTACGCAATTTTTTATTCAAAAAATGTTGCGCAATAAATATGGCCGAATCGTAAATATAGTTTCGGTTTCGGGCGTAAAAGGTACGGCTGGACAAACCAATTATTCAGCAGCAAAAGGCGCAATTGTTGCCGCTACAAAAGCTCTGGCTCAGGAAGTTGCCAAACGAAATATTACTGTAAATGCTGTAGCTCCGGGTTTTATTAAAACTGATATGACAAGCGAGTTAGACGAAAAAGAATTATTAAAGCTAATTCCCGTTAATCGTTTTGGCGAAGCCGAAGAAGTCGCAGATTTGGTAAGCTTTTTGATTTCAAAAAAAGCAAGCTATATTACAGGAGAAATTATCAATATAAACGGAGGAATATATTCTTAAAAATTATATTTAAACACATAGAAACATAGATTTTTTTGTGCTAAAAGAATACAAAAACGAAATATATTTCATTTCACATAGATTCGCTTTGTGTATTTCAAATAAGTGAAACGCCTTTTTTGAATTTACAAAACTATGTTTCTATGTGTTAAAACAATTACGCCTAACGAACTAAAATTACTTTGAAAGACGATGAATAAGAGAGTTGTAATCACTGGAATGGGAATTTATTCCTGTATCGGAACTTCTTTAGATGAGGTTAAGGAATCGTTATACAACGGAAAATCCGGTATTCAGTTTGATACTGAAAGAAAAGAATTTGGTTTTCAATCTGCCCTTACGGGAATGGTTCCTAAAGCTGATTTAAAAAATTTATTGACCCGAAGACAACGTATGAGCATTGGTGAAGAAACCGAATATGCTTATATGGCAACTATTCAAGCGTTGAAAAATGCAAATATAGATGATGCTTTTTTTGACAATCGTGAAGTAGGAATCATGTATGGAAATGACAGCGTTTCAAAAGCTATTATTGACGCTACAGATATTGTCCGTGAAAAAAAAGATACCGCATTAATAGGTTCCGGAGCCATTTTTAAATCGATGAATTCAACGGTAACGATGAATTTATCTACGATTTTTAAACTCCGAGGCATCAATCTTACCATAAGTGCAGCTTGTGCAAGCGGTTCTCATTCTATAGGACTAGCTTATTTTTTAATAAAAAGCGGTTTTCAGGACATTATTATTACAGGAGGTGCTCAGGAAATCAACAAATTTGCCATGAGTAGTTTTGATGGTTTAGGTGTTTTTTCAAATAGAGAAAATGAACCTGAAAAAGCCTCAAGACCTTTTGATGCTGATCGCGACGGATTAATCCCAAGTGGCGGCGGTGCAACTTTAATTCTTGAAAGTTACGAATCTGCGATTGCAAGGGGTGCCACTATTATTGCCGAAGTTGTAGGTTACGGCTTCTCATCAAACGGGGGACATATTTCTACCCCAAATGTCGAAGGTCCATCTATAGCCATGCAACGAGCGCTTGACGAAGCACAATTAAAAGCAAGTGATATTGATTATATAAATGCTCATGCAACCTCAACTCCGGTTGGAGACGGTAATGAAGCCAAAGCCATTTTTGAAGTTTTTGGTGAGAAAAATCCGTATGTAAGTTCAACGAAATCAATGACTGGTCACGAATGTTGGATGGCAGGAGCCAGCGAAGTAATTTACTCTATCTTAATGATGCAGAACGATTTCATTGCTCCAAACATAAATTTAGACAATCCTGACGAAGATGCTGCCAAATTAAATTTGGTCAAAACTACTTTAAACAAAAAATTTGACATATTTTTGTCCAATTCCTTCGGATTCGGAGGAACCAACTCTGCGTTGGTGGTTAAAAAGTTTAAATTAGACGATGAATAAAGAAGAGATTATAGCAAAAATTAATGGTTTTTTAGTTGATGAGTTTGAAGTAGATAATGATGATATTGAACCAGATGCTAATTTAAAAGACACACTTGGGTTAGATAGTTTGGACTATGTTGATTTAGTAGTTTCCATTGAAGCTAACTTTGGCGTAAAGCTCGTAGAAGTAGATTTCGTAGGAATCGCTTCTTTTCAAAGTTTTTATGATCTTATCGAAAATAAATTAAAAGCCAAAACTGCTTAATGAGCAAATGGGATGGCAAATCAAAAGGAACTGTTTTAGGGTATAGAATATTCGTTTTTTTAATACAAAAAGCGGGTGTTAAATCTGCTTATGTTTTACTTTATTTTGTTGCTTCGTATTATTTTTTATTCCTAAAAAAAAGCAATAAAGCCATTTCTTATTATTTTAAAGAAAGGCTTAAGTATTCCTGGTTCAAATCTAAAAGAATGGTTTTCAAAAGTTACTACACTTTTGGACAAACCATCATTGATAAAATTTCTATTTCGGCAGGAATGCGAAATAAATTCACCTATGAATTTGACGGAATCGAAACCCTGAAAAATCTTCTGGCAGAAAAAAAAGGCGGCGTTTTAATCAGTGCACATATTGGAAATTTTGAAATCGCCGAACATTTTTTAGGTGATATTGATATTGACTTTCAAATTAATCTTGTCACTACAGATTTAGAACATTCTGCTATTAAAAATTATCTGGAAAGCGTTGCCCAGAAACCTACCGTAAAGTTTATTATTATCAGCGACGATCTTTCGCATATTTTTGAAATTAATGCCGCACTTGCTAATAATGAACTCATTTGTTTTACGGGAGATCGCTATTTTGAAGGCACAAAATCACTTTCTGAAAAAATTCTTGGCGAAGAAGCACATTTTCCAGCGGGTCCGTTTTTAATTGCTTCAAGATTAAAAGTTCCTGTTGTTTTTGTTTATGTAATGAAAGAACCAAACTTGCATTATCATCTTTATGCACGTGAAGCCATAGGGAAACACCGCGACGAAAAAGGTTTACTAAAAGCCTATGTGGAAAGCGTAGAATCTATGCTGGCAAAATATCCTTTGCAATGGTTCAACTACTTTGATTTTTGGAATCAATTGAAATAAATATTAAGGATAAATTTTACCGCGAAGTCTGCAAAGTACTTTTTTTACATATCGAATTATATAAAAACACAAAGTTCGCAAAGCTAAATCAATAAAAAGCTTTGCGAACTTTATGTTTTCTAAACATAACAATACATAAAACTTTGCGGACTTTGCGGTTAAGAATCAAAACAAAAAGTTCGCAAAGCTAAATCAATACAAAGCTTTGCGAACTTTGTGTTTTCTAAACATAACAATACATAAAACTTTGCGGACTTTGCGGTTAAGAATCATTAGTCATTACAAAATCTATATTTCTATGTGTTTAATGTTTTTTTAAAATTACAGCCTAACGAATTAAAATTATCTGATTAAAAATCGTTCTTTTATACTTTACAATTTTTAAAGTAAAGTATGCAGGAATTTGACACAATTATCATAGGTTCAGGAGTAGGAGGATTATCAACTGCAATTTGTCTTGCAAGAGCAGGACAAAAAGTTCTGGTACTCGAACAACATTATGTTCCCGGAGGATGGAGTCATAGTTTTACCTTAAACGGGCAGCGATTTAGTCCCGGCGTACATTATGTAGGATTGCTTGAAGAAGGACAATCAACAAACGAATTGTACAGAGGTTTAGGAATTGCCAATGATATGGTTTTTTTTAGAATGAACAAAAACGCTTATGAACATTGTTTGATTGGGGATGAAACTTTTGATTTACCCGCAGGACTTGATAATCTTAAAAAAACACTTTCAAATCACTTTCCGCACGAAGAAAAAAACATACACGAATATCTTTCACTGGTTAAAAAAGTGAGTTACGAATTGCAGTTAATTCCAAAACTAAAAGGTTTCTGGCAAAATATTACCGTTCCATTTCGTACTAAACATTTTGGCAAATTTGCTTTATTTCCTTTAAAGAAAGTAATTAGCTGGCATGTTAAGGATCCTAAACTAAAAGCAGTTTTAAATATTCAGTGTGGTGATCACGGACTTCCTCCCAATCGCGCATGTTTTCCTGTTCATTGTTCCGTTATGAATCATTATTTTGATGGAGGATTTTATCCAATGGGCGGCGGCGGCGGGATTGTTAAAGCCATGACAAACGGCATAAAAAGACAAGGCGGAGAAATCAGGGTAAAACAAAATGTTCGCAAAATTATTATCGAAAATAAAAAAGCAGTAGGGATTCAGCTTGAAAATGGTGAAGAAATCAGAGCCAAAAATATTGTTTCAAATGCAGATCCTTCCATCACTTATTTAAAACTAATTGACAAAGAACATATCAGTAAATCCCTTCTTAAAAAACTGGACAAAACTAAATATTCCGTTACCTCTCTGATTTTATTTTTGACACTAGATATTGATGTTACACTCTATAATATAGATTCAGGAAATTTCTGGATGATGAAAGATGAAAATGACGATGCTAATTTTGAACATTTAATGAGCGATACTATTGATTCCGGAGATTCATTTCCTTCTGTATTTATAAGTTGCACAACACTCAAAGATCCGGCAAGTTTTAACGGACGTTATCATAATTTCGAAATTGTAACCTATGTTAATTATGACCATATGAACGATTTTAATGGTCTGGAGGATTATCATAACGAAGAGTATAAAAAATTCAAAGAAAAAGTCATCGACAAACTGATGAATAACGTCGAAAAAATAATTCCAAACGCGAAACAACATATTATACAGGCAGAATTAGGAACGCCTAAAACCAACGAATTTTACATTAATTCGACAAAAGGAAATGTTTACGGAACCGAAAAAACATTAAACCAGGTGGGTCCATTCTCCTATAAAAACAAAACCGAAATCGAAAATCTCTTTCTTTGTGGTGCCTGTACTTTATCTCATGGCGTTGCAGGAGCGACTTATTCAGGAGTTTCGGCGGCGGCAGCAATTCTGGGCTGCACATCTGATGATTTAATAATTGAAGATGAAAATCAAAAAATCAGAATTTATGATGCCGAAGATTCGTCAACATGGCCGGATTGGGTTCATACCAAACGATCAGACAAAATAAGGAAATTCGTTTAAAAAAAATACTTATTTTTGCGCAACCACCAAAGCCATCAATCAAAATGAAAAATGTTCTTGTTATTTATTATTCCCAGTCAGGACAATTAGAAGAGATTGCGCGAAACATTGCAAAACCTTTCCTGAATTCAGAAGAAATAAATGTAAGTTTTCACGAAATAAAATTAGAAAAACCTTTTCCTTTTCCATGGGATAAAGATTCTTTTTTCGATGCCTTCCCTGAATCTTTTCTGCAAATTCCAAGAGAATTAAAACCCGTTCCGGAAGAGATTTTAAATACAAAATTTGATTTAATACTTTTTCATTATCAGGTTTGGTATTTGTCGCCGTCGATTCCTGTCAATTCATTTTTGAAAAGTAATGATGCTAAAAAATTATTAAACGATACGCCGGTTATTACCATTAGCGGTTCGCGTAATATGTGGATTATGGCACAGGAAAAAATCAAAACTTTATTAAAAGAAGCGAATGCAAAACTAGTGGGAAATGTTGCTCTGGTCGATCGCGTTGGAAATTTAATCAGCGTAATCACAATTGTAGAATGGATGTTTTCCGGAGTTAAGAAAAAATATCTGGGCATTTTTCCACTACCGGGAGTTTCTGATAAAGACATTCAGGAGTCGGATAAGTTTGGAGAAGTAATGTTTTCGGCATTACAAGAGAATAAGTTGAATGATTTACAGCCAAAATTACTTACAATTGGTGCCGTGAAAATTAGCCCATATTTAGTTACGGTTGACAGAACCGCAAATAAAATTTTCAATAAATGGTCAAATTTGATTTATAAACATCAAAATAACAGAAAACAGCTTCTTAAAGTATTTAATGTTTATTTATTCCTTGCGATATGGTTAATCTCACCAATAGTCTATATATTGCACCTTATTACCTACCCGTTTAAGTTAAAAACCATAAAAAAAGAAACTCGATATTATCAAGGAGTTTAGAAGACGAAATTAGATTATGTTTGAAGTATATATTACCAGAGCCGCAAAGTATTTGCCAAATGAAGCTGTTTCTAATGACGAAATGGAAGAGTATTTAGGACTCATCAATGATGCTGCTTCTAAAGCAAGACGTATTATTTTGCGCAATAATAAAATTACAAGCCGCTATTACGCCATTGACAAAACAGGAAAAAGTACACATAATAATGCTGAGTTAACCCAAAATGCAATTGTGCAGTTATTTGATGAAAACTTTACAGCACAAGATTTAGAAGTACTTTCCTGCGGAACCTCAACACCTGATGTTTTCCTTCCTTCGCATGCCGCGATGGTTCATGGTTTATTAAAAAACAAATCGGTAGAATTAAATTCATCAACCGGAGTTTGCTGTGCCGGAATGAATTCATTAAAATTTGGTTTCCTGTCAATAAGATCAGGAAATTCTAAAAATGCAATTTGCACAGGATCAGAAAAAGTATCATCATGGCTAAATGCCCAAATGTACAATCACGAAGCAGCCAATCTAAAAAGCCTGGAAGAGCAACCGATTATTGCCTTCAAAAAAGATTTTTTACGCTGGATGTTGTCTGACGGAGCGGGAGCTTTTTTATTAGAAAATAAACCAAGCGGACCTATTTCTTTAAAAATCGAATGGATGGAAGCTTTTTCATATGCTTATGAATTAGAAACCTGCATGTACGCCGGTGGAGACAAACAAGAAAATGGCGAAATAAAATCATGGAGCGATTATCCTCCGGAACAATGGTTAAACGAATCGGTTTTTGCCATTAAACAAGATGTAAAATTATTGGATGAATTTATACTTTCTAAAGGAGCCGAAAGTATGAGCGATGCCATGTCTAAAAATAATATTAGTTCAGATCAGGTCGATTATTTTATTCCTCACGTTTCTTCAAACTTTTTTGTTGAAGGACTGAAGAAAGGATTAAGCGAAAAAGGAATCGGAATGGCGGATGAAAAATGGTTCATGAATCTTTCAAGAGTAGGAAATGTAGGTTCGGCCTCTATTTATCTGGCTGTGGAAGAATTGATGAATTCAGGAAATTTAAAAAAGGGAGATCGTATCCTTTTATCTGTTCCTGAAAGTGGAAGATTCTCGTTTGCATATGCTTACTTAACCGTTTGCTAATGGAGACGATTTTACTTTTAGAAAAAGAAGCTGTCGAAAATTTACTGCCGCAAAAATTCCCTTTTGTTATGGTAGATAAAATGTATTCGTTTACCGAAACTTCATTGATTTCAGGTTTTAAAATTCAAAACGATAACATATTTTCTGACAACGATACTTTTCTGGAAGCAGGTTTAATCGAACATATGGCACAATCTGTTGCGTTACACACAGGTTATCAATTTTTTCTGAAAAACGAAATAGCTCCAACAGGATATATAGGTTCTATAAAGGAAATTGAGATTAAAAAACTGCCAAAAATTAATGATACAATTCAATCAACGGTAACTATTTTACAGGAATTTGCCGGAATTACACTCGTTGATATTGTAACGACTTTGAACAATGAAGAAATTGCAAACGGACAAATGAAAACTGTTTTAGCAAAATGATTACAACAATGAAAACCGGAGTTGATATACAAAATTACTTACCGCACCGTGCGCCAATGCTCATGGTGGATTTAATTTTAGATATAGATGCCAACTTTGTAGAAACTACCTTTTTGATAAAAAAGGATAATGTTTTCATTGACAATAACGTTTTTATCGAAGCGGGTTTAATCGAAAATACAGCACAAACCTGTTCGTCTATTGTAGGTAAAAAATATTTTTTTGAGGAAGACGGCACAGAAAATGAAAACATAAATGTACTTGGTTTTATAAGTGCGATAAAAAACCTTAAAATACATTTGCTTCCAAAAGTTGGAGATACCATTATCACAAAAGCAACTTTGGTTTCAAAATTCGAAGGCGACGATTATACCTTATGTACAATGCGCTGCGCAAGTATATGGGGACATAAATTACTCTTAGAATGTGAAATTAATTTGTTCATTCAAAAGATAGTTTCGGTTTAAATGAATGCTAAAAAAGTTGTTTTCCATTTATTAATCCGAATTGGGATTTTAGTTATTTTACTTTCATTGGTTTTTTTACTTTGGTATTTTACCTTTGATCCTCATAAATATTGTGACGAAGACGGTCATAAACACGTTGATGGAGGTTTAGGAATGTTTATTATGGCATTTATTATAGTACAGTCTTTTTTTTGGGGACTACTGATAGAAATGATATATTTATTTGTGAAGAAAAAACAAAATTTAGCCTTCACAAATCTGGGGTTTTTAATAATTAGTTTATGTATCGCATTAGCCTTATGTATCTAATAAATTAATAATGATATGGAAAAAGAAAAAGTACCACAAGACAAAAGCAACTTAACCAAAAACAACGTTAAAGAACTTTTGTATGCTACCGATGAAAACGGAGATTATACTACAACTCTAAGTACCGGCTGGGAACCCAAAACCATCGCACTTTCAAATTCAATAGACGAAATAAACGAGCGAATTGCCGAAGCAAAACAGCAAGTAGAAATTGGTCAAGTAAGTCCTATTGTTTATTATATGGAAATCAACAAAATGGACCTTACTATTTTGTCCAGTTATGTTGGCATGTGGAAATGGCGTGTAAAAAGACATTTTAAGCCAGCTAATTTTGCCAAATTAAGCGATTCAATTTTAAAAAAATATGCCGACGCTTTTGAAATTTCAATAGCCGAATTAAAAAATATTAAAAAAGACTAATGCAAATCAATTTTACACATCATCAATCTGCTCATTGTGAGAATGGAGTAGCTTCGAATTTGTTGAAAAACAACGGACTGAACATCAGCGAACCGATGGTTTTTGGTATTGGTTCCGGACTTTTTTTTGTGTATTTGCCTTTTATAAAAGTAAATCACGCCCCTGCAATTAGCTATAGAACTTTGCCCGGACAAATTTTTAATAAACTGGCAAACCGTTTAAATCTAAAAATAAAAAGACAAAAATTCTCATCAACAACAAATGCAAACAAAGCATTAGACGAGAATTTAAAAAATAATATTCCAACCGGATTACAGGTTGGCGTCTATCATTTGAGTTATTTTCCTGATGAATATCGCTTCCATTTCAACGCGCACAATTTAGTCGTTTACGGAAAAACCGAAACCGATTATTTAGTCAGCGATCCTGTGATGGAAACTGTTACGACTTTAACGCATGACGAATTAGACAAAGTACGTTTTGCCAAAGGTGCTTTTGCTCCAAGAGGACAAATGTATTACCCGATTCAGATTCCAAAGGAAGTTGATTTAAAAAGTGCCATCATTAAAGGAATCAAAAATACCTGTCGCGATATGTTAGCGCCAGTGCCTATTGTTGGTGTACGCGGAATAAAATTCGTATCGAAACAAATCCGTAAATGGCCTGTAAAACACGGCACCAAAAAAGCCAATCACTATCTGGCACAAATGGTTCGTATGCAGGAAGAAATAGGAACCGGCGGCGGAGGTTTTAGATTTATTTACGCTGCTTTTTTACAAGAAGCTTCGGTTATTTTAGGAAATGAAGAATTGAAAGTTCTTTCGAAAGAAATGACCTTGATTGGAGATTCATGGCGTGATTTTGCTGTAGAAGCTTCCAGAATTTACAAAAACCGAAGTGCCAAAGAAGATGCTTACAACGCCATTGCCGATGAACTTTTGAGCATTGCCAACAGAGAAGAAATCTTTTTCAAAAAACTAAAAAAAGCCATTAGCTAATATATTTTGCAACCAATTATAAAAATAGAATCCCTTTCGAAAAAGTACAAAGATGCAGACCAGTATTCTTTGAACAACGTTTCGCTGGATATCAACGAAGGACAGATTTTTGGTTTATTGGGCCCGAACGGTGCCGGAAAAACTACCCTGATTTCCATGCTTTGCGGATTGATCAAACCAACCTCAGGACATTTTACTATTGATGAGTTGAACTATACCAATCATTCCTCAAAAATTAAAAAAATCATTGGAGTTGTTCCGCAAGAATATGCCTTATATCCCACTTTGACAGCGAGAGAAAATCTACATTATTTTGGAAGTATGTACGGTTTAAAAGGTGCTTACTTAAAAGATAAAGTTGTTGAAACTTTGGATCTTTTGGGTTTACTAAAATTCGCCGACAAACGCATCGAAACCTTTTCTGGCGGAATGAAGCGAAGAGTCAATTTGATTGCCGGAATTTTGCACAATCCTAAAGTTTTATTTCTGGATGAACCAACAGTTGGTGTTGATGTTCAGTCTAAAAATGCCATTATCGATTACTTAAAAGTTCTCAACCAAAACGGAACTACGATTATATATACCTCACATCATTTGGCTGAAGCCGAAGATTTTTGTACGCATATTGCCATTCTCGACCGAGGCAGAATTTATGCGCAGGGAACACCTTCAAGTTTAATAAATGCTACAGCTGAAGCACGCAATCTCGAAGAAGTTTTTATTTCATTAACCGGTAAAGATTTTAGAGATGGTCAATAAAATTTGGATGTCGGTTGTAAAAGAATTTCTCTTGCTTAAACGCGATTTAGGCGGATTGATTATTTTATTCATCATGCCGTTGGTACTGGTGATCACAGTAACTTTAATTCAGGATAGTACTTTTAAAACCATTAGCGATAATAAAATTCCGATTTTATTAGTCGATAATGATAATGGTTCTGTGTCTAAAACTGTTTTTGATAATCTCGAAAAAAGCAATTTGTTTAGCGTTGTCACGCAAATCGACAACAAACCCATTACTGAAGAAGTTGCTAAAGAAGCTGTTTATAAAGGAAAATTTCAGTTGGCAATTGTAATTCCGAAAGATTTAAGCGTTGATTTACAAGCCAAAATCGATCAGAATGTTCAGAACATCATCAGTAAAATGGGCTTAACAGAAACCGATAGTACCGCACAGACTGAAAAACCTAAAGTAATAAAGGAAAAAGAAGTCAAATTGTATTTTGATCCTGCAGTGCAAATGAGTTTCAAAAATGCCGTAATGAGTTCGATTGATAAGATGATTTCTCAAATCGAAAGCAAATCAATTTACACCACTTTCGAAAACCAATTAGGAGAAGGAACTACAGAATTTGAGCAAAAAAGTTTCATTACTTTCAAAGAAATAATCCCGAAAATAAACAACAAAGAGGTTCGACCAAACTCGGTACAACACAATGTTCCGGCCTGGACACTTTTTGCGATATTTTTTATCGTGATTCCGTTGTCTATTAATATAGTAAAAGAAAAATCGCAAGGAACATTCGTTCGGTTATTGACCAATCCTGTTTCTAATTTAGTCGTGATAATTGGTAAAACCATTACTTATTCAGCCATTTGTATGATTCAGTTTTATATGATGGTTGCCGTGGCGGTGTTATTATTTCCACATATTGGTTTGCCTTCCTTAAATATCGAAGGGCATTTATTTTTAATGAGTGTCGTGGCTTTATTTTCAGGTTTCGCCGCCATAGGTTTCGGAATTTTATTAGGAACTGTAGCTAACACACAAGAACAATCAGCACCTTTTGGCGCAACAAGTGTCCTTATTCTCGCTGCCGTAGGTGGTGTTTGGGTACCTGTTTTTGCCATGCCAACGATCATGCAATATATCGCAAAATCGTCACCTATGAACTGGGGATTAGAAGCTTTTTACGATGTGTTATTGCGCAACGTTTCTTTCCTCGAAATCATCCCAAAAATAAGTTTGTTATTTTTGTTCTTTATTATCACAACATCCATTGCCTTATTTTATGACAAAAAGAAAAGAACAGTATAACGAAGCCACTGAACTAACCGTCTCTCACGAAATCAGAATTCGTTTTAACGAAACTGATCCGCTTGGAATCGTTTGGCACGGAAACTATATCACCTATTTTGAAGATGGACGAGAAGCTTTTGGCCGCCAACACGGACTTACCTATTTAGACATTGGCAATACCGGTTATACGACTCCAATTGTAAAATCGAAATGTGAGCATAAATTGTCTTTACGCTACGGCGATGTCGTAACCATAGAAACAACGGTTGTAGATACTCCCGCTGCCAAAATGATCTATCGTTTTAGAATTATAGATGCAAAAGGCGAAGTGGCCTGCACCGGAGAAACTGTTCAGGTTTTTTTAGATGGCGACGGAAATTTGATGCTGACAAATCCTCCTTTCTATGAAGAATGGAAACGAAAAGTGGGGTTATTAAAATAAAAGACAAACACGAATTACACTAATTTTCACGAATTAAAAATTAATAAAAATCCGCGTTAATCCGTTTAATCTGTACAATCTGTGGCTCATTTAGCAGCCAGAAAATAAGATAAAATGATAAGAGAAGTATATATCAACGAAACGAATTGTATCACGCCTTTAGGTTTTGATGTTGCATCAAACATTGAAGCGATTGTTCGTGGCGATTCCGGTATTCAATTGCATCAGGATATTGCTTTAATGCCAATTCAATTTTATGCTTCTATTATTCCTGATGAAAAAATAAAAAGTGCTTTTGAAAAAATAAGTATTGACACAAAATATTCTCGTTTAGAGAAAATGATGATTTTGGCTTTAGAGCCAATTATCAAAAAATCCCAAATCGAATTAAATTCGAAAACTGCTTTTATACTTTCTACTACAAAAGGAAATGTTACGGCATTAAAAAATGATTCAGAGGAAAGTTTTAATAATGCACATTTAGATGTTTTAGCTCAAAATGTTGCTGACTTCTTCGGATTCAAAACACAGCCAATTGTCGTTTCGAATGCTTGTGTTTCCGGAATTTTAGCGGTTTCAGTTGCTAAAAGGATGATTCAATCTGAGTTGTACGATAATGTTTTTGTTGTAGCCGGAGACGAAGTTTCAGAATTTGTTTTGTCCGGTTTTAATTCTTTTCAGGCGATGAGCGAATTGCCTTGTAAACCGTATTCTAAAAACAGAACCGGCGTAAGTTTAGGCGAAGCAACGGCTGCTGTTTTAATTTCGGCGGAAGCCAGAAACGCAAAAATAAAAGTGATTGGAGACAGTTCGATAAACGATGCGAATCATATTTCGGGTCCTTCAAGAACGGGTGAAGGTTTGTTTAGAAGTATTCAGAATGCTTTGAAAGAAGCCCAAATTGAAGTGGACAAAATCGATTATATTTCTGCACACGGAACAGCAACTCCATTCAACGACGAAATGGAAGCCATTGCATTAAATCGCTTAGGTTTACAAAACGTACCTATAAATAGTTTAAAAGGTTTTTACGGTCATACGTTAGGTGCTTCGGGATTATTAGAAACGGTAATCGCCATTGAATCGGCAAATAAAAATATGCTTTTTGAATCGAAAGGTTTTGACGAAATCGGCGTAAGCGAAACGATAAATGTTATTGAGAAAAACAAAGAGGCTAATATTGAGTGTTTTTTGAAAACGGCTTCCGGATTTGGAGGTTGTAATACAGCTGTGGTTTTTGAGAAAGTTTAAACACGAATTGCACTAATTTTCACTAATTATGTTACTTGATTTTTTGTGTATATATAATTTGAACTGTTCGGAAATTCCGAACAGTTCAAATAAAAAGCTCAACTTGTAAATAAATCTTACAAGCTCAATATAGTTGAAAATAATAAATGAAATTATCAAAAGTCATATCTATAGTTTTTATTCTACTTTCTCTTTTTGGATGCAAAAAGGAGAAAATTGACGAATTACAATTTGAGAAAGATGTCTTAAATAATGTCTTTGTCGAAATTGTAGATTCTATTTATATGGATAGAAGAGTTATACTTCCTCCACCAACACCAAGAATTGATTTTAAAACTAATAAAGAAGATACTATTAGTTTTCATAAAGAATTAAAGGAGTATTGGCGGAACCGAGATAGCATCAAAAATGATAAGACAAGAATTTTAATTGGTGTTTATGATGATGTAAAAAAAATTAGTCCTCAAGAAACTGAAATGATTGTTAAAAAAATTAATGTTTCTGGATATTCTTATGACATTTCAAAAGAAACGGAAGAATACAAATTTGTTTTTAAAGTTTTTGAAAATAATAAAAAGTTTAATTTTCAAAATACATCAAAATATCCTCATGAAAAAAAATGGGATTTAAATGATAAAAGTAATTTACTATTTCCTGTTGGAACTATTTCAGTATCAAGAATTCAATTTAACAAAACAAAAACTTTCGGAATTTTAGCTGCTGGCGCTTCTTGTGGTGGCGGAAAATGTGGAAGAGGATTTGTAATTATAATTGAAAAGAAATCCGGAAAATGGAAAATTGCAAAAATTATTCAGACCTGGCTTTCATAACTAGAACCAATTACATTAAATAATTATTGCTATTTAAACCCAAACCAATCCGTGCTAATTTGTGGAATTAGTGTTAAATTAAATAAATGACTCAAAACAAAACATATATACACGATTATATAACCATCCAAAACAACGAAATTGTTTTGAACGGAACTTCTGTATTCAAAATAGACTCAACAGATTTCAGCGATTTCTCAAAACAAGCGTATCGCAATTTTGACATTCAATATCCAAAGTTTTTCAAAATGGATGCTTTGAGTAAACTGGCTTTTTTAGGATCTGAATTGCTGTTGAGTCCTATTATTTCATCAGAAAAAGAAAATAATATTGCTTTGGTTTTGGCCAATAAATCTTCGAGTTTAGATACAGATGTTAAGTATCAGGAATCAATTTCCGACAAGGAAAACTATTTTCCGAGTCCGGCGGTTTTTGTTTATACGCTGCCAAATATATGTTTGGGTGAAATAAGTATTCGTCATCAGCTTAAAAGTGAGAATTCTTTCTTTATATTTGATGCTTTCAATACTGAATTTCTGTTTAACTATTCAGGCATTCTGTTAAACACAAATAAAGCTGATACAGTTCTTTGTGGCTGGGTAGAATTTTTTAATGACAGTTATAAAGCTTTTCTTTGCACGATTAGTAAAGACGAAAACGAAAAATATAAAAACGAAACTATCAATACATTATATAATAAATAATCATGGAAGCATTAAAAGAAGAATTAAAAAACAAAATCATTACTACTCTTAACCTTGAAGATATCACAATCGAAGACATTGCTGATAACGATCCTTTGTTTGGAGACGGTTTAGGTTTAGACTCCATTGATGCGCTTGAATTGATCGTGATTTTAGATAAAGATTACGGAATTAAATTAGTAGATCCGAAAGAAGGAAAAACTATTTTCCAATCGATCGAAACTATGGCAGCTTATATTAGCGCTAACAGAACGAAATAGACTGCTTAGACTGGCTTAGATTTTTAGACTACTTAGACAATGCTTTACAAAAATCTAAGAAGTCTAATATCTAAAATTCTAAGCAAGTCTAATAAAAATAATCTAAGCAAGTCTAAAAATCTAACAATCTAAGATGTCTAAAATAAAAGGTGTTGCAATAACGGGAATGGGAATTATCTCTTCGATTGGAAATTCAGTCGAGGAAAATTATATTTCGTTAATCGAAAATAAAATTGGTATTTCGCGTATCACAAATATTTCGACAGTTCACGCAGATGTTATTAAGGTAGGCGAAATCAAAAAAACCAATGAAGAGTTGATTGCTGAATTGGGATTAGACGACGATAATAACTTTTCGAGAACGGCGATGATTGGTACTTTGGCAGCAAAACAAGCTGTTGAAAACGCCGGAATTACATCGATAAATGAATTCAGAACCGGACTTATTTCTGCTACAAGTGTAGGCGGAATGGACATGACTGAAAAACATTATTACGATTATTTCAAACATCCTGAATTGGTCAAATATATTGCTTGTCACGATGGCGGCGATGTGGCTGAAAAAATTGCCGAAGAATTAGGTTTAAAAGGAATGGTTACGACTATAAGCACGGCTTGTTCATCTGCAGCAAACTCGATTATGTTGGGTGCCAGATTGATAAAAACCGGAAAATTAGATCGCGTAATTGTAGGCGGAGCCGATGGTTTGGCAAAATTTACGATTAATGGATTTAAAACTTTGATGATTTTATCAGACGATTTCAACAAACCTTTCGACAACGAACGTAAAGGATTAAATCTTGGCGAAGCTGCGGCATATCTGGTTTTAGAATCAGATGAAATTGTAGCGAAACAAAATAAAAAAGTACTCGCCCGGGTTTCTGGTTATGGCAATGCAAACGATGCTTTTCATCAAACTGCTTCTTCAGAAAATGGAGATGGCGCTTATTTAGCAATGAAAAAGGCTTTTGATGTTTCGGGTTTAAAACCTTCGCAAATTGACTATATCAACGTGCACGGAACTGCAACTCCCAACAATGATTTATCCGAAGGAAGAGCTTTATTACGAATTTACCAAGGCGAAAAAGTTCCAGACTTTAGTTCTACTAAGCCTTTTACCGGACATACTTTAGCCGCAGCAGCAGCAATCGAGGCGGTTTACAGTGTTTTGGCGATTCAGAATAACGTGGTATATCCGAATCTTAATTTCGAAAATCCAATGGAAGAATTTGATTTGCAACCGCAGACTTCCTTAAAAAATGCAACTATCGAACACGTTTTATCCAACTCTTTTGGTTTTGGAGGAAATTGTTCTACCCTTATATTTTCAAAAAGCTAAAATGAAAAAAACATATATAAATGGAGTAGGCTGTATATCGACTCAAAAAACATTTGATACAGTTTTTTTAGAAGAAGCAATTCCGCACACAGACGAAACGGTACTTACTGTAATTTCGCCTGTTTATAAAGATTATATTTCTCCCGCTGCCAGCAGAAGAATGGCAAAAGGTGTAAAAAACGGAATCGTATCTTCGGCTTTAGCCTTAAAAGATGCAAATATCGAAAACGTTGATGCCATTATTACCGGAACCGGTTTGGGATGTATCGAAGATTCTGAAAAATTCCTGAAAAACATTCTGGATAATAATGAAGAATTTTTAACGCCCACTTCTTTTATTCAATCAACACATAATACCGTTGGAGCACAAATTGCTCTGACTTTACAATGTAAAGGCTATAATTTCACCTATGTAAACGGAGTTGTTTCTTTCGAATCAGCACTTTTAGATGCTAAAATGCAAATTGAAGAAAATGAAGCAGATTCTATTTTAGTAGGCGGAATTGACGAAACCGGAGATTATACGATCTCACTTTTTAAATTGGCCGGTCGTGTAAAAGACGAAAGTAATTTACCATCAAACATGCTAAATTCAACAACACCGGGTGCAATTTATGGTGAAGGTGCAAGTTTTTTTGTTTTAGAAAACGAGAAAAAAGAAAGCACTTACGCCGAAATTCTGGATGTTGCCATTATAAATACTTTAGATCCAAATGAAGTTGAAAATGAAATTGTCAGCTTTTTAAAAGTAAATAATTTACAAGTTTCAGATATTGATGCGTTGGTTTTAGGTTTTAACGGAAATGTAGATTCTGATATTTATTATAAAAATATTGCTGAAAATGCTTTCGCAGAAACGCCTCAATTATATTACAAACATTTGAGCGGCGAATATGATACAGCTTCGGCCTTTGCTTTATGGATGGCATCTAAAGTTATAAAAACTCAGGAAATTCCTGAAATTACAAAAGCAAATTCGGTTGAAAAACCAGTTTATAATACCATTTTATTGTACAATCAGTTAAACGGAAAAAATCATAGTTTTACTTTGATATCAAAATGATAACGCATAAAAACATTTCGTTATTCTTTCTCTTTTTATTGCTTTTACTCGTTCTTCTGAACTTTTATGCGGCAATTAGTTGGGTATGGTTTATCACAATTGTTTTAATCTGGCTGGGAATAAATGCTATTGGTTCTGCACGAATTTCATCTAATTATCACGTAAAAGCGTTCTGCAATAATCCGTTAGAAACCGAAAAAAAAATTGCAATTACGTTTGATGACGGACCAAGCTTTTTTACTTTAGAAGTTTTAGAAATTCTGAAAAAATACAATGTAAAAGCAACTTTTTTCTGCATCGGGAAAAATATTGAAGTACATCCTGAAATCTTAAAACAAATTATTAATGACGGACATTTGGTTGGGAATCATTCCTATAGTCATTCTAAATTTTTTGATTTTTATAATGCTGCAACAATCAAAGAAGAAATTGAGAAAACAGATAAACTTCTGGAAAAATTCACTTCAAAAAAAATAAACTTCTTTCGTCCGCCTTACGGAGTTACAACACCATCGATCAGAAGAGCTTTGAAAATAACCGGACATAAAGTAATTGGCTGGAATATTCGATCGCTCGACGGCGGAACAAAAAATCAAAATTTAATTTTCAATCGCATTATAAAACTTGTTTCTCCCGGCGGAATCGTACTTTTGCACGACACGGCGTCACACTCCGTTTTGGTATTGGAACAGTTTTTGCAATTTTTGCAACAAAACAATTACGAAGTGATTTCAATCGAAGAACTTTTGAATCTTAAAGCTTATGAAATTGAACGCGGATGAAACGGATTCGCTAAAGCGAAGACGCGGATAAAAAACGGATTTTACTAAATTAAATAGTAATCTGTGGCAAAAATTTTAAAGCACAATTTAAAAAAATATGAAAACTAAAATAGCACTACTAATTCTATTTATTTCAGGCAATTTATTTGCTCAGGAACAAAAAATGAGCGACGCAGAAGTCGCTGCTTTTAAGCAAGATGTAAATATAGTTTCAAAAAAAATCAAGACTTTAAGTACTGATTTCGTTCAGTACAAACATTTGGATTTTTTATCGAAAGACATTGAAACTTCGGGGAAAATGATTTTCAAGGAACCGAGTCTTTTGCAATGGCAATATAAAAAACCATACAATTATAGTATTGTTTTTAAAAACGGGAAAATCCTGATTAATGACGAAGGAAAGAAAAGCGCAGTTGATATTGGCAACAGCAAAATCTTTGGACGTATCAATAAATTAATTGTTGGCAGTGTGAGCGGAAATATGTTTGACGATAAAGAATTTACGATTTCATATTTTAAATTAAAAGGTCAGAATCTGGCAAAATTTGTTCCGAAAGATGCTACTCTTAAAAAATACATCAAACAAATTGAACTGACTTTTGATAAAGAAGAAGCAACCGTTGTTCAGGTAAAACTATTAGAATCATCTGAAGATTATACCAGAATTGTACTTAAAAATAAAGTGATCAATGCAAAAATCGACGATTCAGTTTTTAATAATTAATTGCCTTCTGGCTATTGTTTTAGTTTCTTGTGGCTCAGTCACCAAAAATTATACACCCAAAAAATTAGACAAAGCATCTTATCAGGTTCCCTACTTTTCAGATTCAAAAAAAGATTATGTTTATAAAACCAATATCACGGTTTATGGAAATGAAATCAGCGGAATTTTCATCGCAAAAAAAATAAATGATACAACGCATCGAATTGTTTTCACAACCGAATTTGGTAACAAATTGTTAGATTTTGAAATATCTGATACTGATTTCAAAGTCAATTCGATCGTTTCAGAATTAGACCGAAAAATCCTGATCAATACTTTAAAAGAAGATTTTAGATTACTGCTCAAAAAAGAATATTTGATTCAGGAACAATTTGAAAATGATGCAGATAATATTTACAAATCGAAAGATGGAAAACGCGACAATTATCTTTTCATCTCAAAAAAAGATAAAAAATTAGAAAAAGTGGTTCATTCTTCTAAAACAAAAGAAAAATTTACGCTGACATTTACTTCAGAAAACAATATTTTTGCCGAGAAGATTGAAATTGTTCATCAAAATATTAAGTTGAAAATTGTTTTGAATTATTTGAAATCAGAATAAAATTTAAACTAATCATAAACTTTAAATCAAACCAAAATGAAAAAATTAACCGTAATTGCTTTTGTTTTATTTATAGGTATTGTAACGTCAAATGCACAAGTAACGGTTAGTCCGGGACTTCGTGGAGGTTTAACGCTGTCGAGTTTAAGTAATATTGATGATAATGGTATGAAATCAGATTTTTATGTTGGTGGATTAGTCGAGATAAAATTCAATAAATATTTTACGCTTCAGCCGGAATTAACCTATTCCAGACAAGGTTCTGAAGGAAGATATTACACTGATCAAAATCCGGATTTTGGAACACCTGCAAAATATGAACTGGATTATTTATCGCTTGGAGTTGTTGCTAAATTTAACTTTGGCGGAAAAGGTTTTCATATTTTAGCGGGGCCTTCAGCTGATTTTAAAACGAGTGATAATTTTGGCCGTTATGGTTTTGACCCAATCGATTTTGACTTTTCTATCGTTGCCGGAGTAGGTTACACATTACCAAACGGACTGACTTTTGAAGCACGATTTAAACAAGGTTTAATTGATATTTATGGCTATGACGGAATCGAATATGATAACGATGATTATTACTATAACGATCTGATTTTAAATCAGGTTTTCCAGATTGGTATTAGTTACACTTTTAAAGTAAAATAAAAAAATATGGTTTTAAAAGACTTTTATAAAGTTCTTTCAGAAGAAAAAACAGGAGATGCTAAATTTAATTTTCGTATATTAGTTAATGCCAATCACGAGGTTTTTAAAGGTCATTTTCCAGGAAACCCAATTATGCCGGGCGTTTGCATGATTCAGATTATTAAAGAACTTACAGAGTCGATTACTAAAAGTTCGTTGATGATACAAACACTGACCAATGTAAAATTCATGGCATTAATCAATCCGGAAACAAATCCGGAATTGCGTTTAGAACTTGATATTATAACCACAGAAGATGATTTGGTAAAGGTAAAAAACACCACATATTTTAACGATACGGTTGCTTTAAAATTAAGCAATGTGTATAAAAAATTATAATTTATGAAATTACTATTCTCTCTGCTTCTATGGATAAACTTTGCGGTAAACCCAGATTTGGCAGCTATTCGAAAAATGTATCCTGATGTTGCAAAATCAGAAGCTAATGCAAAAGAATTTACGGATAAACTTGTTGGAATTTCAAATACCGACGACAAAATTTTAGTGGCTTACAAAGCAGCTTCAATTTTGGTCGATTCTAAGTTTGAAAATTTAATAGGTAGTAAAATTTCCCGCTTTAAAGAAGGTGCAAAATTACTTGAAGCAACTTTAAAAAGTGACCCGAATAATATCGAAATCAGAATGATTCGATTGAGTATTCAGGAAGATGTTCCGGGAATTACCGGTTACAAAAAAAATATTAAAGAAGATAAAAAATTCATAACAACGCATTATGCAGAGCAAAGCGGTGCTTTGAAAGATTATCTAAAAGAATTTGTTTTACAATCTAAAAGTTTCTCTGAAAAAGAAAAACAGTTTGTGAAGTAAGCTCACGAAAAACGCTAAATGAAACCTACTTTATCACAGCAGAATCTGCTTAATTCAACCTCTTTTTGTGTCATTGTTCCCACGTACAATAATCACAAAACGCTGAAAAGAGTGCTGGATTCTATTTTAGATTTCACTTCACATATTATTATCGTCAATGACGGTTCAACAGATTCAACCAGCGAAATTTTAAAACAATACTCGGAGCTGACTCAAATTCACCATCCTAAGAATTTAGGAAAAGGAAGAGCGCTCCGAAATGGTTTTAGAAAAGCAATTGAACAGAATTTTGAATATGCCATCACAATAGATTCTGACGGACAACATTTTGCTGACGATATTCCGGTTTTTATTGAAGAAATTCAAAAACAACCTAGTTCTCTTTTGATTGGAAGCCGAAATATGACACAGGAAAATGTGCCGAAGAAAAGTAGTTTCGGTAATAAATTTTCGAATTTCTGGTTTAAGTTTGAAACCGGAATCGTATTAGAAGATACGCAGTCAGGATTTCGATTATATCCTTTACAATTAATTCCGAAGCAATTTTATACCAATAAATTTGAATTCGAAATTGAAGTTATTGTTCGTTCTGCCTGGAAAGGAATTGTGGTCAAAAACATTCCGATTCAAATTTTATACGATCCTGCAGAACGTGTTTCCCATTTTCGCCCTTTCAAAGATTTTACCCGAATCAGTATTTTAAATACCGTTTTGGTAATCAACGCCTTATTGTACATCAAACCAAGAGATTTCTTCAGGCGAGCAAAAAAAAAAGGCTTTAAAAAATTCTTTCTTGAAGATATTCTAGAAAGTTCTGACTCTAATTTTAAAAAATCGGCAGCAATAGCTTTAGGTATTTTTATAGGAATTTCTCCATTTTGGGGATTTCAAACTGTGTTGCTTTTTACTTTTGCGGCTTTATTCAGGCTCAATAAAGTAATCGCTTATCTGGCTTCAAATGTGAGTTTTCCGCCTTTTATTCCTTTTGTTATTTACGGTTCCTTAAAAATGGGAAGTTACTTTGTATCAAATGATGCACCACTAATTTTAGATAGTTCGGTTACACTTGATGATATTCAAAAAAATGCTACGCAATATATCGTGGGAAGTCTTATTTTAGCATCCGTTTTGGCGCTGACTTTTGGTCTTATAAGTTATTTACTTTTAACGGCTTTTAGTTCTAGGAATAAAACAGATATTACATAAAAGTTTGCCACAGATTAAAAGAATTTAGCCTGATTTTATAATCTGTGTCGGATTGCCACGAATTTCACAAATTAGCACGAATTAATTTTTAATCGATTACGAAACGCAACGAAAAAAAATGCCAAAGATTAAAGGATTACAATGATTTAAACATTTAAAATTAGACAGGAATTAATTAGTGAAAATTCGTGAAATTCGTGGCGAAAAAAACAATAGGCAAAAACAACAATAAATAATTATGCATCAATACTTCTACGCCATTCACTTGTTTGTAAACCGACGAAAAAAATTATCGGTGGTATTGGCTATTTTGATGCTTTTGGCATTTGGATTTTTTGCTTCCCGAATTAAGTTTGAGGAAGACATTACCAAACTTATCCCAACAAACGATAAGGCAGATGTTACGGCAAAAGTGTTGAAACAACTCAATTTTGCTGATAAAATCACGGTTATTTTCAAATTGGATAAAAACGGAACGGACGAAGATCTAAAAGAAATGGCTACTATTTTTTCAGATAGTGTTGCCAAATCCTGTACACCTTACGTTACCGGAATTCAGGGAAAAATTGACGAAGAAAACATTCAGGAAACCATAGATTTTGTCTACAATAATTTGCCGCTTTTTCTGGAGAATAAAGATTATGCTGCCATTCAGAACAAACTTCAAAAAGACAGTATTGCAGCAACAATTCAGGGAAATTACAAGTCTATTATTTCTCCTTCAGGATTTATAACCAAAGATTTTATATTACAGGATCCACTTGGGATTTCCTTTATTGCTTTAAAAAAATTACAGCAGCTAAATATTGGTGACGATTTCACACTTGATAATGGTTTTGTAATGACCAAAGACAAAAAGAAACTGTTACTTTTTATTACGTCAAATATTCCGTCAAGCGAAACAGAAAAGAATACAATTTTTGCGAATAAACTAAAATCGATTCAGGAGAATTTAAATACAAAATTCAAAGGCAAAACCTCGATTAGTTATTTCGGTTCAGCTTTGATTGCGGTTGCCAATGCCAATCAAATCAAAAGCGATATTATTTTAACCACAACAATCGCGATGATTACGCTAATGTTGATCTTGATTTTGTTTTATCGAAAAGTAATGATTCCGCTGATTATTTTTCTCCCAACCGTTTTTGGTGCTTTATTTGCCGTTGCCTTTTTATATTTTGTGAAGGAACAAATTTCTGCAATCTCTCTCGGAATCGGATCTATTTTATTAGGAATCACAATTGATTATTCGATTCATATTCTAACGCATTATAAACACAATAGCGATGTAAAAACGTTATACAAAGACATTACAATGCCGGTCATTATGAGCAGCTCAACAACGGCTGTTGCCTTTTTATGTTTACTTTTTGTAAAGTCAGATGCATTAAATGACCTCGGAATTTTCGCCGCCGTAATTGTTATGGTAACGGGTATTTTCTCTCTTTTGATTGTGCCGCATTTGTATAAACCGAAAGAAAATAATTTCGAACATAAGAAAAATGTCATCGATAAACTTGCACATTTCTCTTTTCATAACAATAAATATCTCATTGGTTTTTGCGTTTTAATTACCATTATTTGCTGCTTTACCTATAACAACGTTGGCTTCAATAACGATTTATCGCAATTGAATTTTGTTCCTAAAGAGATCCAGGCAGCAGAAAAAGACCTTGAAGAAAGCACGAGTTTAACTTCCAAAACCATTTATGTGGCTTCATATGGCAACAGTATGGAGGAAGTTTTACAAAACAACTCGCAGCTTTTTGCCGATTTATCGAAGGAAAAGCAAACGAACAAAATATTAAATTTCAGTTCCGTTGGAGGAATTATGCTTTCGCAGGCGGCACAACAACAAAAAATTGACAAATGGAATTCGTTTTGGGATGCCAATAAAAAGCAACTTTTAGAATCGCAGTTAATTGCCGAAGGTTCAAAACTTGGTTTCAAACCCACAACTTACACTGCTTTTTTTGATCATTTAGATTTTAATTTTAAACCAATTTCAGCGCAGGATTACCTGAAAGTTCAGGCTTTACAATTGAAAGAATTTGTAACCGAAAAAAACGGATTTTTCACGATTTCTACTTTAGTAAAAGTAACACCGGAACAACGAGATTCTTTTGTAAAATCGGCTTCAGCTAAAAATAACCTGATTGCAATTGATCGCCAGCAAATGAATGAAACGTTTTTTAGTACTCTAAAAACCGATTTTAATTCGCTTGTCAATTATTCATTTGTGGCTGTAATCCTGATTTTGTTTTTCTTTTTCAGAAGACTGGAATTAGTTATTGTAAGTTGTATTCCAATTGCTTTAACCGGAATTGTTACGGCTGGAATTATGGGAATCTTTGGTATTCAAATGAATATTTTCAGCATGATTGTTTGTACGCTGATTTTTGGTCATGGTGTCGATTTTAGTATTTTCATGACAAGCGCACTTCAAAAAGAATATACAACCGGAAAAAACGAAATCGCGATTTACAGAACTTCAATAATTCTGGCGGTTATTACTACTATTTTAGGAATTGGCGCGATGATTTTTGCACGTCATCCGGCATTACGCTCTATCTCTTCAGTTTCATTAATTGGAGTTTTTGCAGCGTTGATTATTACGTTTATTTTCTACCCGATTCTGTTTAAATTATTCATATCAAATCGTTCGAAAAAAGGAAATCCGCCGTTTGTATTGCGAACTTTCATTCACGGTGTAATTTCATTTACCTATTACGGACTTGGCGGAATTTTGATGTCGCTTTTCAGTATAACAATAATGCCAATTCTTCCGATAAAGGAAAAAACGAAGATGAAAGCATTCCGTTATTGTATTTCAAAATTCATGAATTCCGTATTGTATTCAAATCCGTTTTTACATAAAAAAGTCATCAATAATTTTAATGAAACTTTTGAAAAACCAGCGATAATTATTGCCAATCATTCTTCGTTTATTGATATTCTGGCGATGGGAATGTTGAGTCCAAAAATTATATTTCTGGTAAACGACTGGGTTTACAACTCTCCTATTTTTGGTGGCACAGTTAGAAAAGCAGGATTTTATCCGGTTTCTGAAGGTCTCGAAGGCGGAGTTGAACATTTGCGACAAAAAGTAAACGAAGGATATTCACTAATGATTTTTCCTGAAGGAACACGTTCTGAAAGTAACCAGATCAATCGTTTTCATAAAGGTGCTTTTTATCTTGCCGAGGAATTTAATCTGGATATTGTTCCCGTTTTGATTCATGGTGCTTCAGAAGCAATCCCTAAAGGCGATTTTGTGATTCATCATAGTTTTGTTACCCTTTCAATTTTACAAAGAATTGCTCCTGATAACCTTTCTTTCGGGAGAAATTATGTCGAAAGAACGAAAAAATTAAGTGCTTATTTCAAAGAAGAATTTCATAAAGTGCGTCAGGAATTAGAAGGTCCGGATTATTTCAAAAAAATGATTATTCATAGTTTTGATTACAAAGAAATTGAAATCATAAGTAGTGTAAAAAGCGATTTAAAAAACAATTTAGAAACGTATTATCAACTCAATAAACACCTTTCGGCGAAAGCCAAAATATTACATTTATCAAATGATTACGGTCAGTTAGACGTTTTACTGACTTTACAGGAACCACAACGAAAAGTACTTTCATACAATTCTGACCACGAAAAACGTGAAGTTGCTAAAACAAATTATTTCCTGAAAAAGAGAAAAATCTCTTATCTGGATAATCTTGAACCAGCTTTAGAAAATAGATATGATGCTGTTTTAATTTCTGATGAAAATTATAAAGATGATCTTGAAAAAGTAATTGCTGCAACTTCCTGTATTATTTTAATGAATAGTCCGGGTTTAAAAAACACCATAATTGACTTTGCTTTTGAATCTGTTTCAGAGGATAATTCTATAATCGTATTAAAGAAAATTTAGGATGAAAGAGCAATACGATGTTGTAATTGTGGGCAGCGGTTTAGGCGGATTAGTCTCGGCAATTATTCTGGCGAAGGAAGGTTATCGCGTTTGTGTGCTGGAAAAAAACAATCAATACGGCGGAAATCTACAAACTTTTGTACGCGATAAAACCATTTTTGATACTGGAATCCATTACATCGGAGGTTTAGGTGAAGGGCAAAATTTATACAAATATTTCAAATATTTGGGCATTATGGATCATCTGAATCTTAAAAAATTAGATGAAAACGGTTTCGACGTTATCTCTTTTGAAGATGATGAAAACCAATATCCTCATGCGCAGGGTTATGATAATTTTGCCAATCAGTTAGTGCGTTTTTTCCCTGACGAAAAAGCAAATATTGAAGACTACTGCAAAAAAATAAAGGCTATTTGCGAGTGCTTTCCGCTCTATAATTTAGAATGGGATGGCAAATATGATAATGAAATTTTAAGTCTTAATGCCAAAGAAACAATTGAAGAATGTACACAAAATGAAAAATTAAAAGCTGTTTTATCAGGTTCTAATTTTTTATACGCCGGCATTGCTGATAAATCGCCTTTTTACGTTCATGCCCTTTCTGTAAACTCATACATTCAAAGTTCATGGCGCTGCATTAATGGCGGAAGTCAAATTACAAAACAACTTTTAAAACAGTTAAAAAAACACGGCGGTGAATTTTATAAATACAAAGAAGTCACCAAATTTAATGTTGAAGATAAAAAAGTAATATCAGTAGATATGAAAGACGGAACTCAGGTTTCCGGTTCTTATTTTATTTCTAATATTGAGCCAAAAACGACGCTTAAAATGGCTGGTGAAGAAAACTTTAGAAAATCATTTTACAGCAGGGTTCAAAGTCTTGAAGGCGTTATTTCGGCATTTAGTTTATATATCGTTTTTAAACCGAAAACTTTTAAATATATCAATCACAATCATTATCATTTCAAGAAAAGTTCTGAAGTCTGGACAGCGCATGATTATGACGAGAATTCGTGGCCAAAAGCTTTTATGGCTTCTATGAATGCTTCAAAAAAACAGGAAATTTGGGCAGAAGGAATGACTTTTATCACTTACATGAAATATGATGATGTTGCTCCGTGGATGGATACTTTTAATACCACGGTTGATGAAAATGATCGCGGAGAAAGCTATGAAGAATTCAAATCACGGAAGGCAGCGAAGTTTTTAGATGAAATCGAGATAAAATTTCCCGGTATCAGAGATTGTATTCAATCTGTACACACTTCGACACCACTCTCCTATCGTGATTATATTGGTGGAGATAACGGTAATATGTACGGATATGTTAAAGATTCCAATAATCCGATGAAAACCTTGATTCCGTCAAAAACCAAGCTGGATAATTTATATCTTACGGGCCAAAGTATTAATATGCACGGCGTTTTAGGTGTAACAATTGGAGCGGTTGTAACTTGCTCAGAAATTCTTGGAAAAGAATATCTTGTCACTAAAATTAATGAGGCAGCTGATATGTAATTCATCAGAACATGACTCCGAAACGAAAACTTTAAATTCCGAATTTTAGGAATTAAATTGTAATTTTGATTGCGACTTAAATTTGGTACAAGATCTCTATGAAAAATATTGACAAGAACAGTTTAGAAAATGCCTATCGATTATTTGAATCGAACGATATTGACGAAATACAAATTGGTACAACAACAGGCCTTAGCACAATTCACCATTATCTATTTCATCCTTTATATGATTTTGCCGGAGAAATAAGAAAACTCAATATTTCAAAAGTTGGTTTTAGATTTGCAAATGCATTATATCTTAATGAAATTCTAGTAAAGATTGAGCAAATGCCAGAAAACAGTTTTGAAGAAATTATTGCTAAATATGTTGAGATGAATATTGCTCATCCTTTTATGGAAGGTAATGGCAGATCTATGAGAATATGGCTGGATATGATTCTAAAAAAACAACTCCATAAAGTTGTCAACTGGCAATTCGTTGACAAAACTCTTTATTTGCAGTCAATGGAAAGAAGTCCTATTAACGATTTGGAATTAAGAACTTTATTAAAGGAAAATCTAACTGATGAAGTTAACAATAGAGAAGTTATTTTTAAAGGAATCGAACAGTCATATTACTATGAAGGTTATGAGAAAGATAACAATGAATGAGTCCATTATTCTTGGATAGGTAGGTATGAAAAGCCCAATTAAATTATTTTTTTTCGTTGGTTTTTTGTTGATGTTGGCATCTTGCGGAACATCAAAATCGATGCGTCATCAGCCTGACATTTCACATTATAATACTGCAAAACCTCTTGTAACAAAACAATCTGATAGTGTCTTTACTTCGGGAAAAAATTCATTTTCAAAAAACAAACAAGGTATTTGGGAATTATATGTTGAAGGCGATCCCCTTGAAATTGGACTCAACACGGGCGCTTTATCTGATTCACTTTTAAAAAAACAGGAACACATATTTTTCTCTAAAATAAAGGATATAGTTCCCTCAAAATTTCAGCAGAACTTACTTCGTAATTTTCTAAAATGGTACAATCGTAAATTATATACCAATGTTCCTGACGAATATCAGACGGAGATTTTTGGCGTTTCGCAATATACCACACATGATTTTGACAATATTGCACCACAATTTCAGCGCAGTTTGTACTTGCATGCCGCGCACGATATTGGTCATGCTTTGCAAGATCTGGCTTTGGTGGGCTGTTCGTCTTTTGCTGCCTGGGGAGAAAAATCCGAAGATGGAAATTTAATTCTCGGACGCAATTTTGACTTTTATGTTAATGACGCTTTCGCGGAAAATAAAATCGTTGCGTTTATAAACCCGAAGGAGGGCAACAAATTTATGATGGTCACCTGGCCCGGAATGGTTGGTGCCGTTTCCGGAATGAATATCGAAGGTTTAACGGTTACGATAAATGCCTCGAAATCTAAAATCCCGTTGATTGCCAAAACGCCGATTTCGATTTTGACACGCGAAATTTTACAACATGCTAAAAATATTGACGAAGCAATTGCCATTGCTAAAAAAAGCGAAGTTTTTGTTTCAGAATCGATTATGGTGGGAAGTGCAAATGACAACAAAGCTATTTTGATTGAAGTTTCACCTAAAAAAATGGATGTGTACGAAGTCCCAAATAGTAATCAATTATTCTGCGCAAATCATTTTCAGGGAGAAGATTTAAAAAACGAAAAACGAAATCAGTTCCAAATTGCCAACAGTCATTCGGAATATCGTTTTGAAAGAATGCAGGAACTTTTTGCAGAAAACCCGAAAATCAATCCTAAAATTGCTTCTGAAATTCTTAGAAATAAAGACGGTTTACAAAACATTGCTTTGGGTTATGGCAACGAAAAAGCATTGAATCAACTGATGGCGCATCATGGCGTTATTTTTAAACCAAAAGAAAAATTGGTTTGGGTATCGGCAAATCCGTATCAATTGGGAGAATTTGTTTGTTATAATCTGGATTCTGTTTTTAAAGAAAGAAAAGTGAAAACAATTACTTCCTTTCAACAGAAAAATTTAAATATTGCAAAAGATCCTTTTTTAGAAACTATTCAATATAAAAATTATCAGAAATTTAGAATTGAAGATGACAAAATCGACATTTATCTAAAAAACAAAGAATTTATCAGTCCTGAATTTATCCAACAATATCAATCCTTAAACCCTGATTATTGGGTTGTGTATTACAAAGCAGGGTTGTACTTTTATCAAAAAAAAGAATACAAGCTTTCTCAGACTAATTTTGAAAAAGCATTAACCACAGAAATTACTACAGTTCCTGATAAAACAGCAATTGAAAAATATTTAAAAAAAATCAAAAGAAAATTACAATGATTCCATTAATAGAAAAAGATTCTTTAGAAGAAATTAAAAATTTTCAAGAGCAGAAATTAGCCGAACTTTTACAATATATCAGTCAAAATTCTCCTTTTTATAAACGTCTTTTTGCAGGACAAAATATTGATATTTCGAAAATTAAAACACTCGAAGATTTACAATATTTACCTGTTACCACAAAAGAAAATCTACAAGAATACAACGATGATTTTTTATGTGTTCCTCAAAACAAAATCATTGATTATGCATCAACTTCAGGAACTTTAGGCGATCCGGTAACTTTTGGCTTAACCGATTCTGATTTAGACAGATTGGCTTATAATGAAGCGATTTCGTTTGCCTGCGCCGGAATTGCAGAGGGCGATGTGGTACAATTAATGACTACAATCGACAGAAAATTCATGGCCGGACTGGCTTATTTTCTGGGATTACGAAAACTAAAAGTGGGCGTTATTCGTGTTGGTGCCGGAATTCCGGAATTGCAATGGGATTCTATTTTAAAATATAAACCTTCTTATTTAATTACGGTTCCGTCATTTTTATTAAAGTTAATTGAATATGCCGAAGCACACGGAATCGACTATAATAATTCGAGCATAAAAGGTGCAATCTGCATTGGAGAATCTTTAAGAAATCAGGATTTTTCGATGAATATATTATCTAATAAAATTACTGAAAAGTGGAATATTAAGTTGTTTTCAACTTATGCTTCGACAGAAATGAGCACTGCTTTTACAGAATGTGAACATGGTGTTGGCGGTCATCATCATCCGGAATTGATTATTGTGGAAGTTCTCGACGAAAATAATATTCCTGTAAAAGACGGTGAAATTGGCGAATTGACTTTTACCACTTTAGGGATTGAAGCTATGCCTTTATTACGTTTTAAAACCGGAGATATTGTTCAGTTACACAATAGTCCTTGTGCTTGCGGAAGAAATACGTTGCGTGTGGGTCCGGTTGTGGGTCGTAAAAAACAAATGATAAAATACAAAGGAACAACGCTTTATCCGCCAGCGATGAGCGATGTTTTGAGTGGTTTTGATAATATCGAAAATCATATTATCGAAATCTCGACCAACGATTTAGGAACAGATGAAATCCTCATAAAAATAGCCGCAAAAAATCAATCTGCCGAATTTTTACAAGAAATAAAAGATCACTTCAGAGCGAAATTAAGAGTAACTCCAAAGATCGAATTCGCTTCAAAGGAAACTTTAAATCCTTTGGTTTTTAATCCAATGAGCCGAAAACCAATTCGATTTTTTGATTACAGAGTTTCATAAAAAGGTACAAAGTGGCAAAGGTTCAGAGGGACAGAGGTTTTCTTTTCTATTAGCCCGATAAAAAACCTTTGAACCTTTGCCTCTCTGAACCTTTGAACCTCAATTTGGTACAAATTGAACTAAATGTTGTAATTTTGCACAAAATATTGAAGATGGTCAAGATTGGCAACATAGAATTACCCGAATTTCCTTTATTACTCGCACCGATGGAAGATGTTAGTGATCCACCGTTTCGCAGATTATGCAAAACGCATGGCGCTGACATGATGTATTCTGAATTTATTTCGTCTGAAGGATTGATTCGTGATGCGATCAAAAGTAGAATGAAGCTGGATATTTTTGATTACGAACGTCCGGTTGGAATTCAGATTTTTGGTGGTGATGAAGAGGCAATGGCACTTTCGTCTAAAATTGTTTCTACCGTAAAACCAGATTTAGTGGATATTAATTTTGGATGCCCGGTAAAAAAGGTAGTTTGTAAAGGTGCAGGAGCCGGAGTTCTAAAAGATGTAGATTTGATGATTCGCTTGACAAAAGCGGTGATCAGAAGTACTGATTTACCCGTTACTGTCAAAACACGTTTGGGTTGGGATGATAGCTCTATCAACATTGATGAAGTTGCTGAAAGACTTCAGGATATTGGTGTTCAGGCTTTGACGATTCACGCCAGAACGCGCGCACAAATGTATAAAGGTCACGCCGACTGGTCGCATATTGCACGTGTAAAAAATAACCCCAGAATTACAATGCCTATTTTTGGAAATGGCGATATTGACAGTCCCGAAAAAGCATTAAAATATAAAAATGAATACGGTATCGATGGAATTATGATTGGTCGAGCCGCAATTGGTTATCCTTGGATTTTTAACGAAATCAAGCACTATTTTAAAACCGGAGAGCACTTACCTGCCCCAACAGTTGCTGATCGTGTAGGAGCCGCCAGAAATCATTTAATGTGGTCGATGGAATGGAAAGGTGAACGTCTTGGAATTGTTGAAATGCGTCGTCATTATACCAATTATTTCAAAGGAATTCATTCCTTTAAAGAATACAAACAAAAACTGGTTACCACTGATGAGCCTGAAAATTTGTTTGCTGTTATGAAAGAAATTGAACAAGTTTATGCCGGATATGAATTTGTATAAATTATAGATCATCTTCGTTAACGTTTAAAGCTTTAACAAAGATGTAAAATGCAAAAGACCTTCAAATTTGAAGGTCTTTTTTGTATTATAGATTATACCTGAATACGTTTCCACTTCCCTCTTTTATAAAAGAAAATACTTGCGACTGTTATAGCAGTTTCTGCAACTGGAATCGCAATGAAAACACCTTTTGGTCCCATATTAAAATGTTTTGCCAATACATATGCTAACGGAATCTGGAACAACCAAAAACCAAAGAAATTAATTCCGGTTGGCGTCCAGGTATCTCCTGCTCCATTGAAAGTATTGATTAAAACCATCCCTATTCCGTAAAAGATAAATCCCACGCTCATAATTTGTAACGCTTCGATCGCAATTGTTCTTACTAATTCATCATTCGTGAAAAAGGAAACAATATATTTTCCGAAACATAATGTAATCAACATTATTGTCGTCATAAAAATAACATTGTATCTGGCTGTTGTATAAACTGATTTTTCAGCACGATCAATTTGTTTAGCTCCTAAATTTTGTCCTACTAAAGTTGCGGCAGCATTACTTAATCCCCAAGCCGGAAGAATAAAAAACATCATAATTCTAAGCGCTGTCTGATATCCTGCCGAACCGTGATCTCCTCCTGTTGTTGCTACCAATTGTGCGAGAAATATCCAACTGCAAGATGCAATTACGAATTGTAAAACTCCGGGAGCCGCAATTTTAACCAATGCTTTTATCTGTTTGAAATCAGGGGCGAAGTATGAAATTTTAATTTTTAAAATACCATTTCCAAAAAACAAATGATATACTTGATATAATACTCCAATACTCCTTCCTAAAGTTGTAGCAATAGCTGCGCCTGTTAATCCGAAAGCAGGAATTGGTCCGAAACCGTTAATTAATACTGGACATAAAATGATATTGCAAATATTGGCCAACCAAAGACTTTTCATGGCAATTGCTGCATTTCCGGCTCCACGAAATATCCCGTTAATCAAAAACAGAAGCATGATAACCAAACTTGAGCCTGTCATAATTTGTGTAAAGAGATAACCATGTTCGGCAGCTTCCTGAGATGCGCCCATTAGGATCAGAATTTCTTTAGCATTAATAACGCCCAGTATACTGATTATGCTGATAATTAAAAATGCCACTATAATAGCCTGCATTCCGGCTTTTGCTGCAGCAACAGGATCTTTTTCGCCAATTCGCCGTGCAACAACTGCTGTTGCTGCCATACTCATCCCAATTGCTACAGAATATATAATAGTAAGTACAGACTCCGTCAAACCAACTGTTTGAATAGCAAAACTGCTATGTTCTAAATGTCCTACGAAATATAAATCGACCAAAGCAAAAACCGATTCCATCATCATTTCTAAAACCATCGGGATGGCTAATAGAATCACTGCTTTTTTAATGCTTCCTGTGGTATAATCAAAAGATTCATCTCCTTTGATGGCTTGTTTTAAAGTAGTATAAATTTTAGAAAATAAACTTTTCTGTATTGTTTCTGTCATGATGTGTTAGGATAAATGATAAAATTGGTCCGGATTTAATAATCTGAACTGAAGAAAAATAAACGTAAGTATCCTAATTATTCGAAGAAATAAAATAGGATTAGGCAGAAACAATCATACTCTGTAGTTTTTAAGAGCATAAATATAAGTAATATTTTTTAGCGAGAAATATTAATCTAATAACTTTTTGCTTACTCTGCTGCTGGCGATTAACGAAGCAACGAAACCAAGTGTTACAATAGTTCCCATAACTATAAGTACGTTTTCGAGATTGAAAACTACCGGATAAGCTAATGTTGGCGTAAGCATAATCAAATTAAAATGCTGCTGAATTACCACTAAAATAATACCTAATATAAGTCCAACTATACCACCAAAAACACTTAACAATGTTCCTTGCAACAGGAATATTTTTCGCAAACTATTGATTTCTGTTCCAAGATTAAAAAGGGTTTTTAAGTTTCCTTTCTTTTCTAAAATCATCATAATTAATGCTCCGACTAAATTAAAAAGAGCCACAATAATTACTAAGGTAAAAATCAGGTAAACCACTATATTTTCGGTGTTGAGCATTTTATACAAAGACTCGTTAAGTTGTGCCCTGTTTTTTATTGTGATTTTGTTTTTGAAAACTGTTTGCAGTTGCGAACTAATAGCATTTTCATTGGCGTTTTCTTTGAGTTTAAATTCGATTCCTGAAATTTGATTGGGTTTGTACATTAATAATTCCTGTGCTAAACCTAAATCTGCAAACACGTATTTTGAATCTAAATCTTCACTTATCGAATAAATTCCTACTGGTAAAACCTCTGTTTTATTAAAAGCTTCGTCGGGATTTTCAATTGCTCCTTTTCCTGGTTTAGGTGCAAATATTTGTAATGGATTTTCAAAATCAAGAATTCCCATCGAAAAATCCTGAGCAATTCCGTAACCAATTACAACCTGATAGGTATCTGGTTTTAGCCAATCGCCGTTAAAAAGTTTTTTTCTGATATTGTTAACTACGGGATAATTTGTGTCAACTCCTTTTAAGTAAGTGACTTGTTGTTTGTCTTTGAATAAAAACAAAACACGCTCTTCAATAATTTTGGTGTATGAAGCTACGCCATCTATTTTTTTAATTTCATTTTGTTGTTCCGGCGAAATTAAAAATGATTTTCCGTAAGTACTGGTAATTTTTAAATCGGGATCAATTTCGTTTGTAAACGAAAGACTAAAAACTTTCAATCCGCTAAAAACAGATAAAACCACAAACAAAGCCATTGTGCCAACAATAATTCCCATGCTGGCAATGCGATTAATAATATTGATAGCATTGTTTTTACTTCTGCTAAAAATATAACGTTTGGCTATGTAAAGGGGGAAATTCAATTTATGATTTTCTTCTTTTGTCTAAAAGATCACGGTTTTCAATTGGGTTTTCTCTGTTTGATAAAGCATTATCAATTTTTTCGATATAATCTAATGAGTCATCGATAAAGAATACCAGATTTGGTACGCGGCGCAATTGTAAACGTACACGTTGTGACAAATCGTGTTTGATTAAAGTACTGTTTGATTTTATGCCTTCTAAAGTTTCTTTTGCTTTCTCCTGAGGAAAAATGCTTAAATAAACTGTTGCCACAGATAAATCTGAAGTAACACTAACTTTGGATACGGAAATTACCAAATTATTAATTCCGTTTTTTCTCACTTCACCTTGCAAAATATCAACCAAATCTTTTTGGATGACACCGCCTATTTTTTTCTGTCTATTTGTTTCCATGGTGCAAAAATACTATTTTAAAATTCAAACCATACAATTTCAATATGATTAATCTCAAAAAAGGGAGCTAATTAGCTCCCTTTTTATTACTCGTTTTGCAACTTTATCTGTTTTGTAACCATCCTTCCGGATTGTTATTACTTGTGTTTTGAAGAATCAAAAACTTAATAATTGTTTTTCCTGTGTCTCCGCTTGTTCTTACTTTTCCAATAACTTGTTTCACTTTTACTTTATCACCTTGGTCAACAGATACCTGACTTAGGTTTTGATATACTGTAAAGTAATCTCCGTGTTGAATAAAAACAGCTCTGTTTACCGGTGACAACGCGATAACTTTTGATACTACACCTTCAAATACAGCACGCGCACTTGCTCCTTGTTCAGTAGTAATCTCTACTCCGGAATTGTGAACAGTCAGCGTTGGATATAGAGGATGCGGCTGATCTCCGTAACCAAGAGATATAAATCCTTTTTCAACTGGCCAAGGCAGTTTTCCTCTGTTTGCTTTAAAGTCAGCAGCTAAAATTTTACCTTCCGGTGTTAATGTAATTCTATCAGATGAATAACTTTTGGGTGCTGCAGCCTCTGCTTTATCTGCTTCGCTGGCTTTACCTTCTGCTATTCTTTTACGTCTTTCTTCTTCAGCTCTTTGATTCGCTAATCTAATTTGTTCACGGATAAGATCCTTAATTTTAGAATCGATTCTTCTGGATTCCTGCTGTTTGGATTTTGTATCTGCAATAATTTTATTTTTATCTTTCTTAAGAGAATTAACAATCTTTTGCTGTTCTTGCTTTTCAACTTCTAAGCTTTGTTTTTCTTTTTGATTTTCAGCGATGATTTTTTTCTTAACGGTTCTCTGTCCATCTAATCTTGCATTATAATCTACTAATTCTGCTGTTTTGGATTGAATTTCTAAACCTTGATTTTTTCTGAAATTGGTATACTGTTTTAAATATTGTGCTCTTTTGTAGGCTTGTAAAAAGCTTTCTGAGGATAAAATAAACATGGCTCTGCTTTGCTCTGATCTACTTTTGTATGATTTTAAAATCATTTTTGCATAATCTGCTTTCAGTATTGCCAGTTCTTTTTTTAGTTTATTAACCTTCACCTGGTTAATATACATGTCATTGCTTAAAAGTTTTTCTTGTTTTGCCGTAGTATTAATCAGTTTCTCTTTCAGTTTAATTTTATTCGCCTGAATTAAAAATACGTTTACTGCTGATTTTTCTTTCTTCTTTACAGACTGCAACATTTTTTCGTTATCTCTAATTTCCTGCTGAATCTGAGCTTTTCGCTGTTCAAGTTTTTCTTGTTGCGAATCTTGCGCCCACATAAATGTAGTGGCACATATAAAAATTAGGCTTAGGAGAAATTTTGGCATGTTTATATTTTCTTTTTGCAAATTTAGTTAATTATAACTTTTTTATAACCACTTGGCACACTATAAGGGAAAGAAAGTTCTTCATTAAATGAAATAGTGTTGTAATTCAAATTAATATTGGTTTTCCCTTTTGGCTGAGTTGCATTTATTTCAATACTTGTTGGCAATATTCCCTGATTAAAAACCTTGGTGTCAGCATATAAAATTTCTAACATTCTGTTTTCAGATGGTTGTGAAATCTCTTCTTTTTGCAACAAATATTTATCAGTATCTAAATAGAAGGATTTTTTCAGCTTTGCATCTTTTGCATCTTCTAAACGAAAAAGATTCTCTACAATTGTTTGTGTATATTTTCCTTTTCTTAAATCATCCAGCGCTTCTCCAACCAATAAATTCTGAACCTTGCTGTAATCTAATTCCGTTCCCAGCCATTTACTTAAACTTGTAAAATCACCCTCGTAATAGGTACTGTTTATTTTTTCGTAATAACTTACTGTTGTTGGTGTTATCAATGCTTTTGCCATTGTGATTCCTAAGAAACGAACACTTACTAAAATTTGTTTGTCTTTCTTGATCTTAATTTCTGCAGTAACATTCTGACTTTGTTTTTCGTCAACATATTTTGCTGCAGCTTTTATGTACAAAGTCGAAAAATCTAATTTATTATCGTAATGTTTCTCTATTGCTTTTTTATCTTCTTTTGCTGCAACTTCAGTATTTCCTGTATTATTTTGTACTGCAACAGCTTTTGATTTACAAGAAACCATAAAAACCGTTACTACAATTAATGCTATATATTTTTTCATCTGCATTTAGTCTTTTATTTTTTTTTCTTTAATAATTCATTAGCCTTCAAAAAGTATTCCTCTTTTTTCTTTGCGTCTCCTAAACCATTGTAAGATTCTCCTAATTGTATATTAAAATTTGCTTCGAGCGTTTTATCATCGACTACATAATCGAGTCCCATTTCTAAAACGGTTTTTGCATTTTTAAATTGTTTTAACTGATTGTTTCCTAATCCTGCGTAGTAATAAAATTGAGGCTGACTAGGATAAACTTCGATCATATTCATGGCTTTTTTTGTCATTGGTTCAAATTGTTTTGCTTGTGTGTAAGCTTCAAGCAATAACAAATTTGTTTCGCGATCTGTCTCTGAATTTGCTTTTAAATCTTTCTCATAATATTTGATCGCATTCTCAAACTGACCTTTACTGTGATAAAATTTACCAATTTCTTTTGCAACATCTACATCTTTATCATTATCAAAATAGGCGATTGCTTTTTCTAAATCAGGAGCATACTGTGGATTTTTATTCACATAAATCAAGAACTCATTTAAGGTTCGGTGTTTTATTTTTGAATCAATCTTTGAACTGGACAAAATCACATTCATCGATTTAATTGCTTTATCAGCTTGATTAGCATCTAAATACACCTTGAACATACTTACTTGTGCCCATTCAGAATTTGGAATTTCTTTCGCCAATTGTTTCGCAACATCTAACGCTTTATCAGTTTCTTCTGCTTTTGAATATAAAAAAATCAGATTTACATAATTCGATTCTTCTTTTGGATGCTGTTTTATCTGATCTATCAGTTTTGATATTTCTACATTTTGATATTTCCCCTGAGATAAAATCTGCAATTTGTAACGATCACGATCTTCTGATTTTCCAAATTTATCGTTCATTTCATTAATCGCCAATAGTGCTTTGTCAAATTGATTGGTGATCATGTACAACGAAATTAAATCATCTTTGTACTCTTCGTCAAAAACAATTATTTTCTGAATTGTTTCAATTGCCAAAGGATAATTTTTAGTTTGAAAACTTACATCATAAATCCCTAACCAATACCATTTATTTTTGGGATTTAACTGCGTTGCTTTTTCAAAAGAATCCTGTGCACTTTGATATTGTCTTAAAGAAAGATAATTTTTTCCTAATTCAAAATAAGCAACAGCATCATTAGGTTTTAGCTTTATGCATTTTTCTAATGATACAATGGCTTTATCATAATTCTCGATTCCTTTTTGTTTTAATGACTCATAAAAAGAGTCCTGATATTCATCTGTAGCCATAGCAATATCTTCCGGTTCTGTTTGAGCCATTACGGAAATTGGATTGCTAAGCAAAACGAAAAATAAAATGACTATAACTCCTTTTTGTATCATCTCTAAAATTTAATCTTTAAACAAAAACGAATCTTTTTTAAACCTACCAAATACTATAAATTAATTTTCAACACGAATTTCACGAATTTGCACAAATTTTAATGGCTTAATTTAGTTTGTGAAATTAATTTCACAAACTAAATTAGTGTCAATTAGTGAAATTCGTGTTGATTTTGTAATTGTATCAAATGGTACCTCTTTAAACTTATATTTATTCTAAAACCGAATAATCTCCAATACTAATACTGGTAAATTTACCATCATAAACAACATGATTTCCTATCATTGCATTGTCTAAGTTAGCATTTTTTATTTGAGAATAGGTTTGTACTAAACTATTTTTGATGGTACTGTCAATAACGTGGCATCCTTTCCCGATAGATACATTTGGTCCAACTGTTGTATTTTTCAACACTACATTTTCTCCAATATAACATGGAGGAATAATCGTTGAGTTATCTAATTGCACATCATAATCTACTAAATGTTCTCCGTCATTGTGCAAAAATCCTAACATTCTGGAATTTGTTTCCACGGTAACATCCTTGTTTCCGCAATCCATCCATTCGTCAACGCTTCCGGTTTTGAAAACTTTACCGTTTGCCATCATCGCTTTGATTCCGTCATTGATTTGATATTCTCCACCATTTTGAATATTATTATCCAGAACTCCCTGAAGTTCTTTTTTCAAATCTCCAACTTCTTTGAAATAGTAAATTCCGATAACGGCTAAATCGCTTACGAATTCTTTTGGTTTTTCAACCAATTCTATAATTTCATTATTGGTGTTTAATTTTACAACTCCAAAAGCTTCCGGCTGTTCTACTTGTTTTACCCAAATTACAGCATCTGCAGCCGGGTCTAATTCAAAATCTGCTCTGATTAAAGTATCTGCGTAAGCAATTACTGCCGGACCTGATAAAGATTCTTTGGCACACATAATGGCGTGACCTGTTCCTAAAGGTAAATCCTGACGGTAGATTGAAGCTTTTGCTCCTAAACTACCTGCCAATTCTTCCAGGCTTGTAACTAAATCATCTCCAAAAAATGCTTCGTCTCCTAAAATAAAAGCAACTTCTTCGATTGGTTGTTTTAATATTTTAGCAATATCTTCGACTAAACGGTGTACGATAGATTTTCCTGCAACTGGAATTAATGGTTTAGGAACTGTTAGTGTATGTGGTCTAAGTCTTGATCCCCGACCTGCCATTGGAACGATTATTTTCATTTTGTCTTTTTTATTTTTATGGGAAGATTTATAAAAATCCTCTTAGTTTGGTTCTAATTTTTACTTAAAAGTTCAGAAACTGAAAACTGCGATTGAAAACTGTTTACTGCAACTGCAGCTGAAAACTATTTTACCGCAAAGTTCGCAAAGATTACAAGTTTTTACATTTCATTTTTAAGGTCAAAAAGTTTAGAAACTGAAAACCGCGACAGAAAACTATCTACTGCGACTGCCACTGAAAACTATTTTACCGCAAAGTTCGCAAAGGTTTTTCGCAAAGATTACAAGTTTTTACATTTCATTTTTAAGTTCGCAAAGTTCAGAAACTCAAAACTGTGACCGAAAACTGTCTACCGCGACTGCCACTGAAAACTATTTTACCGCAAAGTTCGCAAAGGTTTTTCGCAAAGATTACAAGTTTTTACATTTCATTTTTAAGTTCGCAAAGTTCAGAAACTCAAAACTGTGACCGAAAACTGCGACTTAAAACTACTTCACTCCAGTACTTCCAAACCCGCCTTCGCCTCTTGATGTTTCCGAAAGCTCTGCAACTTCCATCCACTCTGCTCTTTCGTGTTTGGCAATAATTAATTGTGCAATTCGTTCACCGTTTTCGATTACGAATTCTTCATTTGATAAATTTACTAAAATTACGCCTATTTCTCCTCTATAATCGGCATCAACCGTTCCCGGAGAATTTAAAACCGTAACTCCTCTTTTTGCTGCTAAACCGCTTCTTGGTCGAACTTGTGCTTCGTAACCAATTGGTAATTCTATAAAAAGTCCCGTTTTTACAATGGTTCTTTCTAATGGTTTTAACGTAATAGATTCAGTTAAATTGGCACGTAAATCCATTCCTGCCGAAGCAATTGTTTCGTAGTTGGGTAAAGCGTGCTGTGATTTGTTGATAATTTGTATTTTCATTTTTTATTTAAAAAGATTAAAAAGTATAACTACTTTCTATTCATAATTCCTTTGATTGTTTCTTTTTCGTTGTGGTACACAAAATACATGAAGGCTAATAATAACGGAATTCCAACGAAATAATTTTCTCTAAATCCGTAAAAGGAAATAGCCGAAAATGCGATTGAAATTCCTAAATAAGCACCAATTTTGTTCATATCATAAGGTATTGGATAGTATTTATTTCCTAAAACATATGATATTAACATCATACTTCCGTAAGCAGAAATAGTAGCAATGGCTGAACCGTAGTAACTGTATTTTGGAATTAAAAAATAGTTTAAAACCAAAGTAACTATAGCTCCAACAATTGAAATATATGCTCCAATTTTTGTTTTGTCCGTTAGTTTATACCAAACTGATAAGTTGTTGTAAATTCCTAAAAAGAAGTTCGCCAAAATAATTAGCGGCACTACTTTCATCGCTTCCCAATAGGCTTTATTGTCAAGCAGAAGATATTTTAAAACATCGGCAAAAACAATTACTCCTAATAATATTAAGGAACCCAGAATAACGAAATATTTTGTGATTACTGCATAAGTTTGTGGTGCGTTTGCATTTTTTGCATGACTAAAAAAGAAAGGTTCTATACCTAATCTAAAAGCTGTCGCAAATAAAACCATGAACAATCCTAACTTATAACAAGCAGAATATGCTCCAACTTCTGACTTTGCAAGATTTTCAGGTAAAAGATATCCTAATAGAATTTTATCAAAATGTTCGTTTACTGCAAATGCAAGTCCGGCTACCAAAATTGGCAAACCATATTTCATCATTTTTTTCCAGAGTACAGGATCGAATTTTTTTCCAAGGGAAAGATAATTTGGCGAAAGCACTATAAAAGTGGCTAAACTTGCCAATAGATTTGCGATGAAAATATAAGCGATTTGAAAATTCTCTACATATAAATTATCCCAAACTGAGTTAGGATTTGAAGCAGCAAGCTTTGGCAGATATATTAGGAAGAATATGTTGAGTAATAAATTAATTACCACATTCCCAATTTTAATTGCGGCGTAAACCATTGGTCTTTGATTGGCTCTTAATTTAGAAAATGGTATTAAAACCAAAGCATCTAAAACTAAAATCCAAACGGTGTAGGTTATATATTGTACATCAACATCTGCAAGATTTGCAAGTGTGTTTCTAAAAATCAAAGCCACAAATAGGAAAACAATCGACGACCAGAATATTGATATTGTCGAAGTTGCAATTACGTTTTTCTTGTCTTCTTCGGCACTGTAAAATCTAAAAAATGCTGTTTCCATTCCGTATGAAAGAACGACATTAAAGAAAACCATCCAGGACAAAACGATCGAAACCTCGCCATATTCTGCTGTTGGTAAAATACCAGTATATAATCTTACCAATAAAAAACTTAGCATTCTCGGCAAAACCGTTGCTAATCCGTAAATAGCAGTTTGTTTGAACAGATTTTTATATAATCCCAAAATATATATGTAATAAAGTTTATGGAACAAAAATAACCAATTCTTTGGTTTATTGTTGATTTTGCTGGTTCAATAAAAAAACTTGGCTTTAATTTTAGTGTGTTAATTTGTTTTCATCTAAAATTTTAACAAAATGAAAGCCTTTTGGTTCGTAACCTTGATTATAATAGAATCTATGCGCCGCAAAATTTCCTGTAAAGGCATCTAAAACTATACTGCTGCAATCTAGATCTATTGCTTTTTGTTCGATATAATCCGTTAGTAATTTTCCTATTCCTTTTGAGCGATAGTTTGGGTTTACTACAAAATTATCTATTTCCAGATATTTACCTGTCCATAATTTAGTAGCAGACCAGCAACCTGTAATTCCTAAACAAACATCTTCATCAAAAACTCCTATTTGAATGTAGTTATGCGGAACCATTTGAGAAAGATATGCTTGGTATTTTTCAACTGATAAATTAGGATAGAGAAATCGCATAGTTTCTATATGAATCAGCATTGCTTCTATAGTTGTAAGCTCTTTTATTTGTAGTTTCATTGTAATAAAAATAGATTTCAAAAATACTCAATTTATTTGATTGCCTCATTATATAATTCATTTTCAAGGCTACATGTGAAATCTATAATAAACATTAAAAATTGTATAAATTTTAAGAAGTACTTCTGTACTAACTTTGTATCAAAGGGAATGAGTAAAGCTAAAATACAACCCTTACAAAAAAAGCAAAGCATTGGGACTAATAAAGCTAGTTTGTTCCCACGAAAGACAAAGCACATAGGGATTGATTCTGCTGAAATGTAACCCTCAAAAAAACAGAGCCCTGGGACTAATAAAGCTTGTTTGTTCCCATAAAAGACAAAGCATATAGGGATTGATTCTGCTGAAATGTAACCCTCAAAAAAACAGAGCATTGGGACTAATAAAGCTAGTTTGTTCCCATAAAAGACAAAGCGATGCAGGGTGATAAATCTGCGAAATAATTTTATAAAATGGTACTGATTCTCAGTTTTATGGATAATTGGGAATCACCATTTTATAAGTTCAACTTCAAAAAAACTAAACTATTATATTAAGAAAAAGAGCCGACATGTGGGGATGTCGGCTCTTTTTTTGTTTTGACTCTAATATTTATAATTGAATTAGTCTTATTCTACAACTTATAAAACTTATAGTGGCTGTCACAATATCAAATCTTATTTAACTTTCTTGTTTATATATTCCACAAAATATTTTGCTAAAATGTTTCAAGACTTTGATGCAGGTAGATTATTTGAGGTAAATCATTGCTTAAATCTTTAAAGAGCATAAATGAGTTAATTAAATTACAGCATTATGAAATTAATAAATATCAAATTACTAATTTTTACATTCCTACTATTTCCTTTAAAAAAAGTTTTTTCACAAAATGTCATTAATCCTTATGTGATTATAAATGATCACAAAAAAAACTCAGGTTTCATAAATGTTGATTGTGATTATGATTTTTTGTCAAATAAAGGAATTCAGTTAACAGCTCAATTTCCGGATATACGCGAGACTAACAGTTATACGGTTTCCTCTATTGATTATGCTCCCGAAGGAAATTTTGATGAAGGAGAAATGGTTGAAATAAAGGGTTTTCTAAAACCAAATGGCACTTTCAAAAAGGATGATGTTTATAGTGCAGCAATAGATTTACCTTTTTCTTTTTGTTTTTATGGTAATTTATATTCTCAAATCATAATAAGTGATAATGGCATTGTAAGTTTTGATACAACTTTGGCAGAATTAGAATCTGCACTTGCTCCCGCTGCACCTCTTCCTAATGGTCTTCCCAAGAACTCTATTTTTGGAGTTTTTCATGATATGAATAACTTAGACAGGGTAACATACATAGTAAAAGGAAGTTACCCAAATAGAAAAGTTATTATTAATTATAACAATATTACTCAATTTTCATATTTAGACACTAAAAACTCTACTTCGCAAATCGTATTATATGAAACCTCTAACACGATTGATGTATATGTAAAAGACCGATTCATTAATGAAAGTACCGATTCTGTTTTTGATGGAAACGGCGTATTTCGCAAAAATGCAGTCATTGGTATTACTAATTATGATTCAAGCGCAGGAATTGCTGCTCCTGGTAGAGACAGTGGCAATTGGGAAGCGCATAATGAAGCATGGAGGTTCTCTCCAAATGGAAATACTAATATTACAATTCAATGGTTTAATGAAAATAACATCGAAATTTCCGGAACTCGAAATTTAAAAGAAATATTGGTATATCCCACTCAAAACACGAAATATAAAGTACTCGTAAACTATAATTTATGTGTTCCTGTTTCAGTTACGAATGATATAGAGGTGAAATTTTCATTGGATTTCCCCACGGCAAAGGAAAAAACTACTGTGGCATTTTGTGTCAGTAATGGCGAAAATTATATTGTTGATTTAACTTCATATGAAACTGAAATAAACCCGGATTCATCTCTTTCTTTCTCTTATTTTGAAGACCAAAATCTCACCATTCCGATATCTACTCCAAAACAATCTTATGCTTTTTTAAATAACAAAACAGTATTTGTCAAGATCTTAAAAAGTGGCGTTTGCTATAATGTAACAAAGATAAATTTGAGATCAAATAAAAAACCTGTGATTACTCCCAATCAAATTTTTGAAAAATGTGACGAAAATAATGATGCAAAAGAGACTTTGAATTTAAGCACTCTAGGAATTACAGGCTTAAACAATACCCGATATAAGTATTTTGAATCTTTAGAAACAGCAACTGCGGGAAGCCCAGAAATAAGCAATTTTAATAATTATTCGCTGGATGTGACTGCTGAATCTGATAATACAAAAACGTTATTTTTAAGAGTGTGGAATGCTGCCTTTAACGATCCGGATTGTTATAGTATAGTTCCTTTTAAAATAAAATTAAAACAATTTATAAAAGTTAAAAAGCCTGAAAAGCCTTTTCTAATTTGCTATGTTGTCGAGGGACAAACAATAAAAAATTACGATTTAACTCAATATAATACACAACTTCTTGATTTTCCTGTTACAGGTGTAAATTTAGAATATTATACTAATTCAAGTTACTCCGCCTCTTATAAAGTTCCTGATCCTGCATCTGCAAAGTTTAACATGAATAGTACTTTTTATGTAAAAGCTACAGCTTTAGGATATTGTGATGCATTTACCGAAATAACTGTGTCGGCAGATGATAATTGCGATGGTATTGCTGGTGGAAGTGGCGGTGGTGGCGGTGCGATTGGTCCCGGAGGTTCTGGCGGCGGCGGCGGTTCAATTTGCGATACTATAGAAACTTCCATTACAATAAATCTGGATAGCGATTATCTTAAATTCTATTTATATGGAGGTCTCACTTTATCAGATATTACTATTATTGGTTTCTATGATTCCACTAATAATTCCTTATTGACTGATAACGCACCTTATAACTATACTTTTTCACCTCCCTTTTTTAAAGTAATTCAGGCTCGATATAAAATAAATGCAACAGGTTTGGAATCCTACGTTAATTTTCCGGTAAGTGCTTCAAAAAAAGCTACAATAAATCCAGATATTTTTGATATCTGTGATATTTATAATGATGGAACTGAAATCATAAATTTAAAAACAAATAACAGTCCTAAACCAAAATGGCAAGCAACTTTTGAAAAAGAATATCCTAATGCAATTATTCATTTTTTTACCAATACAGAAGATTTGAATAATTATGAAACGGATCCTGAAAGTGCTGTTCATACTAGTAAAATTGTCAGCAGTATCAACTTAACAAAGCCCTTAACTACTGTTTATGTTTATGTAAAATATTATGGATGCATTTATACACATGAAATAAATTTTAATTTACTTGAGCTTCAGCAAGAATTAATCAACCCGGCTTATGTAGTTTGTGATTTCGATAATGATAAAAAAGAATTTGTAAACTTAATAGAAATAACCAATAACGAAACAGATGTGAAAAATGAGTTGACAGCTTTGCAATTATCCAGATTACAAACACCAATTAGATATTACAAAACATTGATTCAAGCTCATGAAGGCACAAATAATTATATTGATAATCTAACTAATTTTGAGATTAATACTTTGCAAATGTCAGTATTTGCAAGATTAAATATTGAAAATGAATGTTCCGTTCTCGTTCAAGTTAAATTTCAGTTTACCAGTGCTGTTGCTTTGCCGCTGCTTAAAAATTTAATAGTATGCGATACCAATAATGATAATCAGGAATTTATCAATCTAAATGATGCCATTATAAGTAATAATCAAAATGCTGAAATTACTTTTTACGGAACTCTTGCTGCTGCTGAATCTGGAAATGAAACCTCGCCATTCTTTATCTCAGCCACATTGGCATTAAATTATTTGGTAACGGTTTCTCCCACTACTATTTATTTACGTGTATATGATAAAGTTACTACTTGTTGGAAAATATTAAGCTTTAATATTACACTGGTTAAAACTCCTGTTCTTAATAATACTATTATAAACAGTTGCGATTTTGGAAATGATGGCAAGGAAATTCTAAATACAAGTTATATACAAGCACAGCTTATTAGTAATAATTCAGGTCTTTCCTCCATTATGAACTATAAATTTTATGCAACTCAGGCTGAAGCAATTGCTGCTGCAAAAACTTCTCTTACCACTTTTGAAGCAACTGTAACTAATTCGGTTTGGGCTAATATTAAGCAAAATGTCGGTGATTGTCCGATAATAATTGAATTGAAATTTAATCTCGTAAAGCCTCCCCTATTAGAAACAAAAGAACTTGTCTACACTATTTGCAATAATAATACAGGAAATGAAAACGGTGCAATCAGTGAAAATGTAATTTTAGATGAATATAGAAATGATATTTTGGGATTTCCTGTAAATGCGAATTATGCATTTACCTATTATGACAGCAGTGAACAGGATGCAATTGGAGGAAATTACAAGACCTCTTCAGCATATACCATAACTTCTTTTCCTAAAACTATTTGGGCCAGGGTAACTTATATTCCTACGGGATGTGTTTCTATCAAATCTATTATTTTTAAACAAACATCTTCTTTAGAAAATATATTTAAAGATTCTGAAATTATAATTTGTTCAAGTGGAGAAATGTCAAAGGAAGTTGATCTAAAAAATTATCCGTCACAAATGATAACAGCAGCAGCGAGCTTAAATGATTTTTATATAAGTTATCACACTTCCCGTGCTAACTCAGTAAATAATATTATTATAACCTCTGATATTACACAATACAATGTAACGCAGGAAAGTGATATCTGGATAAAGTTTATATCAAAAATAACAGGGTGCTATATCATTAAAAAACTAAGTGTAATTATGTACAGCACGCCTAAAGCACAAGGTGTTTTATCTGAAATTTGTGATGAGTCAGATGGAAAATTAGATGGGATTTATACCATTCCTGATTTACATATTTACAAAAATAAAATCATTACCGGAGAACCCCATCTTGATCATTTATATATTTTTAAGTATTATAAAAATCTGAGTGATGCAGCTGCCGGAAATGGAAATACCATTAGTAACTTAAATTATACATTTACAGAAGAAGATATAAATCCCGAAATTTATCCTAAGCCCAATTCCCATATTATTTATACGAGAATTGACAAACAAGATAATACAGGATGTTTTTCTGTGGTAAAGATTACCTTTCAGATTAATAAAAAAGTTTTTGTAAACCCTGTTCAGCCAAAGATTTTTAAATGTGATGAATCAGGTAGTAATGGGAAAACAAAATTTGATTTGTCCTCTGTAAAAAATAAGATTTCTACAATAACCGGAGTTAAGTTTAATTATTATCCAACCAAAGAAGACGCGCAAAAAAACACCCATAAAATAATAAATTTTGACAATTGGCAGAACCTTAATCCTTATGACCATACTGTATATGTTAGAGTTAACGCCTCAGGTTATTGCGATAATATTGCATCAATCCAACTAAAAATATACCCGTATATTAAGGCTAATGATTATGCTAATTTAAATATTTGTGAATTTGAATTAGATGGAAAAACAAAAACCACAGTAAATTTATCGCATGAAGTCCTTAATATGACTTCACAAATCAATACTATAAATGCATTCCCTGATTTACTGAGTAATTTAGACATTCGATTTTACAACAATTTATCTGATGCTCAAAATTCAAATCTTACTAATTCGATTCCAATATCAGCTTTATCAACTTACATGATCCCAGTTGGAATCACAGAAATCTGGGTCAGATTTCAAAGTAAAACCAGCGATTGTTTCGAAATTAAAAAATTGACCTTAAAGAAACTAAAAGCTCCAGAAATTAAAATAGAAGTAACCCCTTTTAGATGTTCTGTTGACAATGATTTACTTGATGCAGTTGTAACCCTTACTCCAGTTAAAAAAAATGAATTATATAGTTATAGTTTTGATAATGGAACTACTTTTTCGGATATAAACTTTATTAATGTACATTATGAACAAACAATAAACTACTTTGTCAAAGATGAAAACGGTTGTAATGTTACAGGTACCGTATTGGTCCCCGGCTATAATCCTCCAACAGATTTAGAAATCTTAATAACACCAATCTATTGCAATACAAATGGCGGCGTCGCAACAGTTACTGTAAATAATATAATTGGGGCAATTGCGGGTTCTTCCTATACCTATGAAATTATATATCCTAGTGGAATTGTTACCGCAAATTCTACAGGTGTTTTTTCAGGATTATTACCACAAACTTATCAAATTAAAGTAACAGATGATATTTCGAAATGTTATATAACCAAGTCTATTAAAGTTTTAAAAGCACCACAAATTAGTGTGAAAGCAACATCACAAATTGATATCATGTGTAATGGCGAAAATACAGGATCTATAGTCTTTATGGTGAGTAACTTTATATCTTCAACTAATTATACCTATAAGTTGATACCTAATGTTTCGGGATTAGTATCTTCTCAAACTGGTAACCTAATATCTTATACAGAATTATCAGCTGGAAAATATACTTTCATCATAACTGATAACATATCAGGATGTACCGATCAGATTGATTTTATAATTAAGGAACCTGTGCCTCTTAAATTTAATGGCAAAGTAACTAATATTACTTGTAATGGAGCTAATAACGGTAAGATCAAAATTACAGCCACAGGAGGAACTGGTACTATTAAGTATGCTATATCTCCAGACTTAACACAGTTTACTAATAAATTTGAGTTTGATAATTTGTCCCCTGGTACTTATCAAATTTTAGTTCAGGATGAATCAGGTTGTTCAGGAAACGGACTGTCAATTTTACAAGTAAAGCAACCAGATATTTTACAAGCAAAAGTTATTAATCCAGTACTACAGGAAATTTGTGAAGGAGATAAAAATGGTGTTTTTAGTATTTTAATTTCTGGAGGAACTCTACCATATAGTGTGAGTCTTGATAATATTGATGGTCCTTATAAAGCAGTTTCAGATGGTGAATATAATTTTACACAACTTACCGGTGGCAAAAAATATAAGGTATTTATTAAAGATGCAAATTGTATAACGGACATTGAAGTGAACATGGAAGAAGGTGTGATATTTAAACCTAAAACTGAAATTATTTATGATTGCATAAATAATAATACAACAAATTCTGTAATTATTTCAATTCAGGAAAGCAACATAAATATAGATGATATCGATTATGCATTAGATGACAGTACTAAATACGAACGCAATACTATATTTACAAATATTCCTTCCGGCGAGCATACAATCAAAGCCAGACATACAAATGGGTGCGTACAAATGACATTGCCTTTCACTGTAGAAGATATTCAACCTTTAACGGTTATACTAAATAATAGTGAATTAAATGAAATTGTGGCAAAAGTAACCGGCGGCCAGGCACCATACAAATACTCATTTAATGAAGAATCCTCTAGCACAACTAATAAATTAATTTTTTATAAATCTCAGATTTATACTGTTACGGTAACAGATAAAAATGGATGCATAGCTACAATATCAAAATATTTCGAGTATATCGATATTTGTATCCCCAATCACTTTACACCAAATGGTGATGGTATCAATGATGAATGGGGACCTGAGTGTTCAGTAAACTTCAAAAATTTAACCTACAGTATTTTTGATAGATACGGTCGCATAATAGCTAATTATAATTTTGGACAAAAATGGGACGGAAAATATAATGGCAATGAATTGCCATCTGGTGATTACTGGTATTTATTAAAACTCAATGATGCAAAAGATAGTAGAGAGTTCACGGGACATTTTACTCTTTACAGGTAATTTATAAGATACTTAAAAATAAAAGAGATGGATCTTAAAATAAAAATAAATTATATAAAAAAAGAGCCGACAATTACTTGTCGGCTCTTTTTTTGTATGTGTTGAATAAATTATCCATTCAAAGCTTCTGCTCCACCAACAATCTCAAGGATTTCGTTAGTAATAGATGCCTGACGTGCTTTATTGTAAGTCAATTTCAATTGGTTTCTTAATTCAGTTGCGTTGTCAGTTGCTTTGTGCATAGCTGTCATACGCGCTCCGTGTTCTGAAGCAAATGAATCACGAATACCTTTATACAATTGTGTTTTTAATGATTTAGGAATCAAAGTCAATACAATTTCTTCTTTTGAAGGCTCGAAAATATAATCTCCAGTTGAAACCGGTACATCAGATTTAATTGGAGCTAACGGTAAAAATTGTTCTGTTTGAACAATTTGAGTTGCAGCATTTTTAAACTGATTGTAGATCAATTCGATTCTGTCATATTCTCCTGATAAAAACTTTTCAGTTAAATTATCAGCAATTCCTGCAACATTTTCAAAAGTTAAATGATCAAAAATTGCATTATGATGACCGTGTACTTTATGTGTTTTAGTTAAAACATCATTTCCTTTTTTACCAATAGCAAAAACGTCAACTTGTTTTCCTGCATAAAATACAGTACGATTTTTAATCTCTTTAATTACATTGGTATTAAATGCTCCACATAAACCTCTGTTTGAAGTTATAGCAACAAGCAATACTTTTTTTACTTCACGCTGCGTTGTGTAATCTCCTCCTACTTCACCATCAAGTGTAGCAGAAAGGTTTTGCAACAACTCTGTTAATTTCTCGGCATAAGGGCGCATTGCAGTGATTGCATCTTGTGCTTTCTTAAGCTTTGCAGCAGAAACCATTTTCATTGCCGATGTAATTTGCATCGTCGATGAAACGGAAGTAATTCTATTACGGATTTCCTTTAAATTTGCCATCTATTGATTAGAAAATGTGACAATTTGAAAATTAGATAATTAGAATGATGTTGAGACATTTTCTAATTATCTAATTTACTAATTATCTAATTAGTTATATTTTGCTGAAATTTCTTTTGCTGCTTTTTCAATAACATCAGTAATGTTGTCATCTAATTTACCAGCTTTCAAAGCATTAAGCGTATCTTTATGTTTACTGTTTAAGTAAGCTAAGAAATCAGCTTCAAACTCTTTTACTTTATTTACAGGAACGTTTCTTAATAAGTTTTTAGAACCAGCGTAAATAATAGCAACTTGATTTTCTACAGTATAAGGATCATTCAAACCTTGTTTTAAGATCTCAACGTTTCTTCTACCTTTTTCAATTACGTTTAAAGTAACTGAATCCAAGTCCGAACCAAATTTAGCGAAAGCTTCTAATTCACGGAATTGAGCCTGGTCTAATTTTAAAGTTCCTGAAACTTTTTTCATTGATTTAATCTGAGCATTACCTCCAACACGAGAAACTGAGATACCTACGTTGATCGCAGGACGAACTCCAGAGTTGAACAAATCTCCATCAAGGAAAATCTGACCATCTGTAATCGAAATTACGTTTGTTGGGATATATGCAGAAACGTCACCAGCCTGAGTTTCGATAATTGGCAATGCAGTTAATGAACCACCACCTTTTACAATAGACTTGATAGAATCTGGTAAATCATTCATGTTTTTAGCAATTCCATCATCTGCAATTACTTTACAAGCACGCTCTAATAAACGAGAGTGTAAGTAGAAAACGTCTCCAGGGTAAGCTTCACGTCCCGGTGGTCTTCTTAATAAAAGAGAAACCTCACGATAAGCAACAGCTTGTTTAGATAAATCATCATACACAATAAGTGCAGGACGACCTGAATCTCTAAAATATTCTCCAATTGCAGCACCTGCGAAAGGAGCATAAACTTGCATTGGAGCCGGATCAGAAGCATTAGCTGCAACAATAACTGTATAAGCCATTGCACCTTTTTCTTCTAACATTTTAGCAATTCCTGCTACAGTTGATGCTTTTTGCCCAATTGCAACATATATACAGAATACAGGTTTTCCTGCATCGTAAAATTCTTTTTGATTTAAGATTGTATCGATACAAACAGTTGATTTACCTGTTTGACGGTCACCAATTACAAGCTCACGCTGTCCACGACCAACCGGGATCATAGCATCTACTGCTTTAATACCTGTTTGTAATGGCTCAGTTACTGGCTGACGGAAGATAACACCAGGTGCTTTTCTTTCTAAAGGCATTTCGTATAAATCTCCACCAATTGGTCCTTTTCCATCAATTGGAAAACCAAGAGTGTTAACAACACGTCCTACCATTTGCTCACCTACTTTAAGAGATGCAATACGCTGTGTTCTTTTTGCTGTTGAACCTTCTTTGATTCCTGTTGATGGTCCTAAAAGTACCACACCAACATTGTCTTCTTCAAGATTCAATACAATAGCTTCAAGTCCGTTGTCAAATTCAACTAACTCACCGTATTGTACATTCGATAGCCCGTAAATACGAGCAATACCATCTCCAACCTGAAGTACTGTTCCTACTTCTTCTAGCGTAGCACCAGATTCAAAACCTTCTACTTGCTTTCTTAATATTGCTGAAATTTCAGCAGGTTTGATTTCCGCCATCTTAATTTATAATTTAGACACTTTATGTGTAATAAAACTAATTACTTAACTCTCTTTTTAATACCTGCAATCTGTTTGCAACAGATGCATTGTATTGTTGATCACCTATTCTTAAAATAAATCCTCCAATAATTGATGGATCTACGATATTTTCTATTGTTATTTTTTTATCTGATAATGTAGCAACTTTAGCTAAAACTTTAGCTTCAAGATCTGCATCCATAGGAATTGCTGTTGTAACTTTTGCTACTTCAACTCCATTGCTTTCATCAAATAATTTTTTGTATTCCAGAGCAATTGCTTCCAGAATTTCGAATCTTTTGTTTTCAAATAGTAAATGAAACAAACCTTTGGTTACTCCATTTACATTTGCAAAAACTTCTAAAAGAGCACTTTCCTTAACTTCAACTTTTGTAGTTGGGTTTTGAATAAAGGTACTCAATTCTGCATTGGTGTCAATTACTGTAGCAATCGACTTCATATCGTCATTCACAGCTTCAGCAACTCCTTTAGAATTTGCTAAGTCCAGAATTGCTTTTGCATAACGAATTGCTGCTCTTGTACTTGCCATAATATTAGTTTAACTTTACGTCACCTAACATTTTCTCCACTAATTTAGTTTGAGATTCTTTGTTAGATAATTCTTCTTTCAACAATTTTTCAGCAATGCTTAATGATAAAGTTGAAACTTGTAATTTCAATTCAGCCATAGCAGCATTTTTTTCACTTTCGATAGCCGCTTTAGCCTGCTCAATCATTTTTTGACCTTGCTCCTGCGCTTCGTTTTTAGAATCAGCAATCATTTTCTCTCTCATTTCACGAGCTTCTTTAAGCATCGCGTCACGTTCTGCACGAGCTTCATTCAAAATTCTTTGATTGTCAGCTTGTAAATTTTCCATTTCTCTCTTTGCATTTTCAGCAGAAAGTAATGCATTTTTAATACCTTCTTCTCTTGCGGTAATAGATTCCATAATTGGTTTCCATGCAAATTTTACTAAAAGTAAAATTAAAACCAACAAGATTAAAGCTTGCCAAAAGAATAAACCGAATGAAAAATCGTTAATTAACTTATCCATTTTATAACTATATTAAAATATTTAATTTCTTTTTTTAAAAGTAACAACACCTTTAACCAACCGTTAAAGATGTTGTTATTTCTTTCTTTATTATTTTCCTAAGATTAAAGCAGCAAATGCTAAACCTTCTAATAAAGCCGCGATAATAATCATCGCAGTTTGAATTTTACCTGCAGCTTCTGGCTGACGAGCAATAGCGTCCATAGCAGATCCACCGATTTTACCTAAACCTAAACCTGCTCCGATTACTACTAATCCAGCACCTACTAAAGTTGGAATTGTTCCCATAACTATTTATATATATAAAATTAAACTTCTAAATTAGATAATTACATTTTCATCAGCGTGGTGATGATCATGCTCCTGAACAGCCATACCAATAAACAATGATGATAACATTGTGAAAATGAACGCCTGTAAAAATGCAACTAAAACTTCGATAACCGAAATAAATAATGTTAATCCCATAGAGATTGGCAAATCTGCAGCTAAATTTTTACCTACAAAGATCATTGCGATCAAACTCATAATTACTACGTGACCAGCAGTAATGTTTGCATACAAACGAATTAATAATGCAAATGGTTTTGTTAATGTTCCTAAGATTTCAATGGGAGCTAAAATAATTTTCATTGGTACAGGAACTCCCGGCATCCAGAAAATGTGTCCCCAATATTCTTTGTTCGCACTAAACTGAGTAATGATAAAAGTAAATGCAGCCAGACAAACTGTGATGGCAATATTTCCTGTAACGTTAATTCCTAGTGGAGTCATACCTAATAAGTTTAACAACCACACAAAGAAAAATACGGTTAATAAGTAACCCATATATTTTCTGTATTTTTTTTCACCAATATTAGGAATAGCGATTTCATCTCTGATGAAAATAATAAGCGGTTCTAATACTCTTCCAAATCCCGTTGGGATTGGTCCTTTTTTATATGATTTTGCTAATCCGGTAAACATTAAAAATAATAGTACTGAAACAAAAAGCATTGATACAACATTTTTTGTAATAGAAAAATCTAATGGCTTAACATTTTCAGGATGTCCGTGCTCATTAAAAGTAATGGTACCGGCAGCATCTGTTTTGTAAATTTTACCGTGAACTAATTTGTAGAAATTTCCATCAACTGCGGCAACTTCTTCACCGTGGTGTAATTTTGCAGACGAGAAAATTTTCAAACCTCCGTCAATAAGAATAACGGGTAGTGGAAAACCATAATGTTTGTTTTCCTTTTCATCTGAAAAGAAAACAAAATCGTGGGAATCCTGTAAGTGATGATCAATAAAAGCATCCACTTTTGCTTTTGGATCAAGAGCCTGATGCTCTTCTTCCAAAGGTGCGTTATGCGAAATTACTTTCTCTTCATGAGCGGTCTCGATCTGTACGTGCGTTGAGTCATTCTCTGAATTTGCAAAACTCATTACTGGAGAACAAGCTACTAAAGCTGCAAGAATAAATTTGAGCGGTTTGTTGGAAATCACCATATCTGTTAAAAATCTTATTTTTTTACGTTTCTAAAATTTGGTGCAAAGGTACATTTTTTATTAATATTCAAAAGGATATGAAAAATTATTTTTGAACCTTGTTTTACAGAATCGCTATTTTAATGCTTTTCATTTAATAATCGGACAGTTAAAAGCGTCTCAAATAACAAAAATAAAATAAATGTTACAAAAAAATTGATTTTTTCAACCATGACCTCTGCGTTATGGTTTTCTAAAATCGGTCTCAAAATTAAATATCCTATTAACATTTGAGTAAAGGTTCCAAATAAAAAAGCCATCCCGATGATCTCAAAATTCTTCTTTTTTACTATTAATAATATAAGGTATAGCAAAGCGGAGATTCCGAAAAAAATCAAATACAAAAATTCTATACTATAATAAAAGTTTTGAGTATTTACCCCAAAAACTAAAAATGCTGCTTTGTGCAAAATAAAAGCTGCCAAAGCAAATAAGAATAAATGTAAGATGGATTTGTAATTTTTTAAAAGCATTGAAATATTTTTCTGCAAAGATGCAACATTTATTTAAAGTGCTTTAAAACATAAATTACTTTGTTTTATTGATGTCGTTAACCTGACGGATAACATTATATAATGCAAGGCCAACGCCTAACATTACAAAAATAGTATTATAATATACTTTTGGACTTGGATGATTTTCATCTAACCATGTGCCAAAATACGAAAACACAAAAATAATAATTCCCATTTGCACGGGAATATTAATAAGCGGTAACCATTTATTCCTTCTGTTTTTGTTCGGCTCCTTTTCCATCTTTTAAAGTTACTTCTTTATTATTTGTCAGCATCGTACATGTTGCTGTAAAATCAGCTCCCGGTTCAATAGAAAGTTTACCTACAGCTACTTCGCCATGAATTTTTGCAGATGCTTTTATATTAAGGATTTCTAAAACTTTTATTTTTCCCTGAAACAAACCTTCAATATCTGCATTATTACAAATAATTTCGCCTTTTACAACGCCTGATGCTCCTATAACTAATTTTCCCTGCGAAGTGAAGTTTCCTATCAATTCACCATCTAATCTAAAATCAGCTTTCGAAACAATATCACCTATAATAGATGTTCCTTCAACGATTCTGTTTGTTTTTCCTAAAAGTTCTGTTCCGTTTTTTTTGACTTTATCAAACATGATTGTTATGGGTTTTTAGGAGCTAAATAAGCTTCAAGATTTTTTTTAATTTGTATTACTTTATAATTTTCATTCGACATAATAATTGCCGGATGCGAGATTGTATATTTTTTATCTTCTCTTAAAACTCCTGAAACATCTCTTGCGTATGCCTCTGATTTTATACCATGAATAACTATAAAACTTTCTGTTTTATTATACTTATCAAAAGAAGTTGTTAGTCTTTCAAAATTTTCAACTAACAAAAATACCCTGATTGCTTCTTCAATTTTTTTAAGCGTTTTAGTATCATTATTAGGAATCAAATATAAAATTTTCCAGCTTTTAGTATCTACTGATGTAAAGTCAAGTTTTTCTAAACCCGGAATTTGTTTCTCTAAAATTTCGCGGGCATTTTTTCCTTCTTCACTATTTGGATAATCATCCGCCACTGTTTCCAACCCTTTTTTATAAGCTGCAAGACCGTATACTTTTCCTAATGCATTCGCTTTTAGCAATTCATATTTAGAAACAATTTCATCACCGGCATATTGATTGATCAGATTATCGATATTATCTAAGACGGTATCAAACTGTTCTTCCTGAAATAATTTATACCATTTTTGATATTCTTTATCAGGCGAAGCTAAATCATCTGGGTTGGTATTATTTAAAATTTGTGCATATCTGGAATTTGGATATTTTGTAGTGATATCAAACTTAACAGATTCTGCTTTGGCAGGATTTGTAATTTGATATATTTTATACAAATTATACATTGTAGGCAAAATCAATTTCTCCTCAGGATTATTTCGCAACAGTTGCTCTAATTTTCCACTAGCTAAATTATATTCCTTAAATTTCTCTTTGTAGATAAGCCCTAATTGGTAATAAGCAAAATTACGTTCTACTCCAATACTATCAATTGCCAACTGGGTTTTTGGAAGTTGTTTTTCGTAAAAATCAGTAGTATATTTTTCAACCACAACCGAGTCTTTTAATGCATTCGCCAAATCCTGATCGTTGTTTATCGTATCATTCATTGCGGCATTATTAGCAGATTTAATGGATGCTAATCTCCAGTTTCCGCCCACGGTTCTATTACCCCATAATTTTTTGAATTGCAATTTTCCGTAAGCAACTGTTGTTGGATTATAAAAATAAAAAGTACTTGTGCTCGCTGTTTCATTTCCTGATGGAGGATTAAATGCTCCTATTCCCGGATCGCTTTTTCCCACCGAATTAGGATTTATAGCCGTTGGTCCGTTATTAGAATTTGTATTACGCTCTATAATTGCTAATCTTTCCTTTTCTTTCTCTTCTAAAATTCGTTTTACTTCGTCTTTCTTTTTAAGCTCTGCAATATAATTTTCAAAGTATAATTTTCTGTCAGGCGCAGGTAAACCGTACACTTTAATTATACTGTCATTACGTTTTGCAATTGCTTCGTATTTAATTACGTTGTCTAAATTTTTTCTGTTTTTTTGGATAAACGCAAACTCTCTCGTTTTAGGATCTAATTTTACCAATGTACTGTCATAATATTTTGCAGCCATAGAATAATCTGTATCTTTAAAATACATGTTTCCAATATTTCTATAAGCAGAGGCAACTAAATAGGGATCTTTAGATTTTCTGCCTAACGATTTATTATAAAACATCAGTGCACTATCCTGTACTTTATAGTTATCGTAAAAAACACCCATTTCATAAAAGAGAACATCATAATAAGGTCGGTTTTCGCGATCTGCCACTAACTTGTTATAGGCTTTTAAAAACAATTGTTTATTTCCGTTTTCATAGTCAAACATTTGTGCTTTTTTAGCATATGCATGCATCATGTATTTTCTATCTGCTTTTCGATTCATATCAATTACTCCGTCATAAAAATAACTTGCGCTATCTTTTTGTCCGGCTTCCTGATACATCTGACCTAAAATAAAACGATATCTTGCTTTGTCCTCATTTATTCTACTAAATTGTTCTGCAATTCTAAGTTTTGCAACAGCGCTGTCTTTTTGTTCTAAATTTAAAAACGCTTCTGCCAGTAATGCATTTGCATCAGAAAAAGTCTGTTTATTTAAATCTGTCTTTTTTAATAAAAGCTTGATGTTTTTTAAAGCAATAGCATCATTTCCTAAACGCATGTTTGTTTTTTCGCGCCAGATTTTTGCTGTATAAATATTACTACTGTTTGGATATTTATATAAAATATAATTGAATGCTTCGAGAGCCGGAATAAAACGCTGATCGTAATATCTGGCTTTTCCCAACATTAAATAAGCTTCATCAATTTGTGAATTTCGTTCTCTTCCTCCAATATTCATGGAGTGTTTTTGGATGGCTTTTGTAGCTTTAGTTTCTGCCTTTTCAAAATCCGGATTTTTTGCTTTGTCAACCTCTGAAAAACTTTCATCGATTTGCATTTTTTCTATTGGCAGCGTTTCCCAGAAATTATCCTGATTATTTGCCTGAATAGATTTTAATCCTTTATCAAGACCAATTCCTCCATTGTACAAAATGTTATATTTTGTACTTAGAGCATGCGAATTTCTAGCCAAAAAAGTGTTTTTCTTGGTAGAGCATGCTATCAAAAGAAACAAAAAGACAAGAAAAAGACTATATTTAAGTGTATTGTTTTTCAATAGAAAGAGTTTAAATCAATTAACTTCTAAATTAGATTTTTAGTATAATGACGGGTAAAAATACGCTTCTTTTTGAAATTATAGTGGTTTAAACTGCAAAAAACAATTCCAGTTCTTGTAAGGTTTCTTCCGAAGTTTGAATATCTTTCACAACTTCGCCTTTATTAAGTGCCACAATTCTATCACAAACCTCTACTGTATGCTGCAAATCATGACTGGAAACCAATACGGTAACATTTGGATTATCGGCTAAATCCTTTATAATTTTTTTTAATCGGCTCACGGTTGTTGGATCTAAATTTGCAAAAGGTTCGTCAAGAATAACTACTTCAGGATTACCAATAAGTGTGGCAATAATCCCCACTTTCTTTTGATTTCCTTTTGACAGATCTCTTAAATATTTTTTGCTATTCAGGATTTCACCATTAAAAAACTCTTCATGTTGTGCTAAAAGTGAATCGATATCGGCTTTATTCTGATGGCGTAAATCTCCAATAAAATAAAAATATTCCTCCGGGGTTAAATACCCAATCAGGAAACTTTCATCCAGAAATGATCCCGTAAAAGATTTCCATTTTTCACTGGTATTTACCTGAATATTATTGCTTGTAATATTTCCTGTCGAAGGCTGAATCAAATCTAACAACAAACTGAAAAAAGTCGTTTTTCCTGCTCCGTTATTTCCCACTAATCCAAAACTCTGACCTCTTGGAATTTCAAGATTGTTAATATTTAAAACTGTAGTTTCATTATATTTTTTTGAAAGTTGATTTACTTGTATCATTTTTTATTGGGTTAATTGTTGATTGGGTTAATCGTTAATTTGTTTGTTTTCAATCCGATAAAAAATTATCTCATTATCAAACTGGCAAATTCTTTAATTTAATTCTTTTGTTTATAAGCACTTATTGTACTGTATTTTTCAATTTTATACCTTTTTTCAATTAAGGAAAAAACCTTGTCTTTTAAGATAAAACCTAAAACTCCGGCTCCTGCAACTAATGCTAATCCAATGGATTTGTTTCCTAAATAAAGTCCAATTGCATAAAGTCCCAGAGGCAATAATAATTTTGGCAATGTCAATAACATAGCACTTACATTAAAGGCTTTTTTGTCTCCAAAAGCTCCTCCGGCGGAACTTAAATCGATTGGTGTTTTTGTAAAGGCTCCACCTAAAAGTACTAAGTGCGAATTGACTCCAATGTTGTAAATTGCCCCAACAACGATAGTAAGATAAATTTCCCACCCAAAAAAAAGATAAAACGAAGCAATTATAGTCGAAATAAAAGTAGCAATAACTATCAGCCACCATTTTGAAGTGATATAACCGCGATACGGAATGTTTTGTGTCATCATTAATTGATAATATGAACTGTCCCAACTTGGTACAAACTGACCAAAGACAAACAAAAAACCTCCGGAAACAAAGATTCCGGCAAAAATATGCGTTACTTCAGGTTGATGCGTGTTTCCGAAAAAAAGGAATCCGTAAAACAAAAAGAAAACACTCATGAATATCGTGGTTTTTGACCTTTTATTTCTTTTGATTAACTTGATATCGTTTTTAAGAAAAGTACCTAATGTACCAAATTGATTGAGCCAGGAAAGGTTTTCGGTTGTAGCAATATCCTCCTTTTTAGAAAGTCCGGCATCCAGAAACAGATTGTTTTTGAAATACTTAAATGTAAAAACATACAATCCCGCTAACAACACAATGGGGATTAAAAACAATCCTTTTGTTTCATAAAATCCTTGAAAAAAAGGAGTTGTAAAAGTCGTAATATCAAATACTTTATAATATTGTGCTGCAGCCAAAGCAAGAATTAATCCAATAAAAACAACAAATAATTTGTCAATATTACTTAATATAATATTCAGGAAATTGTTGATGTATATTAATGAGAAAGCTGCCAAAAGCCAAAAAGTAATTCCGACAATATTGTAACCTTCCAGAGCTAACACAATCGAAAATGGAATAAAGAAAAGTGCGTGAACCCAGTTAAAAAATGATAAAACAGTTTTACCTAGTGAGAAATGAACAATTGTTGGCTTTTTGAAAGGTAAAATCAATAATGGTTTGATATTCAATACCGGAATTGCCTGCATCAACAAGCGAATCACAAGATCGAGCAAAAAATAATAAATCAAAAATTTATTGATAGTTGATAAGGGTTCGAGATTCATTTTTCTAAGTACATAAAATGCTCCAACACCCATGCCAATAAAAATTAACGAAAAATAGACCATCAAAAAGCCTATTAAAATTTTCATCGCCACATTTGCACCAAATGATGCAGATCTGGTAAAGGCTTTCCATTCCAGATAAATAAACTTTTTAATCATGGTTATTTGGTTTTCAGTTTTGTAGTAAGAGCTCAAATGTAAGTAAACGTTACAAAAAAAGTTAAAAATAATAATTTAGTGCCTAACATTTAATCTCCGTTTGCTACTTTTGCATAAAATATACAATCATGCCTTCATTCTTAAAACTTATAATTAAAGAGGTAAAACGCGAAACAACCGACGCCGTTTCTATACTTTTTAATGTTCCCGAAGAACTAAAAACCGACTATAAATTTATAGCCGGACAATACATAAATTTAAAATTAACCCTTGATAATCAAGAAATTCGTCGTGCTTATTCTATTTGTTCTGCACCGGAAAGCGGCGAATTGCGAATTGCAGTAAAAGCCGTTAAAAATGGTTTATTCTCTCAATTTGCAAATACCAGACTTAAAGCAGGTGATGTTCTTGAAGTAGGTCAGCCAGAAGGAATATTTACTTTTGAACCAGACGCTGAAAGACAAAAAAATTACGCAGCTTTTGTTGCCGGAAGCGGAATAACGCCTGTTCTTTCGATCATAAAATCGGTGTTGAAAAGTGAGCCTAAAAGTTCATTTGTATTGGTTTATGGAAACAGAACTCCTGACGAAACTATTTTTTATCAGGAATTGCATGATTTACAATTGCAATATGTAGGTCGCTTATTTGTGCATTATGTTTTTAGTCAGGCTAAAGCCGACAATGCTTTGTTTGGGAGAATCGAAAAATCAGCAGTAAATTTTGTACTGAACAACAAACACAAAGAATTACAATTTGATAAATTTTTCTTGTGCGGACCGGAAGAAATGATCAATATTGTTTCCGGAATTTTGAAAGAGAAAAACGTAAAAGATTCAGCGATTAAGTTTGAGCTTTTTACTTCATCATCTCAGGAACATGAAATAAAAGCTTCATTAGAAGGACATACAAAAATTACTGTTTTAGTGGATGATGACGAAGTTACATTCGAAATGTCTCAAAAACAAACCATATTAGATGCAGCCTTAAAACAAGGAATTGATGCTCCATATTCTTGTCAGGGCGGAATTTGCAGCAGCTGTCTAGCCCGTGTAACATCTGGAACGGCAGAAATGACAAAAAACTCCATTTTGACAGATAAGGAAATTGCTTCAGGATTGATTTTAACTTGTCAGGCGCATCCAACATCTGAGTCTATTTATGTAGATTATGATGATGTGTAATCATTAAAATCTACATAAATATTAAAATTCCAAATTCCAACTTATCATTGGGATTTGGAATTTTTTTTGTTTGATAAATTATTGTAATATTTGTCTTTTTAACTCTTATTACAAAGAGAAATTGGAATTTAAACTTTTATTTTATGAAATCTGTACGAGAAATTTTTAAAAGCAAAGAATATCTTTTGGACGAACCTGAAGTCGAGAAACTTGTAGAATATTGTGTGAAGAACTTCAAGATGAAATTGTTGAATTAAAATTTCAGAAAACAAACAATAAAGAACTGGCAATGCTAGACATGCTCAGAGAAGTTATAAAGGGATGCAATGAAATCGAAAAAGAACAAATGGAACATGAACGATTTGGTTATGAAGCTCCTGATTATCAAGCAACAATTTCGAATCTTAAAAATTATATTTTTAGACGTTGCCGTGACGAGAAAATATGGTTAGAATAGGGATAAATTCCAATAAAAAAAATCCAAATTCCAACTTTTACAATTGGGATTTGGATTTTTTTGTGAACTGTTTTTTTCAGGATTTTATAATATTGTCTTTTCTGTTTTGAAAGTGTAGTGTTCATCTGAAAACATTATAAACAAAAAAGTGTATGACATTTTAAATATTTTTTAAAAAACTTGCTGAAAATTTATTATATTAGTAGTATAATTTTCTGATTGTCAACTTTTAAACATTAAATATTATGGCAATGCATCACTACCTTCGTATATCTTTCATATTTCTTTTTGTAGTAATATCTTTTTTTTGCATCTATTTTATAATTAAAAAAAGAAGAAACAGAAAAGCTCCCAAACTAATTTCGAAAGAAAAATATAACTCATCAATGGTTCATGGAATGAGAGAAATATCAGTTACTAATGATAGTTTTTTTAATATCTGGCCTTATGTTAATGAATTAAAAGAAGCCAAGATTTTATCAAAAAAAATTAAAGAATCTGAACTAGTACATAAAGTTTATAGAAATTCAACAGAAGATTTTGAACATATTTTACTAGCTACTGAAAAAGAAAATCATTTTGTTAAAGTCGTAGTTGATAGAAACAAAAAGAAACCAATGGGATATCTTCTTCTTGAATTATAATAGTCTAAAAAATTCCAATAAAAAAATTCCAAATTCCAAATTCCAATTGTCAAGTTGGAATTTGGAATTTTTTTATTGGAATTTCTAATCTAACTGCGACTGAATACTGTTAACTATTTCATCTGGCGAGATACTTCTCATCGCATCTTCATAACCTTCAACAATTTTATTTCCGTAAACGGATGTTGGTAGTTTTGGATATTGATTTCTGTCTGAAACTAAAGCATTTTCAATATTTTGATTGAAAGGCAAAAATCCTGCAAAAGGATGTGTTGCGCCCCAAAGTGTAATTACTTTTACGCCTGACATTGCAGCAATATGTGCGTTTCCGGAATCCATGGAAAGCATTAAATCAAGATTGCTGATCAATTGTAATTCCTGCTGAAATTTAATTTTTCCAGCTATATTGATTACGTTTTCAAATGGTTTTGAAAGTGAATCCAAGATTTCGATTTCTTTCTTTCCTCCTCCAAAAAGTAAAATTTTATTGTCTTTATTATCTGCTAATTTTGCAATTACTTCCTGCATTAAATCTTGCGGATAAACCTTAGAATCATATTGTGCAAAAGGCGCAATTCCGATTAATTTTTGATTTTGATTGCCGATAATTTCTAAAATATCGGAACTTAATTTTGCCTTTTCAGGGAAACTCGGATTAGATAAATCTAAAGGAAAACCCAGTTCTTCGAATACTTTTGCGTGTCTTTCGAACATTGTTGGCAATTGCCTGAAAACCTTATTTTCACTGCGGGTTAATTCCTTTTTGCCTTCTCTTCCTTTGTCAACTGTAGCTCTTTTTTTTCCGCTTAAAGCGAAAAGTAAACTCACAATTTTGGATCTTAAAACATTATGAAGATCTGCAAAAGCGTCAATTTTTAGTTTTTTGACATCGCGGAACAATTTCAAAAGCCCTGAAAAACCTTTATGACGTTCTTTTTCATCAAAAGCAAAAAAGTCAAGATTTGGGATTCCGTCAAAAAATGGTTTAAAAAACGGACGTGAAATGACGGTGATTTTTACCTCTGGATACTGTTTTACAAAGGTACGTAAAACAGGAACCGTCATGGCGACATCTCCCATTGCGGAGAGTCTCATGACGGCTATATGTTTAATTTTATTGGACAATTCTGCCAATTATTTCTTATTTTGATATAAAACAGGATTTAATTCATCGTCATTGTACATTTTCATTTGTTTGTACACTTTCATGAATTTATCTCCGTTTTCGATGTCGGCAAGTAAATCATCAATCGCTGTTGACAAATCGCTTCTTTGTTCTAAAAGGATATTTAATTTTTCCTGACATTTATCTCTGTGTTCCTGTGAAGCTTCTGCACGAGTAGCTTCTTCATTCATGTGATAAATTTTTAAAGCCAGAATAGATAATCTGTCAAAAGCCCATGCCGGACTTTCAGAGTTGATTTTTGCTCCGTCTTTTGCTTTTACATCGCTGTATTTTTGCAAAAAGTAACTATCGATGTATTCTACCATATCTGTACGTTCCTGGTTTGAAGCGTCGATTCTTCTTTTTAAAGTTAAAGCGGCTACCGGATCAATTTGCGGATCACGAATAATATCTTCAAAATGCCATTGAACTGTGTCAATCCAGTTTTTTAAATATAATAAATGCTCAAATTTATCTTTAGGAAAAGGATTACTTATAGGCTGATCCACATTATCAAATTGATGATAATCTTTGATGCTTTGTTCGAAAACAGAATATGCTAATTTTGAAAACATGTCTTTATTTGTTAGAGACACAAAGATACTTTTTATACTTTTATAGTCCGAAAAAAACATTTAATTTTTCGTTTACCTTTAACAATCAATTGATTATACTAAAAATTCATTATGAAAATCCATTATATATCTGAGAATAATAGCGTGTTAAATCACTTTTTAGGTCAAATCAGAAACGTAAATGTTCAGAACGACAGTATGCGTTTTCGACGAAATATTGAGCGAATTGGTGAAATTATGGCGTATGAACTGAGCAAGGATTTATCATACAAAAATGTGGAAATTCAGACTCCGCTTGGCATTAAAAAAACAACCGAAATCGAAAGTGATTTGGTTTTATGTTCGATTTTGAGAGCCGGATTACCGCTTCATAATGGTTTTTTAAATTACTTTGACCATGCCGAAAATAGCTTTGTTTCGGCTTGCAGATATCATCCCAATAATGATGATAATTTTGAAATTCGGGTTGAATATCAAGCTGTTTCAGATATAAATAACAAAACGGTTTTATTGCTTGATCCAATGTTGGCAACTGGTCAGTCTATTGTAGCTGTTCATGAAAAATTAGTTCAGAACGCTACACCTAAAGAGATTCATATTGTAGTGGTTATTGCTGCGCCTGAAGGAATTGCTTTTCTTGAAAAAAGTCTTCCTGAAAACTGTCATTTATGGGTTGCCTCTCTTGACGAAAAACTAAATGAGAAAAACTACATTGTTCCCGGACTTGGGGATGCAGGCGATCTTGCTTACGGAAGTAAATTATAATTGAGAGAAATACGTAAATAAACTACACAAAATCAATACATAAAAAACAATTTCGTTATTGAGTTTTTGCTGCATATATTCTACATGACTTGCGGCCATAATAGTCAAAGGAGCAATGCTAAATAGCAATAAATCATTGCTTTTATCTGGTGAAACTATATAAACAAAGGCGGCAATAAAAAAGCACGCAACTACTTTTTTGTACGACGAATGTACAATTTGCGGTCTGTTTGACAACGTTGTTAACATTGAAAATATAAAAAATAAAGCTACTGCAACGTATATTGAAAGTGCTCCATTCTCATAATTATTCTTGAAATATGTAATATCAAAATCGATTACGGCACGTTTCTGGAAAAATTCTATAATATCAATATGGAAGATTAATGAGATAAATAAAAAAATTATTGATACTGCTAAAAGTGCTATAAAAGGTAAAATCCAGTTTCTATAATCTCTTGAAGCGTGGAAAATAATCGATATAAAAACCAATATCAGGAAAAGAACACACCAAAATTGAAATAAAGCAGCTATTAAAATCCAAAAAGAAGCATCAAATATTTTTTCTTTTGAAGCTTTTAAGGATTGTAGCGAAATTAATCTCCGAAGTGCCAAAAGCACAAAAAAGTTAGCATATACAACATTTGCATTTGCAAATATGGTGGGAAAAAACAATATAAATAATAAATAGAAAAATATCGCGTAACCGTTGTCTTTACTGAGTCCGTTCTTTTTTACGATAAAATTAATCAGGAAAAAAGACGCTAAAATAAAGCACAGCAAACTTACTTTCTGGAACGCCAAAAAATAAGAACTCACCCATGATGGATCTTTGATTTGAAAAATAAAAAAGAAAACCAGTATTAAAATTACGACCAGTGAATAATTTAATGGCGTAGATTTTTTAAAAACACTTGTTATCATAAGGATATTTTATACTTTTGTGATTGTAAATATAATACTTGTTTAAAAAGGAAAACCCAACAAGTTGAAAAAAGATTCTATTATCTGAATTTTAACTTCAATGCGTTACACAACAATAAATAACATATAATTTTATAAATTATGACAGCTTTTTTCGAAGGAATACAGTACTTATTCGTTAACATTTTATTTGCTCCGCTTGACTTTTTACGTCATTTAGAACGTATTACATGGTTTGGTGCTAATACTATTAACTGGATTTTTATGATCATTTGTGCATGCGCAATCGTTTATTGGATTAAACAATTACGCATTTTTGATGCAGCAGGAACAGAAAACCAAGATACTACAGCTCACTCTTTTTTAAAGTAAGTCGAAGCCAATATCTTTTCTAAAATACATCTTATCAAAATTTAGTTTATCTATATTTTGGTAAGATTTTTTTATGGCCTGTTGAAAATCATCTCCGTATGATGTTACAGTCAATACACGTCCTCCATTACTAACGACATTATTGCCATCTAATTTTGTACCGGCGTGAAAAACTATCGAATCTGTAATATTTTCTAATCCTGTAATCACTTTTCCTTTTTCGAAATCTTCAGGATATCCGCCGGAAACTACCATAATGGTTGTAGCACTTCTTGGATCAACTTCTAATTTAAAAGTATCTAGTTTTTGATCTGCCACAGCTTGAAACAATTCAACCAAATCAGATTTTAATCTTGGCACTACAACTTCGGTTTCAGGATCACCCATTCTCACGTTGTATTCAATAACTATTGGTTCGTTTTTTACATTGATTAAACCAATAAATACAAAACCTTTATATTCGATTCCATCTTTCTGGAAACCTTCAATTGTAGGTTTTACGATGCGGGTTTCGATTTTTTCCATTAAAACAGAATCAACATACGGAACTGGAGAAACTGCTCCCATTCCGCCTGTGTTTAATCCTGTATCCCCTTCACCAATTCGTTTGTAATCTTTTGCTGTTGGAAGGATTTTATAGCTTTTTCCGTCTGTTAAAACAAAACAGCTTAATTCTATTCCGTCCAGAAATTCTTCGATCACTACTTTTGAACTTGCTGCTCCAAATTTTTGGTGAACCAACATGTTTCTCAATTCGGTTTTCGCTTCTTCAAGATCCTGAATGATTAAAACTCCTTTTCCGGCAGCTAAACCATCGGCTTTTAAAACGTATGGAGGTTGTAATGTTTCTAAAAAATCACACCCTTTCTCCACTGTTTCGGCAGTAAAACTGTCATAAGCAGCAGTTGGAATGTTATGTTTCATCAGGAATTCTTTAGCAAATTCTTTACTTCCTTCAAGTTGAGCACCTAATTTTGATGGTCCGATAACCGGAATATGCTGTAGACTTTCGTCGTTTTTAAAATAATCGTAAATTCCTTTTACCAAAGGATCTTCTGGTCCAACCACCACCATTTTTACATTTTCCTGCAATACAAATGTTTTTATCGCCTCAAAATCAGTTGGAGACATTGCAACGTTTGTAGCAATTGCAGCCGTTCCCGCATTTCCTGGTGCAACAAAAAGTTTTTCGCAAAGCGGACTCTGAATCATTTTCCATGCAAATGCATGTTCTCTTCCGCCTGATCCCAATAGTAAAATTGTCATGTGTTGTTGTATTTAGTTGTGGTGCAAAAATAGTGGGTTTTAACCTTAAATAATAATTTTTTTTACTTACTTTTGGCGTTAGTAATGCGAAAGGTATGATAATCTCATTTGGATCTAAAGAAACTGAAAAAATTTGGAATGGTATTGTGGTCAAAAAACCTTCGATTGAGATACAGCAAATTGGCAGAAGAAAACTAAGAATGCTGCATAACTCTCAAAATTTAACTGATGTGAGAATTCCGCCTTCGAATCGCTTAGAAAAACTGGCAGGCAATTTAAACCATTTTTACAGTATTAGAATTAATAATCAATGGCGAATAATTTTTGCTTGGGAAAATGGAAATGCATCAAGTGTAGAAATTGTTGATTATCATTAAAAAGATTAAAATGGAAAAACTAAAAAATATACATCCCGGAGAAATCTTATTAGAAGAATTTTTAATTCCGCTAAATATCACGCCTTATCGTTTGTCTAAAGATTTGAAAATTCCACAAACCAGAATTTCTGAAATCATTAAAGGAAATCGCAGAATTACTGCTGATACTGCTTTGCGACTAAGTCAATATTTTGGAAATTCAGCTAAATTTTGGTTGGGACTTCAAGACGATTTCGATATTGAAGAAGAAGAATCCAACAAAAGCGACGAACTAAAATCGATTAAACGTTACGATTTAAAAGAAGCTGTTTAATGATTTCTATTTTTGATATTTCGCTTCAATTAAATGGTTTTCCGATAAAGAAAGCAAAAACCGAATTGGATAAAATCGTGAATTTATCTGAAGAAGATTATGTTGTATTTCTTCAAAATAAAAAAGAAGAAATTGTTGATTTCCATTTAAAAAACAACTCTTTTTATCAGGATTTAATTGGCAATAAAACGAACCTAAAATGGGAAGACTTACCCATTTTAAACAAACAAAATTTACAGAAACCTCTTGAAGAAAGGCTTTCTAAAGGATATTCCAGAAAAAATGTATACCTCAACAAAACTTCCGGATCAAGCGGAACTCCTTTTGTTTTTGCCAAAGATAAAAATTGTCATGCTTTAACCTGGACTTCGATTTTTATGCGATTTGGCTGGTACAAAATTGATTTTAATCATTCGTATCAAGCGCGTTTTTATGGTATTCCGATGGATTTTATTGGATATAAAAAAGAACGTCTAAAAGACTTTTTGACACATCGCTTTCGTTTTCCGGTTTTCGATTTATCTGATGAAATTCTGGAGAAATTTCTAAAGAAATTCAAAACGAAAAAATTCGATTATATTAATGGTTATACGAGTTCTATCGTTTTATTTGCTAAATATTTAGAAAAGAAAAATATCATTCTAAATGAAATTTGTCCAACTTTAAAAGCGTGTTTTGTAACTTCGGAAATGCTTTTTGAATCAGATAAAAAGCTTTTAGAAAAGCAATTCGGAATCCCGATTATCAATGAATATGGCGCTTCAGAACTGGATTTGATTGCTTTTGAAAATCCAAACGGAGAATGGCAGGTTAATGCTGAAACGCTGTTTGTTGAAATTCTAGACGAAAATAATCAGGTTTTACCTTACGGGGAAGAAGGCCGGATTGTGATTACTTCCCTTTTCAATAAAGCGCATCCTTTTATAAGATATGATATTGGTGACATCGGAATTCTGGATAAGAAAAGTACACCACAAAAACCTATTTTAAAAAAACTAATTGGCAGAACCAATGATATTGCAATTCTCCCAAGCGGAAAAAAATCGCCGGGATTAACTTTTTATTACGTGACCAAAAGCATCGTTGAAGATGATGGAAATGTAAAAGAATTTATCATTAAACAAATGCAATTAGATCGTTTTGAAATTGAATATGTTTCTGATGTAGCATTAGATAAAGATCAAATTCAAAAAATAGAAAAGGCAATTGCTTTGTATCTCGAACCCAATTTACACTTCACTTTTTCTCGAAAAGCAGTTTTGGAAAGAAGCAAAAGCGGCAAACTAAAACAATTTAAATCGTATTTATAATATAAATAAAATCTTACATTTGTTTTTTTTTAATTAAAAACTTATGAATGATCAATCTTTACTTTCTGAAGAAACAATTTCTAATAAAATATACATTATCCGTGGTCAAAAAGTAATGCTTGATTTTGATTTAGCAGCACTTTATGAAGTTGAAACCAGAAGATTAAACGAACAAGTCAAAAGAAATATTTCAAGATTTCCTTCTGATTTTATGTTTCAACTTACTGAAATTGAACTTGAAAACTTGATGTCGCAAATTGCGACATCAAGTTGGGGAGGGATCAGAAAATTACCTTTCGCTTTTACAGAACATGGTGTTTTAATGCTTTCCAGTGTTTTAAAAAGTGACAAAGCAATTCAAACTAATATTCAAATCATGCGTATTTTCATGAAAGTGAGACAAATGCTTTTAGATACAACAGAAATTAAAGTTGATATTCTTCAGATTCAAAAGAAGTTAGAAAATCATGATAAAAATATTGAATTGGTTTTTTCTTATTTGGATGAATTAACAGAGAAGAAAGAAGACGAAAGTGAACGAGTAAAAATTGGGTATAAAAAATAATTCTCAGCCTTTTGTCGCAAATTGCGACCTTAAAAAATTAATAAAAAATTGGAGGTCACAAATTGTGATCTCCAATTTTGAAAGATTGATTAAGCAACGTGCTTCGAAAATTTACTCTAAAAATTGAAGAAAACATTGCAATCTATCCAAATTCCAATTTAAACTTTACTTTTGCCAAAAGAAAGTTTTTAGAAAGAATCCAATCCAACTATGAAAATCACTATAATCGCTGGTGCAAGACCTAATTTTATAAAAATTGCACCTATTATCAATGCTATAAAAAGCAAACAAAATGAAGGTTTTGATGTTTCATTCCGATTGGTTCATACTGGTCAGCACTATGATAAAAACCTGAGCGATACTTTTTTTGAAGAATTAAATATCCCAAAACCCAATGTCAATTTAGAAGTGAAAAGTGGTTCTCAGGCAGAACAAACCGCTGCTATTATGATTGCTTTTGAGAAAGAATTGCTACAAAATCCTTGTGATTTGGTTTTAGTTGTTGGCGATGTCAATTCGACTATGGCGTGTTCGATTGTAGCCAAAAAATGCAACACAAAAGTAGCACATGTTGAAGCTGGGATTCGTTCCGGCGACTTATCAATGCCGGAAGAAATTAACAGAATGTTGACGGACAGTATTACCGATTACTTTTTTACAACCTCAACTTCAGCTTCAGAAAATTTACTAAAATTGGGATCAAATCCTGAAAATATTCATTTTGTGGGCAACGTTATGATCGATACTTTATACCAAAATATCAATAGAATCTCTGCTCCGGATTTTTGGCAAGAACATCAGTTAAGCGAAAAAAATTATATTATTCTAACTTTACATCGTCCCGGAAATGTTGATGAAGTTTCTTCTTTGATCCAACTTCTTCATGGAATCGATACTTTAGTTCAAGACAAAAAAATACTGTTTCCTATTCATCCAAGAACTCAGGCAATTTTAGGTGAAATTGAAATTAAATTCAAAAATATCATTTTTGTTGCCCCGCAAGGCTACTTAAATTTCATGTACTTAATAAAAAATAGTTTTGCTGTTATTACAGATAGCGGCGGAATTTCTGAAGAAACAACTGTTCTTGGCATTCCTTGTTTTACGATGCGAAATAATACAGAACGTCCTGAAACAGAAACTATAGGATCGAATACTATTGTGGGAACATCATTAGAAAATTTAAAAAATGTCTTTGGACTGTTCTTGAAAAATGGTGCACGAAAAAGCGGTATTCCGGAATTATGGGAAGGGAAAGCATCTGAAAGAATTATTTCAATTTTATTGAATAAAAAATAATGAGTCACATTTTAATTATATCCAATTATTATCCGCCGGAAAAAGGTGCGGCCGCCAATAGAATTGAGCAACTGGCTTTAAAATTAAATCAAAACGGATATGAAGTTTCGGTAATTTCACCTTTACCTAATTATCCTAAAGGGGAATTGTTTCCGGAATATAAAGGCAAATTCTCTGTTACTGAAAAGGTTCAGAATATCACGCTAAAACGTCTTTGGATTTATCCAAGTAACAGTTCGAATATCTTTAAACGAATTGTTTCAACCCTTTCATTTTCAACTGCTTTATTTTTCTATTTAATGTTTGCTAAAACTCAAAAAAAAGTAATTGTGCAATCTCCGCCTTTATTGCTTTCTTTTATTTCTGTTTTTACACTTTGGCTTAAAAGAAAAACAATAATTCTAAATGTTTCAGATCTTTGGCCAACAGCTGCTATTGAACTTGAAGTATTAAAGAAAAACAGCTTTTCTCATAAAGTTTTACTTTTTATAGAACGTTTTATTTATAAAAAAGCAACGCATATTTTCGGTCAGTCTAATGAGATAATTACGCATATTCATTCCATGTTTCCTGAAAAAAAATGCTTTTTGTATCGTAATTATCCAGACCATTTTGTTGAAGATTTTCTTGAAGAAAAAGATAATTCAGACGAACCAATTAAATTATTTTACGCAGGATTATTAGGTGTTGCGCAAGGTGTTTTTGAACTTATTCAACAACTGAATTTAGAAAATACGAACATCGAATTGCATATTTTTGGTGATGGTGCTGAGAAAACTCAGATTGTAAATTACCTCAACCAAAATCCGAAGAAAAAAGTGTTTTTTCACGGAATGTTGGAACGAAATGTTTTGCATGAAACTTTAAAAGGTTTTGATATTGCTCTTGTTCCGCTTAAAACCCGCATTTACGGTTCTGTTCCTTCAAAAATATTTGAATATAGTGCTTTAGGATTTCCTTCTCTTTATTTTGGAGGAGGTGAAGGTGAAGATATTGTGAAAGAAAATAATTTGGGTTGGGTTGTTCCTGTGGAAGATTTTAAGCAATTAAATGCAACTTTAATCCAAATTTCGGCATTAGGAAAAGATGAAATTCAAAAAATGAAAAAGAATATTTTTCTACATGCCCAGAACCATTTTAATCTTGATCGCCAAATGAAGGAATTGATTGAAAATAATGCTTTTTAATCAATATGATATAAACGAAAACGGGCAAATATTTATTAATATCTGCCCGTTTTTTTATTTTATATAACTTGAAAAATCTTTGTGTTCTTCTTTTGAAAGTTCTTCTTTTGAAAGTGATCTGAAATAATCATAAGTGATTTTCATTCCTTCTGCCCGATTTACTTTTGCTTCCCAACCTAATAACTCTTTTGCTTTTGTAGTGTCTGGCTGGCGTTGTAAAGGATCATTTACTGGCAATGGGTGATAGACTACCTTTTGGTTGGTTCCGGTTAATTTAATGATCTCTTCTGCAAAATCCTTAATCGTGATTTCGTCCGGATTTCCAATATTTACAGGAAATACATAATCTGAATGTAATAATCTGAAAATACCTTCGACCTGATCGTCTACATAACAGAAGGAACGCGTTTGCATTCCGTCTCCAAAAATGGTTAAATCTTCTCCGCGAAGTGCTTGTCCTATAAATGCCGGAATTACACGACCGTCATTCAGGCGCATTCTTGGTCCGTAAGTATTAAAAATACGTACAATTCTGGTTTCTACGCCGTGAAATGTGTGATATGCCATTGTAATTGATTCCTGAAAGCGTTTTGCTTCGTCATAAACGCCACGCGGACCTATTGTATTTACGTTTCCGTAATATTCTTCGGTTTGTGGATGAACTAATGGATCTCCGTAAACCTCAGAAGTTGAAGCGATCAAAATTCTTGCTTTTTTAACTCTTGCCAATCCTAGTAAATTATGTGTTCCCAGAGATCCTACTTTCAACGTTTGAATTGGAATTTTTAAATAATCGATAGGACTTGCCGGTGAAGCAAAATGTAAAATATAATCTAAATCACCAGGAACGTGTACAAACTTAGTAATATCATGATGGTAAAATTCGAAATGTTCTAATTTGAATAAATGTTCTATATTTTTAAGATCTCCGGTAATCAAATTATCCATCCCAATAACATAATAGCCTTCTTTGATAAAACGGTCACACAAATGTGATCCTAAAAATCCTGCAGCTCCGGTAATAAGTATTCTTTTCATAGTAATTATTTATACATCGCAAATGTAAGTGATTTGGAAATTCTGGAAACTATTCTAAAAAGAAACTGCCTAAAATAATTAGGCAGTACAAACTTCTTTAGAAGTTATTTTTATTCTTTGTTTGATATATTTCAGTCTGTTTACTACTATTTTACGTTAAAAATTTGTTCTAAAATCTTAATAGTAATCAAATACGTCGGTTTTACACCTGTAGTTCCTAATCCACCTGAAGCTAATGTACTTCCGGTTTCCAACGGATTATCTGATGCATAATAAGCATAACGAACTTTGATATCGTGTGGTACACTTTTTCTGATTTTTGATGCTGACTGAATCGCTTTCTGGTAATAAGAACCTTCCATTTCAAGACCAATTACTCCCCAGGTCGATTCGTGAAAGAATTTCAATAAATCTCTGTTTTGTAATGATGTTCCTAAAACGGTAACCATTGCTCCTTCAAAAACTGCAATGTCATTTCCTTCAAACATTGCGCCTGTTAATTCATTTTCAAAGAAATAATTATCTGCCGTTCCTTCGTTTATATGTGCCGTTGGGATCATGATATCTCCTTTTCCACCTTCCAGAATTCCGGCTTTACCCATTATCGAAACCGATTTTACATTTAGTAATGTTTCTTTTTTATAGGGTTTTAAAAGTTCGTCGATGGTTTCATAAGCCTGTTCACCAAACGCATAATCCATTACAATTATAACAGGAGCTGCTTCGTCCAGAACTGTTTTTGGAAATGCTGTTTTTGCCCAGTCAATTTTTGCAGTATCAAAAATTTGAACATCGATATTTGTTCCTGAACTATCAAGTACCGGAATCATTCCGTTTTTTAAAGCCAGCTCTTCTACAATACTTCTGGTTTCTTTAGCGCCGGATTTACTTAATTCTTCATAAATATAAAAATCAGACTTTTCCTTGAATTTCGTTTTTAACAACGGTGTTGCAAAAATAGAATTCATAACACTGTGCATATTAGCACTTATTACGTGAATTGGTCGTTTTAAAAGATCATTTGCCTTTAAAACTTCCTTGATATTTGTTGCCCATATTTCACCGTGAATGTGGTGTCCTAAACGCTCTCTTAAAACTGGACTAAAAGTTATCGTGCGTTTGTTATTTTCTATTACTTCTTCTATCGCTAATTTTCCTAACCAATAAATAACATGCAGGAAACGATCCGGAGCATTTTCTGATCCAAAAGCATCATAAATGTCTAAAACCTCTTCGAATGTTCTTGCCAAAATATTAGCAACATGCGAGATTGCCTTTTCCTTTTCTATCTGAGAAAGCTTTTTAGTCTGTAAAACAGCTTGTTCTAATTTCATCCAATCGCGTGAAACTTCACCGCCATCGTCTAATAAAACTCTGTTTTTAATTTTATGGGATTCTATGAAGATGAATGTCAAATGAGTCAGGATATCATAAATGTCTGATCTCCCGCGAGTGATTTCAACATTCATTTGCTCTTCATCGATTCTGTAGCAATTTCTTCTCCTTTTTGGAGGAACAATTGCCTGAAAATGCGATTTAGAATATCCTTCGTCTGAAGTTAAGTTGATAAATCGACATTGTTCAATTCCTATTGGTAAACGTTCTATAACGTACAAAAGTCCGTTAAGTTCTACTTTTTCTTCGCCTATGTTTCCGTAAATTTCCGGACGTAATGCTAATAATGACTCACGTAAACTATCACCAGAAACTCCCATTGGTTTATAAAAACCACGGTTGAATAAGTGACGCATTGTAATGTACATTTTTTCGATTGCCGCAGATGATTCCTGCGCTCTTGATCTTGATATATTTTTGGTTTCTTTCATGCTTGTTTATTTAAAAAATCTTCTGTTTGTGAAGATGTAATATGTATTTTGTTAAACGAAATTAGGAATTAAAAATGTTAATTCAACTGAAATCTGCTCATGTCATTATTTAATAACATTTACTAAACTAAGAGTAACAACTTGAATTACCTCACATTCCGCTACTTTATGGGGTCCTTCCATAAAAAAACCTTTTAATCCTATTTTAATTCTATCTTTATGTAATTCATATAATGTTTCATTTAATATCCACATTTTTGCCTTACCTGAAGTTGAAACGCGTATAGATTTATCTAAAATGATATTATTTTCATTATCTAAAAATTCAGGCCAAATCATCCATAATTGTTTTAAATTTTCATCACCTGAATACATAAAATCTGAACGATATCCCTGAATTGGATTTGCTGTTTTTCTTCCTCCTTCTTCTTCAGAGAAAAAACGATACTGAACTATAAAATCGCATTCCCTATTTCTGACTTGCTCATATGGTATATGATTATTCACTTTTGTCTCCTGTTTCAATTTATCAGCAATATCTTTATTATTAGATAAAACTTTAAATATGTGACTATCTATAATCGTCAAAATCGACTTCTATTTTTTCAAAATTCTCATCTTGCAGTAAAATGGAACTTATTTTATGAATACATTCCTGATTTTCATCTGCCATTATAAAGGCGAAACCCCAAATGTCTTTTGAAATGGAAAAAGAACCAATATCAGACTTAACATCAAGTAAGTATTCGTCATTTATCCAAAGATCATTAATTGTATTAACTTCTGGATTTATTGCTGCAATTGAATCAAAAAAATCAGGAAAAAAATCTTCATTTTCAGCACCGCTAAATATGTCAATAAGTAATTCCTGCGCTTTATATCCGGGTCTTAAATGATATTTATACTTCATAAAATAAAGTTTTCCCTATTTGAGATTATCTGCAATATTTCTGTCATTTGATAATCTCGGAATTTTATTCTGACCGCCTAATTTTCCTTGTAATTTCATATAATCCTGAAAGCCATTTTTAGAAACTTTGGTTACAACTACTTTTCGCAACACATTTCCTGTGATTAAATCGTCGTAATAAATGTTTTGTTTTCGCATTGAATCGTCAATTGCTTCGGCGAAATCTTTGATATTCTCAGGTTCATTTTCAAATTCTACCAGCCATTCGTGATACGGTAATCCGCTTGAAGGATTTATTTGTGGTGCAACAGTAAATTCGTTTATGACAATCTTGGTTCCTGCTGTAGCTTCTTTTATGGCACTTTCAACTTCCTTGGCAATAACGTGTTCGCCAAAAGCTGAAATATAATGTTTGATTCGACCGGAAACAATAACTCTGTGCGGAAACAATGATGTAAACTGAACCGTGTCACCAATATTATATCTCCAAAGTCCCGCATTTGTAGAAACAATCAAAGCATAATTAACGCCCATTTCTACTTCGCCAATTGTATAACTTTTTGGGTTTTCCGTAAAAAATTCATCCGCTTTTATAAACTCATAGAAAATTCCTGAATTCAACAACAAAAGCATTCCTTTTGATTTTTGCGAATCCTGATAGGCAAAAAATCCTTCAGAAGCAGGAAACAACTCAATACTGTCTACTTTACGGCCAATCATTTTTTCGAATTTCGCACGATACGGTTCGTAATTGACTCCTCCGTAAATAAACAAATTGAAGTTTTTGAATAAATCTCCTATTTTCTTTCCTCTGCTTTTTTCCTGCAATCGCTCAAAATACATTTGTACCCAGGACGGAATTCCTGAAATAATGGTCATATCCTGATCGATAGTTTCCTCTACAATTGCATTTACTTTTGTGTCCCAATCTTCGATACAATTAGTTTCCCACGAAGGCATTCGGTTTTTTTGCAGATATTTTGGAACAAAATGTGCTCCGATTCCGGATAATCTTCCAAATTTGATTCCGTACTTTTCAACAAGAATTGGACTTCCTTGCAGGAAAATCATTTTTCCATCAACAAAATCGGCATTTCCGGTTTCATATATATAATGTAAAATCGCATTTCGTGACGCTTCAATATGATACGGCATTGATTCTTTGGTCAGCGGAATGTATTTTGCTCCGGAAGTAGTTCCTGAAGTTTTAGCAAAATAGAGTGGTTTTCCTTTCCAAAGAATATTTTTTTCGCCCGTTCGAACCTTGTCTATGTAAGGTTTTAAATCTTCATAGTCACGAACCGGAACACGTTTTTTAAAATCATGGACTGTATTTATTTTTTCAAAATGATGATCTGTTCCAAACTCGGTATTCCTGGCACTATTTATTAAACTTTTAAATACTGCTTCTTGAGTTTCGACCGGTTTATTAGCCCAAGCCTGTGTTTTATAGTATATTTTGCTCGCAAATAATTTTGCTGCTACAGATTTTATAGACATTTGCTATAGTATTATTTTTTGTCACTTTTGTTTTTACTTCGCGTTTTTTCGCCTGAATCCTTCTCTGCCTTAGCTACTTCTTCTCTTAATTTAAGTTCTACTTCAGAGGCTGTCATATTAACATCAGAATGTTCATCAGTTTCTGCTAAAATAGAATCTTTATTGAATTTTGCATAATCTAACTCCCCTCTTAATACTTTTTGAATTCCGTGTATATAAGCTTCATTTTTCTTTAAAGCAGTTTCTAATGAATCCGATTTAATGGCTAATTCGGTAGCATTCTTTTTTAATTCAGAAGAAGAATATCCCGGAATAAATTCCCGCAAAGGTGTAAAAGCAATAATGAAAGTAGTAATTAAAATCAAAAATATTCCGCCTAACGTAAATGTTACAAACACATTCATCAGGGTAAGTTTGAAAGAAAAAATTTCTTCAAAAGTGTTTTCATTCAAAATTACCAATCGGTTTTTGATAAATAAATTTTTTCTGAAATTGAATTTTTTCTTAGCCATTATGGTTGTTTAATACGAGCAAATATAATAATTAATCATCTTGTTAACGCCTGATAACAATAAAGGAATATAGTTATTTCATCATTTTATAAAATATTTAACGCTATAAGATATGAATATTTTAATCCAAATCCTCTCGTTCTTCGTATATTCTATATACATTTGCGGTTCAATTAGAAAAACAATTGCTTCGGCACTAAATATATAAACCATGGGAAGATTAGGTCTTACAGAAATCCTCGTAATAGTAGGTATCGTGTTATTACTTTTTGGAGGTAAAAAAATTCCGGAATTAATGAAAGGTTTAGGAAGCGGAATAAAGGAATTTAAAAACGCTGCTAAAGACGATCATACTGCTCCGACTCCACCTCCTGCACCTTCTGTTAAAAAAGAAGAGGAAGAAATTAGATAAGAATTTAAAACCTTATTACAAGCCCCAAATTACAAATGTAGTTTGGGGCTTTTTATTTAATCTAAAAAATCTTACTTTTACGATCCCTAAATTAAATAACAATAATTATGAAAAACCTACTTCTGATTACTGTTGCTTTTTTGTGCCTTAAAAGTAATGCACAAAAGCAACCCTTTCCGGCAAATGTTGTATTTGCAAATGGTTTAATGGCTTCTGGTAAAAATGGCCAGGATGCCCAAAACAATTATAATACCTGGAAAACCAATTTTGTTGAAGCCTGTTCTAATGGCAGATATCGAATAAAATTTGACAATCCGTCTGAAACTGTTTCTGAAGGAATTGGGTACGGAATGCTCCTTGCCGTGTATGCAACCGATAAAACGCTATTTGACGGTCTTTGGTTATACTACAAAGACAATGTGAATTCTAATGGTGTTATGAATTGGAAAATCAATGGCTGTTCCGGAATTAATGGTGCAAACGGAGCGACTGATGCAGAATTAGATGTTGCTTTTGCTCTAATAATGGCCGATTATCAATGGGCAAGTGCAGGAACAATTAATTATAAAAATGACGCCAAAACTTTAATAGCCGCTATTAAGGCTCATGAAGTTGAAGCCAGTACTTTTGTCCTGAAACCCGGAGATCAATTCGGCGGAAGCCAGATTACAAATCCTTCTTATTTTTCACCTGGTTATTACAGAGTTTTTGGAACTTTTACTAATGATACTTCTTTCTGGAATTCTGTTGCTGCAAAATCATACACAATTATCAACAGTAATTTAACTGTAAATAATGCTGTTGGAGGTTTAGTTTCCGACTGGTGCACAGGAACCGGAGCTTATTCTCCGCAGGCTAGCGGTTATAACAGAGAAGGAAAAACGTATACTTATGATGCTGCAAGAACGCCATGGAGAATAGCTGTTGACTATGTTTGGTTTGGAACTGCAGATGCGAAAGCATATTCAAAAAAATCATCTGATTTTGTTCGTGTAAATCTTGGCGGAACTGCTAATATAAAAGATGGTTATAACCAAAACGGATCTTTAAACGGACAATGGCACAATGCAACTTTTGTTGGTGCTTTTGCCTGTGCGGCGATGGGCGGTGAAAATCAAGCACATTTAGATGCCTCATATACAGATTTAAAAAATTTAAACGAACCAAATAGTTATTTCAATCATACACTGAAAACCTTGTATTCGTTTTTATTGACAGGAAATTTTTATCTGCCGCAAATTGCTACTTTAGCCAATGAAGATTTTGATATCGAAAAATCAACAGTTACTTTATATCCGAACCCAAGCAGTGATCGATTTACCATTTTTGCTCCGGAAAAATCTGTGATTTCTGTAATTTCTCCTCAAGGAAAAGTTATTTCAGAACAAAAAACAACTGCTGAAAATACAGAGATAAATTTAGCGAATTATTCCGCTGGTTTGTATTTGATAAAAATTACAAACGAAAATAAAAGTGTTACGAAAAAAGTTATTTTAAAGTAATTCATAAAAATTGAAAATCCCAAATTACAATTGTAGTTTGGGATTTTTTTTATCAATTTTCCAAATTAGAATTTGGATTTTCTTTCTTGAAATTTAATTCTAAAGTACCATCGTCAACTGAATCCTCTTTCTGTCTTCATCAACCTCAGTAACTTTGACATCAACATGTTGGTGTAATTTTACCACTTCGTTTACGTCACTCACAAAACCGGCTTTCAATTGCGAAATGTGAACCAATCCGCTTTCTTTGATTCCGATATCAACAAAACAGCCAAAATTGGTAATGTTATTCACAATTCCAGGTAAGATCATTCCGGTTTTCAAATCTTTAATTGATTTTACATTGGCATCAAATTCAAAAACCTTGGCTGACTTTCTTGGATCTAATCCTGGCTTTTCAAGCTCTTTTATGATGTCTTTTAAAGTTAGTAATCCAATTTGTGGTGTAATATAGTTTTCGGCCTTAATTAAAGCTGTTTTCTCTTTATTCGCAATTAAATCGTTGACCGAAAGTTTTAAATCCTTTGCCATTTTCTCTACAACCGGATAAGCTTCCGGATGTACTGCCGAATTATCCAGCGGATTTTTAGCATTCGAAATTCTAATAAAAGCCGCGCCTTGCTGATACGCTTTCTCGCCTAAGCGAGGCACTTTTTTTAGCTGTTTTCTATCTTCAAACGGACCATTTTCTGAGCGATATTGAACGATGTTTTCTGCCAGTTTCTCTCCTATTCCACTCACATAACTTAGTAAATGTTTACTCGCCGTGTTGATATTGATTCCAACTGAGTTCACACAACGAATTACCGTCGCATCAAGTTCTTCTTTAAGTTTGGTTTGATCAACATCGTGCTGGTATTGTCCTACGCCAATGGCTTTTGGATCAATCTTTACCAATTCTGCCAAAGGATCTGAAAGTCTTCTCCCGATAGAAACTGAGCCACGAACGGTAACATCATAATTAGGAAATTCTTCTCTGGCAATTTTTGATGCTGAATAAACCGAAGCTCCGGCCTCAGAAACTATAAAAACTTGTAATGGTTTATCAAAGGCAATTTTTTTTATGAAAAATTCTGTTTCTCTTGAAGCCGTTCCGTTTCCTATAGAAATCGCATCAATTTGATATGCGTTTACCATCGAACGGATTTTTTTGATCGCCATGGCTTCCTCATTTTGTGGCGCATGCGGATAAATGGTTTCGTTGTATAATAAATCGCCTTTTTCGTCCAGACAAACTACTTTACAACCACTTCTAAATCCCGGATCGATTGCCAGAATACGTTTTTCGCCTAAAGGTGGCGCTAATAATAACTGACCTAAATTGTTCGCAAAAACCTGAATAGAATTGGCATCGGCTTTTGCTTTTGCTTCCTGCAAACTTTCATTTCCAATCGCCGGATTCAACAATCGTTTATAACTGTCTTCAATTGCTAATTGCAAATGTGCTGTTGTGCTATTTTGCTTTTTAATGATTAATTCATCAATAATATCATACGCTTCATCAATATCAACATCAACTTTCATCTTCACAAAACCTTCGTTCTCGGCACGAAGCATAGCTAATAATCTATGTGAAGGTGCTTTTGTCAATGGTTCTTCCCAATCAAAATACTGACTGAATTTTTGCGCTCCTTCTTCTTCACTTTTCTTTTTTACGACTTTAGTTCCTATCGTTGCTTTTCGTTGATATAATCGTCGTAATTGTTTACGAACATAAATATTTTCATTGATCCATTCGGCAATAATATCTCTTGCACCCTGTATAGCAGCTTCTTCATTAATAACATTATCATTTAAATATTGCGTCGAAATAAAATCAACGTCAACATCATTTTGCGACATGATAATTTTTGCCAAAGGCTCTAATCCAAATTCACGTGCAACATCTGCTTTTGTTTTTTTCTTCTTTTTATACGGAAGGTAAAAATCTTCAATTTCTTGTAAATCGAAACTTTGCTCAATTTTCTGTTTCAATTCCGGTGTAAGCGATTTTTGTTCTTCGATAGATTTTAGAACCGCTTCTTTACGTTTTACAATCGTTTCATATTCTTTTTGGAGTTTTGCAATATTCTCTATCTGAACTTCATCAAGATTGCCGGTTGTATCTTTTCGGTAACGGGAAATGAACGGAATCGTACAATCTTCCTCTAATAATTTTACAGTGTTCTGAATGTTGATTGCTGCTGTTTGAACAATCTTGGCAATGAATTGAATATTAGTCATTCTTATTTTATTTGAACTACAAATATGCAAAGTGTTTTACAATTTTTGTAATGTTTTTTATTTATATTTTTGTTTAAGGCGGATTAAAATTAAAATAAAGCTTTATACTATTTTAATCCAATTTACTCCAGCTTTTTTTTACCTGGAGGCAAGAAATTTTCTCCCGTTACTACACTTTTACCCGTTTTGTCTTCTAAAGCTAATCTGGCATTTTTTGCAATCGCTCCTCCTTTTTTACTGGCATTTGCATTTTCTAAAAGTCCTTTTGCTTCGTCGCTTTCGGCAATTTGCCTTGTCGACAGTTCTGCCAAAGCAGTAAAAATCAATTCTGCTTCAGACATATGATCTCTCAGATTTTGAGATTTTAATCCTTTTACTTCTTTATGCTTCTTCACAGATAATCCCGTCCATTCCTGATGAATAATATTGGTCAGCATTGCAAATTCATCCTTTTTTTCTACACCTGATTCTTTCCAGTAATCAGTTAATTTATTACGAGTTTCCTGTCCTGTCATTCTTTGCTGAATCCATTTTTCGCTCCTTCCCAAATTTTGCCAATTTTCACGAGCGCGATCTAAACTTTGAGCTGGATCTGCCAATTCTTGTATTCTTTCATATCCTACTTTAGCCAGCCATTGCTTAAAAGGTTCTGCTTTTGGAGATGGGATAGATTGGATTAAACGTAAAAGTTGTTCAGTATCGGCAACATCTGTAACTCTTTGTTTACCGTCTGTCGCTTCCATTTTCAACTGTCCGATTTTATCGGACAGTTCACTTCCTTCTTTTAAAAGTTTACTTTTTAAATCTCCCCAATATTTTCTCGGTCTATCTGTTCCTGTTAAAATCTCAATCACATCAATTACTGAGAAATACCAAATCTCCCTTTCACCATCATAATGACTTCTTACCTTTTTTTGCTCAAATAATTGTACTGGACTCATCGATTATGATTTAAATTATTATAACCTTCACTTAAATTTTGATACAGCTAAAATAATATCTTTGTTTTTAATTATTAGCCAATGGAAGTTTTATTAGTATCGCTTTTTGTTATAAATAGTATTGAATTTATTTTAGCCGGATACGATAAATATTTGGCTGTCAAACATAAACGCCGAATTCCAGAAAATACGTTATTTACAATCGCTTTTTTTGGCGGTTCAATCGGATTATTATTAGCCATGTTATTATTCAGGCATAAAACGAGTAAAACTTCTTTTATTATAAAATTTGGAATAATTCTTTTGCTTCAGATCGTATTAGTTTATCTAAAATTAACAGGTAAAATATAAACATTTACATTGTTAATAACTCCACAAAAATCTATTTATCAAATACTTAAATACTAAACTTTTAATATGTTTAAACAAAAAAAACCGGATGAATTAAAAAATCCGCCCGGTGTGTTTATTTATTTTGGTGCGAAGCACCGCGATTTTTTTTTGACTTTTTACTGACAAGCAATTTTATTCACTCTGTTTTGGTGTCTTCCACCTTCAAAAGCAGTTGTTAAGAATGTTTCAACAATTTCTACCGCTTGTGGGATCGAAGTAAAACGTGCCGGAATACTTACAATATTTGCATCGTTATGTAAACGTGTTAAATAAGCAATTTCTTTAGTCCAGCATAAACCGGCTCTCACTTTTGGATGTTTGTTCACTGTCATTGCAATTCCGTTTCCGCTTCCGCAGATAACGATTCCAAAATCAGCTTTTCCTTCAGATACATCATTTGCAACCGGATGACCAAAATCAGGATAATCAACAGAATCCTCAGAATCTGTTCCGTAATTGGTTACTTCGTATCCTTTTGCTTTAAGCATCTCAACGATTGCTTTTTTGTAATCTGGACCTGCGTGGTCATTTCCTATCGAAATTTTCATTATAATACTATTAAGTTGTGTGGTACAAATTTACTCAATAAATAAATGTTCCCCACGAATTTCACTAATTATCGCTAATTTTTTACTCAATCACATTAAAAACATAATTTTCAACGGTTCCTATATAATGTATGTTGATTTGGTGTAATTTTTTAGCAACACTTAATACAAATATGTAGATTTAAACTTTATTAACTTTGCGTAATATATAACCCCTTTTCCAGTAAAATCAGGCTAAATTATAACTATCATTATATCAAAAAGTTAACACTTATCAACAATTTTACTATCTCCATAATTATCTGAAAATCAGTTAGAAATAAATGTAAATTTTGTTAAAATTTTATATTGTTAATAGCAAAAGCTAATTAGTTGATATTCAGTTAACTTTAAGTTAACATTATTTGTTGATAAGTTGAGATAGAAAATTAGAAGTTTTTTTTGGTTGTGTCGAAAAAAAACCTAATCCAAAACCCAGATGAAATAACCTAATAAAGTTTGATGAATTTTTAGAAAAGTTATCAATATTAAAAATGCTATTTTCAACATAAATCGAGTTATCAAGTTATCTACAAAATCAATTCATTTTTGGTTGTTAACCATTGTTAACTAAAATCTAAAAAGTCTTAGAAATTAATCCTTTAACTCAATATAACTATGTTGATAACTCTATATAACTAAGAGAAACTTGATTTCAATACATTTAAAAATAAATTTATAGCACATATTAACACGCTATAATAACAACCATAAATTAATTAAATTTAAATTTTTCTTTTTGTTGTATTTAATATATGTTGACAACTTTGAAAGTTTAAAAAGAAAAATTAATTTTTTGAAATTGAAAAATAGAGGAGTTTAAACAATTTTAAGCGGGTTATTAAGATTGTCAAGAATTTGCTGCACTCTTTCGAAATCGTTGGGATGAATTCGGAGTTTGATTCCACCCAGCGCCGAAGTATACATTGGAACAACAGAAAGCGTCATTTCGTTCTCAAAATAATACGGAATGTGTTCTTGCTCTAATAAGTGCTTTAGAACAACTGTTTCGTGCTGATAATTGAATATAGCGATAGTTTTAAAGCTTTCCATAAAAGTGTCTTTTTATAAAGATACGAAATGAGCATTACTTAATTTGTCCCTGATACTAATTTAAATAAGGTAATTTAAATGATATTTAAAATCAATAAAACGCTCCTTTTGAAAGTTATATTTTTAATAATTTATTTGTTAAAATCTATAATCTGAGATCTTATTTGTAATTTTAACTTTTTAAGAAAAGATATATGAGTAAGAAAATTAGAAAGCCGATAAAAAAGGAGACAGATCTCTCCAGTAAAATAATAAAAATTTTATCGCAAAGTCCTAATAAAGCATTTAATTACAAACAGATAGCAGCAAAGCTTGAACTTGATGATACAAAAAGCAGAAATCAGATTATAAAAGATTTAAAAATTCTGGCTGCTTCAAAGAAAATTATAGAATCTGAACCGGGAAAATATTTAGTTAAAGCCGAAAGTCAGGATTATTACGAAGGAACAATTGATATGACGAGTAGAAAAACGGCATATTTTGTTTGTCCTGATTTTACCGAAGATGTTTTTATACCCACCAATAATTTGAATCGTGCGCTGGACAAAGACAAAGTAAAAGTCTATGTTTATAACCGAAGAAAAGGAAAAAGACCTGAAGGTGAAGTAATTGAAGTTGTAGAAAGAAATAAGACAGAGTTTGTTGGAGTCATAGATATTCAGGCAAATTTTGCTTTTGTATCTACTGCAAATCCTAAAATGTATACCGATATTTTTATTCCAAAGGATAAAATTGGAGAAGCAGAAAACGGTGACGTTGTTTTGGTTACAATTGAAGACTGGCCAAAGAGAGCTGACAGTCCATTTGGATCTGTAATAAAAGTTCTGGGAAAACCAGGAGAGCACAATACTGAGATTCATGCTATTTTGGCTGAATATGGTTTGCCATCAGATTTTCCGGTAGAAGTAGAAGTATTTGCACAAAAAATAGATACTTCGATTCAGGAATCTGAGATTGCAAAACGTCGTGATATGCGTGATACACTTACGTTTACGATAGATCCAAAAGATGCAAAAGATTTTGATGATGCCTTGTCTTTCAAAAAGTTAGAAAATGGAAATTACGAAATTGGTATTCATATTGCCGATGTTTCATATTATCTTGAAGAAGGAACAATCCTGGATGATGAAGCGTATCAACGTGCTACATCGGTTTATTTGGTCGATAGAGTTGTACCAATGCTTCCGGAAGTTTTATCTAATTTTGCTTGTTCACTTCGTCCGAATGAAGAGAAATATACATTCTCAGCCATTTTTGAACTTTCAGAAAACGCACAAGTTATCAATCAATGGTTTGGAAGAACGGTAATTTATTCAGATCAGCGATTTGCTTATGAAGAAGCACAATATATCATTGAAACTAAAGACAATACAATTCCGGTTGATATTTCGATAACAGGAGAATCCTATGTAGTTTCTGATGAAATTACTCAGGCAACTTTAAAACTGGATGAATTAGCGAAGATTTTAAGAAAGAAAAGAATGGTAAATGGTGCTATTTCTTTTGATAAAGTCGAAGTAAAATTCAACTTAGATGAGCAAGGTGAACCTGAAGGAGTGTACTTTAAAGTATCAAAAGATGCGAATCATCTGATTGAGGAATTCATGCTTTTAGCCAACAGAAAAGTGGCTGAATACATTGGTAAACAGAAGAAAACATTTATTTACAGGATTCACGATGAACCAAACGAAGACAAATTAATTGCGATGCAAACCGTAATTGCTAAATTTGGTTATAAAATAGATTTCCGTAACAAAGGCGATATTTCGAAATCATTGAACGCTTTGATGGAAGAAGTAAATGGTAAAAAAGAGCAAAATTTAATTGATACTCTTGCGATTAGAAGTATGAGTAAAGCTAAATATTCGACAGAAAACATTGGCCATTACGGATTAGCTTTTGATTATTACAGCCATTTTACTTCACCAATTCGTCGTTATCCTGACGTAATGGTACATCGTTTGCTGCAATATTATCTGGATAACGGAGCATCTGTAAATGAAGAAGTATATGAAGCAAAATGCTTGCATTGTTCTAATATGGAAAGTTTAGCAACTAATGCTGAACGTGATAGTATTAAATACATGCAGGTTAAATACATGCAGGATCACCAGGACGAAGAATTTTTGGGAGTTATTTCAGGAGTTACAGAATGGGGAATTTATGTTGAAATTGTCTCTAATAAATGTGAAGGAATGGTAAGAATCAGAGAAATTAAAGATGATTATTATACTTTTGATGAAAAACAATATGCATTAGTTGGAGCCACTTCAAACAGTATTTTACAACTGGGAGATGAAATATATGTAAAAGTTAAAAATGCTGATTTAGTTAAAAAACAACTGGATTTTCATTTTTTGCGAAGAGCAGAATAGAAGTTTAATTTAAAAATAAAAGTATGAAAAAGTTAATTATAGGAGCTGCAATTTTATTTGTTCAAATGTCTTTTGGTCAGGTTACCAAAGAATTAGGTGATTTTGACACCGTTAAAGTTTACGATAAATTAAGTGTTAAGTTAGTTCAGTCCTCTGAAAATAAAGTAGTTATAAAAGGAGCAAGGGAAGCAGAGTTAGAAGCTGTTAATAAAAATGGTATTTTAAAAATAAGAATGCCTTTTCCTAAACTTTTATCAGGAAATGATCTTGAAGTTACTTTGTATTACAAACATATAGAATTGATTGATGCTAATGAAGGTGCAGCTGTAACAAGTGACGGAACAATAAAAGCTACTTCGTTTAAAGTAAGTGCACAAGAAGGTGCTAAAATTAATGTAGATCTGGATGTTGATAAACTTAAAGTAAGTTCAGTTTCAGGAGGAGAAATTACGACAACAGGTAAAGCAGCAAACCTTGATGCAAGTTTAGGAGCAGGTGGATATTTCCTGGGAAGTAAATTAGCAACCTCTCAGACTAAAGTAAGCGTTTCTGCGGGAGGAAAAGCAGATGTGAATGCATCAACCCTTGTAGATGCAAAAGTAAGCGCAGGAGGCTCTATTTACATTTACGGTAAACCGAAACAAATTAATCAGAAAACGGTTTTTGGAGGTAAAATTGAAGAAGTAAAATAAGAAATTGTATTTGAATGATAAATGATATTTTAGCTGGACTGCCATGGGGACTTTTTTTAAGTTTTATGGTAGGTCCGGTATTTTTTATACTACTGGAAACCAGTATTACAAAAGGATTCAGAGCTGCCATAGTTTTTGATCTTGGTGTAGTATTAGGTGATATTTTTTTTATAGGTATTGCCTATTTAGGAAGTTATAGACTAATTCAAAGTTTAAAAGATAAACCGGCTCTTTTTATTTTTGGCGGAATTCTTATGCTCGCTTATGGTTTAATTTCTTTCGTAAGATTAAAAAATGTAGAGATTGATGACGAAGCAATAGATCGCGATATTATAAAAAGAAACTACGGAAGTTTGTTTATAAAAGGCTTTTTACTCAACGTTATTAACATTGGAGTATTAGGTTTTTGGTTAGCCGTAATTATATCTGTAGGACCAAAATTAGAAATGCAAAACTCTAGAATGTTTACTTTTTTTACTGCAGTTATTATTACATATTTAGTAGTAGATTGTATTAAGATATTATTAGCCAAACAGTTAAAAACAAAAATGACACCAACCAACATTATAAAAATTAAAAGAGCAATCAGTATTGTTTTAATGGTTTTTGGACTTGTGTTAATAACTCAGGGATGGTTTCCAAAAGAAAAAGAAATGGTTAAAAACGCTTTTGAAAAGATTGAGAAAAAGTAGTTGTTAATAACTGCAAAATATAAAATTAAACCTCTGAATTTCAGAGGTTTTTTTGTGTTTATGACTCAAAGTTTGTCGTTGAGAGCAATGAAGTAATTTTACTATATTCAAGTTTGTCATTTCGACGGAGGAGAAATCACATAACGTAACCACACATAACGTCGCTCTCTGTATGTGATTTCTCCTTCGTCGAAATGACACAAAATGCGAAAAATTAACCAAAAAAAACCTCCAAGTTTCCTTGAAGGTTTTAGAGGCATCGTCCGGATTCGAACCGGAGTAGGAGCTTTTGCAGAGCCCAGCCTAGCCGCTCGGCCACGACGCCGTAGTTGAACGGATGGCAAAAGTAACTAAAATCTTTAAATTTCAAAAGTTTAAAATGAAGTATTTTAAAAAATAAATATTTTATTTGAAAGAATTACTTTCTAACTTCTTTCATTTTTATAGTAACTGATTCAACATCACCACCAATAGGAGGATTTATTTTAGAAACCCAAACCGTAGTTTTTTCTATCGTTTCAATCTCTGCAAGTACACGAATATTGATTCTTTTAGCAACATGCTCTAATAAATGCGAACGAATTGCCATTTCTTCAGTAACAATTTTGTTCAAATGAACATAATCAACAGTATCTAACAAGTGATCTGTTTCAGCTGATTTTTGTAAATTAGTTTTAATTTTTAGATCGACAGTATAGTCAGATCCTATTTTTCCTTCTTCAATTAAACATCCGTGGTACGAAAAAGTTCGGATGTTTTTAAGTTTTATAACTCCCATTTTTATTATTTTATTCTTGTAATGTTTGGATCTTGATAATTTGATGTAACAGCTTGTATAGAAACTATTTTTGTAATTTCATCAACTGTAAAATGGATAGTGTAGGGGAATTTCTTTAAAGGTAAAGTGCGAACAGTGTTATATTTTTCCTCAAAAAAAGGAAATTTTATTAATGTGTCAACATAATCCTGATATTCATTAAAGAATTTGGTTCCCAAACCGTTAGATAAAGATTCATAATATTCTGCAATTTCATCTACTTCTAATTCAGCGCGCAATAGAATAATTATTTCAAACATTTATTTATTCCATTTAGCATTGAGCCTTTTTTTAGATTCTTCCCAGCTAATATAATCTTCTGGTTTTGCATTTTTCATACGTTCTAAAACCATTTCCTGTTGCCATAGCGGAATTTCATTCTCTGTGTTTTCATTGATAGAAACATCAGGAACATGTTTAAAAAAACTAACAAAAGTTTCGTAAAAATCGTCTGGAATTGTAACAGTTAATTGTCTCATAACGCTTAATATTTATGCAAAAGTACAAATAAATTAAGTTTCAGGTTTACTAAGAAGTTTCTAAAGAAAACTGTAATCTGTAAACCTAAAACTGTAAACTTTTTTATCTTTGCTAAAATTACTATAAAATAATGGCTTCAGAAGAAAAATCACTCAATTTTATTGAACAAATTATAGAAGAAGATCTTAAATCAGGTCTGTCACAAAATAAACTTCATTTTCGTTTTCCACCAGAACCAAATGGTTATTTACACATTGGACATGCAAGTTCTATTGCGTTAAATTTTGGTTTAGGAATTGATTATCAGTCTCCTGTGAATTTACGTTTTGATGATACAAATCCTGAAAAAGAAGAACAGGAATTTGTTGACGCCATTAAACAAGATGTCGAATGGTTAGGATATAATTGGTCAGAAGAACGTTATGCATCTGATTATTTTCAACAATTGTATGATTGGGCAGTTTTATTAATTAAAAAAGATAAAGCCTATGTTGATAGTCAGTCTTCTGAAGATATGGCAATTCAAAAAGGAACTCCATCTACAATTGGAACGGATAGTCCGTACAGAAACCGTTCTGTTGAAGAAAATTTAGGTTTATTCGAAAGAATGAAAAATGGTGAATTTGAGGCAGGAACTCATATTCTTCGTGCTAAAATTGACATGAAATCAACCAATATGCTGATGCGTGATCCTATCATGTACAGGATTTTACATAAAGAACATCATAGAACTGGAGACTCTTGGAAAATTTATCCAATGTATGATTGGGCACATGGGCAAAGTGATTATCTGGAAGGAATTTCACACTCATTTTGTACGCTTGAATTTTTACCACACCGTGAATTATACGATTGGTTTTTAGATCAAATTTTAGAAGAAAATAAGATACGTCCAAAACAAAGAGAATTTGCAAGACGTAACTTATCACATACCGTTGTTAGTAAAAGAAAATTACAGCAACTAGTTAAGGAAAAGCATGTTAACGGTTGGGATGATCCAAGAATGTCGACTATTTCAGGCTTAAGAAGACGTGGTTATACAGCTGCTTCGTTGCGTAATTTTGCCAATACAATTGGTATTGCAAAACGTGATAATTTAATAAATGTATCGGTTTTAGAGTTTTGTATTCGTGAAGATTTAAACAAAATTGCACCTCGTGTAATGGCGGTTTTAGATCCTGTAAAATTGGTAATTACAAACTATCCGGAAGGAAAAGAGGAGTGGCTTGAAGCCGAAAATAATCAGGAAGATGAAAATGCCGGTTTCAGAAAAGTGCCTTTTTCTCGTGAATTATACATCGAAAGAGAAGACTTTCTTGAAGAAGCTCCGGCTAAATTTTTCCGTTTGACTTTAGGAAAAGAAGTACGTCTTAAAAATGCGTATATCATTAAAGGAGAAAGTGTTATAAAAGATTCAGAAGGAAATATTACTGAAATTCACGTAACTTATGATACAGATTCTTTGAGTGGAAGTGGGACAGAAGCAAGCCAAAGAAAAGTGTCTGGAACATTACATTGGGTTTCTATTTCGCATGCCGTTGAAGCAGAAGTTCGTATGTATGATCGTTTGTTTACAGATGAAGCTCCGGACAGTTATAAAGACAAAAATTTCTTAGATTTTGTTAATCCAAATTCTCTTGAAATTATAAAAGGATTTGTGGAGCCAAGTTTATCAACAGCTCAAAATGAAGATAAATTTCAGTTTCAACGTTTGGGTTATTTTACTGTTGATAAAGATTCAACTACTTCAAAATTAGTATTTAACAAAACTGTTGGACTTAAAGACGCCTGGGAAGAAAAAGGCAAAAAAGAAGAAAACAGTATCAATAATTCTTTAAAAGATATCAATAAATATTTTAAAGTTGAAACAAAACCGGAACGTATTGCAATTGAAAGTGCGATAGGGGAGAGCATCAAAAATGTTTCAAGTTTTTCTTTATTACAAAATTCATTAAAAAAGAATATCAACAATAATAAAGGATCATTGTTATTTGCTCAGTTTATTTTGAAATATTCTAAGTTGAATTCGTCAGATTTTGAAGAAGAAGATATTAAAAAATTATATACAATGTCTCTTAGAAGTGAATCGACTTATGTTCGATCAAAAGCACTTTTAAATTTAAGAGATATTGAAGATTTAAGTTTAAGAAAACAGTTTGAAGATGAAGTTTTAAAATTATATTCAAATCCACCAAAAAATGCTTCAGAGCGAGAAAATGAAATTCTTGCCGAGATGGTCAAAAAATAATATCATTATAATCTATTGAAAAGCGCTTTTTATAAGCGCTTTTTTTATTATATATAAATTCTATCAATATTAATTTATTTATAGATTTTTTAAATAAAAAACGACCTTCATAAATTAATTTTAAGCTTGTTTTTCATTTTCTCCACCTCGTTAATCCTCTATTTAAAAATCGTTAAAGAGGAGGGTTTATTTTGATTTTAGTCTCTATTTTCCTTGTATTTAGGATTGTTAACATGTAATTGTTTATAACCTTAAAATAGAGTTTCCATTCTTTTAAATTATTTTATGTTCAATTTATTAAAAGTGATTTTGTAAATATCACCGTTTTATTAAATCAATTTAAAGTATGGTAATTTAAAAATAAATGTTTTTAATTATTATTTAATATAACTATGGTTATTTTAATTTTAATAGATGAATATAATTAAAACCGACCTTCATAAATGGATTTTAAGCCTATTTTTTACTTCTTTCACCTCATTAATCATCTTTTGAATTATTGTTGATTTTTAAGCTTTATTTAAGTTTTAGACATCGTTTTTCTTAGTTTAACGGGTTATTAACATACAATTGTTTATAAAGTTCCTATTTTTATCCGAGGTCAAATCAAAAGTGTCAAATTTTTTAAACAACACTTATGAATCGAATCTGAGTTTTTCTAAATCGTGGAAATAAATAATTTTTGCTTTTAGATTGAATTCTAAATCAGAATCTGCAAATTGATTTTATGGTCAGTTGTAATTGTGATTGTATTTTGATAATACTAAAAATATGGAAGTATTTTTTCAGGAGCATTTCATAATTTAAAAATTTCATGAAATTAATTTTATGGGTTATTTGAAATCTTGTCGTTTGTTTTTGGCATCAAACAATTTAATCCTTAAATTTTATTATTATGAAAATTCTATTTTTTACGCTGTCTATTTTATTTGCGAATGTTGCAATTTCTCAAACACATCAAGTTTCTAAACACAACGGTGAAGAACTAGATGTCAATTTTATCAAATTCGAAAATGATTTAGTTTATTATTCCCTCAACGGAAGTTCTGAAGAACATAAAATCAGCAAATATGCTGTTTCAAAAATCACCAACAAACAATCGAATCAAACTCAAAAAGTTACTGATAAAGTGATAGTAGATTCAAAATCAGATTATAAATTCGTAACTGTTTTATCTCAGGAAAAGACAATAGGTTTAAAACAAGTGGCTAATTTTTCAGGAGTCTCGACAAAGACAAAAGGAGAACCGCCAATTGCAAATCAAAATCATACTGCTATGAGAATCAAAACAGAATCAGCATCTAACGGATATCCGTTTGTGAGTATAGTTGAAAACGGAGATGGGAATTATGAAGCGGTTGCGTATGTGTATTAATTTTATTGTTAATATTTATTTAATTACCAGTATTGAATAATTTGTAATTCAAAAAAAGAGTACCTTTAGTAATCATTTAAATTTAAATATTATGTCAAAAAACGTTAATACAGTTGCAGCAATTTTAGCTGGTGCTGCAGTAGGAGCAGCAATCGGAATTTTATTTGCCCCGGATAAAGGATCAAAAACTCGTGCTAAACTAAAAGAAGGTTTAGATGATGCGAAACATAATTTGCAAGATTCACTTTCGGCAGGTTCTGAAGTGTTACGTGAAAAATTTGCTAATGCTACGCAAAATCTTGATGGAACTTTTGATGATTTACTTTCAAATGTGAGTCATAAAACCGAAGAGGTAATTTCTTTTCTTGAATCTAAATTATCTGATTTAAAATCACAAAACGCTAAACTTCAAAAATAATAATAATTCAAAGAGCACAAAACTTACTTATTCTATAGGTGAGTTTGTGCTTTTTTGTTAATAAAAAATTTAATTATGGCTTTTGAAGATTTAAAAGAAAATACTGAAAATATTCAGGATCAGGCTAAAGTTTATCTGGATAGTCATTTTGCATATTATAAACTCTGGGGATTTAAAGTTGCCATGAAATCGACTACTTTAATTTTTAAGTTTACCCTTATTTTATTATGCTTTAGTATGGTTATGTTTTTTGGATCTTTCGCCGCAGCATATGCTTTTGGAGCTTTATTTGAAAGTAATGCACTTGGATTTTTAGCAGTAGGAGGGATCTATTTATTCTTAACAATTTTACTTTTCTTCTTAAAAGACAAAGTTGTTGAAGGCCCAATCCTGGAGAAATTTTCAGAAATCTTTTTTAATGACTAATTATGGAAAGTAAAAAATACGCATCGTACGCAGAAATCGAAAGAGATTTAGAAATTTTAAAACTGGAAAAAGAAATTAGTTATCACAAATTGGTTTTAAGTTTTCAGAAAACAAAAGAATCTATAACTCCGCAAAACGTACTTGGAGGGCTTTTTTCTTCCTTTACAGAATATTTTTCTCACTCATATTCACAAATTTTAAGATCAGTTTTGCCTTATGCAATCAATTGGTTTATCAATAAAAAAAGAGGCAATTAAGCCTCTTTTTCGTTTTATATAATTATTTTGTTTCCGGTTCAATGTCATCTTCATAACCAGATTGCGGTTCAATAGGTTTTGGTTTCACAATTTTTTTATTGTTTTTTTTCATCATTTCTCCAACCTGATTAGATGCTGAAAACGATGCAACCATATTATTTAGCATATCACTTCCGGCTTGAGGGGAATTGGGTAACAATATTAAATTAGAATTTGCATCTGCACCAATTGCTTGCAATGTATCATAATGTTGTGTAACTACAATTAATGCTGAAGCTTCTTGCGAATTGATTCCAACACTGTTTAAAACTTCAACACTTTCTACCAGACCTCTTGCAATTTCACGACGTTGATCTGCAATACCTTGTCCTTGCAAACGTTTACTTTCGGCTTCGGCTTTTGCTTTTGCAACGATTCTGATTCTTGAACTTTCAGCTTCAAATTCTGCAGCCGTTTTTTCTCTGTCTGCAGCATTGATTCTGTTCATCGCATTTTTTACCTGAATATCAGGATCAATATCCGTAACCAATGTATTGATAATATCATATCCGTAAGTAGTCATGGCTTCGTTCAATTCTCTTTTTACTGCAATGGCAATATCATCTTTTCTTTCAAATACATCATCCAATTTTAGTTTAGGAACTTCGGCACGAACAACATCAAATACATACGCTGTAATTTGATCATGTGGATATTCCAATTTATAAAAAGCATCGTATACTTTTTCCTGAATCACTTTAAACTGAACCGAAACCTTCATTTTAATAAAAACGTTGTCTTTGGTTTTGGTTTCGATGATAACATCTAACTGCTGAATTTTAAGATTTACACGTCCTGCAATTCGGTCTACGATCGGAATTTTAAGTTGTAAACCTGAATTTCTCACGCTTAAAAATTTACCAAATCTTTCAATTACAACTGATGATTGTTGTTTGACGGTAAAAAAAGAAGACATGAAAATAAAGAAAGCAAGGACTAAAAAGATAATAAGTACTGGATTCATAATGATATAGATTTAGTTTTTATGATCGGGTAAATTACGAATAATCTGCCAAATTCAATTTTTTAAAGGATAAAAAAAACGCTAAGAACATTTTAATAATGTTCTTAGCGCTGAAGTTATTTTACCATTAAGATATTAAGTGTATAAAGCTTGACTTAATTTTCCTTAATCTCGTATTGTAGAAAAAAATTATAATGTGGCAATTGCTTTCTGAATTCTTGAAATAGTTTCTTCTTTTCCGATTATTTCTACAATGTCAAATAGGTGAGGACCTTTAAGAGCTCCAACTAAACTCAAACGGAAAGGCTGCATTACTTTACCCATTCCAATTTCATTTTTAGTCATCCAGTCTTTCACGATTGCTTCGATATTTACCGAATCAAAACCGTCAATATATTCAAGTGTTGAAATCAATTCCTGCATTAATGCGGATGTTTCTTCCTTCCAGTTTTTACTTGCTTTTTCATCGTATGATGTTGGAGCTTGGAAAAAGAAATCAGTCAAATCCCAAAATTCAGAAACAAAATGAGCTCTTTCTTTAATCAAAGAAACAATTCTTGTAACATCATATTTAGAAACATCAACACCTTTTTCAACTAAAACAGGAGTGAAGCTTTTCGCTAAATCAGTGTCATTTTGTTTGATTAGGTATTGGTGATTGAACCATTTATTTTTTTCAGGATCAAATTTTGCTCCGGATTTATGAACTCTGTTCAAGTCAAAAGACTCCACTAATTCTTCTAATGAAAATAATTCTTTATCAGTTCCGTCATTCCATCCTAACAAAGCGAGGAAATTTATAACTGCTTCCGGGAAAAATCCATTCTCTCTGTAACCGGATGAAATACCTTCTTCAGTTTTCCATTCTAATGGGAACACAGGAAATCCTAATTTGTCACCATCTCTTTTTGATAATTTTCCGTTTCCAACCGGTTTTAAAATCAAAGGTAAATGTGCAAATTCCGGAGCATCCCAACCAAAAGCTCTGTATAATAAAACGTGAAGTGGCATAGATGGCAACCATTCTTCACCACGAATTACATGTGATGTTTCCATCAAATGATCATCAACAATATTCGCTAAATGGTAGGTTGGCATTCCGTCACTTTTAAACAATACTTTGTCATCAAGTAAACTGGTTTCAAACTTAACATCACCACGAATAATATCTTTTAAATGCAAAGTTTCATCAACCGGAGTTTTAAAACGAATCACATAATGTTCTCCATTTGCAATTCTTTTAGCAACTTCTTCAGATGAAATTACCAGAGAAGTATCCAGCTTTTCACGAATCGTATGATTATAAATAAATGTTTTTCCTTCTGCTTCTTGTTCTTTTCTCAAAGCATCAAGAGCTTCCGGAGTATCAAAAGCATAATATGCCCAACCAGAATTGATCAATTGATCAGCATAAGTTTGATATAAATCTTTACGATCACTTTGTCTGTACGGACCAAATTTTTCATTTTTCCCAACAGTTTCTTCTGGAGAAATTCCTAACCATTCCAGCGCTTCCATAATATAAGCTTCGGCACCTGGAACAAAACGGGTTTGATCTGTATCTTCAATTCTTAAATAGAAAACTCCGTTGTTTTTTTTGGCAAATAAATAATTAAATAGGGCAGTACGAACTCCGCCAATATGTAAAGGTCCTGTTGGACTTGGTGCAAAACGCACACGAACTTGCTTTGACATTTGTTTAAATTTTGATGCAAAGATACAACATTCGTCAAAAGTCAAAAGTCGAAAGTCTGAAAGGTTTTGCGTCAGGATGATAACTTTGGACTTTCGACTTTGGACTTTCAAACTTATACTTAAAATTACTACTTTTATGGGTTATAAATAAAAGTGATTCACATTGAAAACAACATCTGCGATATATCAAAAGTTAGAAGCATTTATAAAGAAATATTATACCAATGAATTAATAAAAGGAGGACTTCTTTTTATTGGTTTCGGTTTATTATACTTTCTATTTACGCTTTTTATTGAGTACTTTCTTTGGCTAAAACCATTAGGTAGAACAATATTGTTTTGGATATTTATAGGAGTAGAAGTTTTTCTTTTGTTTCGATTTATCTTGTTTCCAATTTTCAAGTTATTCAAACTTCAAAAAGGAATCGATTATAATCAGGCATCCACTATTATTGGAAATCATTTTAGTGAAGTAAGTGATAAGCTAACTAACTTTTTGCAATTGTCGGCGTCTGAGAATTCAATAGAAAGTTCAGAATTAATGATAGCTTCGATAGAACAAAAAGCAAATTCTTTGCAGCCAATTCCATTTGGGAATGCGATCAATTTTAAATCAAATAAAAAGTATTTACCATTAGCATTAATTCCAGTTTTGCTTTTCGCTGTGTTTTATATTTCAGGAAACAGCAATGTGATTTCTCAAAGTTTAAATAGAGTGGTACATTTTAATGCTACATTTTTACCACCGGCTCCTTTTAAATTTGTGGTGCTAAATCCCAATTTACAAACAGAACAAAATAAAGATTTCGTTATTAAAATGGAATCTGTTGGAAACGTAGTTCCGGAGAATGTAATGATTCATATTGGTAGCGAAAGTTATTTTATGGAATCATCTCAGCCTGGAAAGTTCGAATTCAAAATTGAAAAACCAGTTTCTGATGTTGAATTTTCGTTTGAAGGAAATTCTGTCTCATCTCAGGATTATGATTTGAAAGTAATCACGGTTCCATCAATTGCCAACTTTGAAATGGTGTTGAATTTTCCAAGTTATCTTAAAAAGAAATCAGAAATTATTCAGGGAACAGGAAATGCAATCGTACCGGAAGGAACTTTAGTAACCTGGAAAATGAATACACAGTCGACTCAGGAAATTGTTTGGAAGGATGATAATGCGACTTTTAAGTTCAATAAAGCCGAAAATGAGTTTAAATTGGCTAAAAATATCAGTCAAAATACAGAATATCAAATTCTTACCTCGAATAATAAGGTTAAAAACTATGAAAAACTGGATTATCAGCTATCTGTAATCAAAGACCAGCATCCAACAATCACAGTTAGTCCTGCACCGGACAGTTTAAAGCTGGATAAAAATTATGTTTTGGGTAGGTTAGGGGATGATTATGGTTTGTCAAAATTACAAGTGGTGTACTACGAACGTAACAAGCCAAATACTGCAAAGCGAGGAACGATACCTGTTAAGTCCGGAGTATTTGATCAGTTTGTTTTTAACTTCCCAAGTAATCTTGCTGTTCAGGAAGGAGTATCTTATGAATACTATTTTGAGGTTTTTGATAATGATGCGCCTCATGGATTTAAGAGTACAAAGTCTTCTGTTTTTTCTGATCGTGTTTCTACAACAGACGAAGTTCATGATTTAGAATTGCAACAACAAAATGAGAATATCAATAGTCTGCAAAAGTCTTTAAAGAATCAAACCAAACAATTTTCTGAAATGGATAAGATTCAGAAAGCAGGAAAAGAAAAAGATAATTTAGAATTTAAGGATCAACAAAAAGTAAATGATTTTATTAAACGTCAGAAACAGCAAGACGAATTGATGAAACAATTTGCTGAGAAAATGAATAAGAATTTAGATAAGTTTCAGTCTGAAAAGAAAGATAAAACGGCTGATGATTTGCAAAAGCGTTTAGATAATGCAGAGAAAGATTTAGAAAAAAATCAGAAGTTAATGGATGAGTTGAAGAACTTAAATGACAAATTGAATAGCGAAGATTTGTTTGATAAGATGGAAAAATTCAAACAGATAAGCAAAAACCAATCTCGTAATCTTGAACAATTAGTAGAACTTACGAAACGTTTTTATGTTTCTAAAAAAGCAGAACAAGTTGCTGATAAATTAAAGAAGTTAGCAGATCAACAAGAGCAACTTTCAAATAAAGAAAAAGAAAATACACAGGAGAAACAGGATGATATCAATAAAGCATTTGATAAAATTCAGGAAGATTTAAAAGATCTGAAAGAAGAAAATAAAACATTAAAAGCGCCTTTGGATATTCCTGCTGATGCTTCAAAAGAGAAAGATTTGAAAGATGATTTAAAAAAAGCATCTGAAGAATTGAGTAAAAAGAATTCTTCTTCGGCTAAGCCAAAACAAAAAAATGCTGCTAAGAAAATGAAGAGTATGGCAGAGCAAATGGATGCTGGTATGGAAGGTGGAGAACAAGAACAATTAGAAGAAGATGTTGCAATGCTTCGTCAGGTTCTTGATAATCTTCTTGCTTATTCATTATCGCAGGAAGATGTGATGAAACAATTTAGATCTATGAAATTGGGTTCATCTGCTTTTACTAAGAATATAAAAATCCAGCAGAATTTGAAACAGCAGTTTAGATATGTCGATGATAGTTTGTTTGCCTTGTCACTTCGTAATCCTAAAGTTGCTGAAGATGTTACTAAGGAAATAGGAAATGTACAATATAATATAGATAAAGCAATTGAAACTTTAGGCGACGTTCAAATCCCAAAAGGAGTTTCGCATCAACAATATGCTGTTTCATCTGCCAATAAACTTGCCGATTTTTTAAGTGATTTATTAAATAATATGCAGATGTCAATGTCTAAACCGGGATCAGGAAAACCAAAACCGGGAGATGGTCAGGGAATGCAATTGCCGGATATTATTCAGAAACAAAAAAGTCTTGCTGATAAAATGAAAGCTGGAATGAAACCGGGGGACAAACCTGGAGAAGGACAACAAGGAAAATCAGGAGAAGGAAAACAAGGTCAAGGGAAAGATGGACAAGATAAAAGCGGAGAAGGTAAAGATGGTAAAGATGGACAAGGTAATAAAAATGGTGGAAAAGGAAATGAAGGAAAAGATGGAAATGACGGAGAAGGAGATGCTGAAGCAATCATGGAAATTTACAAAGAACAGGTAAAACTTCGTGAAGCATTACAAAAAGAATTAGCAAAACAAGGTTTAGATTCTCAGGGTAAATCTGTAATAGATCAAATGAAAGCTTCGGAAAAGCAACTTTTAAATAAAGGTTTTAAAAACGAGAACTTGCAACGCATCCTTAATATTCAGCAAGAATTATTAAAATTAAACAATGCAGTTCAGCAACAAGGTCAAGATACAAAGCGTCAATCTGAAACAAATAAAGCTGAATTTTCTAATCGTTCGAATGCTTTACCAAGCTCGTTATTGGATTATTTAAACAGTGTAGAGATTTTAAACAGACAATCACTACCTTTGCGCTCGAATTTTAATCAAAAGGTTCAAGAATATTTTAATACAAAATGATCGACTTTAATTACGAAACCGAATTTACTTTAGATAACGAACAAGCCTTTGCAGATTGGTTGAGTGCTGTAATAGTTTCTGAAAACAAAAACGAAGGAGAGATAAACTACATATTTTGTGATGATGAATATCTTCATAAGATAAATGTAGAATATCTAAATCACGATACTTTAACTGATATTATCAGTTTTGATTACACAGTTGGAAACGAATTAAACGGAGATATTTTTGTTTCTGTTGAAAGAGTAGAAGATAACGCAAAAGATTTTAATGTTTCTTTTGATGATGAATTAAAACGGGTTTTGGCTCACGGCATATTACATTACTGTGGATACAAGGACAAAAGTGATGCTGATGCAGAACTTATGCGTTCTAAAGAAGATGAAAAGATTGCAATGTTTCACGTGGAACAGTAGAATAAAATTCCAATTTTTTAAATTCCAAATTCCAATTGTTTCACGTGGAACAGTAAATTAAATAGATTTCAAATTTAAAATTCCAATTGTTCCACGTGAAACGTTTGTGATTTTGTTTTAGATTAAAAATAGTGTTTCACGTGGAACGTTTAGGAAAAAATTTTTGACTTTTTTTTACTTTTGACAGAATACGTTAGACGTGGAATAAGAAAGATTGTTTTATAAGAATGATCTAAATTTTAATTTAAGATAAATTCAATCTGTTCCACGTGGAACAGAGTAAGAAAGTATACGAAGTTTAATTTTAAGTTTATATATGAATGATGTTCCACGTGAAACAGTTTAGGTTTTAGTTTGGAATTTGGAATTTGCAATTTCAGAAATTGAATTTTGCGCGTAAGCGCAGTTCCACGTGGAACAAAAGAATAAAGGATTTAATTCTGAGAACCGACTTAAACGGTTTCCCAGAGAATAAAAAATAAAATGTTTTTAGAAGAATACGATGTTATAGTGGTTGGTGCAGGTCATGCCGGATCTGAAGCCGCGGCAGCGGCCGCAAATTTGGGATCAAAAACTTTATTGGTTACCATGAGTTTGCAGAACATTGCACAGATGTCTTGCAACCCAGCGATGGGAGGAATTGCAAAAGGACAAATTGTGCGTGAAATTGATGCGCTTGGTGGATACTCAGGAATTGTTTCTGATAGAACTGCAATTCAATTCAAGATGTTGAACAAATCAAAAGGACCAGCTATGTGGTCGCCAAGAGTTCAAAGTGACCGAATGCGTTTTGCTGAAGAATGGAGAATGATGTTGGAGGGAACTCCAAATTTGGATTTCTACCAGGAGATGGTAAAAGGTTTGATTATCGAGGAAGGAAAAATAAAAGGAATCAGAACTTCGCTAGGAGTAGAGATTCGGTCTAAGTCGGTTGTGTTGACAAACGGAACTTTTCTAAATGGTTTGATTCATATTGGAGAAAAACAATTTGGAGGAGGAAGAGCAGGAGAAAGTGCCGCAACAGGAATTACGGAAGATTTAGTAAAAGTGGGTTTTGAATCCGGAAGAATGAAAACCGGAACTCCACCACGAGTTGATGGACGTTCTCTGGATTATTCGAAAATGAACGAAGAAAAAGGAGATGCAAAACCGGATAAGTTTTCTTATTCGGATTTAACCGTTCCGTTAACGCATCAAAGATCTTGTCACATGACATACACGTCGCTGGATGTTCATGATATTTTGAGAGAAGGTTTTGATCGTTCGCCAATGTTCAACGGAAGAATCAAAAGTCTTGGACCAAGATATTGTCCTTCGATAGAAGATAAGATAAATCGTTTTGCTGATAAAGAACGTCACCAATTATTTGTTGAGCCGGAAGGTTGGAATACTTGTGAGGTTTATGTAAATGGATTTTCAACTTCGCTTCCGGAGGATATTCAGTTTAAAGCATTGAGTTCTGTTGCAGGATTTGAGAAGGTGAAATTCTTTCGTCCGGGTTACGCAATCGAATATGATTATTTTCCACCAACACAATTGAAACATACTTTAGAAACGAAGTTAATTGAAGGTTTGTATTTTGCCGGACAAATAAACGGAACAACAGGATATGAAGAAGCTGCTTCGCAAGGTTTGATGGCTGGAATAAATGCGCATTTAAAAGTGCATGAAAAAGCGCCGTTGATTTTAAAACGTGACGAAGCATATATTGGTGTTTTAATTGACGACTTGATTACGAAAGGAACGGAAGAACCATATCGTATGTTTACATCAAGAGCAGAGTATAGAACATTGTTGCGTCAGGATAATGCCGATTTCAGATTAACACCAATGTCGCATGAAATTGGTCTGGCTTCAGAAGCTCGTTTACGCCGAATGGAAAAGAAATTAAATGAATCTGAAAAGATGGTTGCTTTCTTTAAAGAGACAAGTGTTTCGGTTGCAGAAACAAATCCAATTTTGGAAGCGAAAGAAACAGCTCCCATTACACAAGGAGATAAAATGTTTAAAGTTTTCTCACGTCCACAAATTGATTTGGAGGATATGATGAAATTTGAAAAAGTAAAGGAATATATAGAGGCAAATGATGTTGATCAGGAAATTTTGGAGCAAGCCGAAATCCAGGTCAAATATTCTGGTTATATTGAAAAGGAAAGGAACAACGCTGATAAACTAACTCGTTTAGAAGATGTGAAAATTCCCGAAAATTTCGATTATGATAAAATTAAATCAATGTCGATTGAAGCAAAGCAAAAGTTGAGCAAGATACGTCCTGTAACAATATCTCAGGCTTCAAGAATAAGCGGAGTGTCACCAAGTGATATTTCGGTTTTGTTGATTTATATGGGAAGGTAGAAATTTGTTTCATGTTTTATTTGTTTCATGTTTCAAGTTTCAAGTTTGTTAGAATGTGATTTTGATTTGATTGTTCCACGTGAAACCAATTGTCTTTTATAATTTTCTAAATTGAATTTGTTCCACGTGAAACATATTTAAAATGGAATAATTAAAAGATAGATTTTAAAATTTTTTCTACTATGAAAATTGTTCAGAAAGATATTTTATCGGCAGAAGAGAAAGAAGTTTTATGTGATCTTTGGAATAAAGAATATCCGGCAAGATTACATTTAAAAACGATCGAAGATTTTGAATCGTATTTGAACGGAATTTCGAACAAAAAACATTATTTGCTGTTTGATTATTCAAATAAAATTAATGGCTGGGCGTTTACTTTTTTAAGAGAAAATGAAAATTGGTTTGCTATAATTTTAGACAGTCAAATTCAGGGAAAAGGAAATGGTTCTTTTTTGATTAACAAATTAAAAAAGAATAATGATAGTTTGAATGGTTGGGTAATTGATCAGGAAAACGAAATAAAACAAAATAACGAATTGTATAAATCTCCAATGCCATTTTATATTAAAAATGGTTTTACTTTTTGCTCAGAAATAAGAATTGAAAACGAAAAAATGTCAGGCGTAAAAATAAATTGGACACGTTAAAAAATAAATATAATATAAAAAATTATAAACCCTAAAAGTGATATTTTTGCTTTTAGGGTTTGCTATGAAATTAAACCAAAATCCCTATAATTAAAAAATGGACGTTTTAAACAAAAAACATTTTCTTACCGTAAAAGACCATTCTGTATCTAAAGAAATTTTCGAATTGTATCATGATGAAACTTTAGACATGTTGATTACATCGCCGCAACCTGATTTAGAAAATCTGGGACGATATTATGAAAGCGAAGATTATATTTCGCATACTGATAACAAACGTTCGTTATTTGAAAAAGCATATCACTTTGTGAAAAATATCGCTTTAAAGAATAAACTGAATCTAATCAACTCGGAACAAATTTATAAAGGAAGAATTTTAGACATTGGTGCCGGAACGGGAGATTTTTTGCTGACGGCAAAAAATGACGGTTGGGAAACTGTTGGAGTGGAACCAAGCGACAAGGCAAAAAATATTGCGATTCAAAAAGGAATTTCATTTGTAAATGAAATTGGTGATCTGGGAAATAATTCATTCGACGTAATTACGATGTGGCACGTTTTAGAACACGTTCCAAATTTAGAATTGCAAATTCAGGAATTGAAGCGTTTGTTAAAACCAACTGGAACATTAATTGTTGCGGTTCCAAATTTTAAATCTTACGATGCAAAACATTACGATAAATTTTGGGCAGCTTATGATGTTCCAATTCACTTTTGGCATTTCTCAAAAAAAGCGATTCAGTCTCTTTTTGAAAAAGTAGATATGAAGTTGGAAAAAGTACTTCCAATGAAATTTGATTCTTTTTATGTTAGTTTATTGTCTGAAAAATATAAAACCGGAAAAATGAATTATATCAGTGCTTTTTTCGTTGGTTTAAAATCAAATTTAAAAGCAGGCACTACAAAAGAGTATTCGTCGCACATTTACGTGATAAAAAACAAGTAAAACACAATTTAAGCGTATTTAAGGTGTTTTCTCTGTGTGAGTGAAGACTTATTATGTCTATTTAGAGATAATGTTTGTAATAAAAGCTATTGAAGTCGGTTTTGATAGTGTTGAATTATTGACATTTTTCTTTCTATAAATAAAAACAATATCATAAAATTATAGCATTTTTTAAACTTTATGTTGATGCTATTTATTTTTTTATATTTTTGTCTTCTATACATTAAAAAATTAGAAATTTAAAAAATGAAAAAAGCATTAGTAATTATCGCACTTTCAATTTTGGTTGTTTCATGTGGTAAAACAGCAGAAGTTAAGGAAGTAAAAACAGCTTACGTAGATACTTCAGTTTTAATGAAAGAGTATACTGAAGCAAAAGATCTTGAAGCAAAATACAAAGGACAGGCAGAAGAAAAGGGAAGACAATTACAAGCTGAAATTGCGCGATTTAAACAAGACGCTGCTAGTTTTCAAAGTCAGGCACAAGCAAACGGACAAGCCTGGGCACAACAAAGAGGTGCTGAGTTACAAAAAAGAGAACAACAATTGGGTTATGCTCAACAAGCTTTGTCTCAACAATTGCAACAAGAAAGTGGTGTTGAAATGGATTCTCTGGTAAGCGGAGTTAAAAAATTCATCAAGGATTACGGTAAGAAAAACGGTTACTCTTATATTTACGGGACTGGAGATGCTGCCTCAATTTTATACGCAGAAGAGAAATTTGATATCACAAAAGATATTATTAAAGCTTTGAACGATAAATATAAAGCTGAGCCTAAAACAGACAAACCAGCTGTAAAAGAAGGAGAAGCTGTTAAAAAATAATACCAAACAAAACGAATTAAATTTAAAAACCTAAATCTGTAAGATTTAGGTTTTTTCTTTTATAAAAATGCGATACTTTTAGTTTTTCAATACAAGCCCAATGCAAAACGTTACAGAAGCAGCTGCTTATACCTTACAATTCATCAATCAAACGCAAAAATCGATTTTCCTGACTGGTAAAGCAGGAACCGGAAAAACGACGCTTTTGCGTGAAATCATTGCTACAACGCATAAAAGCACAGTAGTTGTGGCCCCAACCGGAATAGCAGCATTAAACGCCGGCGGTGTTACGATTCATTCGATGTTTCAATTGCCATTTTCTGCCTTTATTCCTTCGTATGACGAAGCTTCTCAATTTACCGAAACTGTAAAGTTTGAGAATAAGGAAACCTTGCGCAGACACTTTAAAATGAACAATGTCAAGCGTAATGTGATCAAAAACATGGAGCTTTTGATTATTGATGAAGTCAGTATGTTACGTGCTGATTTACTGGATGCTATCGATTTTATGATGCAGACGGTTCGTAGAAATTCGAAGCCTTTTGGGGGAGTTCAGGTGCTTTTTATTGGTGATTTATTGCAGCTTCCGCCCGTAATCAGGGACGAAGAGTGGAGAACTTTGCGCAATTATTACAAAGGAAAATTCTTTTTTCATTCGCATGTAATGCAGCAATTTCCGCCGTTATATATTGAATTATCTAAGATCTATCGTCAGACAGATGATTCTTTTATTTCGGTTTTAAACAACCTTCGAAACAATCAGATTACTCCGGAGGATATTCAGATATTAAACCAATATGTGAAACCGGATTTCGATTTAAAAAACAATCCCGGTTATATCACATTAACCACGCATAATGCTAAAGCAGATTCTATTAACGAGCAGGCTATTGACGATTTAGCAGGAAATGAATTCTCGTATCAGCCGTTTATAGTGGGTGATTTTCCCGAAAAAATATTTCCTGTAGAAGAAAACCTAAAGCTAAAAATTGGCGCTCAGGTAATGTTTGTCAAAAATGATGCATCATTTGAAAAGCGTTATTTTAATGGAAAAATGGGCGTTGTAAAATCCCTTTCTCCGGAGGAAATTTTTATACATTTTCCGGAAGAGAATAAAACTATTGAAGTTGAAAAATATGAATGGAAAAATATCCGTTACAAAGTAAACGAACTCACAAAAGAGATAGAAGAGGAGGTTTTAGGCACATTTGCGCACTATCCGCTTAAACTTGCATGGGCTATTACAGTTCATAAAAGTCAGGGATTGACTTTTGAGAAAGCTGCGCTCGATGTATCGCAAGTTTTTTTGCCGGGACAAGCATATGTTGCATTATCACGTTTAACTTCCTTAAACGGGCTTATTTTGCTTTCTCCGTTGCAAATGAATGGTATTTCTAACGATCAGGATGTGATGGATTATGCTTTAAATAAAGCTACAGAAGAAGTTTTAAAACATTCCCTGCATTTTGAAACCAAGAATTTTATTCATAACTATTTGATTAACAGTTTTAATTGGACTGATGTAGCTCAGGAATGGCGCAATCATCGTTTTAGTTATAATGAAAATGCTGCAAATTCTGAAAAAGCCAAACATTCGGTTTGGGCGCATAAACGTTTAGAAACAATAGACGCGTTAATAGATCCTTCGCAGAAATTCGTGAATCAGCTTAATAAAATTTTTAATAAGGAAACCGTCGATTTATTTTTTGTTCAGGAAAGGGTAGTGGCTGCTTATGATTATTTTTTCAAACCAATGGATAAATTGGTGACGGATCTTTTGAATAAAATGGCTGAAATCCAGAAGTTTAAAAAAGTAAAAGAATTTTATGAAGAATTAGCTTTTCTGGATGATTTACAGACTAAAGCTGTTTTGCGCTTAATGAAGGCCAAATTGCTCATAGAAATTGTCGTGGCAGGCCAAACCATCTGTAAAGAAAAATTGACTTCTACGGCGATTAAAAACTATAAATTAGACAAGGTTGCCAAGATTCGCGAGGATTTTAATATGACGAACACTGATATTTTTAAATCTGATGAACCTGTAGTGCGTTATACGGCGAGAAAACTGGATAAAAATGAACCTAAAACGGCTAAGAAAACGACAGTAGAAGAAACGCATGATTTATGGCTCGAGAAAAATTCGATTCAGGATATTGCAAGAATTAGAAAACTTACGGTTGCAACTATTGAAATGCACTTTGTTAAACTAATTCAGGCTAAAAAAGTGGAGATTTCAGATATCTTGCCTTATGATAAAATTCTGGCGCTTCGTGATGCTTTTGAGTTTTATCAGGAGGAATCTTTGAACGGTTTAAAAGAAAAACACGGCGATACATTTACCTGGGATGAACTTAAAATGTTCAAAGCCAGTATTAATTAATTTTAGATTTTGTAATTTAGAATATCAAATTTGAAATTATTTATAAAACATTATGTAAAATACAAGTCATGAGAAAACTAATTTATATCACGTTCATACTTTTTTCACTTCATTACACTGCTTTTAGTCAGGACTTGAAGCCTGAATATCAAAAGTTTATTAAAAGCTTTATTGACAACGTGAAAAACGGAAAAAAGGAGGCAGTCGGAGGTAGTATTAAATATCCTTTTGCAAGGGATTATCCAATTCCGGCAATAAAAAACAAGGCTGAATTTATTAAAAGATACGATCAGATTTTTGATACTGCATTAAAGAACAAAATCATAAAATCAAATCCCGCAAAAGATTGGTCTGAAGTGGGTTGGCGCGGCATTATGCTGAATCAGGGGGATATTTGGATAGATACTGACGGAAGATTAATGTCTATAAATTATCAATCTCAATTTGAAAAGAATTTAAAGAATAAATTAATTGCCTCCGAAAAAGGGAAATTAAATCCGGCTTTAGCTAATTTTAAAGAACCTGTCAACATTTTAGAAACGTCAAAATTCAGGATTAGAATTGATGATCTGGGAAATAATAATTACAGATACGCTTCGTGGTCTTTGAAACAATCCATGAGTGAAAAGCCTGATCTTATTATAACTAACGGGAAATTTATACCAGACGGAACCGGTGGAAATCATAGTTTTGAATTCAAAAAAGGAAATTATATTTATACTTGTGATATCATAGTTCTTGGCGAGAAAGATTCGCCTCCCGCGAGATTGATTATTACTCAAAACGGAAAAGAAATTCTCAATCAGGAAGCTAAAATTGTTCCACGTTAAACAAAAAAATCCTATTCGATAAGAATAGGATTTTTTTGTTTACTCAGATTTAACTTTGTCCAGTTTCTTCTGTTGTTCTATTTTTTTGAGTTTAAGTTTTTGAATTTCAAGATCTTTCTCTTTCAATTTAATTTGTTGTTTTTGCAAGTCTTCCGGAGAAATAGAACTTGAATTTATTTTTGATTCCAGTTTCTGATTAGCAGTTTCTAACTTGTCAATTTTTTTGTTTGTGGCGTCAAGATCATTCTGTGAGTTTTTAAGATCACGTTGATGTTTTTCAACTTTCTTTTGTTCCTTTTTTAATTGAGATTGATCATCTTGCAGTTTTCTACGATACTCATCTGTTGATTTTTGAGCTTCTTTGTCGGCTTTTTTCTGTAGTACTTGTTGAGAAGTTTCGCTTATTGCTGATTGTTGGGCGAAAAAAGAATTTGAATTCAGAATAAATAATAGGGCAAAAAGTAATTTAAGTGCGTGCTTCATCATTTTGTTCTTTAAAATTAGAATACAAAAATAGATTTGACATAGGAAAAAGAAGGCCTGATAAAGTCTTTTTAATGATAAATTAAGGCATAAAAAAACCTATTCAATTGAATAGGTTTTTTTTATTTCTTCGTAATTATTATAATTTTTCGATCAGAATCCAGGCATCCGGATTTTCACCTTTTTGAATTTCTTTTTGAGCAAGTTCAGCTTCACGCATTGTAGTATAACTTCCGTATAAAACAGGAAATAAACCATGTTTGTTTTCACCAAGCATTCTTGCTTTATAACCATCTTTAATCAATTGATTATACGCTTTTCTTGCATTCTGTTCACTTCTAAATGCTCCTGCCATAATATGATACGGCATCACTTTTTCTTCGACAGTTTCTACTTTTGCAGAATCAACTGAAAGTGTTACGGCAGGTAATGGATTTTGAATCAAAAATGTAGCCTCTTGTATCTTGTTTTGTACTTTTTTCTGTACTTCACTTTCTACAATAAGTGTTTTTGTTTCAATTTGATTTTGGTACAAAGGATATCCAATACTTCCTGTAATTCCTAATCCAAGAACAAAAATTGCTGCATATTTTAAGAATGAACCGGATGACTTTTCGTCTTCTTCAAATAAAGCAATTGGCTCTCTATCTTCGATTTTCTGAATTTTTTTCTCAAAAAGTTCCTTCTTCACAAGTGGAGAAACAAAAGGACTTAATCCGTAAGAACTCGTTAGGAAATTGGTTTGATCGTTAGGTGTAAAGATGATATTTTGCTCAGAGTTGTAACGTATTTCTCCGATATTTTTTAGACTTATAACGCCATTTTCTTCTAAGGTTTTTTTCCAGCTTAAAACTTCAAAAGCAATAGTGCTTACAGCAAAACCGTAAGATGTTTTTTCTGCATTTGCAATATGATTTGCCAATAGCCCGTCATTGTTTTTCAAATGGCTATTAAAAGAGATCATTTTTTTGGGTGGAAAAAACGAATTAGTGCTTTCATTCAGCTGAGCCGATTGAATTTCGGTTAAAAACGCTCCAAATCCTGGAACCGTTACACACTGATAACGATACAATAACTGTGCTATGTAAGTTTCGATTTTCATAGTAACAAAGTTAGGCAACGAATATAGTTATCAAAATTTTATTCACAATTTTTATTAACAATTCGAATAAATTTACAGAATGTTTATTTTCAATTAGTTACAAATATATTTCTTTTTAGTTAAATTAAGCCACTATATTTATTAATAATTTTTTAAGAAGAATTTACTTCTAATTTATATCTTTGACGATCTTAATTTTGCTTTAGATCTATTTTTTCAAACTATTTTCGACGCCATTTAATTCTATTTACATTCATGTCAGATCAAGATTTATTTTATTTATTAGCCTTATTAAAAGTGGATGGAGTAGGAGATATAATGGCAAAAAAACTGCTTACTCATTGTGGAAATGCTGAAGCAATTTTTAAAACAAAAATGAATCAAATTGCGGCTATTGATGGAGTTGGAAGTGTTTTATTGAAGAATTTTAAGGATAAATCTGTTTTTGAAAAAGCAAATAAAGAACTTGAATTTATCAAGGCAAATAATATAGAAGTTTCCTTTTTTCAGGACGAAAATTACCCGGAACGACTGAAGCATTGTATCGATTCTCCGGTCCTGATTTTTTCTATCGGAAATATAAATTTAAAAAGCAAAAAAATAATAAGTATTGTGGGAACACGCCAGATTACATCCTACGGAATGGAATTTTGTAAAAAACTGATCGAAGATTTAGCACCGCTTGATCCTGTGATTGTTAGTGGTTTTGCATATGGCGTTGATATTGCGGCACATCAGTTAGCTATGGATTATAACCTTCAAACGATTGGAGTTCTGGCACATGGTTTAAACCAGATTTATCCAAAAACACATAAGAAGTATGTAGCTAAGATGGAGGAAAACGGCGGTTTTATAACTGAATTTTGGAGTTCGTCTAATCCGGATAAAGAAAATTTTGTACGCCGAAACCGTATTGTTGCGGGTATGACCGAAGCTACCATCGTAATTGAATCTGCAGATAAAGGCGGTTCATTGATTACGGCTAATCTTGCAAATGATTATAACAGGGACGTTTTTGCCGTTCCCGGTCGAGTTACTGATAAATACAGTCAAGGCTGTAATAACTTGATTAAAACGCAAAAAGCAAACGTCCTGACAAGTGCAGCAGATTTAGTTTATATCCTCAATTGGGACATCGAAAATAAAGTAAAACCTATTCAGAAAATGCTGTTTGTGGAGCTGGATCCTGAAGAACAAAAGGTATATGATTTTCTTTTAAAAAACGGGAAAGAATTACTGGATACGATTGCGCTCAAATGTGATTTTCCTATTTATAAAATCTCGGGTTTGCTATTGAATATGGAACTCAAAGGCTTAATCAGACCGCTTCCGGGGAAATTATTTGAGGCGATTTAGAATAAAAATAGGCCATGAATTACACTAATTTGCATAAATTAATTCGCAAAAATTAGTGTAATTCGTGGCAAGTTATCTATTTTCCAAAGCCGAGTATTTCACGAACTTTAGCTAAAACCCCGTCAGCAATAACTCCAGCTTTTCCTGCTCCTTTTTTCAATAAAGCATCTACTTCGTCCAGGTTATTGATGTAGTAATTGTATTTTTCTCTTTCGGTTTTAAATTTTTCGGTAATCAGTTCAAACAAAGCTTGTTTGGCGTGACCATAACCGTAATTTCCACCTAAATAATTCGCTCTCATTTCGGCAATCTGATCTTCAGTTCCTAAAAGCGCATAGATAGCAAAGGCATTACAGGTATCCGGATTTTTAGGATCTTCAAGCGGTGTACTATCAGTTTCAATGCTCATGACCTGCTTACGAAGGGTTTTATCATCCAAGAAAATATTGATAATATTATTTGCAGATTTACTCATTTTTCCGCCGTTTGTACCGGGAATCAATTTGCTGTCTTCTTGAATTTTAGCTTCAGGAATTACAAATGTTTCGCCCATTTGGTGGTTAAAACGTGAAGCTACATCTCGTGTAATTTCTAAATGCTGCAATTGATCTTTTCCAACAGGAACAAATTCAGCATCGTATAATAAAATATCAGCCGCCATTAACATCGGATACGTAAAAAGTCCGGCATTAACATCGTCTAAACGATCTGCTTTGTCTTTAAAAGAATGCGCTAAAGTCAGACGTTGGAACGGAAAAAAGCAACTCAGGTACCAGGTTAATTCTGCCGTTTGTGTTACATCAGACTGTCTGTAAAAAGTTACTTTATCTGGATTTAAACCACAAGCCAGCCAGGCTGCTGCAGTGCTGTATGTATTTTCTCTTAATGTTTTACCATCTTTAATTTGCGTAATCGAATGTAAATCAGCGATAAACAAAAAAGATTCATTTGCAGGATTATTTGATAATTCAATTGCGGGAATTATCGCTCCCAATAAATTGCCTAAGTGTGGGGTTCCGGTACTCTGAACACCAGTAAGTATTTTTGCCATTCCAGTTTTTCTTATTTCTAAACGCAAAGTTCGTTTTTTTACTGCAAACTGTGTAATTTTTTTAGTCTCAAAGTTTATTAAGGCTGTTTTTCTTTCAGCGGTGTGTTTTTTAACGCAGAGTTCACAAAGTTTTGTCGCAAAGTTTATTAAGTTTTCTACAAAGTTTTTTTTGGAAGTTTACTAAGCTATATCTATAATTCATTAACAACTCTTCTAATTCCATTTTTTAGTAAAACTTCATTGAAGTTAATTAGCAGTGCAAGTTTATATTTTCCTAGCTTTAGATAGGTTAAGGTTTGAGCTAAGTGTTTAACAGTTAGAGATTCGACACTTTTTATTTCAATTATTAATTTATTTGCTACTAGAATATCGATACGATATCCACAATCTAATTTCACTTGTTCGAAAATTAATGGAATGGATTTTTCTTTTTCAACTGAAAGTCCACGCTGTTTAATTTTGTAAAGCAAACATTCTTGATAAGCATTTTCGAGTAAACCTGGTCCAAGCACTTTATGAATATCAATTGCCAGTCCGATTATAATATTCGATATTTCATTTTCTGTCATAAAAATATAAAAACAACAAATTTAATAATTATTTTCTTATATTTTGTATTGTTTATAGCTACAATTTTCGATTTTAATTACAGAACAGCTTTGTGAGCTCGTTGCTTGCAATTATATGTTTTGATATTTCTTCTTTCCTCTGCGAAAAACTTTGTGAACTCTGCGTTAAAAAACATTAAATTTTGACACTAAATTATTTTAGGAAAATTCACTTCTGTTTTCTTACATTTGAAACCATGAAAGGATTAAAGATTATTTTTTGGGTTTTGTGGCGTATTTGGTTCTATATCTTGATGGCTATTCCGATATTGATTATGCTGCCGTTTTTACTGATTTCTATTATCTCGGAAAGTGGATACCCCTATTTCTTTAAAATGGCTCGCATTTGGGCTAAATTCATCCTTTTCGGGATGGGTTTTTATTATACAATCGAACGAATGCAAAAACTGGAGAAAGGTAAAAGCTACATGATTGTTGCTAATCACACTTCGATCACTGATATTATGCTAATGCTGGCTATTATAAAAAATCCATTTGTTTTTGTGGGGAAAAAGGAACTTGTTAAGATTCCGTTGTTTGGATTTTTCTATAAAAGAACCTGTATTTTGGTCGATAGAAATTCTTCCAGAAGTAAAAATGAAGTTTTTAAGAAAGCACAAGACAGGCTTAATCAGGGACTTAGTATCTGCATTTTTCCTGAAGGGGGAGTTCCGGATGATGAAACAATTTTACTGGATGAATTTAAGGATGGTGCTTTTCGTTTAGCGATCGATCATCAAATTCCAATTGTACCCATAGTATTTGCTGACAATAAGGAACGATTTTCCTATACTTTTTTGAGTGGAAGTCCTGGTAAAATGCGAATAAAAATCCTGCCTTTTATAGCAACAGAAGGATTAACAATCGATAATAGAAAATCTCTTCGTGATGAAGTTAGGCAATTGATTTATAAAGGATTGCTTGAATTTAAAAAGAAAAAAAATCAGGATTTATAATTATAAAACCCGACAGCTCGTTAAAGTTGTCGGGTTTTCTTTTGAATTAAAATTCCCCAGTTTATATTCAAAAAATACTATCGATGTATGATTTTTTCTGAAATAAAACGCAATACCTTCTTAAATCTCAATTTGGTTTTTCTACGATTTTTACTGTACAACACTTCTATTTTCTCTTTCATGGTTAAAAATATTTATGGTTGATAATAAAGAGTTTAATCTCTAAACTCAAGTTAATGTCATAATAGTATAGAGAGTAAAAAAAGAAAATGGTTGCGTGAATTGTGAAAAATTCTTTAGTAAAAAAAATAAAAAACCCGTTAGCACCAAAAAACTAACGGATTTCTATCGAACAAACAACCAAATTTATTCTAAAAAAAACCTTCGATATCCTGTATTAATAATACCATCAAATCTCATGTCTTCTTACTAGATGTTAATTTGTTATAATGGTTGCGTCATTTTTATAATTATTTTAAAATAAAAAAACCCGGCAGATTTTAATATCTGTCGGGTTGAAATAAGTAAGCAAGTAAATTACTGGCTATTATTGTTTTAAGCGTTTGCCAATTCCTTGATATGCGCTTTGATTTTAATTTCTAATTCATCAGCTAATTCCGGATTATCTTTAATTAAAGATTTTACAGCATCACGACCTTGTCCTAATTTTGTATCTCCGTAACTGAACCATGATCCTGCTTTTTTAACGATTTCAAATTCAACCGCTAAATCAAGAATTTCTCCTGTTTTAGAAACTCCTTCTCCGTACATGATGTCGAATTCGGCAGTTTTAAAAGGCGGAGCTACTTTATTCTTAACCACTTTAACTTTAGTTCTGTTTCCTATAACATTCTCTCCATCTTTAATTTGAGAAGAACGACGAATATCTAAACGTACAGACGCGTAAAATTTCAAGGCGTTACCCCCTGTTGTAGTTTCAGGATTCCCGAACATTACACCAATTTTCTCTCTCAACTGGTTGATGAAGAAAACAGTACAGTTTGTTTTGCTAATAGTTCCGGTTAATTTTCTCAATGCCTGAGACATCAAACGTGCGTGCAGACCCATTTTAGAATCTCCCATTTCACCTTCGATTTCACTTTTTGGAGTCAATGCCGCAACAGAGTCAATTACAACGATATCAATTGCACCTGAACGAATTAAATTCTCAGCAATTTCTAAAGCTTGTTCCCCGTTATCTGGTTGAGAGATGATCAGGTTTTCGATATCTACGCCTAATTTTTCAGCATAATTTCTATCAAAGGCGTGCTCAGCGTCTATAAATGCAGCAATTCCGCCTGCTTTCTGAGCTTCGGCAATTGCATGTAAGGTTAATGTCGTTTTACCAGAAGATTCCGGACCGTATATCTCGATAATTCTACCTCTAGGGTAACCATTAACTCCAAGAGCTAAATCAACACCAAGAGAACCTGAAGAAATCGTTTCAACTTCTACAATGGCTTTGTCGCCCATTTTCATTACAGTTCCTTTTCCGTAAGTCTTATCTAGTTTGTCAAGCGTAAGTTGGAGCGCTTTTAATTTGGCTTCTTTTTCTGAACTCATCTCTTTTTTTTCTTTTACTTCTTTTACTTTTTCTTTCATCTAAATTTTTATAATTCTTTCATTTTCAAAAACAAATCCGAAAATTTAAATAACTTCCTGACTTAGATTTCTATGGGCTTATATTTTTTGTAAAATTAGTTCTTTTTTTTGGAGTTTGATTGTCTCAAATTGTTACAAATTGTCACAAATTGTACTACAAAAAAAGAGCCTTTAATTCTGTTGCTTCTGATGGTTTTATTTTACCGGCAAGTAATAAACTCAATTGTTTACGACGAAGCGCGGCTTCAAAACGTTGTATTTCAAGATCAGTTTCAGGAGCAATTGGCGGAACTTCAACAGGTCTTCCGCTATCATCCACTGCAACAAAAGTATAAATGGCTTCGTTAGCTTTGGTTCTGCTTCCGGACTCACGGTCTTCTACCCAAACATCAATAAAAACTTCCATAGAACTTTTAAAAGATCTGGAAACCTTTGCTTCTATTGTTACTACGGCTCCAAGAGGAATGGCTCTGTTAAAAGCGACGTGATTTACAGAAGCTGTAACCACAATTCGGCGTGAATGTCTGCGTGCTGCAATACTGGCCGCACGATCCATTCTGGCTAATAATTCGCCACCAAAAAGGTTATTTAAAGGATTTGTTTCGCTTGGTAAAACTAAATCGGTTAAAATAGTTAGAGATTCTGAAGGATGTTTTGGATTCATTTTTTAAATATAAAATTTTTTTTTGCTGTTCGCTTAAAGCGAACTATTTTTTGCCACAGATTATAATCATAAAACAGCTGTGATAATCTGTGAAATCCGTGGCTTATTTTTTAAATAAATTGGTCAGTTTAATTCAGCCAATAAACAGCCATAACAGCTGGAATAAAATAAATAACGATAGTTCTTGCTCCGTCATAATCTTTTGCTAATCGTTGTCCGAAAAGCATCATCAACAACGAGATACAGGAAAAAATTGCGCCATAAAGACCAAATTCACGACCACTGTTTGTTAATAATTGTATGGCACCAACTACACATAAAATTCCGGAAATTAATTCCATTACTAAAAGATGAAATAAGGCGAGGGGAATTTGATTTTTTAAAGGTGTCTGCGCAAAATGTCCTTTAAGCCAATCGACATTGTCTTTCCAATAAAATATTTTTTCATATCCTGATTGTAAAAACGTTAAGGCTAAAAATGCTAATAATAAAATGGAGGCAACATTATTCATTTGAAACTATTTTTTATGAATTAAACGAGTCAGTTTTATAGATAAATCGGTTAGGATTATTTTTGCATTTCCGTTTCTTTCAATGTGATACATCGCATCTGAAAGTTCTTTGAAAATTTCGTGAATATTATTTCCGTTTACGAAAGGGGCAAAATTTTCCAGTTTGAATTTATCAACCTTTGGTTCAATATAAACTAAAGTTGGAGCCTGATAATTAAGCAAAAGTGCCTGACGGAACATTTCGATACAAAACTGAATGAATTTTTTCTGGCTTTCACGTCCAAGAGCTGCAATTTCTTCACTCCAGGAAATTAAATCCTGAATTGCGGCTGCATTTCCTTTTGCCCTGAAAGCTGCACGAACCCAATTAACGAACCATTGTTCAAACGGATATTCTGAATCGTCTTCTTTTAAAAGATGTAAAGCTTTACTGAAATTTCCCTGCGCCTGATGTGCAATTTTAAAAGCCTCTTTCTCGTCGATTTTTTCTTTTGAAATTAAAGCTTCGGCAATAACTTTTTCCGGTAAACCGTTAAAGTGAATTACCTGACAACGAGAACGTATGGTTTGGATAATATCTTCTTCATTTTCAGAAATCAGAATAAAAATAGTTTTATCAGATGGTTCTTCAAGAAGTTTTAATAATTTATTTGAAGCGGCAATATTCATTTTATCTGCCATCCAGATGATCATAATTTTGTAACCTCCTTCGTAGGATTTCAGCGAAAGTGATTTTAAAACTTCTGTTGCATCTTCCACCCTGATTTCTCCTTGTTTATTTTGAACGCCCAGAATTTTATACCAGTCAAATAATCCTCCGTAAGGCATTTCCTGAATAAATGTGCGCCAATCCTGAATAAAATCTAAGCTTTTTGGTTTAGTTTTTACATCTTCGGTCGTAACTGTTGGATAAATAAAATGTAAATCGGGATGGGAAAGGTTTTGAAACTTCAAATTACAGGAGTCATTTCCGTTTGAGTTTTCGTTTCCTGTATTATTACATAAAATATATTGCGCATAGGCAATAGCTGTAGATAGTGTACCGCTTCCTTCTGGCCCAATGAATAATTGTGCATGTGGAATTCGTCCTGAAGCTGCACTTTTTATTAAGTGGCTTTTGATGTAATCCTGACCTAAAATTTGAGAAAATTGCATGAAGCAAAGATAGAAGAAAATGATGTAGTCAAAAATTTTCGTCTAAAAGTTTATCACCGGCTTTTTATTTGTGTGGTTATAAGATTTTTATTTGTAACTTTTTGAAGTTTGTTAACCAACTTTTGTTAATAACGAGCATAAATCGAGCAGATATCAATACTTTTTTGTTAATAGTTTTTTCAATAATTCGGTAAACGTAAGGTTTTTTTGGTTATTAATTTAAAGGAATTGAATTTTTTTATAGCGAATATCTTACGGTTTGAATTTTAACAATTTTAACTAAATCCTCGTTAAAACGCACATTTTCTCGACATAAGACTGATTTTTAAGGTTTTTTTAAGCTTTTTTTTTTAAAAAAGAAATCAATAAAGTTGCAATTTAAGTTAATTTATATATTTTTGTTTTCATCAAGAACCATTTATAAAAAGAATCTATGAAAGGGAAAATTATTTTATTAAGCGCAGTTTTTTTCATGACAACCGGAGCTATTTCGGCTCAGGCAAAAAATGCTCCGAGAAGTATTATTAGCACAACGGCTCTTATTCGCAAATACCATGATCAAAAAGAATTGAGCGGTATGCAAAAAGGAGAACTTTTGGAATTATACATTGAGCGTATTAAAGTTTTGGTTAAAACCCTTCCTTACATTGCTTTGGTTACTAAACCTGGCGTTACGATGGCAGACTTAGGTATTCCGGACGACAGTGAGCACAAAAAAGTATTAGATGCTCAGGCTGTTGGTACAACTACATTTTTAGATACTACAGTAGAGTTTCAAAGAAAGATGATGCCATATTCTGACAAAGGAAATTTAATTGCTGCAATTTTATTTTACGAAAACACATTGAAATCTTTACATGAGTTCAACGAATTGAACGAAATGTAATAAAACATAAATTTTTTTTAAAACCTTTTTTGAAGTGTTTACGTAGATGAGTTAAATTTTTTGCGCCATTTTGAAAAAAGATATTAAAAAAACGACTCGTTCTCGATGAGTTCTGAATTTCATCAGAAAAATCGAGATGAGTTTTTTCATTTACGCATACGATTACGCTTACGCATACCCAAATTTATTATTAACCGTAATACCCCCCTTATCATGAAAAAAATTACTCAAATGATCTGCGTTCTTTTGACAGTTACTGCTATGAGTGCTCAACAAGAAAAAGGAATTATGGGCTACAACAATTGGTTGAACAACTGGACCGAATTTAAGCCTCACAAAGTAGAATATGGAGAAGCAAACCAAATTTTAGCAGGAAACATTTCTGTTAATACTAAATTGCTGAAAAGGAATATTTATGTTTTGCAAGGGAACGTTTATGTTACGAACAATGCTGTTTTAACAATTGAGCCAGGAACTTTAATTATTGGTGATTTTGAAACTAAAGGAACATTGGTAGTTACAAAAGGTGCTCAACTTGTTGCAGACGGATTAGAAACTGATCCAATTGTATTTACATCAAACCGCAGCCAGAAAAAAGCTGGAGACTGGGGTGGTGTTGTAATTTTAGGTGATGCTCCAATCAATAAATTTGGAAATGTAGGTTCTTATAACCTTGATCTTGATCCAACTCTTACTACCTACGGTGGAGATAATGTAGCTTCAAACTCTGGAGTTTTAAGATATGTTAGAATCGAATTTGCTGGAAAAAAAGTAAAAGGACTTGATACTTTCAACGGTTTAACTTTAGCTGGTGTTGGTAACAAAACAGTTCTTGAAAACATTATGGTAAGCTACGCTGGTGGTGATTCATTTGGAATCATGGGTGGCGATATTAATGCGACAAAATTTGTTTCTTACAAATCAATCAACGACGATTATAAATTTACTCAAGGAGTTCAATGTCGTTTCTATAACTCACTAGCTGTTAGATCTTCATACTTCTCCAGTACGAAAGACGGTTCTCGTTGTATGGAAGTAAAATCTTACGAAAAGAAAAGCGAAACTGATTTTACTAAAAAACAAACTTTAGTAGTTGCAACTAATATTACTATGCTTAATGACAGTGAAAACATTAAAGCAGATATTCAGGCTGGTTTAGTTAAAGAAGCTGTTTATGTGGCTGAAAATGCTTCTCTTGAAATGAAAAGAAGTGTAATCTCTGGATTTAATCCTGCAGTATTATTAGACAGCAAAACAGAAATCAATGATGCTAATCTTAAAAAGATCAAATTTGAAGAAATGTACTTCAACTTATGTAACGGAAATATCTTTACAGAGTACAATTCTAACAACGAAGATTTAGAGAGCTGGTATGGTAATAGTGTGTTCTTTAACGTTTACTCTCAAAGTGACAACAAAGAAACATTTATTGATATCTTCAATGCTAAAAAACCTGATTTCAGACTTCAATTAGGAAAAATCACAGCTTCAAGCGGAAACAGATAAATAGATTTAGATTTTTATTTCAAAGCGTAAATTTTATTAATAAAGTCCCCAGACACAATTTATGTATTCGTCTTAAACCGGACCAAATAAAGATCAAAACATAATGGCTCAATCTAGAAAAAGATATTTTTTAAATATAATATTTTTGGTTTCACCTATTACGTTAAGTCTGTTTGCACAAAGCTCAGTAGATAAGCCTACGGTTTCTATTGAATCTAGCTGTGTAATGGCTGCGTCTAATAACCAAGAAAATAGTACAGCTGATAATGTTATCGGCAAATTAGATACTAATTCTAATCAGTTTATAGTAGGGCTATCCATCCCCAAGGATAGCCTTGTTATGGTGACTGAAATGAATAATGATCAGACTTTAAAATGTGATGAAAACGTATCTGTAACTGCTTTTTATTCTGCTCTTGCAAAGGACATTATAGAAAACTACAAGTATGATTTTTCAGAAACATTTATAGATATTTTGTTTTTTGAGAATATAGATTTGGCCAGAAAACGCACTATATGATTCGAAAAATTACTCTATCTTTAACTAATTGCTTTCTTTTTTTGAGTGTTTTTTTCGTTGTGAATTCAAAAATGCAAGCGCAAACTATTGCACCACAAACACTTGATGGTCTGGAGAAGTTATGCGCGGGTAATAATTTCAATGAATTTTACGCCACATTTAGTTATATAGATTTTCCTGCAGGAACTACCTTTGTGATTGAGCTTTCAGACAGTCAGGGTAATTTTACATCTCCTATAGCTACTACTAAACTATTGGCTACAGATGTTTCTGCTACTTCACAAACTATAAAATTTGCTGTACCAACTACATTGGTTGGTGCAGACACTTATAGTTTTAGGGTTAAAAGTTCCCTTGCAAGTGCGCAACCAAGTGCAAGGTTCAAAAACACATTAGGAAACACCTCTTTCCCCGTTTATTTTAAAGAATACGAAGGATCTTTTATTATTAATAATAAAAATGATACTGCATTGATATGTGCTGGCGGCAGCCTGACACTTTCTATCAATAATGATACACCAACTGATATCAGCTCATCACCAGTTAATTATTCAAAAATTAAATACAAATGGTACAAAGATGATGTTGCAATTGCAGGACAAAGTTCTAAAGAGTTAGTGATCACTACTCCTGGAAAATACTACGCAGAAATTGATTACGGATTATGTTCAGATGTGAATTTTAGTTCTAATCGTGTTACTGTGACAACATCAGGTTCTGGAGGATCAGCAGTTACAATTACGTCAAGTTTAGGAAATCCGTATTGTGCAAGTGTTGATGGTACTGTTTTAACAGCAACTCAGGGTAATCATTATGTTTGGAAAAAAGATGGTGTTGCCTTTGCTGGTGATACGCGTACAGTTACTGCAAAAGAATCCGGAGTTTATACCGTAGCGGTTGATTTTGGAGGATGTAGTGCTACAGGTACTATTGATCTTAAAAGCAATAGTTTCAATGCCAGTATTGACGTAGCAGATGAATTTGAACTTAACGAAGGCGAGACCGTAAGTGTTACTATAACAACAGATGCTTCAAGTCCAACTTTTGAGTGGTATTTGAACAATACTATTATTCCGACTGCAACAACTGAATCTTTTTCTGTTACAGCTATCGGAACTTATAAGGTAAAGATTTCACAGGTTTCAGGATGTTTATCTTCAAGAGAATTTATCTTTAAAGCTACTGGTAAAGCAGGTCCATCGTCAGTTATTCCTAATATAATTAATTTGAGTGGTACAAGTCCATATTGGAATATACCAGATGAGTACAAAAATGCAAGCACCAAGGTTATGATAATAAGTTCAAATGGAGATATGGTGCTCGATGTCAGCGATTATCAGGGAGATTGGCCTCAGACCTCAATAGATTTTAAAAATGTAAATCCAGTATATTACTATGTCATTCAATCCGACACAGGTGAAAAAAAAGGATCAATAACTGTGATAAGATAATATGAAGAAAATTTTACTATTCATAACTTTATTTTACGGTTTTTCAAATGCACTCTATTCACAGGAAGCTCCTGAGAATGGAGTTGTTTCGTTTTCGTTACCTATCAGAAATTCTTTAAAGTTTAATAGATATTTAATTAACCCAACATTCAGTTTTGTTAGAGAAACTAATGCTTATGCAAGTTTTTATAATAAAAGACAATGGGTTCAATTTGAAGATGCGCCAAACACATATTTAGCTAATTATTCAGGTCGTTTTAGAGAAAATGAAGCGTTTGCTTTTGGCTTATTCCAGCAAAATTATGGTCTTATGACCGTTTTTGGCGGAATAGGAAACTTTGCACACAACATCGTTTTAGAACAAGACAGCAATTTAACTTTTGGTATGAACGTTGGTGTTTATCAAAGTGGTTTAAACAAAGGAAAAATTATATCTGATGACTCAAGTCTTTCAAATTTAGATTATCCTTCAAATACATTATTGACTGTTAATCCCGGAATTAACTACGGTACGGCATTCCTTGATTTTGGAGTTTCGGTAAACAATTTGATTCTGTACAATTTTGGTGGCGGAATCGTTAAAAAAGATCCGGAAAGAGCCATCGAATTGCACGCTATGTATACAGGTTATATCGATAGCTTTGGATTTTTTGACAGAAGTAAATTCTCAGGAATTGTAAAAACAGAAGTTAAACAAGATAAAACCATAATTTCAGGTCTTGCCATGATCGCTATTCCAAAAGGAGTGTGGGCACAGGCAGGATACAATACTCTATATGGAGTTTCGGCAGGATTAGGACTTAATATTTCTCCTAGTATTGCAATCGAATATAACTACGAAAGAGGAATGGGCAACTTTACCAATCTTGGTGGTTCACACGAATTTGCTATTGCCTATAAATTCAAAAATAAAAACTACTATTATGGTGATGATGAAGAAGGTTCGTTAATAGATCCTTCTAAACCTAAAGCCGTATTAGCAAAACCATCAGCTGCTACAACAGCAGCCAGAGCAGATGGTGTAGAAAAAGCAAGATTAGCAGCCGAAGCAAAAGCTGTAGCAGATGCTGAAGCAAAAGCAGCAAGACTTGCCGCATCAGAAAAGGTGAAGGCTGATGCCGAAGCCGCTGCAAAAGCAAAATTAGAAGCAAGTAACAAAGCTAAAGCAGATGCTGAAGCAATCAAAATAAAATTAGCTGCTGATGCTAAAGCAAAAGCCGATGCTGCTGCTGCTGCAAGAGCACAAACTGCAACAACAAACAAAGCAGCTGGAGCTGAACAAAGAACACAAGCACAATTAGCTGCAGATAAAGTACGAGCAGATGCTGAAGCACGCAGAATAAAATTAGCGGCTGATAACAAAGCTAGAGTTGATGCTGCTGCTGCTGCAAGAGCACAAGCCGTTGCAAATAAACCAGGTGCTACAGCTGCACAAAAAACAGCTGCACAATTAGCTGCTGATAAGTCAAGAGCAGATGCTGAAGCATTAAGAATTAAGTTAGCCGCAGATAAATCTAAAGCTGACGCTGAAGCTGCTGCAAAAGGAAAAGCAGCTGCCGCAAGTGCAACACCGCAAAAAACAGCTGCACAATTAGCTGCTGATAAAGCAAAAGCAGATGCCGAAGCATTAAGAATTAAGTTGGCCGCAGATAAATCTAAAGCTGATGCCGAAGCTGCTGCAAAAGCAAAAGCTGCCGAAGCTGTGACACCACAAAAAACTGCTGCACAACTAGCTGCTGAAAAAGCAAAAGCTGATGCTGAAAATGCTGCAAAAGCAAAATTAGCGGCTGATGAAAAAGCAAAAGCCGATGCGGAAGCATTAAAAATTAAGTTAGCTGCCGATGCAAAAGCAAAAGCGGATGCCGCCGAAGCAAAACGTAAAGCTGACATGAAAGCAAAAGCTGAAGCTGCAGATTTACAATCTATTTTAGCTGCAGATGCAAAAGCAAAAGCAGATTCTGATGCTTACCAGGCAAGATTAGCTGCTGAAGCAAAAGCTGCTGCTGCACTTTCTGCAAACACCAAAGCAAATGTTGATGCTGCTGCAAAAGCCAAATTAGCTGCTGCTGCAAAAGCAAAAGCTGCTGAAGATGCTGCATTAAAAGAAAAACTAGCCGCTGATGCGAAAGCGAAAGCTGATGCAGAAGCAAGAGAAGCAAGAATAGCTGCCGATGCAAAAGCGAAAACTGATGCAGAAGCTGCTGCGAAAGCAAAATTAGAAGCTGATGCAAAAGCCAAAGCTGATGCTGAAGCATTGAAAATAAAACTAGCGGCAGATGCTAAAGCGAAAGCCGATGCAGACGCCATACAAGCAAAATTAGCTGCTGATGCTAAAGCAAAAGCCGATGCAGATGCCATTCAGGCAAAACTTGCTGCTGATGCCAAAGCGAAAACTGACGCAGAAGCACAACAAGCAAAATTAGCTGCAGATGCAAAAGCAAAAGCAGATGCCGAAGCACAACAAGCCAAATTAGCTGCAGATGCAAAAGCAAAAGCTGATGCAGACGCAATCGAGGCAAAATTAACTGCAGATGCAAAAGCTAAGGCCGATGCACAAGCATTACAAGCCAAATTAGCTGCAGATGCAAAAGCGAAAGCGGATGCCGAAGCACAACAAGCACAACAAGCAAAATTAGCTGCTGATGCAAAAGCAAAAGCTGATGCAGACGCAAAACAAGCTAAACTAGATGCAGATGCAAAAGCTAAGGCAGACGCACAAGCATTACAAGCCAAATTAGCTGCAGATGCTAAAGCGAAAGCTGATGCCGAAGTACAACAAGCCAAATTAGCCGCAGATGCAAAAGCAAAAGCTGATGCAGACGCAATTCAGGCAAAATTAGCTGCTGATGCAAAAGCAAAAGCTGATATGGAAGCATTACAAGCTAAATTACTTGCTGATGCAAGAGTGAAAGCTGATGCTGAAGCGACTGAAAAAGCAAAAGCCGATGCAGAAGCACAGAAATTGCAAGAAGCTGAAAATGCTCGTTTGGCGAAATTAGCTGCTGATAAGGCAAAAGCTGATGCAGAAGGACAAAAAGCAAAACAAGCTGCAGATGCAAAAGCAAAAGCAGACGCAGATGCACTTCAGGCTAAACTTGCTGCAGACGCAAAAGCGAAAGCTGATGCAGAAGCATTACAAGCGAAATTAGCTGCCGATGCAAAAGCAAAAGCTGATGCAGACGCCATAAAAGCGAAACTTGCTGCTGATGCAAAAGCAAAAGCAGACGCAGATGCACTTCAGGCTAAACTTGCTGCTGACGCAAAAGCGAAAGCCGATGCAGAAGCTCAACAAGCGAAATTAGCTGCCGATGCAAAAGCAAAAGCTGATGCAGACGCCATACAAGCAAAACTTGCTGCTGATGCTAAAGCGAAAGCAGATGCAGATGCACTTCAGGCAAAATTAGCTGCTGATGCAAAAGCAAAAGCTGATGCAGAAGCTCAACAAGCCAAATTAGCGGCAGATGCCAAAGCTAAAGCTGATGCACAAGCAGTACAAGCAAAATTAGCTGCTGATGCAAAAGCGAAAGCGGATGCTGATGCATTACAAGCGAAATTAGCTGCTGATGCAAAAGCAAAAGCAGATGCTGACGCAAAACAAGCTAAACTAGATGCCGACGCGAAAGCTAAGGCAGATGCACAAGCATTACAAGCAAAATTAGCTGCTGATGCAAAAGCAAAAGCTGATATGCAGGCAGAACAAGCAAGATTATTAGCAGATCAAAAAGCGAAAGCTGATGCAGAAGCTAATGAAAAATTAAAGGCTGAAGAAGAATCAAGATTATTAAGAGTAGCTGAAGAGGCACGTGAAGCAAAATTATTAGCAGATGCAAAAGCAAAAGCTGATGCAGCTGCAGATGCGCTTGCAAAAGCGGCTTCGGCTCCAAGAGATGATACAGCAAAAGCTATTGAGGATTTAACTCAATCTATTGAGAATTCAACTAAAAATCAAAAAGATTTATTGTCTCAGTTCAATACAACAGTGGCAAACAAACAAAGAGATTTGAATGACTTGAGAGAAGAGAATGACTTAAGTGAAAAAGGAATTTACAAAGAACCGAAACCATTTAAAAGTGTTGCGGCAGAAAATAGTCAGCTAGAAGCTTTAAAATTACAACTTGCTGAAGCAAACAGAGCGCAGAAAGATGAAATCAATAAGCTTACTAATTTATATAACGAAAGACTTAAAAAATTCCCTAATAAAAATGATGCTTTGAACAAGGCGTATCTTGAAAAGATCAACCAGTTGAAAGCAGCACAATTAAAAATGGAAGAAGACAGTGCTACTTTACTTTCGAATTTAGAACGTATTAAAGCTGAAACTGAAATTGAGAAAAAACGTAGAATTAAACGTGCAGCTTACGAAAACGATCAGGGAAGATATGCACAGGACGTTGCTGCTCTTAAACGTATTAAAGAGACAACTAAACCAAGTAGTACACCATTAACTGCAAGTGATTTTGATTTTGGTGAAGACCAGTCAAATATGCAGATTATCAAGAATATTAAAAATTCTGAAAATGGTTATTATTTAATTATTGCGGTTCACAGCAGTGTTGAAAAAAGAGATCAATTCTTAACTAAAGCGGTGGCAGCAGGACGTTCAGATGTTAATTTCTTTTACAATGTAACAACAAGTAAATATTACATCTATTACGAGAAGTTTGAAGGTTTATCTGAGGCAACTAAAGCATTAGAAGCTAAAGGAAATAAACCATACAACGGGAAAATGGCTATCGTAAAAGTGGAGAATTAATAAGAATAAGATTGAGTCGGTCCTTCTTAAGCAATTAAGAAGGGCATAATAATAAATGTTATAGAATACTAATTGTTTTATTCACTAATGCCCCTTAGAGGATAAGATGTAAGTAAACAAAAAAATGATTATGAAAAAACCTACTAACCTAAGATTGATTTTAATAGCTTTGATTTTCTTTCAAAGTTACTTTGTAATTTCTCAAAATCTTAAGCCATTTACGCCAAGATTTGACAAGAGATTAAAAGGAGATATGTTACTTATTGGTAACAATATCCTGAACAGGGAAACCAATAATAGGAGTCCAAAAGACGCTTATAATGGTGCTGGATTCAATTCTGATTTCAGTATGAAATATATTGATGTCGATAATGATAATACTACTTTTAGTTCTAGTAGTGCTACGTTGACTGTACCGAAACCTGCCTGTTATAAAATCGTCTATGCCGGTTTGTATTGGGGAGCTATTCTTCAGCAAAATGATCGTACAGGTATAGAAAAAGTAAAGATTAAGTTACCTACAGGGGGCTATAATGATATTACTGGTCAAATTATTCATGATGCTAATGCAGCACCAATTGGTGGTGATAATAACAAAGCATATGCATGTTATGCAGATATTACTTCGTTAGTTGCGGGACAAACAAATGCTCAGGGATTGTATACTGTGGCAAATGTTAAATCCAGTGAAGGATCTAATGGCGGAACTGGTTTGTCTGCAGGTTGGTCTATTTTTGTTGTTTATGAAGATCCAACTTTACCTGCAAAATTTATTACTTCATTTGACGGTTTTAGCGGAATTGGCGGGGCTACTACATTAGATATTCCAGTTTCTGGATTTAAAACCATTCCTACCGGTCCGGTTCGTGTGAAATTTGCCTTTGCAGCCTTAGAAGGTGATCAACCTATTCAAGGGGATTATTTACAAATTAACGGAACGACAATTACTGCTACAAATGCAGCAAATACAATTATCAGACCATCAAATAACTTCTTTAACAGTAGTGTAACTTATGTTGATCCGGCTACGGATAAAACAGAAAATTTCTTAAATCGAAACCCGGCAAGTGAGAATACTTTAGGGTATGATGCCGGTATTTTAAATATTAATAATCCGGGAACGCTCTTAAAACCCGGGGGAATAGTAATTGATAATAATGCGACTTCGGCAAATATTAGGTTAGGAAGTACGCAGGATGTTTATTTTTATTATTTTAATGCCTTTGCGGTAGACATTATTGAACCGCATATTGTACTTACTAAAATCGTAAAAAACTCTGCGGGTGTAGATATTGGAAACCAGGATGTAACATTAGGGCAACAATTAAATTATGAAATAGGTTTTAAAAACACAGGTAATGATGATGCTAAAGGTTTAACAATTAGAGATCAGTTGCCTATTAATATTATATTTAATTATCCTACAGATATAAATCCTTTACCGGCAGGTGTAACTATTCAAAGTTATGATCCTGCTACCAGAAGTATTGTATTTAAAATTGATGATTCTGTTGTTAAAGCGAATTCAATATCAGATAAAGTCATCAGTTTTAAAGTTAAGGTTGTTCCTGATTGTAATTCATTAAGTGAGGCATGTTCTAATAGTATCGATAACTCGGCATATGCAACTTACAAAGGTACTTTAAATCCTGATTTCCAAATTTCAGATGATCCAAGTGTTAACACCAATACAGGATGTATATTAACTCCAAAAGCGACTAACTTTTTAGTAGGTGTTGATGGCTGTAAATATACTGCAACTGCAACTTTGTGTAAAGAGGATGTTGATTTGGTTGCTGCTAACGGATATACTTCTTATACCTGGTATAGTGACGAGGCTCGTACTAAACAAATAGGAACAGGACAAATTCTGAAAGTAAAAGATCCTGGAGTATATTACGTTTACAATTTAGCTGCTGCGCCATGTAGATCAATTTACCAGGCTTTTACAGTAACCAGATTTGGTACAACAACAACTAATCCGGTTCTTCCATATGCAAAAGCTCCTTATAAAGGTGAGGTATTAATTTGTCCTAATAACGGAAAAGAATTACCTAATCTTTTCTTGTGTGGTGCAAATGATTCCAGATTAATCGAAACTCATATATCTGATGGTTCTACCCTTGTTTGGGAAAAACTGGATGAGGCAAGTTGTGCCGCTCCAATTAGTGCAAGTTGTGCTAATGAAGGTACTTCATGTTCATGGACTCAGGTTGCGACCGGACCAAATTATGAAGCGAAAATAGCGGGACAATACAGGTTGACATTAAATTATGCAGGTGGTTGTTTTAACCGTTTCTACTTTAATGTATTTACCAATTCATTAAATCCAACTGAAAAACATACCGATATTATTTGTGGAAAACCCGGAACTATTACAGTTGGAGGTGTTCCTGCAGGATATGAGTACAGTATTAATGGTACAACTTATCAGGCAAGTAATATTTTTAATGTAACTACAGCAGGATTTTACACGGTATACATCAGACAAACTGGCGTAACTCAAAATCCTTGTATTTTTACAGTTCCTAATATTCAAATCAGACAAAGAAATTTTGCTGTTGTTTCAGAAGTAACTCAACCATTGTGTTATGGAGAAAAAGGTAGAATTAAAGTTGCTGTAAATGATGCTAACCCACAATACTATTATAAAGTTTATAATAACGGAAACTTACTATATAATATAGGACCGGTTGCTGCAGCTGAATATACTTTTGATAATTTAGCTACAAACCAAAACTATACAGTAGAAGTTTCTACAGATGACGGTTGTAAGGATACAAAATACATTTATATAGGTCAGGTATGGAACGAATATAAAGCAACAGCTGCTTTAGTTGAACCATTAACATCTTGTAGTGACGGAAAAATTAAAATTACTACTGAAGGCGGAAATTCTCCGTACTCTTATTTTATAAATAGTGATACCGTTTTTCAAAGTTCAAATGAGTACATCGTTACTGCTCCGGGAACCTATGTAATTAAAATTGTAGATAAAAATAACTGTACATTAACCAGAACAGTTGTAGTTGCAAATAATACAAAACCAACCTATACAATTACAAATACAAATAGTGTTTGTTATAATGATAACTCTGAAATTAGGGTAAATGTTACTAATGCTAACGGATATAGTATGTCTTACAGTATTAATAATGGTGGAACTTTTCAAACAAATCCTGTATTCTCTAATTTACAACCGGGAACTTATAATGTAATAGTTCGATATGGTATAACGTATACGCCAGAATTTGGTCAGCCTACAATTAAATATTGTTCAGATCCGGCAGTACAAAAAATCATTGCAGGTCCAACTTCTGCTGTTACAGCATCAGGTGGTGTTGCAGCTTTGGCAGGATGTACACTTGGTCAAATGGGTGGTAAATTAAGAATTAATAATGCACAAGGAGGAACTCTTCCTTATCAATATAGTTTTGATGGTGGTGCTACATGGCAGGCTACAAGTGAAAAAGATGTGTTGCCAGGTTCATACATCTTAAAAATTAAAGATGCTGTTGGTTGCGAATATACAATTCCTTACACGGTTACTTTAGATCAAAAACCAGCTGAACCAACTATTAAAGTTGAAGATCCTGTATTTAATTGTAATGGTACTGCAACAAGTACTGTAACGGTTACAAACGGTACTTCTGGAAATTATAGTTATGAATATTTTAGAAATGGGGTTCCTAACACTCCAATTACAAGTAATGTATTTTTAAATGTTCCATCTGGTACTCATACAATTTCGGTTAAATATACTGTAACTACAGTTTCTACTTATAGTAATTTACTTCAGGAAGATTTTGGTTTAGGAGGTTATACAACAACTCCGGGAATTAATCCTGCGTATTGTTTTGAAGATGAATCTACACCTCACCCTGTTGGTTATCCTTGCGGTTCTTTTACAGATTACCAGATTAATGATGGAAAGTATGCCGTAGCAAGTAGTATTAAAACAACTTTTGGTACTTGGTTAGTCGCTAAAGACCATACTACACCGACTAATGTAAACGGAAGGTTTTTATGCGTAAATGTTGGAGGAACAGCTGGTATTGGAGGTATTTTATATAGTAAACCAATTAAAGATGTTATCGTAAACCAACCTGTAATAATTTCATTATGGGCAGAGAATTTAATTAAGAAAGCATTTCCGAATTATGACGATCCAAAATTAACAATTCAGTTAGTAAATAACCTGAATGGAGTAGGCGGTACAGAAACTATTGTGGCTACAACTCCGGTTGCAAGTCCATGGGTTGTACCTAAATCTGATAAATGGGAATATAAAGAATTGTCATTAAATCCTGGAGCTTACACTAATTTAAGTTTTGTAATTAGATCTTACAATAATGCTTTTAATGGTAATGATGTACTTATAGATGATATCTGGGTTCGTCAGATACCAGAATCTTGTCTTGCTACAAAAGATTTCCCGGTTGTTGTAGGTACAGACAAAGCCTTTACAGCAGCAGTTACAGGATCAAAAGATCTTACTTGTGCGGGATCTAATAATGGTGAAATCACAATTTCGGCTCAAAACTTCAAATTACCTTACGGATTTGATTATTCATTAGATAATGGTGTTACCTGGATTAACTCTCAAGTCTCTCCTGTAACAGCTACCGGATTAACAAATAAAAATTATGATATAAAAGTTCGTTATGATGCTTCTGCTACTAGTTGTGTATTTCCATTAACACATGAAGTAAAAGCGCCAGCGGCTTTAACAGTTACAGCTCAGGTTACAAAACAGCCTACTTGTACTGATGGAGCTTCTATTACAGCAACGACTGTTGGAGGAACTCCTAATTATCAATATGAATTACGTGCATCAAATGGTGTTACTGTAATAGTTCCATTTCAAAGTGTTAACGTATTCACTAATGTAGCTGCAGGATCTTATACAGTAGTAGCACGTGATGCTAATTCTTGTGCATCTCCGGCTTCAGTACGTGTAGATATTAATGCACCAGTAGCACCAACTGCAACTTTAGCTGCTACTTCAGACTTATGTTATGATACTGTAAATCAATCTACACTTGTTGTAACGGCGACAGGAACAGGAGCATTAACTTATAGTTTAGACGGTCAGCCAGCTCAGGCTTCAAATACATTTGCAAATGTTGGAGTTGGAACTCACACTATTGTGGTAACTGACAGTAATAATTGTAAAGCAACAATAAGCAATATCGTAATTGCACCGGAACTAAAAGGTAGTGCAACAATTTCTAAAACATTAGATTGTACAACTGCTACGCCAGATGCAACGATTAAAGTTGATATTGTTGGAGGTTCTGCTAATTTTACTTATAAAGTTAAAAAAGGTACAGGAACTTACAGTGCTAGTGTTGCTGTAATCGGAACTTCATTTACTTATTCTGCAGATACAGCAGATACTTATTATTTTGAAATTACAGATTCTAAAGGTTGTGTTACAATTGTAAGTGCAATCATAAGCCCAATTGTAAACCCAACAGTAAAAGCTACTCCGGTTAATGCTACTTGTAATGGTGCTTCAACAGGATCAGTACAATTAGTGGGATCAGGCGGATCAGGTGGATATACTTATTTATTTTATAATAATACTATTGTACCGGCACCAACAGCATTTATAGCGCAATCAAATTATACAGGATTAGCTGCAGGAACTTATGCTTACCAGGTAATGGATAGCAAAGGATGTAAATCTGTATTGGCAACTGTTAGTATTACTCAGCCAACAACTTTGACTGCTACGGCAAGTGCTACTAAATTTACTTGTAATGCATCAAATGTAAAACAGTCGGCTACAGTTACTATTGCACTTCCTACATCAGGAACTTCACCTTACCAATATAGTTTTGATGGTGGATTAACGTTTACAAATACACGTACTTTAACTGTTACAGATAATGGTACGAACCAAATAATTTCTTATGTAGTTAGCGACGCTCAAGGTTGTAAAACCGGAGTTCAGACCATTACTATTAATAAATTAGACTCTCCAACAAATATTACATTTAGTGCTGCTGCAGTTACTTGTACAGCAACTACAACAACAGTTACGGCAACAGCTGTAAATGGTGTACCAACAATTACTTATTCAATTACATCTCCGGCAGCTTCTGTTGCTTCAAACACTACAGGTATATTTGCAGGATTAGCAGCGGGAACTTATAACTTTAGAGCTACTGATGCTAACGGATGTTATTTTGATAAACCATATACAATTGATGCCGTTACTCCAATATCAATAGTTGGAAATAAAGACAATGATGTATTATGTAAAGGTGGTTCAACAGGTAAAGTTACTTTTACAGTTTCAGGAAATGCAACAATTGGTGCTTACACACAAACATTAACTGCAGGAACAGGAACATTAGTAAAATCAGGAAATACATTAACTTTATCTAATGTGCCAGCAGGTACTTACACCGTTCAGGTTAGAGATAATGCAACAGGATGTCTTAATTCTGCTACAGTTACAGTTGGTGAGCCAACAAACGCATTGACTTTTACAGCAACGTCAACAAAAATCAATTGTAATAACGACAATGCAGAAATTACAGTTACAGCAACAGGAGGAACTCCAAACTATACTTATGCAGTTGTAACAGCAGGAGCAACAGCTCCAACAACTTTTGCAAGTGGTAATGTTCTTTTTGTGGATACAAATTCTGGTGCAAATGTAAACTGGGATGTTTATACTAAAGATGCTAATGGTTGTATTACTACAAATAGTATTCATATTGACACAGATGCTCTGCCTACAGTAACTGCCACAAATAACAACCAATGTTCTGGTGCAGCAACTACGTTTACAATTACTGCTAATGGTAGTGGAATAGCTCCTTTATCATACAGTATTGATGGAACATCTTTCCAGGCAAGCAATATATTTAATGTTCCGGCCGGAACATATACAGTTACAATAAAAGACGGAAACGGATGTACTGCTGTGGCAGCAACTTCATTAACGATTTTCCCTCAATTAGTTGCTCTTGCTTCAGTAACAAAAGAGTTGGATTGTTCTCCAACACCAAACGCAACTATTACTGTTGCAGTTTCTGGTGGTAAAGCTCCATTTACTTATACTGTTGCAAAAGGAAGCGGTGCTGCAAGTACTCCAAGCGCGCCTTTCTCAACAGCTTCATTTACTTATCCGGTAACTCTTGCAAATGCAGATAGTTATACTTTTGTAGTGACGGATGCGAATGGTTGTACTTCTACAACAAATACGACAGTAAATACTATTACAAGCCCAACTGTTACTGATACACACATTAATCCAACATGTAATGGCGGAAATAATGGTTCTGTACAATTAACAGGTGCAGGTGGTGCAGGAGGATTTACATATAGTAATGATGATATAACTTACAGTCAAAAATCGTTATTTACAGGATTAGCAGCAGGTACATATACTTTTTATGTAAAAGATGCTAAAGGCTGTACAGGAACAGTTAGTGTTACTTTAACAGCTCCAACACAATTGGCAGCGACGGTAACTGAAGTTCCTTTTTCTTGTAACACCAGCAATGGAAAAGTTGCCGGTACAATTACAATTAATGCAACACCATTGACAGGAACGTCTCCATATGAATATAGTTTCAACGGAGGTGGTTTTGTAACTACAAATACATTTACATTAAATGATAACGGTGCAGATCAACCTTATACATATTCTGTAAAAGATGCACAAGGATGTACAATTACGGGTTCAGGTACATTGTTGAGATTAAACCCTCCAACAGATTTAACTTTTGCAGCAGCAGCAGTTACTTGTACAGCTACAACTACTACAGTAACACTAACGGCTGTAAATGGAGTAGGTGCTTTACAATACGAAACTATTGCTCCGTCTCCGGTTATTATTGGTAAACAAACATCTAACAGCTTTGCTAATCTTGCTCCGGGAACTTATTTGTTTAAAGTTACAGATGCAAACGGATGTTTCTATACAGAAGCTCACACTATAAATCCGGTTACTCCAATAACTCTTATTGGAACAAAAACAAGCGATGTATTGTGTAACGCTGGAACTACCGGTTCTGCGAGATACACAGTTGCAGGTTATGCAACTACATATAGCTATACTGTTAATGGCGGAACTGCTGTTACGGGACAAACTGCTTCGGTTATCAATTTGACTAATCAGGCAGCGGGAACTTATGCTATTATTGTTACAGATGAGGGAACTGGATGTACAGCGACAGCTTCGGTTTTAATTAACCAGCCTGCAGTTTTAGCAGCAACATATACAACTGTAAACGGAAACTGTTCTATTACAACTGCAAGTGTAACAGTAAATGTTACAGGTGGTTCACCAGCTTACAGATATTCATTTGTACAAAATAATGCACCTATCGGAGCATATGTTAATTCAAATACTGCCAGTTTAGATCCTGCAGTAAATGCAGATTGGGATGTTCATATTATTGATGCAAATGGTTGTACATTCAAATTAGATATTACAATCACAAAAGATGTTGTTCCAACTGTTACTGCTTCAGCAACAGGTCAGTGTTTTGGTGTAGGAACTTATACTATTACAGCAACTCCGGGTGCTGGATTAGTTGCTCCGGTAACGTACAGTATTGATAATGGTGCTTCTTACCAAACTGGTAATACATTTGTAATTACTACACCGGGAAGTTATACTGTTAGAATTAAAGACGGAAACGGTTGTACAGCAGACAGCAATGTTGTTATAGTTAATAATCCATTGGCATTAACAGCTGTATTAGACAAAGACATTACTTGTAGTACACCAACTGCAGCTCAAATCACTTTAACAACAACAGGTGGCGGCGGTCCATTTACTTATACAAGTTCACCGACAACAGGTACTTTTGCTGGTTCAGTTTTTACTACAAACACACCGGGATCATATACTTTTACAGTAACAGATGCTAAAGGATGTACAGTTACAACTACAACGCCAATTGTTGTAAACCCAACGGTAAATCCGGATATTACAAATGTTGTACAAACAGCATTTATAAATTGTAATAGTGATGCTACAGCTGCAATTTCTATTACTATTGACAATACAAAAGGACAAGCACCATTTGTATTCAATGTTTTAAATACTACAACAGGATTTGATTATGGTACTCAAACCTCTGGCTTAGCCGCAGGTGTATATACTATTAAAGTAACTGATGCAAAAGGATGTACAGATACATTCCCTATTACAATTAATGAACCAACACCTATTTTACTTGATTACAAAGCAACACCAATAACATGTGTTACAGGTGGCGTTTCTTTAGGAAGAATCACAATTAACAGTGTAAGTGGCGGAACTCCAAATTATATTTATCATGTAACAGGAGTTAATGGTTATGATCAAAAATTTACAAATCAAACTGGTGCAACAGCAGTATTTGATGTAGTTGATTTTGGTTTATACGAAATCATTATTACTGATGCAAACGGTTGTACTAAATCAGTAAATAACATATTAGTTGCTTCTCCACCAGACGATTTGGATATAAATGTATTTTCACCACCAGCAGATTGTTCTACTGGAGGATCTGCAGTTGTATCTATAGGAACGTCAACGACAATTATTGGTACAGGTCCGTTTTACTTTGGTATTTATACAGGAACTGTTCCTGTGTATCCTGCAGGTACGTGGTTACCTGAAGATGCTACAGGAAGTAAAAAAACAACCTTTACAAACTTATTGCCAGGTGTGACATATACTTTTATTGTATATGATGCTGACGCAGCACACGGTGGAACCGGAACAGGTTGTTACTATTATGAAACAGCTACAACTCCAATTCCAACAAATTCAACATTAAAAACAAATGCTCTTATAGCAAATAATATTACATGTACAGGAAGTGCAGATGGTAAAGTAACTTTTACAATTTCAAGTACATATCCTGCTGCAACACCTATTAGTTACGAGATATTTAATTCTCAATCATTAGTATCAACAGGAATTACCGGAACAGGTTCAGTTCCTGCAAACGGAATTCTTACGCTTTCTAATCTTGGACCATTGCCTTTTGGTAATTATTTTGTTCTTATAAAAGAAACTGCTGGTGCTACAAATGCAGGATGTAGTGTTGCTACGGTTCCGTTTAACATTACTCAATCTGCAATTTTGTTCTCAGTTACGGCTGCAGTTTCTAAAAATGCAAATTGTAATCCTAATTCAGGTGTTATTACGGCTACTGGACATGATGGTACAGCACCATATACCTATCAATTATTGTTAGCAACAGATGCGGCACCAACTGCTGCAAGTACAGGTTGGTTAACTAATAATACTTTTAATAGAAATGCAGGTAGTTATACCGTTTATGCTAAAGATGCTTATGGTTGTATTAAAGATTTTGATATAACATTAGATAAAGATGCAGACCCAACAATTACTGCACCTGCAGCTATTTGTTATGCAGGTACTCCATTTACATTTACAATTACAGGGGGTGTTGATCCGGCAATTATTGGAGCAGCTTCTTATAGTGTAAACGGTAGTGCGTTCCAGGCAAGTCCAACATTTACATTTAATGCAGCAGGAATTTATAATCTGGTAATTAAAGATGGTAATGGTTGTACTGCAACTGTTCCTTATGAAGTTAAACCGCAATTATTCCTGACAGCTAAACTAACAAGAGAATTAGATTGTACTCCAACACCAAATGCTCAAATTACTTTGACTGCAACTGGTGGATATAACACACTTTATACTTACGAATATTCTACAGATGGTGGAGGTACATATACTACTATGCCAACGAATGTTCTTTCTACAAGTGTATTAGGAGATTATATCTTTAGAGTAAGCGATGCTAAATTGCCAATTGCATGTCAGGCAACGACAACTTTCAAATTAGATCCTATTCAGCCAACATTATTTACAACTACTCAAACTAATGTTAGTTGTAATGGTGGTACAGATGGTACAATTACTGTAAATGTTACTTCTGGTGTTGGTCCATACCAATATCAATTAGGAGCAGGAGTTTTCCAGACATCAAATGTGTTTACAGGATTAGCTGCCGGAACGACTTATGTTGTTACAGTTAGAGATTCTAAATCATGTTTATACCCAAGTGGTTCAATTACAATTACACAACCTTCGCCATTAACAGCGGGAAGTGTACTTACAACTCCATTAACATGTACTACTGGTAATGCAGCAACAAAAGCTCTTGTTACCGTAACTGCATCTGGCGGAACTTCACCATATTTATACAGTTTTGATGGAACTAATTACAGTTCTACAAATACATATGAGTCATTTGTTGGAACAACGTTTAATGTTTTAGTAAAAGATGCTAAAGGATGTATCTTCACTTTTGTAAATGGAGTAAATATTCCGGCATTAAACCCACCAACAATCACAAATATTACAGGAACACCTATTTATTGTGCTCCTGCGGCTAACACAACAAGTACAGTTACAATAACAACTACAAATGGTGTTGGTACTTTAAATTATGCCATTCTTGCTCCGGCAAGTGCAATAACAAATACTTCAGGTGCTGCAAGCGGAATCTTTACAGGATTAGCTGATGCTACTTATTTATTTGAAGTTACAGATGGTAATGGTTGTAAAGATCAGGAATCATATATCGTTAAACCTGTTACAAATATTACAGTTGCCGGTCAATTAGTAAGCAATGTTATTTGTAACGGAGGAGCTACAGGTGCTGTTAAATTTACAGTAGCTAACTATACAGGAACTTATACTGCAACAGTAACTCCTGCAACAGGAACAGTAACTCAAACAGGAAATACTGTAAATGTTACTGGTTTAGTACCGGGAACTTATACAGTACAAATTTTAGACGGAATTACAGGATGTACAGCAACTACTTCAGTAGATGTTACACAGCCAAGTCCTATTATTCTTAATTTAATCAGTAATAAAAATGCTAACTGTAATTTTGGAGCGCAAGTAATCGTAAGAGCTACTGGCGGAACACCTGGTTACAAATATGCATTTGGTATTGACGGATTTACACCAGTTGCCGGTGATTATGATACTGCTGAAAATGCAGTACTTGACCCACTAGTAAGTACAAACTGGGATTTCTATGCAATGGATGCTAACGGTTGTACTACTAAATTAGATGTAGTAATCGCTTCAGATTTACCACCTACAATTGGTACATCTACAGTTCCATATTGCTACACAGGAGGTCCGGTTCCAATTACTATTACTGGAACTTATGTTGGAACACCAATGTACAGTATTGGAAACGGATATCAATCTAGCCCTGATTTTGTATTGAATGCGCCAGGAAACTACACATTCTACATTAAAGATGGAAATGGTTGTATTGTATCAAGACCTTACACATTAAATCAGCAATTATTATTAAAAGCTACCCTGACACATGATTATACTTGTGCTGGTGATGCTACTATAAATTTATTAGCAACTCAGGGAACTTTAACTTACAATACTTTTGAAGTTAGTTTCAATGGAGGAACATTTACTGCGGTAGCGTTACCATTGCCGTATACAACTAATATTCCTGGAATTTATACTTTCAGAGTAACAGATAGTCAGGGATGTCAGGCAACTTCTGTTTCGGTAGAAGTAACGGCAAGAACAACACCAAGTGCATCATCTATACAAAATAATGTTAGTTGTACAGGTGGTACAGATGGTAGTATTGTAGTTACTCCTTCTAATGGATTAGCTCCTTACAAGTACAGTATCAACGGAGGTGCTTTTGTAGATACAAACATCTTTACAAATTTAGCTGCAGGTACTTATGATATCGTAGTAAAAGATGCCAAAGAATGTGAATCAGTATTAATAAAAGCTACTGTCACAGAACCTTTAGCTTTAGCGGCGACAGCTGTTTTAACTCAGGGATTAACTTGTGATGCTGGAAATGCTGCACAACCTGCAACGGTTACAATTAATGTAACTACAGGAACAGGTACTTCTCCATATCAATATAGTTTCAACGGAGGAATTACTTACGGAACAACAAATACGTACGTAACATCTGCTTCAGGAACTGTAACTGCTTATGTTAAGGATGCTAATAACTGTGTAATTGCTGCTCCGGTAAATATTATTATACCAGCATTAGATCCTCCAACTATTGATACTGTTACTGGAACGCCAATCTGGTGTACACCGGCAGCAAATACTACAAGTACAGTTACTGTAAATGTTAGTCATGGTGTAGGAACATTAGCTTATGAAATTACTTCTCCTGCAAGTGCTATTACAAACACTTCCGGAGCAACTAGTGGAGTATTCACTTTATTACCGGCAGGAACTTATACTTTTAAAGTTACAGATGACAACGGTTGTACAGATGAGGCAACTTACACTGTTGATGCGCTAATTAATATTACAACTGCGGGTCAGTTAATAAATGATGTTGTTTGTAACGGTGAATCAAATGGTTCTGTTAAATTCGACGTTGATAACTTCGCAGGAACATATACAGCTGCTTTAATTGCTGGTCCTACGACTGGTACATTAACTCAGACAGGTAAAGTGGTTACTTTAACTAATTTACCAATAGGTACATATACAATTCAGGTAACTGATAATATTACAGGATGTCAGGCTACTGCTTCAGTAACTGTAGGTCAGCCAGCTGCATTATCATTAACTGAAACAGTAAATATTAATGCTAATTGTAATAAAGGTGCTGAGGTTACTGTAATCGCAGCGGGAGGAACTCCGGATTACAAATACGCATTTATTCAGGGAACTGGTACTCCAATAGCAGCGGATTACAAAACTAGTAATAGTACTATTTTAGATCCTGCTACAAGTACGACGTGGAGAGCTTATGTTATCGATGCTAAAAATTGTGAAACATTCATTCCAATAGTAATTGATACAGATCCATTACCAACTTTTACAACTGTAATTGCTAGTCAATGTCCAACTACAACTGGTGAGTATACATTCACTGTTAATGTAACTGGCGGTATGGCTCCATTCCAATACAGCATTGGAAACGGTTTCCAAACAGATAATAAATTTACAGTAACAGCTTCAGGAACTTATGATGTAACAGTTAAAGACGTTAATGAATGTGAGGTAACAATACCAGCTTCGGCAGTTATTTTACCTGCATTACAATTAGAAGCTACGATTACTGCATTGCCAACTTGTAATGTTACAAATGGTGGTAGTATATCAGCAACTGCAACTGGTGGTTCTGGAACTGCAAATTACAGATATACATTAGATGGCGGAGCTATTGTTACAACTACTCCTGCAATATTTAACAATGTTACTACGGGTGATCATATTGTAAGAGTAAGAGATGTAAATACAGGTTGTGAATTTATAGTAAAAGTAAATGTATCTGAACCTACATTAATTACAGGAATTGCCCTTGAACAAACTCCGGTAACGTGTTTCGGTGGAAACGATGGAACAATTACAGCAAGTTTGTTACCAGGTATAAATGATAACCCAATCTACAGATATAGATTATCAGGTACTACTGCTTTAGGAGTAGCTGTTACCAGACCACTTCAAACAAGTTCTGTTTTTGAAAATCTTGAAGCAGGTGATTATTCTGTAACAGTTGTTTCCGGTAGAGACTGTGAGGCATCAGAAGATATTACAGTACCACAACCAGCATTAATTGTGGTTCCGGTTCCGGTAGTAGTACAATACGGTTGTACAGCTGGTACTAATGCTTCTAACTATGCAACAGTAACAGTTGGTACAGTTGGTAACGACATCGGAGGTTCAAAAGTGTATACTTATGAATTCTTCAGAGACGGAGCTTCAGTTCAAAAAGGCGATAAAAACGTTTATACAGAATCTGATTTCTTAGGAGGTAATTATACTGTGAACGTTACGGATAGTAACGGTTGTGCAGGAGCTCCGGCAGGACCTGTAAAAGTTAATCCATTCATTAGTTTAGATGTGGTTAATGTTGCAAATGTTGCTATCACTTGTATTTCTAATGAAGAAATTACAATTACTGTGGGAACAACAGGAGGAACGCCTGTTCTTTTAAACTATACGGTTAAAGGAACGGATAACACTTATGACCAGACAAAAACAAATGGTAACTTCACAGGTTTAACAATAGGAAGTTATATCATAACAGTAACAAATCCGGCAACAGGATGTAGCATTCAAAAAGCACATTATGTGGCAGATCCTAATACATTTGAGATTAAAGTTAATCCAATTGTAACAGAAGTTTGTTTTGGTACAAATACAGGAAGCGTTGAATTAACCTTTGTCGACAATCAAACTGATCCTTCAGATGAAGCAGGTATTTTCGATTACACTATCACAGGAGGTCCTGCAGTAATTTCAGGAACATCTGCAAGTGCTGGTCCGGAATTGATTTCAAACCTTGTTGCAGGTACATATACTGTAACGGCTAAATTAAAAGGGAAACCAGAATGTACTGTTTCAACTGTGTTTACAATCGCACAGCCTTCAGTTAAATTAGACATTCAAATAACAAGTAGCCCAATAACATGTACATCATTAAATTATGATGATGGTGAAATCTCTGCTTCTGCAACAGGTGGTTGGGATAATAATTATACTTATGAATTAGCATTAAACGGTGCTGTAATTGTTGCTTATAGAACTGATGGAAACTTTACAGGATTAAAAGCTGGATCTTACACAGTAAGCGCCAAAGATGGTAAAGGATGTATCGATTCTGAAATAGTTGAATTAGTGGTACCGGATCCTATTCAGGTAAATGCTACACCAAATGCAGCAATGTTATCTTGTTTTGGAGGTAGAGACGGTGTAATTACTGTAAATACAACAACAGGTGGTCAGGGAAGTAACTATATGTATACATTAAATTACTTATCAGTGAACCCGGTTGCTGTTTCAGGTCCGCAAACTGATCCTGTTTTCACAGGCTTACCTGCTGGAACGTACAGTATTACTGTTTCTGACGGATATAACTGTTCAGTAACATCAACTAATATTGTCATTAATCAGCCAACAGAAATTATTGCTGAATTAACTTTAGCATCATCACAAACATGTGATACAGAAACTATCCTTACATTAGGTGCAACAGGCGGAAACGCTCCGTACACTTATAGCGCAGATGGTGTTACTTATAGTACTCCTCCATTTACAGGATCTGTTACAATACAAGTGCCGGTTGGTAAATACCAATACTTTGTAAAAGATGCTAATAATTGTGTGGCTAGTATTTCTAATGAAATTAAAATTGATACTTTAGAGCCTTTAACTTTAGACTTAGATACGACTAACGCAGTTGTAAAATGTACAGGTGAAGAAACCGGAGTTATCGTAGCAGTTGCAAACGGAGCTTTAGGAAACTACGCTTATACATTAGAAACTACAGCCGGAGGTATATTACAAGGACCTAAGGCAGATGGTAGATTCGAAGGACTGATCGCAGGAACTTACAACGTAAGAGTAGTAAGTGGTGATTGTGATGCAGTAGTAAAACCTGTTGAAATCAAAGAGCCTGCTGTAGGCTTAAGCACAACACACGTTGCAACAAATGTTTCTTGTTTTGGAGATAACAATGGTAAAATCGTGATGACTTATGCTGGTGGTACAGGTTTAGTTAAATATGCTATCTCACCAGACTTGAATCAGTTTGATACTAAAAACACATTCGAGAAATTAACTGCGGGTATTTATACTATAGTTACACAAGATGAAAATGGTTGTTATGTAGTAGATGAAATTGAAATTACACAACCTAAACCGCTTATTGTTACTGAACTTGCAAACTCTATGATTCCAGAAGTTTGTAAAGATGATAAAGACGGAGCATTTAGTATCGAAGTTAGAGGAGGTACAGCGCCATATAGCGTAAGTCTTGATAAAAAAGATGGTACATATACACAGGGAGCTATAGATCAGACAATATTTGATTTTACGAACCTTTCAGGTGGTGTTCATACCGTGTATGTTAACGATGCTCAGGGATGTAGTTTCGAGTTTGTAGAGAATATGCCTTTACCGGTAGTTCTTGATCCAACTGTAGAAATCAGCTATGACTGTGTGAACAATGCACAATCTAACATGGTAACAATTACAATTGACGAGAGCAATATCGACTTTACACAAATTGATTATGCACTTGACAATGATGCAGGTCCATTCCAGGCAGGTAACATCTTCACAAATGTTGCTCCGGGTAGACACTTTATTATCGCAAGACATACAAACGGTTGTAAAGTACCAACGATTAGTTTTGACATAAAAGCATACGATCCATTGACTCTTGCAGAATCTACAGGACAAGCAGAAATGAATATCATTTCAGTTACTGCAGCCGGTGGTTCACCTGCTTATGAGTACAGTTTCAACGGAGAGCCGTTTACATCTTCAAACAAATACAAAATTTACAAATCTGGAGATTATGTAGTTGTAGTAAGAGATCAAAACGGATGTACAGCAACAATAACTGTTCCTTCAACATATATCGATGTGTGTCTTGATAATTACTTTACTCCTAACGGAGATGGTGTTTATGATAATTGGGGACCTGGTTGTACTAATATTTACAACAACCTTGAATTCTCAATCTTCGACAGATACGGTCGTATAATTGCTAAATACCACTACGGTCAAAAATGGGATGGTAGATATAATGGTGCAGAATTACCATCAGGAGATTACTGGTATGTTCTTAAATTGAATGACGAGAAAGATGCGAGGGAGTTTGTAGGACATTTCACTTTATACAGATAACAAAATAAGAGCCCCTAATCATGTTATCTAAAAAAATTATCACAATGAAAAAGTTTATTTTATCTTTAGTACTCATGGCTGTAACAACAAGTTACAGCCAAGAGTTAAACCTACCGGTTTTTACGCAATATTTAGCGGACAATCCTTTTGTTATTTCACCTGCCTTTGCCGGTATTGGGGATAACCTTAGAATTAGAGCCAATGGACTTACCCAATGGGTTGGTATTAAAGATGCACCCGACAACCAATCGGTATATGCCGATTTTAGAGTTTTGGATCGTTCAGGAGTTGGTATAAATGTTTATAACGATAAAAATGGTTACACAAGACAAACAGGAGCAAAAGTTTCCTTTGCACACCATATTATTTTAGATTATTATTCTAAGCAATATTTATCCTTTGGACTTTCGTATAACATCAATACTTTCCGTATTGATACAGATGAATTTACTAGTACACCTAATCAGCCTTTTATTGATCCGGGAGTTACAGACAATCGCTATAATGCTAATAGTAATTTTGATATTAGTGCATTATACCGTAACAAAAGTTTCTATGTGAGTTTTAATGCCAATAACGTTTTAAAGAAAAATACCGATAAATACAGAGGAGTTGAGCCTAGCTTACTTTCCAATTATCAGGTATATTCAGGATATGTGTTTAAAGATGGAGAAAACAGCCGTATCGAATATGAGCCGTCTATTTATTACCAATACTTCGCAAGTGATCAACGTTCCACAACCGATTTCAACTTCAAATACAGACGTTACAATCGTTACGAAGATTACTACTGGATAGGAGTTTCATATCGTTTCTTAAACGACCAGTTTCCAAAACCATTATCAGTTGGGCCAATGGTTGGTTTCATGAAGTCCAAGTTCTATTTTGGATATTCTTACCAGGTAATGTTCAACGATTTAGGAAACTACAATACAGGTACACACTCCATAACTATTGGTTTCGACTTCCTGCAGGCCATCAGTAATTGTCCTTGTACGCAAAGTCCTGTTCACGATTAAGCATTTTCAACAATTTAAGAGCTAATTTGTTTTTTTTCTCAACTTATAACGTTTTCGCTGTTACAGATAGGTTATTTTTATATTTATTGAAACTTTAAAAGTTCTATATTTGTTTTTCTTTCAAAAAAACTAAAAAATTATCTAATGAAAACTTTAAACGATTTCGATTTTAAAAATAAAAAAGCAATTATCCGTGTAGACTTTAACGTACCACTGGATGAAAATTTTAAGGTAACTGATGCAACACGTATCGAAGCTGCAAAACCAACAATTGATGCTATTTTAGCACAAGGAGGAAGCGTAATTTTGATGTCGCATTTAGGAAGACCAAAAGGAGTTGAAGAAAAATATTCTTTAAAGCATATTTTAAAAACAGCTTCAGAAATTTTAGGAGTTGAGGTTAAATTTGCTGAAAATTGCGTTGGAGAAGTAGCTCAGGCTGCTGCCAAAGATTTAAAACCAGGAGAAGTTTTACTACTTGAAAATTTACGTTTTCATGCAGAAGAAGAAGCTGGAGATGTTGCCTTTGCAAAAGAATTAGCCTCACTTGGCGATATCTATGTAAACGATGCATTTGGAACAGCTCACAGAGCACACGCTTCAACCACTATTATTGCACAATTTTTTCCAACAGAAAAATGTTTCGGAACACTATTGGCAAAAGAAATAGAAAGCTTAAACAAAGTATTAAAAAATAGCGAAAAGCCAGTTACTGCAGTTCTTGGAGGATCAAAAGTTTCCTCTAAAATTACAGTAATAGAAAATATCTTAGACAAAGTAGATCACATGATCATTGGAGGCGGAATGACTTTTACATTCATTAAAGCACAAGGTGGTAAAATTGGAGATTCTATTTGTGAAGATGACAAACAAGAACTGGCACTTGAAATTTTAAGATTAGCAAAAGAAAAAGGAGTACAAATTCACATTCCGGTAGATGTTATTGCGGCTGATGATTTCTCCAATACAGCAAATACAAAAGTTGTAGACGTAAAAGAAATTCCAGACGGATGGCAAGGTCTTGATGCAGGTCCTAAATCATTAGAAAACTTCAAAAAAGTAATTTTAGAGTCAAAAACAATTCTTTGGAACGGTCCATTAGGAGTTTTTGAGATGGAATCTTTCGCAAAAGGAACCATCGCTTTAGGTGAATATATTGCCGAAGCGACAGAAAAAGGAGCTTTTTCACTAGTTGGAGGAGGAGATTCAGTTGCAGCAGTAAAACAATTCGGTTTCGAAGATAAAATGAGCTACGTTTCCACTGGTGGCGGGGCAATGCTTGAAATGTTAGAAGGAAAAGTTTTACCTGGAATCGCAGCGATTTTAGACTAAATTATCACAATTAACATTTTTTTACATAATTTACATGCATAAACTGTTTAAGTTTGCAAAAATAAGGTTTGTATAATCGTTTGATTTATAGAATTTTAAAAAAATGTTATATGATTGTAAGGAAAGTATCAATAATGGTTTCGGTTTTGTTTTCAATGTCAATGTTTTCGCAGGAAATTGCAAAGACAGAAATTGAATTAAAACCAATTGTAAAAGTATCGTATTTAGACTCAGTTAAAAGCTCTTTCAAAAAAGATGAACTCGCAACCCGCGTAGACAGTCTATGGATGAACGAATTAGTAAGCTTAGACATCTATGATGATCTTACAAAAGACATTCAGACAATTAATACAGACGTAACTGTAGATGAAGAGTTGCCAACAGAATTGCTTAAACAGCGTTTACAGGCAATGAATGAGAAATCACCCTTTGATATTGAATACAATCAAGGTTTAGAAAATATAATAAAGTCATTTCTTAAGAACCGTAAAAAATCGTTTTCTCGATTAATGGCTTTATCAGAATATTATTTCCCAATTTTTGAAGACGCTTTTGCAAAACAAAACGTGCCTTTGGAAATTAAATATTTAGCCGTTGTAGAATCTGCTTTAAATCCTAAAGCAGTTTCTAAAATGGGCGCCACAGGACTTTGGCAATTCATGTACGGAACAGGTAAACAATATGCCCTTAAAATAGATTCGTATATAGATGAACGCAGCGATCCAATGAAAGCTACAGCCGCATGTTCAGAGTACATGACTAAAATGTACAGCATGTTTGGCGATTGGGAACTAGTTTTAGCATCCTACAATTCAGGACCTGGAAATGTTACCAAAGCAATTCGTCGTTCTGGCGGAAAAACAAAATACTGGGACATTCGTAACCATCTTCCAAAAGAAACTCAAGGTTATGTTCCCGCTTTTTTAGCAACAATGTATCTTTTTGAATATCATAAAGAACATGGTATCAATCCTCAAAGAGCATTAGTTAAAAACTTTGAAACAGATACAGTTCAAATTAAAGCTCAAATGTCATTCAAGCAAATCGCAGATTTGTTAGATATGCCACAATCTCAAATACAACTTTTAAATCCTTCTTATAAGTTAAACATTGTACCTTTTTATCAAAGTGAACCACATTATTTACGTTTGCCAAAAGATAAAGTAGCCACATTTGTTTCAAATGAAGATAAGATTTATGCATATGCTGCATATCAATCACAAAATAAAACAATGCCAACTCGTTTAGCATTGAAAGTTACTCCTAAGGCAAAAGCGAAACTGGAGAACATTATCGATACTGATTATAAGTCATATAAAGTTCAAAAAGGCGATAATTTAGGTACAATTGCTTCTAAATACCATGTTGATGTTATCGATTTAAAAAAATGGAATAACCTTAAATCAAATGCAGTTGCACTAGGAAGAAATTTAAAAATTAAAACAGATTACGATCCTGTAACTAAAAGCTTTAAGGAACTAAAATCAACTATTGCTGTAGAGAAAAAATCAGAAGAAGCTATTGCCTCAACTGATGATAAAGATAAAAAGAATACACAATCACAAGAATATAAAGTTGCATCCGGTGATAATTTAGGCAGTATCGCAAAAAAATTCGGTATGACTATTGCTGACCTGAAAGAACTTAATAATCTAACTTCAAACAATATTGGTTTAGGGAAAACATTAGTGATTTCTAAAGCAGTTCCTGAAAATATTGATGAAAATGCAGTAACAACAGCAATCGCTTCCAACTCTTCAATTGATTCATTCAAGAAAAAAGCGACATCATCAAAAGATCTTGGAGAAGATTATTACGTTAAAAAAGGAGATTCGTTATATAGTATTTCAAAAAAATATCCAGGAGTTACGATTTCAGATATTAAAAAATGGAATAACATTAAAGACGGAGAAATTAAACCAGGAATGAAACTTAAAATAAACGGATAGTTAAAAAATCTTACATAAATTTGGGTTTTATTTCATAAATTAAGAAAATGAATAAAACCCATTTTTTATTGTTACTAATTCCGTTGATGCTTTTATCCTGTTTCAAAGGCGAAAAGCAGCCACAGCCCGTTTCTGGTAAAACAAATTCGATTTCGATTATTATCGATGATCAATTATGGTACGGAGAAGTAGGCGACAGTATCAGAAATAAATTTGCCTCACCAGTTCTGGGCCTCACCCAGGAAGAACCTTTATTTACCATAAATCAATATCCTGCGCGTTTACTGGAAGGTTTTGTAACCGATAGCCGTAGCATTATTGTAGTAAAAAAAGCCACCACAGATAAATTCGAAATCACACACAGCAAATCCTTACCCCATAATACATTTCGTATCTACGGAAAATCTGTCGATGATATTATTTGCAGTATCGAACTCAATTCGGCACAAATAATTAAAATCATCCGAGATGCAGAAATCGGGAAAATTCAGGAAGATAACAGCAAATCATTATTGAATCCAGCGGTTATAAAAAACAAATTCCATATTGACCTGCAAATTCCAACAGGTTATGAATACATGTTGCATAAAAAGAACTTTATCTGGCTTAAAAAAGATATAATAAGCGGTAATACCAGTTTACTTATATATCAAATTCCGCTTCGCAATTTTAAAAAGAGTTCAAATGTTATTGGAAATATTATCAAAATGCGCGATTCAGTTGGAAGTTACATCAAAGGCAGGGAACCTAATACCCGAATGATTACTGGTGAAGCCTACGCGCCTTATTTTTCAGCTACAATTTTAGACGAAAAAAATACATTTGAAACTAAAGGAACCTGGGAGTTAAAAAATGATTTCATGGCAGGACCTTTTATCAATTATGCAATTGTAGACGAAAAGTACAACAGAATTTTAGTTATTGAAGGATTTTGTTATTCTCCCTCCAATCAGGAAAGAGATTTAATGCTGGATCTTGAAGCCATTATAAAATCAGTTAAAGTAGACAGAAGATAATTTTAAAGAATAGAGTAAAGAATGGAATTAAAATGGAAAATAAAGCCGTTTGAAGCATTAACGGTTCATGAGTTATATGATTTGCTCAAAGTACGAAGTGAGATCTTTGTATTAGAACAAAACTGTGTTTATTTAGACCTTGACGGAAAAGATAAGCAAGCATTACACCTAATTGGTGAATATGATAATAAAATTGTTGCTTATGCACGTTTATTTGATGCAGGAATAAGTTTTGATAATGCTTCCATTGGTCGCGTTGTAGTTGATGCCAATTATCGCGATAAAAAATGGGGACATGATTTAATGCGTGAAGCCATTGCAGGTATAAAATTAAACTTCAATAAAGATAAGATTACCATTGGTGCGCAGTTATATTTAAAGAAGTTTTACGAAAGCCATGGATTTGTTCAAACCAGTGAAATGTATCTTGAAGATGATATTCCGCATATTGAGATGATAAAAGAGTAATTAAAGATTTTTTAATTTTTTTAATTGTTCCTTTAGTTTCTTGTTCTCTTTTTTAAGCAGTTCAATATGTTCCATTACAAAATCAGGGATGTTAAAATAAACCATGTTTATTTCATCCCTTTTTTCTTTATTTTGTTCATCAGGTTCAAATATAACTTCTTTATTAACGCCCAATTCTTTGGCGATTTTTTTCCATTCTAATTCCGTAATGCTTGTACGCCCGCTTTCTCTGCGGCTATAATTAGATTGGGACATACCAATTAAATCAGCCAATTCTTCCTGAGAAAATCCTTTCGATAATCTTGCTTGTATAAGTTTTGTCTTGCTCATATTTGACTTTTTTTTCTGACAATATTAGACGAATTATAATTATAAAACAAAACTCCATATTGAATATTTTTTTTAATTTGATGAAATATCTTAATTTTTTGTAAGATATTGTTTTATTCTATAATTAATTATGCAAATAAATTCGCATAATTCCGCATAGGTTTAAGTTAGGCTAAGCTATAATTTTGACAATTGGTTTCTACATTACTTACATGTAACTTTTAGGTCGACATATTTGTTCTTGTTTATTAATAATGAAACAAAATTAATTAGTAACATAAAGATTTTATTATGAAATTAAGCTTAGAGGAATTAAAAGAAGAAATTATTAGCGAATTGGTGGAACTGAAAAAAGAAGAATTATCCAAAATTTCCGGAGGTAAAGGATGTTCAGGAAAGAGAATTGGGTGTGGTCCAGGCTACTGCGTTGGTGATTGCCCTGCAAATTGTCTGAACCATTGTATGGCTCAATCTCAATAAATATTAATTAATAGAAGCTGTTTAACATATTTAAACAGCTTCAAATATAATTAGAAAAAATGAAAAAGAAATGTACACTAGAAGATGCATTAGATTACCAAAATGAAGATGTCATTTTTAGATTTGTAAAAGTTTATAATGTTTCAGAAGAGCAATCGATTTTACTTTTTGAAGAAACAAAAAAATGGCTTTGGCTGTGTTATAAAGCTGTATATTCAGAAATAAAAACACCTCTGTTTATTGATGATTCAATTTTGATTATTGATGAAATGTGGCATAATTTTATTTTTTTTACAAAAGATTACGAAAGATATTGTTTAGATAAATTTGGCTTTTTTATTCATCATCTTCCAACCACAAAAAAGGAATCTGAAGAATGGAGACAAGACATTGAAAAAAATATCAAATCATATTTGAACAGTGTAGAGAATCAATATTCTATTATTTTCGATTTGCTTGGTAAAGAAACGCTCTTATTATGGTATAAAGATTTTGCAGAAAAGTATTCAAGTGAGAAAATTAAAGAACTTATTAGATGAAACGTTATCTACTTATACTTACTTTGATTTTTGTACTTGGCATAAATGCTCAGTCAAAAATAGAAACTAAAGACTATTCTATGATTGAAAGATTTCCTTTGGAAAAATACAGTAAAATGAAAAAAATCCAAAAGCATCTTGAAAATGTAAACATCTATGATATAACCTATAATTCTTTTGATAAAACAAAGGTCAAAGGGTTTTTATTATTACCAAATGAAGATGGAAAGAAGTATCCCGTTATCATCTTTAATCGTGGTGGAAATGGTAGTTATGGAATGGTCAATGATCAATATATTGTAACTTTTTTATCTAAAATTGCCAGTAAAGGATTTATTATTATTGCGTCTCAGTTAAGAGGATCAGAAGGAAGCGAAGGTGTCGATGAATTTGGAGGCAAAGATATTGATGATGTAATGTCACTATTTGCTATCATTAACAACATAGAAATAGCTGATACTTCTAAAATTGCGCAAATAGGCTGGAGTAGAGGAGGGATTACTAATTTTCAATTATTGAAAAGAACTAACAAAATCAGGACCACCATTAATATCGCCGGACCAAGTGATATTTTGAAAACAAAGAGAAAAGAAATGTTTGTTGTTTATCAAAACAGAATCAAAAATTATTTATTAGATTCTGTTTATTATTCCAATAAAATATCTCCTATCTTCCAGATAGATTCAATTTTAAATAAAAAAGAAAGCTTTCTGTTTATTCATGGAGATCAGGATGAGAAAGTACCAATTGCTCATAGTAGAGAACTTTATGGAAAGACTAAAGAATATGGCTATAAGTCAAAATTTATACTTTTTGAAAATTCAGAACATAGTTTATTCAATCAATTTGAAAAAGTGATAAATGACATTATCTCTTGGCTTAACTCAGAATTAATTTAGGAATGCCTTAGAATTAGGAATTCTAATTACTTACATTTTCAAAATGATACTAGTTAATGTTTATATATTTGGAAGATGATATTCCGCATATTAAGATGATAAGAAATAGATAAATTAAAAAGCCCAAAATCAGTGATTTTGGGCTTTTTAAATATAATGAATGCACACCTAAAATTAAAGTTTAAAATATTAGGACAATTCGTTTTGACTTAATCTGTTAGTTTAATGTCGTTTAGTGCTAAACAAGTAAAATATTTTAAAGTAATTTCGTTTTTTATTCTTTAACTAATTAATTTACAATGATTTATGATCATTGTTGAATATGGAAAATTGGTTTCAAAATGCAAATTCAAATACTTAAAAATGAATAGTAGTAACAACAGCATTGTATTTGTAAGTAGTCTTACTAATTATCAGTTAAACATCATAAAGCCACATCTTTTACAACGCTGGCCAGGATTCACTATCTATGTTTTTCGGATAATTCCTAAATATAGGTTTGCTTTCAATTATGATAATAATGTGCATCCGGCATTTTTCCCCGTCATTAAATTTCCGCAGTATACATCTAATGTTAAAAAATATGGGTTGGTATTGCATATTACAAATGAAAGTATAAAAGTCAAACGACACGGTGCAGTTAACATACTTAAAAATGCCGATACAATTTCATATTTAGGTGATTTATGGTATTCGTTTATTATTGATTATGATATTTTATTAAACGAATGTCTGGGTTTCCACGAAGCCAATAAAGAAAGGGTAGTGATTGTGCCTGAGATTTTTACCGGACCGGCAATTAGATATGCTCTTAACAATCCTATAACTACCGAAAATCCGCAATTTTACAAGTTACTGGATTCCGGTATGGCGAAACGCTTTTTTGATTACAATTATAATATTAATTCCCTGCATTTTTTTACTTTCTGTTTGCGCAAAATAGGAGTAGTGAAAAAAGACTACAATATTAGTAAATACTCATTGCAGCTTTTATATAAATTACATGAAAGACGACTAATGTCTACAGGTAAAGCCGTATTAATGGCACAGAACTGGAAAGGAAGCCGAACTTATCCAGCGTCCGTTTTTGGAATTGGTAATCCGCATTCGATTGGTTCAATTTTAAATGGACTTTTAGATTCAGGTTTATTGGAAAAAAATAAAAAGGAACTTTTAATTGTTAGTAAAGCAGGTAAGTCATTTTTAGAAATGCTCGATCCTGGATGCAGAGATATTGATTTGCCCGGCAAATTACAATTGTGGCAGGAAAATTGGCCTAATTCGAGAAATGAAATAGAAACATACATTATCAATTATTTCAGTAACCAAAAAGCTTTTATGCAAGATAGTATTGACTAGTAAGTTTATTGATTTTAAAGATGCTTGAATTAGTTCAATTTAAGCATCTTTAATAAGATTTTCTACATTTTTAAAATCGTTTTATACTCAGTTTGATTGTTTAAAACACCAACAGCTTTTTTAATTTCTGAGTTATTTTTAATATAATATTGGTATAAACCTTCCTGATATTGATATCTCTTTATCAGTTCTTCCTGAATCAGGTTTCTAATTTCCTTTTGATTTTTATCTAATAAAGTAGTTTCACTTTTTTCCAACGCTGCTAATAATTGCTGGTATTCCGGAGCAATAGTTTCATCTATTTTTTCATTTTTGGCAGCAGCCAAAGTATTTTTCAATGCTACTTCAGTTTCAGTATCAAAACTTATTTTATTTGCTTTCAGGTATTGTTTGAAACTCAGGTAATCAGCATCTGAAATTGTTGGAATTTTATCTCCTAAATTCGGATTCTTATAATAGTACGTTGTTGCATAGTCAAAGATTCCGTCGTTTCTTAATAACGCAGTCGTAATTGAACTCATTTTAGCTTCGTCTAATTCAATGTCCGGTAAAACACCACCACCATCATAAACCGTTCTTCCTTTTCGGGTTTTAAAAGCATTGAAGTTTTTAGCATCCGTTTTTTGAGCAACTCCGTTTTTATCCTTATGAGCATAATCCAGCGCCTGAATACAACGACCAGAAGGTGTATAATAGCGAGAAATAGTAACTTTTAATTGCGTTCCGTAAGTCAGGTCAACAGAACGTTGTACCAAACCTTTACCAAAACTACGGCTTCCCAGAATCACAGCACGATCTAAATCCTGTAAAGCTCCCGAAACAATTTCAGATGCTGATGCGCTTCTTCCGTTTACCAAAATTGCTAACGGAATTTCAGTATCTACAGGTTCTTTCGTTGTTTTATAAGTATTATTGTGTTTTTCGATTCTTGATTTTGTAGTTACAATAACTTCATTTTTCGGCACAAATAAATTACAGATATCAATTGCTTCGTTAAGTAAACCACCAGGATTTCCTCTTAAATCAAGAACAATTTGTTTAGCACCATCGGCTTTTAGCTTTTCAAGAGCGTCCTTTACTTCATTTGATGCTTTTCGGCTAAAGTGCGCTAAAACAATATAACCCGTTTTATCATCAATTTTGCCAAAGAACGGAACCGATTTAATATCCACTTCATCCAAAATCAATTCGGTTGTAAACGTTTTTCCCTGACGAAGATATTTTATAGTAATCTTAGTGTTTTTAGTTCCCTTCAATAATTGCGAAGCATCATCCTTAAAATCAGCAATTAAAACATCACCAATCTGAATAATTTCATCACCTGCTTTAAGTCCGGCTTTATCAGCAGGATAATTTTTATAAGGTTCACGAACAATTAAGCGATCTTTTTTTCTTGAAATCAAAGCGCCAATTCCGGTATATTCACCAGTATTATTGATCTTGAAGTTCACAACATCCTGCTCATTAAAATAAACAGTATAAGGATCTAAACTTCCTAACATGCTTTTAATGGCCTTGTCCATTAAATCGCCGGGATTAGTTTCATCGACATAATTAGTATTAACGGCTTTGAATAGTGTTGTGAAAATTTCGATTTGTTTGGCAATTTCAAAAAAGTCATCTTTGAAACTGGTTCCAATAAATAAAAATCCTGCCGCAACAGTGGGTATGATGAATTTCTTTTTGAAATAAGGATACATGATTATATTTTTTTTCTTTTAAATCTTTTTCTAATAAAATAAGCGAGTACGCAAAATAGTATAATAAACGGCCAAAGACTAACGATTGATATCAAAAATTCTGAAAGGCTAAAAAATCCGGATTGAATTGCCGTCCAGAGTTTAGATCCGTAAGAAGTTTTAACGCCTTCTTTTTGGGCAATGGTTTTGTAAAATTCAATTGTAACAGTACTTTCAGCAACGCGGCTTTCTAAATATTTCAGTTGTCCTTCTTTAGCTTCAATTTCTTCACGAATGGCTGAAATTTGTTTTTCAATTTCCAGAATCTCACTTATTTTCGTGGCTTTTTGAAGGATTTGAAGATATCGCTCTTCAAGTTTTCTTTTCGTCTTTAGTCTTGAAGTTAAGTCAATATATTGTTCGGTAACATTTTGAGAAGAAATATCTTTTCTTTCAAAATAAGAAACCCCTTTTGAAATAGCATTTACAAAGGAATCAAAATTTTGACTAGGAACACGAATAGTTAAATTTCTATAGATATTATCATAATCTTTTCCTTCAGAATCATTCTGTATGCTGGCTTTATTTGCTGCAATTGCAGTTTGAATTCGATTAAAAGTATCTTCCAGATTATCAGTTTCGAATCGAAGTGAAGCTTCTTTGATGATTTTTTGTGGAATTTGAGGAGAAGCAAGGTCAGCTTGTATATCTGAACTGGCAGCAGATTCATTTTTTGGAGCAAGCTTAATGGCACTAACTGCCATCTCTGCCATAGGTTCTTCATTTTTGCTGCAACCTGAAAAACTCAAAAGAACAAAGAATAAAAAGAAAATATATTTCATATCTAATTCAAATTAAAGCTAAAACTACAATTTTTTTATAATTCTGAATCTAATTTGATTCACAAAGTTGTAATTGAAGGATTACAAAATAGTTTTATCGTCAGAATCACTAGTTTTATTTACCTGAAGAAGGAATTTTTCAAACAGCTGAATCGTTTTTGTATTAATTTCTTCGTAAGATAACTTGTCTTTCGTCTGATAAAAAAACATAATAGAATACGGTTGTTCGATATTATCTAAAAGTAAATGTTTGTTCAATCGATACGTTTCTCGAAGGACGCGTTTGAAATAGTTGCGATCGACGGCTTTTTTAAAATATTTCTTAGAAACCGAAACACCCATTTTGATTTTTTCTTCTGCACCAACTTCCGCTTGACGGTAAACCAAACGCAACGGATATTTAGAAACCGATTTTCCATCAGAAAAAAGTAAATCAATTGTCGTTTTGCTCTTTAAGCGTTCATTTTTTGGGTAGGTAAAGTTCATTTAATTCAGAAAAAATTTGCAATTTTTACAGCAAAGGTACAATAGCTGTTTTTATATGAAGTGATTTAATACAAATTCTTTAAACCAATTTGGAAAATCTTCCTCATTTATATAAAGTTTTAGTGATTTAGCACCATTTATTTCAGCTATTAAAAGGAGTTTCTCTCCAGAATTATCAAATAGATACGCCTTATTTGAAATTTCTATTGCCGGAAATAAATTATTAAGAGTTCGTGTATATCGGTTTCTAATAATTTCACTGTCAACAGCATGTCCGCCTTTTTGAACTCTATTCTCAACACGGGAAATATTTACTTCAGGATCATCTATACATACAAAATAAAGATACGATGTATATCCTAAAGAATTTGCTTCAGTAATATCGTCTAATTTTGAAACGTGGCTCATGACAGTTTCAAAGCAAAAGCTTTTATTTTCTTTAAGGAGTTTTTCTCTTAAAAAAGAGGATATAAGTGAGCCTTCGTAGCTGTTGGGATTTTTTGAGATAGAAATTATAAAGTTTTCTTTTATCTCAAGAGATATTTGAAATCCTTTATCATTCGCCGTTTCAATTAAAGTTTTTGTGTTCTCTTTTTTGTAGAAATTTATTAATTCTTCATGAGATGATTTTATGTCATAAGAATCTAAATCTATTAAGCCTTTAGTTCTTAATATATTTTCTAAATGATCTGCATTTATAAAATGTCCGGTATTATAGTTTTTAGAAAATTCTTCAAAAAGAGTGCTTTTTCCAGATCCGTTTGGTCCTGCAAATATTCTCAGTCTTTTTTTTATCTCCTGCATAAAACCATTCCTTTTTTCAAACCTATTTCAGTAGTATGTTTTCCCTGAAGATCTCGAAGTATTTTAATTTCTCCGTTAGGAAGTTTTTCAATTAGTTTTTTTCCTGAGATTGATTTTATAGTTAGCCCTAAAGCTTTAGATTCTCTAATAGCATAACTTGAACTTCTTGAAGCAGATTTTATAAGAATATCTGTTTCATTAGTATTAAGTTTATCTTTATGTTGCTTTATTACAAAGCGGGCTATCTTACTTTTCATGTCTTACTTAAAAGAAGTTTAATTTCAAATTTACGATTTTTATCTGATTTAGAACAATCAAATATCCTGTGCGAACGTCATTTAATTCAAAAAAAATTTGCAATTTTATAGTACAAAGGTACAATTAAACAATAAAACGGTTATTGTTTTCAATTTTTATACGGCTAAAAATTTATTTATTACTTTTGGGCATTAATTTTTAAAGCATGCAAAAAATAATTTCATATCCAATATCTGCCATATACTACATAATATTTAGTTTGTGTTTGCTTGTATTTCATCCAATACAGTGGATTTGCCTAAATGTTTTTGGTTATCAGGCTCATAAAAAAAGTGTAGATTATTTAAATTTTTTCCTTTTAAGATGTACAAATCTTGTGGGAACAACGTATAAGATTGAAAACAGAGAAACAATTCCAACAGGAGTTCCTATTATATTTGTTTCTAATCACCAAAGCATGTACGATATCATAGCCATGATTTGGTACTTTAGACGTTTTCATTGTAAATTTGTAAGCAAGAAAGAGTTAGGAAGCGGAGTGCCAAGCGTATCTTTTAATTTACGCCACGGAGGATCTGTGCTAATTGACCGTAAAGACCCTAAACAAGCCATTCCGGCAATCAAAGGTTTGTCAGAATATATAGAAAAATACAAAAGGTCTGCGGTTATTTTTCCTGAAGGAACAAGAAGTAAGACAGGAAAACCGAAAGAATTCGCTCAAAATGGTTTGAAGATTCTTTGCAAATATGCACCTTCGGCGTATATAGTACCGGTAAGTATCAACAATTCATGGAAAATGGTGCGATATGGTTTTTTCCCTGTTGGTTTAGGAAATCGCCTTACCTTTACCGTTCATAAAGCTTTGGCAGTAAAAGACTATAATTTTGCCGATTTAATGGAAATGACAGAGAAGGCAGTTGTAGAAGGAGTAAACGAGTATAAATAGATTTATGGTTTAGAAATTATTCTAAGCATAAATCCCAAATCTAAAATAAGTAATGTCTATAAAAAACATTAGATTAGAAGTAATGCAGTTTTTGGAAAAAAACGTGGATAGCTTCGTTGAACAGTATTTAATTCCGGTAGAAAAAATTTGGCAGCCGTCAGACTTTTTACCTAATTCTGAAGGAGAAAATTTCTTTGAGGAGGTAAAAGAGTTACGTGAAATTGCCAAAGAATTGCCATATGATTTCTGGGTTACGCTTGTAGGTGATACAATTACCGAAGAGGCTTTGCCAACATACGAATCATGGTTAATGGACGTAGAAGGAATAAATCAAATAGAAAACGGTGGAAACGGTTGGTCAAAATGGATCAGACAATGGACTGGAGAAGAAAACCGACATGGTGATCTTTTAAATAAATACTTGTATTTGTCCGGTCGTGTTAACATGCGTGAAATCGAAATGACAACACAGCATTTAATCAACGACGGTTTTGATATTGGAACCGGATCTGACCCATACAAAAACTTTGTATATACCAGTTTCCAGGAATTAGCAACATATGTTTCACACAATAGAGTAGCTCAAATGGCGAAAAAATTTGGTGATAACAAGTTATCTAAAATGTGTAAAATGATTGCAGGTGACGAAATGCGTCATCACCATGCCTATAGCGAATTTGTTACCCGTATTTTTGCAGTGGATCCAAGCGAAATGATGTTAGCGTTTCAATACATGATGAAACAGAAAATCGTTATGCCGGCACACTTTTTAAGAGAATCAGGTCAAAAGATCAGTTCTGCTTTCGAACAGTTTTCTGATTCTGCACAACGTATTGGTGTTTACACCGCAAGCGATTATGTAGATATCATGCAGAAATTAATGGACAAGTGGGAAATTGATAAAATGTCCGGTTTAACAGATGAAGCTGAAAAAGCACGTGATTATTTAATGAAATTACCAGGTCGTATGTCTAGAATCTCTGAGAGATTAGTAATTCCGCAAGAATCACATATCTTTAAATGGGTGGAACCTGCCAGACTTTAATTTTAGATTTCTGATCTTAGAGTTTAGATTAAAAATATATTGTTGATTGTTGAAGTTAATAGCTTTGGCAATCAACATTTTTTATATAAAGATAATCTGTGTAAATCCGTTCAATCCGCGTCATCTGCGTGCCATTTCTCAATTCCATTTCTCAAAGCAACAAAAACATAATATGAATAATTTTGATTTAATAAACAAAACAATCTCTTTTGTAAAAGAAAAACTTAATGATGCCGAAGGAGGACACGATTGGTTTCATATCGAACGTGTATATAAAAATGCACAATTAATAGCAAAAGGAACAGAATGCAATTTACTTGTGGTTCAATTAGGAGCTTTGCTTCATGATATTGCCGACAGTAAATTTCATAACGGAGACGAAACAATCGGACCAAAAACAGCGCGCTTGTTTCTGGAATCTCAAAGTGTTTCAGAAGAAATTATTCAACATGTCGTGAACATCATCGAAAACATCTCTTATAAAGGCGGAAATTTTGAAAAGAAGTTCTCTTCAATAGAATTAGATATCGTTCAGGATGCGGATCGTTTAGATGCAATAGGAGCAATTGGAGTCGCAAGGGCATTCAATTATGGCGGATTTAAAAATCGTACCTTATATAACCCTGAAATTGCACCCGTAACCAATATGACAAAAGAAGAATACAAGAAGAATAATGCGCCAACGATAAATCACTTTTACGAAAAACTTTTACTTCTAAAAGATAAAATGAACACCGAAACCGGAAAACAAATTGCTGCCGAGAGGCATAAATACATGGAGTTATTTTTGGCTCAGTTCTATGCAGAGTGGGAGGGGATTAAATAGTTTTCAGTCTCAGTCTCAGTTTTCAGTAATAAAAAATGGCTTCAATTATGAAGCCATTTTTTTATGTTTTAATTCTAATTCTACCTTTATACATTGCTTTGTGAACTTCTAGCAAAGCTAGATTTATGGATAATACAAAAAAATCTTTGCGGACTTCGACTTCGCTCAGTCTGACAATAAAAACTCTTTGCGAAACTTTGCGAATCCTTCGTGAATCTCTGTGGCAGAAAATCTTTGATTGCTTCTCCGAAGTTTCTGAATCGCTCAGCTTAACAAACATGCTAAAAAACTCTTTGCGAAACTTTGCGAATCCTTCGTGAATCTCTGTGGCAGAAAATCTTTGCTTGCTTCTCCGAAGTTTCTGAATCGCTCACCTTAACAAACATGCTAAAAAAATCTTTGGGAAACTTCGTGAATCTCTGTGGTAGAAAAACCTCAGAACCTTAGTCCCTCTGCACCTTTGTACCTTCCTCTAAGAACATCCACAATTTCCATCCCCGCAATCCTTTTTCTTTCTGGATTTCCAAAAGAACTTTTTGATCAAAAATCCTACGGCAATAAATAATATAACGAAGGCAATAATTTCTTGCACCATAATCGTTTATTTTAAAAGTTGATAAGCAAGCAACGCAACAAAATAAGCAAGACCACTCATTAAAACAAGCTGCATAGCCGGCCATTTCCATGAGTTGGTTTCTTTTTTAGTAATGGCAAGCGTACTCGCACATTGCATAGCAAAAGCGTAAAATAATAGCAATGAAATTCCAGAAGCAAAATTGAAGATCTTCTGACCCGTTTCAGGATTTATTTCCTCCTGCATTTTGCTTTTTATAGTTGCTTCATTATCGCTGCTTCCCACGCTGTAAATTGTAGCAAGAGTTCCCACGAAAACCTCACGTGCAGCAAATGAACTGATAATCGCAATGCCAATTTTCCAATCGTAACCTAACGGTGAAATGGCAGGTTCAATCGCTTTACCCATAATCCCGATATATGAATTCTCTAATTTCTGTGAAGCCACTTCGTTTTCAAAAGTTGCTTCGTCAATTCCTGTGTTGACAAATCTTTCTTTTACAATTTCTTCCGCTTCGTTAAAATTTCTTCCGGGTCCGTAAGAGGCTAAAAACCATAAAATAACAGATATCGCTAAGATGATTTTTCCTGCTCCAACAACAAATGCTTTTGTTTTTTCGACAACATTGATCGCAACATTCTTGAAAAGCGGTAATTTATAACTCGGCATTTCGACAACGAAATACGTTTTAGCACTAATTTTTAATATTTTGTTTAAGATATAAGCCGAAAGAATTGCAGTACCAAAACCTAGCAAGTATAATAACATCAAAGCCAATCCCTGCAGATTTAGAAATCCAAAAAGACGTTCATTTGGTATAACCAAAGAAATAATAATAGTATAAACCGGTAATCTGGCAGAACAAGTCGTGAACGGCGTTACTAATATCGTAATAAGGCGTTCTTTCCAGTTTTCAATATTTCGGGTTGCCATAATTGCCGGAATCGCACAGGCGGTTCCTGAAATTAAAGGCACAACACTTTTTCCTGAAAGTCCAAATTTACGCATGATTTTATCCATCAAAAAGACAACACGACTCATGTATCCGCTTTCTTCCAAAATGGAAATAAACAAAAACAAGAAGGCAATTTGCGGAATAAAAATAATAACGCCGCCAATTCCGGGTACAATTCCCTGCGAAAGTAAATCAGTTAAAATACCGCTGGGTAATTCCTGCGCTACCCAACTGCTTAAAGAAGCAAAAGTGCTGTCAATGAAGTCCATCGGGATAGTTGACCAGCTAAAAATCGATTGAAAAATGACAAATAAAATAGCTAAGAAAATAACATAGCCCCAAACTTTATGCGTCAAAACACGATCAAGTTTGGCTCTGATGTCTTTTGCCATCGTGGCATCGACTTTTAAACCTTCTTTCAAAACATCATTGATGAATTGATATCTTTTAATAGTTTCTTTTTGCTGTAAACGCTTTAATTCTGAATGCGACTTTGTAAAAGTGCTTCTGATTTCATTTCGGTCTAAATTCGAAAAGTTAACATCCTGCGTAATCACCAGCCATAATTTATATAAAAGCTGATTGGGAAAAGCATGTTGTAATTTTTTAAAATACTCAGCATCAATAACCGAAGCGTTTAAACAAGGCTGATGCGGAATCGTTTTATAAGAAACAATTAATTCTTTTAATTCGTCAATTCCCAAACCTTTACGAGAACTTACAAGAGCAATTTTAGTCTGAAGTTTTTCTTCCAGATACGGAATATCTAACGTAATTCCTTTACTTTCCATACGATCCGACATATTTATCACTAAAATAGTCGGAATTTCAAGGTCTTTTATCTGAGTATAAATTAGTAAATTTCGTTTCAGGTTTTCAACATCTGTAACAACTACCGCAACATCAGGATATAATTTGTCATTTTTGTTTAATAAAAGTTCAATCACAACACTTTCGTCCATAGAACTTGCGTTCAGACTATAGGTTCCGGGTAAATCCAGAATGTTAGCTTTGATATTATGAGGAAGTTTACAAAATCCGATTTTTTTCTCAACCGTAATTCCGGGATAATTCCCAACTTGTTGATTTAGTCCTGTAAGCTGATTGAAAACGGAAGTTTTTCCTGTATTTGGATTCCCAATAAGGGCAACATTAATATTTTGAATGCTCATTACAAATTGGTTTTGATAAGTTCAACTTCAATTTCACGAGCAGTTTCAACACGAATGGCTACGTGCGAACCATTGATATCTAAATATAACGGATCTCCAAAAGGAGCAATTTGAAGTAATTCAACTAAATTTCCCGGCAAACATCCCATCTCTAATAATTTTAAAGGAATCAAATCGATATCAAAATCTTTGATAATGGCTTTTTCGCCTTTTTTCAGGGTATGTATTGTATTTTGCAAAGCTTATTTAGATTGAATTTAGATTGCAAAAGTAGGCAATTATTCTTTATTCAAAGGTATTTAACACTTTTCTAAATGCTAAATGTTTCTAAAAATAAGAGATTTTACTCGTGACACAAGAAATCGATGTCTTCTAAAAGTCGTTTGATTTCCTCTTTGTTTGTTCCGTCATAAAAACCGCGAACACGTCTTTTTTGATCCACTAAAACAAAATTCTCAGTATGAACCATATCATACAATTGATCCGGGCGACCTAGTTTCACCGCCAAATACGATTTTCTGGCCATTGTATAAATTTCTTTTTTATCTCCGGTAACCAGATTCCATTTACTGTCAACAACATGATGTTTTATAGCATAAGCTTTTAAAACCGGAATACTGTCAACTTCAGGAAAAACGGTATGTGAAAGCAACATTACCTTTGGATTATTTAAAATTGATTTTTGAACTTCTTCAAGATTCGTTGACATTTTTGGGCAAATAGAACCGCAGGTTGTAAAGAAAAAATCAGCAACGTAAATTTTTCCTTCGTAGTTTTTTTGAGTAATCGTATCACCGTTTTGGTTTACAAACTTAAAATCTGCAATGGTATGGTATTTACTTTTGTATTGAATTGTACTGTCAACCAATTCAGGATTTACGTCAGCAGGATTATAAATTGGTAATGTTTTTTGTGGCTTTAAGGCCGAATAAAATAAGGATATGGTTACAGCTGAAAATACAATTAGAACAATAAAGAATTTTCGGTATTTGTACAGAAACGATTTCATAAAAACAATTTGGCGCAAAAATACAAAAAGCACTTTTTAAAACGCTAATTAAGTATTGCTTTTAATAACACAACATATTCTAAAAAAGGTTTTTGCCACGAATTCCACCAATTTTCACTAATCTAAAACTTTCTTTTTTTGCAATTCATCTAAATCTTGAGAAAAAAAATTCGCGCTAATTCGTGAAATTCGTAGCAAACTTACTTTTTAATTTTCCGGATAGATTTATTGACCATATAAACCCCCGTTAAAGTTACAACTGCACCAATGGCGATTGCCCCGGTTAAGGTTTCTCCAAAGATAAAAGCGCCCAAAACCATTGCTACAATGGGATTGATGTAAACATAAATACTGCTTATTTCAGTAGGAAGATTTTGCAATGAATAAATAAAAGCGATAAAAGTTAAAACCGATCCTACAAGCACCAGATAAACAATTGCCCACCATGAAGGCATTGGAATTTCGCTAAGCGGAATATTAATTCCTGAAGCTTCCGTAATTCCGAATAAAAACACACTTGAAATCAGCATTTGCAATCCTAAACTGAAGTACGGATTAAAACTCAGTGCTTTTTTCTTTGTTTGCAAGAGTCCAAAAGCCCACGTAAAAGTTGAAACAACCATTAGAATAATTCCGAATTGAAATTCAGGTTTTAAAATATCAGCAATATAATCGATGAAAATGATACAAATACCTCCAAAACTAATCAGAATTCCAAACAAAGCCATTCGTGCAATTTTATGACCGTTAAAAAAATTGATAATAATAATCCAGATTGGGAAAAGCGCAGTAATTATGGCGCCTAATCCGCTGCTCATGTATTTAACGCCCCAAGTGCTCAGACCATTACTTAATACAAAATTCAAAAAAGCCAGAACTAAAATCGTACGCCATTGTTTGCCTTTTGGCCAGGGCTCTTTCTTTAAAAAAAAATAACCCACATATAATATTCCGCCTAAAAACTGACGAATAGTAACCAATTGCAACGCCGGCATATATCGTACACCTTCTTTTGAAGCCAGCCAGGTTGTTCCCCAAAAAAAACTCACCCAACATAATGCCAATATAGGTAATCCGATAGCATCAATTTTTCCTGAAGCAGCACTATGTATTCTTGTTTTCATTTGTCTTAAATTCGATTAGCAAATATTCCGAAAACAATTTTAATAAACAGTAGAAAACAAACTTTAAATACATGAAAATATTCGATGGTTTGTATTCAGAATGTTGTCATAATTTTGCGTTTTTGCGATTATTTAAAAAATTTTAACATAGCATTTCAAATATTAGGAATACGTTTGTATAAAGACCAAAAATTTAAATATAAATGAAAAAACAACTTAGCAGACCTTTGTTCTGCGCCTTATTTATGACGGTTTCATTTACAGCTGTTAAAGCTCAAAATGCAACTGCAAAGGAACCGGGTATCAATGTTTCATATATGAATAGTAAAATTAGTCCAAGTCAGGATTTCTTTCAATATGTAAACGGAACATGGCTTGAGCAAACTCAAATTCCTAATGACCGTACAACCTGGGGAAGTTTTAATGAACTGATCAAGAAAACAGATAAAGATGCAATGTCGATACTTAAAGACGCATCTAAAAATCCCAAATATAAATCAGATACAGATCAGGGAAAAGCAGTTAATTTATTCTCAACAGTTTTAGATACAGTTGGAAGAAACAAAGCTGGAATTACACCTTTACAGCCTTACTTTAAAAAAATTGATGCTATTAAAAATGTAGCTGATCTTCAAAAGTATTTAGTTGAAATGGAGCAGGAAGGCGGTTCTGGTTTCTTTGGAATATATATTGGAGCTGATGAAAAAAACAGTTCTAAAAATACTGTTAGTCTTGCAGTAAACAGATTAGGGTTACCGGATAAAGATTATTACACCTCTGAAGATAAAGATTCTAAAGAAAAACGTGCCAAGTACGAGCTTCATGTGGCAAAAATGATGCAGTTTATTGGGGAATCTCCTGAGAAAGCAAAACAAAGTGCAGCTGAGATTTTGGCTTTGGAAACTGAATTGTCAAAACCAAGATTAAACCGCGTTGAAAGCAGAGACAGTCGTTTGCAATATAACCCAATGACAATTGCCCAACTTCAAAAACTAACTCCGGCGATTAAGTGGGATGCTTATTTTACAGGTCTTGGATTGGCAAAGTTAGAAACAGTAGTGGTTATGGAGCCTAAATATATGAAAGCTTTACAAACTGTTTTTACTGAAAACAAAGTAGCACAATGGAAAGAATATTTGAAATGGGATTTGCTAAATTCAAATTCAAAAAAATTATCTACAGATATTGAAACAGCCAGTTTTGATTTTTACAGCAAAACATTACGCGGTGCTATCAAACAATTGCCGCGTGAAGAAAAAGCATTGGAAATTGTAAATACAACTATTGGTGAAGCACTTGGAAAATTATATGTAGAAAAAGTATTTCCTGCTGAAGCAAAAACGAAAGCAGTTGATATGATTCACAATGTTATTTTAGCGTACCAGAATCGTATTAATAATTTGACATGGATGTCTGCGGCAACAAAAGTGAAAGCAAATGAAAAATTAAATAAAATCACGATAAAAGTTGGTTATCCTGATAAATGGAAAGATTATTCGGCACTTGAAATTAAAAGTGTTGCCGAAGGTGGAAGTTATTTTGAAAATGACCGTAATCTTGACAAATGGAATTTTAAAAAGGGAATCGAAAAATTAGATAAACCGGTCGATAAAACAGAATGGGGAATGTCTCCGCAAACTGTAAATGCTTATTACAACCCGTCTTATAACGAGATTGTGTTTCCAGCTGCAATTTTACAACCTCCTTTCTACAATTACCAAGCTGATGAAGCGGTTAATTATGGCGGAATTGGAGCTGTTATTGGTCATGAAATTTCTCATGGTTTTGATGATTCAGGAGCACGTTATAATGCCGAAGGAAATTTAGTAGACTGGTGGACGCCAGAAGATCTAAAACAATTTACAGTACTTGGAACTGCTTTGGCAGATCAGTATAGTGCTTTAGAACCTTTGCCTGGAATTCACGTTGACGGTAAATTTACTCTGGGTGAAAACATTGGGGATTTAGGCGGAATTAATGCTGCTTATGATGGTTTGCAATTGTATTTAAAATCGCATCCACATCCTGGATTAATTGATGGATTTACTCCTGAACAACGTTTCTTTATTTCATGGGCAACTGTATGGAGAACAAAAACCAGAGATGAAGCACTTAAAAATCAGGTAAAAACAGATCCGCACTCTCCTGGAATGTACAGAGCAGTGGTGCCAATTCAAAACGTTGATGCTTTCTACGATGCCTTCGCTATTAAAAAAGGAGACAAAATGTATGTGAGCCCGGAAAAACGAGTTAAAATCTGGTAATTTATATATTATTAACGGCGCTGATTCAGCGCCGTTTTTTATTTAATAAAGTAATATTGAAATTGTAGTTTATAAATATAATTTGGTTAAAATTCATTTTTGTAATAGCATCAATAATTTTGGACTTAATTATTAGAAAAATTTAACATAAATTATGAAATAATTAGAATATGTTTGTGGATATACTAAAAACGATAAATTAAAATGATTAAACAACTACGAAATCCTATGTTTTGTGTTGTTTCTGCAATGATTACCATAACTGCAGTAAACGCTCAAAATGCAAAACCTAAAGAGCCGGGCATCAATCTTTCTAACATGGACACTAAAGTTAGTCCGGGACAAGATTTCTTCCGTTATGTTAACGGAGCCTGGTTAGACAAAACTGAAATTCCAGGTGATAGAAATTCATGGGGAAGTTTCAATGAATTACGTCAAAAGACAGATAACGATGCACTTGCAATCTTAAAAGAAGCATCAAAAGATCCTAAGTACAAATCAAGTACAGATCAGGGAAAAGCAATTGCTTTATTTAATACTATTTTAGATACTGTAGGACGTAATAAAAGAGGTATAACACAACTTCAGCCTTACTTAAAGAAAATCGATGCAATTAAAAACGTAACTGATTTGCAAAATTTCTTTGTTGAAATGCAACCTCAGGGCGGTATTGGTTTTTTTGGAGTTTATGTAGGAGCTGATGCAAAAAACAGTAATAAAAACTCGGTTAACTTAAGCCCCGGAGGTTTAGGATTATCTGATAAAGATTACTATAACTCTGATGATAAGGATTCAAAAGAAAAACGTGAAAAATACGAAGTACACGTTGCCAGAATGATGCAGTTTATTGGAGAATCTCCGGCAAAAGCAAAAGAAAGTGCCAAACAAATATTAGCGCTGGAAGTTGAATTGTCTGCTCCAAGATTAGACCGTGTTGAACGCAGAGATCGCAGAAAACAATACAATCCAACAGCTGTTGCTGATTTAAAAAAGAATACACCTTCAATTCAATGGGAAAAATATTTCACAGGAATTGGAATGTCTAAATTAGATACAGTAAATGTTGCGCAGCCACGTTATATGGTTGCTCTTGAGAAAACTTTTACTGAAAAGAAAGTAGAAGCATGGAAAGAGTATTTGAAATGGTCGTTATTAAACAGAACTGCTTCAACTTTAACTACAGATATTGAAAATGCTAATTTCGATTTCTACGGAAAAACATTAACAGGAGCATTAAAACAACGTCCTCGTGAAGAAATGGCATTGCAGGTAATTAACGGTGCAACTGGAGAAGCTTTAGGAAAATTGTATGTAGAGAAATTATTCCCTGCTGAAGCAAAAGATAAAGCGAAGAAAATGATCGCTAATGTAATGTTAGCTTACAAAAACAGAATCAATGCTTTGCCTTGGATGTCTGCTGAAACAAAAGTTAAGGCAATTGAGAAATTGAATAAATTAACTATTAAAATTGGATATCCTGACAAATGGAAAGATTATTCAGCTTTAGAACTTAAAAATGTGAATGAAGGCGGAACTTATTTTGATAACATGAAAAACATATCAAAATGGGCGTATGCTGAAAATTTAGCTAAATTGGGTAAACCGGTTGATAAAACAGAATGGGGAATGTCTCCACAAACTGTAAACGCTTATTTCAATCCATCTTATAACGAGATTGTTTTCCCTGCTGCAATTTTGCAACCACCTTTCTACAATTACCAAGCTGATGAAGCGGTTAATTATGGTGGAATTGGAGCTGTAATTGGACATGAGATTTCTCACGGATTTGATGATTCAGGTGCGCGTTACAACGCAGATGGTAATCTTGTTGACTGGTGGACACCGGAAGATTTAAAACAGTTTACGGCTCTTGGCGGAGAACTTGCTGCTCAATACAGCGCATTAGAACCATTGCCAGGAATTCACGTAGATGGTAAATTTACTTTAGGTGAAAACATTGGAGATTTAGGTGGTACAAATGCTGCTTATGATGGTTTGCAATTGTATTTAAAAGAAAATGGAAATCCTGGATTAATCGACGGATTTACTCCTGAGCAACGTTTCTTTATTTCATGGGCTACCGTTTGGAGAACTAAATCAAGAGACGAAGCTATAAAAAGCCAGGTTAAAACTGATCCGCACTCTCCGGGAATGTACAGAGCTGTTGTGCCAATTCAGAATTTAGATACTTTTTACCAGGCTTTCGGAATTAAGAAAGGGGATAAAATGTACATAGAACCAGAAAAAAGAGTTAAAATCTGGTAATCTATAATAATTACAATAAAATAAAAAACGGCGCTAATTTAGCGCCGTTTTTGTTTCTGTGTTTTATTGTATTGCGATATAAATATCAACCTCTGCATCTTTAATGTTTTTGGATTTCTCTCCATAAACTTCAAAATCTGCAGTGAAACTTCGATCTAAATCTGAGTTCCAGATTTCAAGCCATTTGTTGTAAACCATACCTTCGGCCAGATTTCCTTTGGCAATCAGCAGTTCGTAATGGGCTGTTTCAATTGTTTTTCCCATCATATTTTCCGGAATCACATCTAAACTATCCACTTTACAACCCAAAATAGTGGTATAAGGTTGAGTATGATCTTTTTCGTAATCAGTATAAATGCAAAAAACAGCATCCGAAACTTTGTTTGGAATTTTATGCTGGATTTCCTCCGTTATAAATTTATTCCAAAGAGCAGGAATATCTTCTCCTGATTTCCCGTTTTCGTTTGTAGTTCTTACCGAAATACCAATTACACTGAATTTTTGACTGATCATTTTGCTTTCATTTTAAATTAAGCTGTAAATGTAAAATGATGCAATGACAAGAGTATGTCAGCAGTAATTGAAAATATTACTTTAAATAGCTGTAAATATAGCTTTCTATCGCTTTTAATTCCTCATCAGACATTGCCTGTGTTATTGGAAAGTTCGTTTTCATCACCGCAAATTGATCGGGATCAACAATTGGATCTGCATTTCCTTTTAGAAAAGTAACAATATTGCCTTTTTTATCTTTGTAAATTTTAGCAATTTCCTGAAGACTTGGTCCAATTACTTTTTGATCAGCCTGATGACATGAAATACAATTTCCCTGTCCTTCAAAAATTTGTTTCCCCAAAGCTTCCGGAGTTTTGGCTTCCGCCGAATGTCCCTCTGAATAATTCTCAGTTGGATCCTGAACCGAAGTTTCAGTAGTTTCTTTTTTACAAGATGTAAAAGCTAAAACGGCAGCTAAAAATAAAATATTTTTCATGTTATCTATTTAAAAGTAAAGCAGCTTCTTTGGCAAAATAAGTAGAGATAATACTTGCTCCTGCACGCTTAATGCAATAAAGTTGCTCTATCATAATTTTGTCATGATCTAACCATCCTCTTTCCGCTGCGGCCTTTACCATAGCGTACTCACCAGATACCTGGTATACGGCAACCGGAACATGAACTGCATTTTTTACTTCACGAACGATGTCTAAATAAGCAATTCCCGGTTTCACCATTACAATATCTGCACCTTCTTCAACATCTAATAATGCTTCACGAATTCCTTCAATTCGGTTCGCATAATCCATTTGATATGTCTTTTTGTCTTTCGGGATATTTTGAGAATCTACCGGAGCAGAATCTAATGCATCACGAAAAGGGCCGTAAAATGCCGAAGCATATTTTGCACTATAACTCATGATTCCAACATTGTGATGTCCGTTTTCTTCTAATGCTTTTCTGATTGCTAAAACACGTCCGTCCATCATGTCGCTTGGCGCAACAAAATCGGCTCCGGCCTCAGCATGACTTAAACTCATTCTGGTTAAAGCATCAACTGTTGCATCATTAATTAATTGACCGTTTTCGATAATTCCGTCGTGACCATAAATTGAATAGGGATCTAAAGCAACATCCGGCATTACAATCATTTCAGGAACAGCATCTTTAATGGCGCGAATAGTTTGTTGCATTAAACCATCCTTATTCCAGGCTTCAACACCTTTATTATCCTTTAAATTATCACTTACTTTTACATAAATATTTACCGCTTTGATACCTAAATCCCAAGCTTCTTTAACTTCTTTGATAGTATTATCTAACGAATGTCTGTAAATTCCGGGCATTGACGGGATAGCAACTTTTACGTCTTTTCCTTCGGCAACAAACATTGGAAGCATAAAATCTTGCGGACTCAAACTTGTTTCACGAACTAGAGAACGAATAGATTCATTGGTTCTTAAACGGCGGTTTCTTTGTAATGGGAACATATAATTTTAGATTTTAGATTTTAGATTTAGATTTTAATCTGATTCTTTTTTACATACATCGGATTAAATCAGTGTTTCTAAAACGGAGTTGTTTTTTTGAAGATTATTCAACTTTTTAATGTGGTGCAAAGTTAAAGAAAAATCAACAGAATAAGGTGTTTACGTTCAGCCGGAATCCGTTAATATTATCTAAAATTTACATTTTTACAGATTACATTAAGAATTGAATTTACTATTGCTTTTAGAAAATTTCCGATTAAATTTGCCAAATGAAGAAATTTCTCGCTTTATGCTGTTGTTTACTCTTAACAAGTTGTTTCGAAATAACAGAAAGAATCAAACATCACTATGATCAAAGTGGCGAATATACGCTGATGGTCGACTTTTCAAAATCCTGGTTCAAGACAAAATCAGCTATTTGGCTCGAAGAAGTCGATGGCGTTAAAATTCCTAACGAACAGGAAATCACTAAAAAACTCGAAGACTTTAAAGCAAAAGCTTCAAAAATTGACGGCGTTTCAAATGTCACTACAAAAACTGATTTTCAAAATTATGTTTTCATTATCAAACTTAATTATGCAAATGTCAAAGCACTTAATGCCGTTGTCAATAGCATAAATAATCAAAGCGATCAGATTCATTTTAGCAGTAATGTCAAAAACTTCGAAAGGATTGCATCGTATCCAATTCCTGAAAAACTGATAAAAGACTCCAAGAAAAAACAAGATCTTGAAGCGGCTAGTATAATTTCTATTTACACATTTGATAAAGATGTCCAGGCAGTAGAAAATCCAAACAGTAAAATTTCCAAAAACAAAAAGACCGTATTTTTAAAACAAAGTATGTACAGCGTACTTAAAAAATCGGCATTAATGAACAATACCATCCAATTAACCCCTTGATTTATGAAGTATTTTTATACGTTCCTTTTATTATTCGCCATTCATTTGACTTTTGGTCAGGCCAATCAACAACAATACGATTATTTTGTTCAATTTAATGGAAACCAGCTTTCTAAAAAAGTAAATGTTGGCGATGTATTAAATCATCCCTTGATGAACAAATACAAGGAAAGTAAAGATTATCTTGATTTGAATAAGTATGCAGCTCTTTTTCAACTGGATCAAAATATAACGATTCACGGAAATTTCACGGATAGTATTCCGTATTATCAAGTTACTATTCCGATAAAAAGCAGGGAATCTTTTCGACAATTTATGATCCAAAAACATACGGATTCTATTGAGGTTCCAGTAATTCAGGACTTGGTTAAATATTCCGTTTATGTTCCAAAAAATCAAAAAATGTCATTTGCATGGAATGATAATTATTTGGTAATTGTAGAATTGACTAAAAAATATACTTCTGAGAAATACAATTGGAATTATCAAGACTCTATTTCAGTTACGGAACCTTATGATGAAGCAGCAGAAATCGCGGTTGACACAGCGGTAACTGATCAGACGGAAGAAGATTATTCCGGAATTAATACTGCTGAATATGAAAAAGCCGAAGCAGATTTTAACGCTTTGCGGTCAGAAAAGCAAAACCTTTTTATCAAGTCATTATTCGAAAATGGTTTTGTAGCACCAGCTTCACAAAAAGTAAATAGTACTGCTGATATTTCGTCATGGCTTAATTACAGTTCAGTAATGAGTAAATTTAAGGATACGTATGGCGCTTTATCTCAATTTGCCAGCTATAATAAATTTTTGCCACTACAGCAAAATGCCTCAAATCTTGTAAAAGGAATTAACCTGGACTTTTATTTTGATAATAATAACGCGCGTGTTGAAGAAATAATTGAATATTCTGAATCAATGACAGCAGTCGCTGAAAAAATAATAAGCAGAAAAGTAAACAAGAATATCTTTAATTATTTTCCTGATCAAAAACCATTAGGATATATGTCTTACCACATTAACAGCAAAGCAGCTCTTGAAAATTTTCCGTCACTAACAGCTCAGTTATTTCAAAACCCGCAACTTGTTAAAGAAGATGTCACTCTTGTGGCTGATTTAATATCGACAATAGTCGATGAAGAAGCTACAGCAACGCTTTTTGATGGTGATTTGAGTATGTTTTTGTACAATATGAAAGAAATTGAAGTAACAACAAAATCGTACGGATATGATGAAAATTATGAAGAAACAGTAACAGAGCAAAGAGTAAAAAAAAATATTCCATTGTTTTCAGTAGTTTTTACTTCAACGCATCCTACATTTGGAGACAAACTGATTCAATTAGGAATTCGCAAAAAGATGTTAGTTCAAAAAGGCGATTTTTACCAGATCACCGGAACAGAATATTACGGAAATGTATTTATTAAAAAAGACAACGATGTTGTAATTATCGCCAATACGCTTGATTATTTTAATACAGGAAAAGGATCTTTTACTAAAGAAGCAAAAAAAACCTTAAAGAAAAACTACATTTCAGGTCAGTTAAATTTTGACGGAATTGCCAATGCATACAATAAAACCACTGATGCAAAAGAAAGTGAATCAAAGAAAATAAAAATCGTATCACAGCAATTTAGAGATATCACATTTGAATCTCCTAAAAAACTAATAGATAATAAGTTGATTTTTGAATTTAAGCTAAATACTATAAAATCTGATAAGAATATCATTTTACAAACTTTAGATTTAGCTGATGAATTAAGTAAATAATCTATAAATATTTAAAGCCAAAAATCCCCGGAATATTCTTTCACGGGGATTTTTATGACTTGCTTTCGCTAATGTAAATTCTTAAAAAAATGGATTTTTATGTAATCGAAGCGGTATAAATTTCTTTAATTGTCGTTCCTATTTTAGTATTGAAATCATCATCAGATTGTCCGGCAGTTAATCCTTCAGACAATGCTCGCGAGAAACTTGCAATCAAGCCGTGATTTTGCGAAAGTTTAAGATTGGCTTCGTCCTGATCATATCCACCAGATAAAGCTACAACACGTACAACATGCGGATCAGACATTAGCTCAAGGTAAAAGTCATTCACCGTTGGGATGGACAATTTTAGCATCACTTTCACATCTTTATCAAGTAAAGCAAGTTGCTTTATGATTTCATCTTTTAAAATTTCTTCTGATTTTTCCTTATCAGCACTATAAATATCGACTTCAGGTTCTATAATTGGGATAAGTCCTTTTGCGAAAATCTGTAAACCAACCGCAAATTGCTGCTCGACTACTTCGCGAATTCCTGTAGCACTGGCTTCTTTAATCACAGAGCGCATTTTAGTGCCAAAAACATTTCGTTCCACAGCCCTGTTTAACAATTCATCTAAATTAGCAATTGGTTTCATTAATTGTACGCCATTTGCAAGATCAGCAAGTCCTTTGTCTACTTTTAAAAAGGGAACTATTTTTTTATTTTCCCATAAATAGTCCGCAGACCATTCTCCGTCGATTTTGCGGTCCATTGTGTTTTCAAACAAAATAGCGCCTAAGATATATTCACTATCAAACGAAGGGCTTTTGATAATCCTGGTTCTCATTTCATGAACAAGCGTGTACATTTCGTCGTCATTCGTGAAGCTGCTCTCTTCAACTCCATATTGCGATAATGCTTTGGGCGTGCTTCCGCCACTTTGATCTAATGCGGCAATAAACCCTTTTCCGGAATGCATGCGGTGTAATTGTGCGATGTATCTTTCTCTATTTTTCATAGTATTTAATTTTAGATTCTATTTTCCGATCACTATCGGGGTTGCTTAATTTAAATATTTACAGTCCTGTTTTCTGATTTACTTTTTCGTAAACCTCCTTTACTTTATTGGGAGGATCAAACCGATATCCGATATTAAATTTCACAGTTGATATATTGTCATTTAATCGGGCTTCCGCCGAATCATTCTGAAGGAAATTCAGCGTATTTAAACTCGCAAAAGCAAAGAAACGATCTCTGTTATAGGCAAGCTTTAAATTAAAATCTAATTGGTACAATGCCGAAACATCTCCGTCAACATCATTAATACCTGCTCCAAAAGCAAGTCCCGTTCCTATTAAAACGCGATCACTGATTACAAAATTGTAAAAATAGGAGGGAGCCAATGAAAAAACATAAATATCACCATTTGATGAATCAGGCTCAGTGTTTAAATTAAGATTGGTGTAATAAAATGAAAAAGTGGGAATAAAACTTCCTGAGCTTTTCGTTTGCCATTCATTTTGATTGACTAACGTTTTATAGGAGAAATTATCATTAAAAATGTATGAAGTTGTGCCGCCAATCTTGGTAGTACGCATTTTGGGTAAAAAAACGTTTACCGGACCTTCACTGATATAAAACCCTTTTTGATTGATAAAAGTAAAAGACTGCATCCATTTTTTATAGTAAAAACGGGTATTAAAACTAAAGAGCTTAGAATCTGAATTGTCTTTGTTTTCGCTAAGAAACTTTGGTGCAAAACCAAAACTGATATCAACAAATTTGTAACTTAAACCAACGCCCATTTGTTCACGTCGGTTAGGATTAAGATCCACATATTTTTTTTGACCTACAGAATTATACGCAATCTCAAAATTATTAGAAGTATCTAAATAGTAAATACTGGCTGTGACCTTATCATCGTAAGATTTAAAATAGGGATTCTGTAATGAATCTTTTTGGGCAAAACACCCAAAAATGCTTCCAAAAAATACTATATAAATCAGATTTAGCTTCATTTTTATTTCGATAATAGTCTATAGCTAATTTATGCATTTTAATTTTGATGATATAAAAAATATGTCACCCCGATGGGGTTTTATAACTAAATTCATTGATTTCTATAAATATATCATCCCGATGGGATTTAATGAATGGTTCTTTTTAAAATGCTTTAGCGGAGTAGTATGTTTTTGAGAAATATTTTTACGTGTTGGATTTGACCTCTAGCAGATCAATATATTTATAGCAAAAACAGACCTTTTTTAATTTTTAGATGTGGAATAATATTAATAGCATTTGTTTTGAAATACTCCAGCGGAGGAATATATTTATAGAAAAAACATTCTTTATTGAATTTGAGCTCTAGCGAGGCATGTACTTAAAGGAAGTACAGATCTTTTTTATTTAACTATGGAATAATATTAATAATGTTTATTGTGAAATGCTCAATGGGAGCAATATATCTATAAAAAACATTCGCTATTGAATTTGAGCTCTAGCGAAGTATATACTTAAAGGAAATACAGATCTTTTTTAATTTTAGCGATGAAATAATATTAATATCATTTGTTTTGAAATGCTCCAGCGGAGCAATATATTTATAGAAAAATAATAATATATATTTGACAGAGCTCCAGCGGAGCGAAATATAATTTTATTCAAACATGGAAATTAAACATCCTCAAACAAATATTCGTTTTTAAAATCGACATTAAACAATTTTAAAAATTCAATATATTCTTCTTTAAACGTTTTTGTTTTATGATGTTCTTCCTGATTATGAATATAATTTATAACATTTGTCAATTGAGAATGACTGTATGAAAACGCTCCAAATCCTGTTTGCCATTCAAACTTTCCGTTAATCCATTTTTTGTCATTTATAAACTTTGATGAATTCGCTTTTATATCTCTGACTAAATCCGATATTGATTTATCAGGTTTTAACCCAATGAGAATATGAACATGATCCGGCATTCCATTAATAGCAATCAGTTTTTGTTCCTTATTTGTTACAATTCCAGTGATAAATTTATAGATTTCATCTTTCCAGATTATTGAAATTAAATTTTGTCTGCCTTTCACAGCAAAAACGACATGAATGTACAATTGCGAATAGGTGTTTGCCATGAATGTGTAATTTAATTAGATGTCACCCCGCTGGGGTTCATTAAAATAAATTAATATGGTTCTATAAATATATTGTCCCGCTGGGACTTATGCAATAAAATTATATTTTAATTTTAATAGCTTCGGAGAAGCGTAATATTTATAGAAAAGCATTTAGTATTACAGTTTAGCTCCAGAGGAGCGACATATTTATTTCATGATTTTTCAATAAAATAAATTTACAAAACCGTTATAAATAGATTACCCCTATAAGTTTTAATTGTATTAAATCCAGTCAACAATTGCACTATAATTTATTCAATTAATCATTTATAAACTTTAATAACTCAATAGGAGCGAAATATTAAATTCTAATAAAAATGACTCTATAAATCGTTACAATTTATTGCCATAAAGTTTGAATATATTAAATCCAGTCAACAGGATTTTCCAGTACATTCACTAATTTCTCTTCAACACTTCCCGTTGCTGCATGATGATCGTAAACCCATTGCACGTGCGGAGGCAAACTCATTAAAATACTTTCGATTCTTCCGTTGGTTTTTAAACCGAATAATGTGCCTTTGTCATGAACTAAATTAAATTCAACATAACGACCACGACGGATTTCCTGCCAGGTTTTGTTTTCAGGAGTATATTCGAGATTTTTTCTTTTTTCTACAATTGGAACATACGCTTCTAAGAAACTATCGCCAACTTCGCTTACGAAATTAAACCAGTCTTCCATTGACATTTGCTCATTTGCTTTGCAATAATCAAAGAACAAACCGCCAATGCCGCGCGCTTCGTTTCTATGAGCATTCCAGAAATAAGCGTCACATTGTTTTTTGTATTTTGGGTAAAATTCCGAATTGTGTTTGTCACATGCCGTTTTGCACGTTTGATGAAAGTGTTTTGCATCTTCTTCAAACAAATAATAAGGCGTTAAGTCCTGTCCGCCGCCAAACCATTGTTCGATTATTTTGGGAGAACCTGTACTAACCGAAGTCGAATTATCATACATTTCGAAGTATCGCCAATTGGCGTGCACCGTAGGAACCATAGGGTTTTTAGGATGTAAAACCAAACTTAGTCCGCAGGCAAAAAAATCAGCTTCACCAACGCCAAACATCTTTTGCATGGCTTCAGGTAATTTTCCGTGAACGGCAGAAATGTTGACACCGCCTTTTTCAAAAACATTTCCGTTTTCAATTACGCGTGTTCTTCCGCCTCCGCCTTCCGGACGTTCCCAGAGATCTTCACGGAATTTTGTAGTTCCGTCAACAGCTTCTAGTCCAGCACAAATCTGGTCTTGTAATTTTTGTATGTATGCGTAAAATTTATCTTTCATCTTGTTATGTATAAATAGGATGATATTGCTAAAATAATAGCTGGGATTATTATTAATTTATAGTATAAGTTTTTGTGTTTTGCGTTTTGTGAAAAATGTGAAGTACAAAGGAGATAAAAAGCAGGAATAAAAATTACAAAAAATGGATAAAAAAGGATTGAAAAACCATTTGCACAGGCGCCATTGGATGTTGTTGCAGTACGATTTGTAAAAAAATAAAAATTGATCAGATAATAAAAGCAAAAAAAGTAAGACCCAAAATAAAGAATCTTAAAAACTAATTTTACTCTTTCTATAAATTTTGCATCTAAAACGGATTCAGTAAATCCAAATGTTGATTTATCTTTCATTTGTATTATATTCTGATTTTAACAAGCCAAAATAAACGGTGTTTTGTAATTCGCCATCACCATTTCTGAACTCGTCGCGTAAAATTCCTTCTTGTTTAAAATTGTGTTTTAATGCAATTTTCTGGCTTGCAACATTAATTTCTGAAGTGCAGATAAAAACTTTATTCAAACTCAATTCTTTGAAACAAAATTCAAGTGCTTGAGAAACCATTTTTGACGTGACACCTTTTCCCTGATAATCTTCATCAGCAAAATAACCTAATTCACATTTTGAAATGCGGTAATCAATTGTTTTTACACACAAATAACTAATTAAGGCGTTGGTTTTAATATCTCTTGCGTAAAAATAAAAACCTTCGCTGTTTTTTTCTTTGTCAAGGCTGATTGCCAGAAAATCTTCTGCTTTTTGTAAAGAATCAGAATTGGCAAGAGTTACTGGAAACGTTTTTCCAATATGATTTCGATTCTTTTCGATGAGGTTGTAGAACTCTTCTGGAAGAATATTTTCAATTCGGTCTATTTTCCAATCTGTAAAACTCATATTCTATTTGTTTTTAGCCGAAGCAATTTTGATATTTATCCCAAAGGAAAAAACTTTACTTTCCTGCTGAATATATTGGTAAATGGCAAGTGCTTTACCTAAAAAATCAAATTGTTTTTGCTGGGATAAGCCAACTAAGATATCAGCAAATTGTTCCTGCTGATTCCAATCGAAGTGACATTGTTGTAATAGAATGATCAATTCTTCTTCTGGTATTTCAATTGTTCTTTCTAAGCTTAAGCCAAAACTTTTAAGCTGCTCATCTATAAGACTCGTATCTTCGGCATTCCAAAATTTAGGAACAAAAATAAGAGCGTGCAAAGTTCTGAGAGTATTTTCTATTCTGATACTTTCTTCGTCTCTAAGTCCTTTGTTGAGCATGATTTATCGTTTTTTATCAGAGTTAAATTTCTGACTATATGTTGTTTTGCTAAAGATTAAATTCTTTTCTTGAAAAGGATCATTATTTCTATTGCCAATTTTTTTAATAGTTCGGTAAATAAAATATAAAACCGGCAACGAATAATATATAAATCCCATACATATTGGGACATACGGTTTGTCTATAAATAATCCGCTTGCTTTTACAGTATCAAAATATTTGGATTTTTCTAAAAACTCTTCTGTTAGTCCAAATTGTGGAATTAACGCGTTTCCAAAACATACGGCAAAAATTAGAAAGAAATACAACATTGCTTTTGCAGCAGATTTTCCTATTTGTACTGCCCGAACTTCCGGACTTACGTTAGAGAAAGCAAATCGCATTCGGTTTAAAACCGTGAGTAAATAAATATAAAAGATATTTGTATTAATTACAGAATGATTGAAACCATATGCAAACAATCCGTACATAGGAAAAAATACAAGCAGTGATATTTTTTTAGGCATAACCGCCATAAAAACTCCCGAATGAACCATGATAAATTCAAAAGCCATTAAAATAGCCAGATCATTTATCATAAACACATTATATTGTTCCGGATGCATCCAAACCATCAAAAACACAGACGCATAATACGCCTGAAATCCATATTCTATAAAAGAAAAGGGCGAGTTTCTATGAAAGTTTATGTTTGCAAACATTTAGGCATGGTTTTTAAAGTTTTCAGTCCAAGTTGCAGTTTTCAGACTTAAATGCGACTGAAAACTGACTACCGTATTTAATTCCCGTATTCTTTCACCGCGTCAATAAACGCTTTAGCGTGATCTACAGGAATATTTGGTAAAATACCGTGACCTAAATTTACGATATATTTATCTTTTCCGAACTCATTAATCATTTCATGAACCATTTTTTTGATGGTTGGAATAGGAGAAAGCAATCTCGACGGATCAAAATTTCCTTGTAAAGTAATGTTTCCACCAGACAAATAACGCGCATTTCTAGGTGAACAAGTCCAGTCTACACCAAGTGCCGAAGCCCTGCTTTTACCCATTTCACCAAGAGCGAACCAACATCCTTTCCCGAAAACAATAACCGGCGCGTGATCAGCCAAAGCCTCAACGATTTGGTTGATGTATTTCCATGAAAATTCCTGATAATCAACCGGAGAAAGCATTCCGCCCCAGGAATCAAAAATCTGAACGGCATCAACTCCCGCTTTTACTTTTTCTTTAAGATATAAAATAGTTGTATCTGTAATTTTTTGCAATAAAGTATGCGCTGCTGCCGGGTTTGAGAACGCGAAACCTTTTGCAGTATCAAAACTTTTAGATCCCTTTCCTTCAACAGCATAACAGAAAATCGTCCATGGAGAACCAGCGAAACCAATCAAAGGAACTTCATCGTTCAGCATTTCTTTCGTTAATTTAATCGCATCCATTACATAACCTAAAGTTTCCTGAATGTCCGGAACATAAACACGGTGCACATCAGCCATTGAACGAATTGGGTTTGGTACAAACGGACCAAAATTTTCTTTCATCAAAACTTCGATTCCCATTGCTTGCGGAACAACCAAAATATCTGAGAATAAAATCGCTGCATCCGGAGCAATTCTGCGAATAGGCTGAACTGTGATTTCTGCTGCTAATTCAGGAGTCTGACAACGGGTAAAAAAATCATATTTATCACGCAAAGCGATAAATTCCGGTAAATATCTTCCGGCTTGACGCATCATCCATACTGGCGGACGTTGAACTGTTTCTCCTTTTAATGCTTTTAAAAATAGGTCGTTTTTTAACATTTTTTTGTTGCTTTAGGCTTTAAGCTTTAGGCTTTAAGCGTTGTTTTCTGTTTTATTATTTGCTTACGGCTTAAAGCCTAAAGCGTATTGCTATATAAATTTTTGTGCTTATGGCCTAAGGCTTAAAGCTTATTGCTGTATTCAAGAATTACATCTTCAATCACATCTTCAACCGTTGGCTGATCTGCAATAATAATATTTTTGGTGATTTTTTCTAAAGCTTCTGCGGTCGTTTCTCCTATACAAAAGCATTTTTCTTTTTTAATTGTATTTTCTTTCAAATAACTTTCAACGCCGGAGGGACTAAAAAATAATATTCCATCTAAGGCAGTTTTTATTTTCTGAGGTGTTAATGACGTATCATAAACCTGAATTTCGTTAAGCTTAACATCGGCATCTTTTAGTGCTTTTGGTAACGTTTCTCTGCGTAAGTTTCCGCTAAAAAAAGTAAAGCTTTCGCTGCGATAAATCAACGTGATGATTTCGGCTAAATCAGCTGCATAGCCTGTGTAAGCGACAACATTAAATCCGCTTTCAGATAAAAGAATTTTGGTTTTTAAGCCAACGCAAAATACATTCTTGCTTTTCAATTCTTCCGATTTAGGATCTGATAAAACACTGTGGACGGCATTTTGACTTGTAAAAATCAGATTCTCGTTGAGGTCTTTTAATTCGAAAGATTTGTTTTGTGTTTGAATAAAATCAGCTTCGATTACTTCAATATTGGCTTTTGCCAATGCTTGTTTTTGTTCGCCCGAAAGCTTTTTTGTAGATAATATTTGAATTGCTTTTGCCATTTATTTTTTTAGAGATTCTTTAATAGATGCCATTAAATCGGACCCGCCATTACTTAAAATTTCCTGAGCGGCGAAGAAACCTAGCTTTTTCCATTCGGAAATATCAACCGTTTTTTCAATTTCAAGTTTTTGTTTTCCATCAACAGAAAGTAAAGCACCCTGAAAATGCAAAGTGTCTTCGTCTTCATTATAAGTAACTAAGGCCCCGATTGGCGCGGTACAACCGCCTTCCAGCGTTCTTAAAAACTGACGTTCGATATAAGTACAAATTTCAGTCTCGATATGATTCAATTGAGAAAGCGCATCCAGCGTATAATTATCATTTTCCATCGCCACAACCAGCATTGCTCCTTGTGCCGGTGCCGGAATCATCCAATCAAGATCTGTGTATGAAAAGTTCCCGTTTTCTCCCTTTCCTTCGGAGAGGGCCGGGGAGAGGCTTGGTTTCAGGTTAATACGCTCCAAACCTGCAGCAGCAAAAACAGCTCCGTCCCAGTTATTGTCTTGTAATTTTTGCATGCGCGTATTTACATTTCCGCGTAAATCAACCACCGTATGATTTGGGTATTTGTTAAACCATTGTGCCTGACGACGTAAACTTCCGGTTGCAATAGTACTTGGATTGGCGAAATCAGGATTTCCTTTATGAACTAAAATGTCTAAAACATTCGCTCTTTCTAAAACTGCTGCCTGAACAATACCTTTTGGTAAGGCCGTTGGAACATCTTTCATCGAATGAACTGCAATATCAATGGTGCCATTGATCATAGCAATATCTAAAGTTTTAGTGAAAATTCCGGTGATTCCCAGTTCGTAAAGAGGTTTGTCAAGAATGATATCACCTGTAGACTTTACAGCAACGATCGAGGTTTTATAACCTAAATCATTTAGTTTTTTTTCGACAGTATGGGCTTGCCAAAGTGCTAATTCGCTATCGCGAGTTCCAATTCTAATTATTTTTTCAGCCATTCTTTATTTTAAAACCAAGGTTTTTTATTTTTTTTACCATTAAGATATTAAGGATCATTAAGCTTTGTCTTTAAGCTTTGTCTTTATTTTTTTAAGTTAATGAAGCTAATCTGTTAATTTTGCAAAATGTTCATTTACAAGTGGTTTCATGGATTTTGTTATGTTTAAAGTGTTGAAATTAATCAATAGCCCCTGAGGTCTTTGTAATAACTTCATGTATGTTAGTAATTGTGCTTCGTGAATTGGTAAAAGATTTTCGATTGCTTTTAATTCAACTACAACACAATCGTTTACAAGTAAATCAATTCTTAAATCAGACTCTAATTCAAGGTCGTAATAATCAATTTTAACAGCTAATTGTTGTTTAATATCATATCCGTTTTGTTCTAATTCGTATTTGAGGCATTGTTCATAAATGCTTTCCAAAAGTCCAGGTCCCAAAGCTTTATGGACTTTTATCGCAAAACCTGTTATTTCATAAGCCAATTGAGTAACCTCTTTTTTTGTCATAGAACTTTTTGTTTTTTACCATTAAGACATTAAGTTAATTAAGATTGAGGGACTATAAACACAAAGCTTAATTTGTTTATCTATGCTTAATGATTCTATTTTTTAACCGCAAAGACTTAATTAACTTAATGTCTTAATGGTAAAAATTAATTTTAAGATGCTTTTATTTTGAAGACTTTCTCAATCCATTCGATGCTTTCATCAACCATGGTGTCGTCGTCTTTTAAGTGATTGGCAAAATGCGTAGTGATTTTCTGGATGATTCTGTTACTGATGATTTCAGCTTGAGCTTCATTAAAATCTGCAATTTTACGGCTTTGAAAATCTAATTCTGAAACTTTAATAGCATTCAGTTTTTCTTTTAAAGCATTGATTGTTGGAGCAAACTTGCGCCCTTTTGTCCACGTTACAAATTCCTCTTTTACTTCTTCGATAATCGCTTCGGCAGCAGGAATATGCAATTTTCTGTTTTCAAGAGTTTCATCCGTCAATTGAGACAAATAATCCATGTGAATCAAAGTTACGCCCTCTAATTCCTCTACATTTTCATTAACGTTTTTCGGAATAGATAAATCTAAAATCAATAGAGGTTTTTTTAGATTCAAAATGGCTTTGTCAACTGTTGGGTTTTGAGCGCCCGTAGCAACCACCACCACATCTGCTTTTTGAAGTTCTAAGTGTAACTCCGAATAATCTTTAACAATCAGATTTAGTTTTCCGGCTAATTTCTCCGCTTTATCTTTCGTTCTGTTGATTAAAGTAATATGTTCGTTTTTGGTATGTTTAACGAGATTCTCGCAAGTATTTCTTCCGATTTTTCCTGTTCCGAAAAGTAAAATATTTTTATTGCCAATATCTTCTACATTTTTAATAATGTATTGTACCGATGCAAAAGAAACCGATGTCGCTCCAGAACTGATTTCAGTTTCATTTTTGATTTTTTTGCTCGCCTGAATAACGGCGTTTACCAGTCTTTCTAAAAAAGCATTGGCCAATCCCATAGATTTTGAATGGGCAAAACTGGTTTTGATTTGTGAAATAATCTCAAAATCGCCTAAGATCTGACTGTCTAAACCAGTTCCTACGCGAAACATGTGATTAATAGCTTCTTGATTTTTGTAGACAAAACCAACTTTCTGAAAAGCATCAACTGATCCGTTGCTGTTATCACAAATTAGTTTTATCAATTGAAATGGATGTTCTGCAAAACCATAGATCTCGGTTCTGTTGCAGGTCGAAGTGACGATCAAACTTTCAATTCCTTCTTCTTTAGCCTGTTCCAGCAAACGCGTTTTTGCAATTGCATCCAGACTAAATGTACCTCTTACCTCAGCATCGGCTTTTTTATAACTCAGACCAACTGAGTAAAAATAAAGATGTTTAGGTACGTTATTGTTTTCCATAAATTCACTTTCATAAAAGTGTCAACAAAATTATGATTATAGTGTTTACAAAAGTAACGCTTAAAGTACTTTTTGTATCGCTGTATGTTTTTTTGTTTCTAAACGACTGTTTTTATGCAAAAAGAAGTATTTTTGTAGCAAAATCAATTGGTTAGAAATGTTTTGTTTAGAGTGATTCTAAATAAGGCCAGGTGATTATCTTGATTTTTATTCTAAAAAAACATCGCTATGAGTTCGCAGGAAATTATTAAAATTGAAGACGACTTTACGCTTATTCGTTTTCAAAACGACAGTTTAGAACCTTTTTTCGGACAGCACGAAGTAGGTAGTGGACTGATACAGTTTCATTTCGGGATAAAAGGGAATGCTAAATTCTTGTTCAATCAAGGCAGTTATGCTTTGGATTTGAAAGAAGAAAAATCACTCCTTTTATACAATCCGCAGAAAGAATTACCACTTAATTTAGAGTTGGCTCCAAATTCATGGGTGATTTCCGTAATTGTTTCGATAAAGAAATTTCACGCGTTGTTTTCTGCAGAAGCGGACTATATTACTTTTCTAAGTCCGGATAATAAAGACAAAAAATATTATAACGAAGGAAATATTAGTCCGTCGATGGCGATTGTTTTAAGTCAGTTGTTTCATTATAACTTACATCCATCGATAAAAAACCTTTATTATAAAGGAAAAGGATATGAATTGCTAAGTTTATATTTTAACAGAACCGAAGATCCAAATGCAGAACAATGTCCGTTTTTGATTGATGAAGATAACGTTTTGAAGATTCGAAAAGCCAAAGAAATTATCATCGCCAATATGGCTGAACCGCCTGGATTACAAGAATTGGCAGATGAAATTGGTTTGAATTTAAAGAAACTTAAAATGGGTTTCAAACAAATTTACGGCGACACGGTTTATGGATTTCTATTTGATTATAAAATGGATTTCGCTCGAAAACTACTCGATAGCGGATCTTATAATGTAAATGAAGTTGGATTGAAAATTGGCTACAGCACCGGAAGTCACTTTATAGCGGCATTCAAAAAGAAGTTTGCGACAACTCCAAAAAAGTATTTGATGTCGATTAATACGAATGTTTAAACACAAATTTCACAAATTAGCACGAATTAAAAAATCTGCAAGATCTGCGAAAACCTGTTTAATCCATTTAATCCGTGTGCCAATAGCTAGCAAATTGATTTTCTATATTCAACAATAAATAAAAAATAATAATTATCATATTTCCAAAAAGTAACAAATGATACTTTTGACGAAATTTAAAAACAAATTAAATGCTTAAAGCCTAAAGCTTAAAGCCTAAAGGAAAAAATAAATGAAAGGCGTATTATTAGTAAACTTAGGATCTCCGGAGAGTCCAACACCAAAAGATGTAAAACCATATTTAGACGAATTTTTAATGGATAAACACGTGATCGATGTTCCGTATTTATTAAGAGCATTGTTGGTTCGCGGTATTATTTTAAGAAAAAGACCGGAAGAATCAGCGCACGCTTATGCGAAAATTTGGTGGGATGAAGGTTCTCCTTTAGTAGTGCTTTCAGAAAGAATGCAGAAAAAAGTGCAGCCTTTAGTAAATGTTCCCATAGCATTAGCAATGCGTTACGGAAGCATGACAATCGAAAAAGGACTTCAGGAATTACATGATAAAGGTGTGACCGAAGTATTGCTTTTTCCTTTGTATCCGCAATACGCAATGGCTTCTACTTTGACTATTTTAGTAAAAGCCGAAGAAATCCGTAAAAAGAAATTTCCACAAATGACTTTTACCGATGTTCCTGCGTTTTATAACAAACCGGATTATATCAAGAATTTAGCAGATTCTATTCATAAACATTTAGTTGGATTTGATTATGATCATTTATTGTTTTCTTACCACGGAATCCCGGAACGTCACATTCGTAAAACAGATGTAACCAAATCACATTGTAAAATTGATGGTTCTTGTTGCAACACGCCTTCGCTGGCGCACGACTTTTGTTACCGTCACCAATGTTATGAAACCACAAAACAAGTGGTGAAATTATTAGGACTTCCTGAAGATAAATACAGCTTAACTTTTCAATCACGTTTAGCGGGAGACAAATGGTTAGAACCTTATACCGATGTTGAAATTGATAAAATGCCAGGAAAAGGAATCAGAAATTTAGCGGTTGTAACACCTGCTTTTGTATCTGATTGTTTAGAAACTCTGGAAGAAATTGCGATGCGCGCTAAAGAAGATTTCGAAAAAAACGGAGGACAGAAATTCTTGGCAATTCCATGTTTGAATGACGATGACGAATGGTGCGATACGGTTGGAAACTGGATTAACGAATGGGCTAAATAGAAAATAGACGCAAGAGTAAAGAAGAAAGATTGTTGCATGAAAATCAACTTTTAAAAAAACTTGAAACCTTAAACTTGAAACAAATAATAATGGAGTATTATAACTATTTAAAATCGCTGCATCTTATTTTTGTAATAACCTGGTTTGCAGGTTTGTTTTATATTGTGCGTTTGTTTGTGTATCAAATCGAAGCCAACGAAAAACTATCTCCTGAAAAGGAAATTTTGCAGGCGCAATACAAAATCATGACATATCGTTTGTGGTACATTATCACTTGGCCATCAGCAGTTTTGGCGAGTATTTTTGCTTTTAGTTTATTGTATCTCAATCCGGGATTAATATATCTGGATTATATGCAGGTTAAATTTGGTTTCGTTTTTGCATTGTATTTATATCATGCAAAATGCCACCAGATTTTTAAGCAATTGCAAAATGGTGAGGTAAAATATTCCAATAATTTTATGCGGTTATGGAATGAAGGCGCAACAATTATACTTTTTGCAGTAGTTTTTTTAATAATTGTAAAAAGCGCGATTAACTGGATTTTCGGTGTTATCGGAATCTTTTTATTCTCGATTATAATAATGTTGGGTTTCCGATTTTACAAAAGAATAAGAGAAAGAAAATAGTTTAAAATTGTTAATTATGAATTGTTAATGGTGAATTTTAAACGCACTAATAATTCATAATTAACAATTAACAATTAAAAAAATATGCTGAACAACTTCAAAATGTCGATGCTTTCTCTTCGTGTCAGGATTTTCCTTTCGATGATTGTATTGATTGTTGTGGCATCTTTTTTATTAGCTTCTATTTCGATTATTCAGTTTAAAAATGAAGCCAAAGAATACCATCAGGAACGTCTTGAGCGCAAAGAAAATGCCGTAAAAGAACATATTAATTATGTGCTTTCTACAACAACTTATCCCTTAAAAACAGGAAATCTGGATTTAATTTTTAAAGATAAAATCCACGAATTAGCTCAGATTCATAAAATCGAAATCAATATTTATAGCCTTGACGGGAAATTACTGAAATCCTCCAAAGAATCTTTTGCAGTTGATAAAGTAGCGCCGCCAATTCCTGAATATATCCTGAAATTAGTCCGCTCCTCTATCGAAAAACGTTTTGTAGATATTAAAACAATCGATGGGGTGAAAAACAGATCATCGTATAGTTTAATCAAGGACGAAAAATTTAAACCACTTGGCGTTTTAAATCTCCCATATTTAGAAGATGACGGATATTACGACAACGAATTGAACACCTTTTTAATTCGGTTAAGTCAGGTATATTCGTTTATGTTAGTTGTGGCTTTTGCGTTGGCTTATTTCCTTTCTACCTATATTACCAAGTCACTTAAAACAATTTCAGATCGTTTAGAAGAAACCAATCTGGATCAGAAAAACGAGAAAATTGTGTTGGAAGCGAATAGCAAGGAAGTCAATTTCCTGATCAAGGCTTATAACGGAATGGTGGACAAACTAGAAACCAGCGCCATAAAACTTGCCCAAAGTGAGCGTGAAGAAGCATGGCGTGAAATGGCAAAACAAGTGGCACACGAAATTAAAAATCCGCTTACGCCGATGAGGTTGACCGTGCAGAGTTTTCAACGCAAGTTTGATCCAACGGCACCTGACGTAAAACAGAAATTAAACGATTATTCTGAAACTTTAATACAGCAAATTGATACGATGACGGCAGTTGCTTCGGCATTTTCGAATTTTGCTTCGATGCCGGCACAGCAAAATGAAACCTTAAATGTGGTTGAAGTTGTTGAATTAGCTTTAGATATTTTCAACGAAGATTATATCACTTTTGAAAGTGAAGAAGAAGAAATTATCTCAAAAATGGATCGTACGCAATTGATCCGTGTCATTACAAATCTGGTAAAAAATGCAACTCAGGCAATTCCGGAAAGTCAGTTTCATAAATCGATCGTTGTTACTGTAAAACGCAGCGACAATAATGTAGAGATTGCCGTAAAAGACAACGGAATTGGAATCCAGAAATTAGATACTGCACGCATTTTTGAGCCAAAATTTACCACCAAAACAAGTGGAATGGGACTTGGACTCGGAATTATAAAAAACATTATCGAAAATTACAAAGGAACAATTACCTTTGAATCAACTTACGGAAAAGGAACCACTTTTACAGTTTCCTTGCCTATCACAAACTCATAAACCGACCGTCATGAACTACGAAAATATTTTAATCTCAATTGAAGAAAAAATTGCGACCGTAACCATTAACCGACCTACAAAACTAAATGCTTTAAATAAAGCTACTATCAGCGACTTAAGTAAAGCAGTAAAATTATTAGGTAAAAATGATGATGTGCGTGTGATTATCATAACCGGAAGTGGCGAAAAAGCATTTGTTGCCGGAGCGGATATTTCGGAATTTGCCAATTATACCGTTGAAGAAGGCGCGCAATTAGCTGCCGAAGGACAAGAAAAGTTATTTGATTTTATCGAAAACTTAAAGAAACCCGTAATTGCAGCCGTTAACGGTTTTGCATTAGGTGGCGGATTAGAATTATCAATGGCGTGTCATTTCAGAGTCGCTTCAGATAATGCTAAAATGGGATTGCCGGAAGTAACTTTAGGATTAATTCCGGGTTACGGAGGAACACAGCGTTTACCACAATTAGTAGGCAAAGGCCGTGCGATGGAAATGATCATGACCGCAACCATGATTTCCGCCGAAGAAGCCAAACAATACGGATTAGTTAATCACGTTGTGCCACAAACTGAACTTTTAAGTTTTACAACTCAAATTGCTCAAAAAATCATTAAAAACGCTCCTTTTGCAATAAGCAAAGCGATAAAAGCAATAAATGCTAATTATAAAGACGGTAAAGATGGATTTGATACCGAAATAAAATCATTCGGAAAATGCTTTGGAACGCAGGATTTTAAAGAAGGAACAACAGCGTTTTTAGAAAAACGTAAAGCTGAATTTACAGGAAAATAATTTTCTTAACCGCAAAGTTCGCAAAGATTTACGCAAAGGACACAAGGAAATTAAAAAACTTAGCGAACCTTGCCTAAATCTTTGCGAACTTTGCGGTTAAATAAAAACAAAGGTTTTAAAAACTTAGAACCTTAGCATCTCAAAACCTTAGAACCTTAAAAAAATGTACGAACCTATATTTGCTCTTTTTTGCGAACGTGTCAAAGAAAGCATTCAAGCCGGTACTTTTGCCAAACTTACTTTAGCAAAAACCATTGGCGATACCGAGATTAAAAACATCTATTTCCGTTTGGCGATAAATGAAGATAATACCTATTCAATTGCATTAACAACCCGCTATAAAACTGAAGAAATCGAAAGCACTCATACTTTAGATGAAGCTTTAATGCTATTGGGAACCTATATCAAAAATCCATTTTTAACAGCATTGTTATTCACAACAGTTAATGATGTGACATTTAAAGTAAACAAGAAAAATGCAGGAAGTATTGTAGAACAAGAGCCAACATTCAAGAATGCATCTCCGGTAATGCTGGAAATGATTGAGAAGGGGATTGTTTAATAATGAAGGGATTGGTTTTTAGGAGCTAATCCCGCACCCGAGCCTGAAAGTGCGAACTGGCGAAGCAATTCGTTCCAATCTTTTGTGCCGAACCCCGGCACAAAAGGATTTCCACTTCTATCGGGGCTATGGCTTTCGATTTCGAAAGAATGTTTATCGCCGAGTTTGTCAGAAATGACAATATTGTGTTATTTTCGACGGATTAATACTTCCTAAATCAAAAAAGTAAAACCTTCGTGAACCTCTGTGTAATTCTTAGTGAATCTCCGTGAAACATCCCTCTAAACCAGCTTCACAAACAAATTCGAAGCAATTTTATTCGAAATCGACAATTCGCGACCATCAATTTTAATCCTAACAGATAAGTCGAACGATTCTTTAGATAAAAGTTCGATTTGCGAACCTAAAGCAATTTCCTGCTTGTCCAGATATTTCAAAAATTCAGATGAAGTATCTTTTACACCCACACAAACTCCCGTTTGATTCTCAGTTAATTCAGAAAGTAAGTATTTCTCGATCTTAACAATTCTTCCATTCGCATCCGGAATTGGGTCACCATGCGGATCTTCTGTCGGATTTCCAAGAAAATCATCTAAACGATTAATCAATTGCTCCGATTTAATGTGCTCCAGTTGTTCCGCAATATCATGAACTTCATCCCAGGAAAAGTTTAATTTTTCGACTAAAAACACTTCCCATAAACGATGTTTACGAACAATCATCTTGGCAGCAAGTTTTCCATTTTCAGTCAATGAAACACCTTGGTACTTTTTATAATTCACTAAATCTTTTTCAGACAGTTTTTTAAGCATATCCGTCACCGATGAAGCTTTTGTTTCCATCATTTCCGCAATAGCGTTCGTACTTACTTCTGAATCATTGGAAGTAGTAAGATGATATATCGATTTTAGATAATTTTCTTCTGAAAAGGTCATTTTTTTTCTTTTTGAGGGACAAAGGTTCAAAGGGGCAGAGGTTCAAAGCAGAAAACCTTTGTCCCTTTGTAACTCTGCACCTTTGTGCCTAATTTATTTAACAATCAACAAAGGTATTGAAATTTTATGTCTCAATTTGTCTACGGTTGTTCCAAATAAAATATCTTTTAATCCAGTGTGGCCGTGGGTTCCCATAACTAAAATATCAAAATTTCCCTCATTGATAATCTTCGGAATCACAGTGTTAGGTTTTCCGAAACCAAGTTCTGTTTCAATTCTGAAGCCTTTCTGCGAAAGCATCTCTTTATATTCCATTAATAATTTTTCGTCAATAGTGGTTTCGTGATCGTCAACGTGACCTCCGTACATTAATGCGCCAACAGTTTCTACAATATGAATTAAGGTGTACTGCGCATCGATTCCGCCTAATTCAAAGGCGTTGTTAAGTGCAGCTTCATCGGCTTTGGAAAAATCGACTAAAATGGCGATGTTTTTCTTGTTGTAGGCTTCTTTCGGCTCGTATTTTAGTTTTAAATTATGAGGGGAATGATTGTCAATATTTGATTTGGCTCGCGCGATAAAAGGCTTAAAAACAATGTAAAGGAGTAAACCCAAAAAGCCAAAAGCAAGCGGAACAACAGTAAGCCATAGAATGATGGGATGACTTGCAGCTTCAAGCCACGAGCTAATTTCGTCGTAAACCAATTTTGCATTTAGTGAAACAATGATCAAAGCGATAATCCAGGCAACAATTTGAGTAGTTCTGGAAATATGAAATCCTTTCATTTTTGATTTATCGCTCACAAAGTGAATCAACGGAATAATAGCAAAACCTAATTGTAAACTCAAAATCACCTGACTTAATATCAATAATTTTCCTGTTATACCGTCTCCATAAATCAAAATCACGACAACCGCCGGAACAATGGCGATTAAGCGTGTTATGATTCGGCGAACCCAAGGCTGGATGCGTAAATTCAAATAACCTTCCATTACAATTTGCCCTGCTAAAGTTCCCGTTACAGTCGAACTTTGTCCTGCCGCAATCAAGGCAACTGCAAATAAAACAGGCGCCCATTTGGTACCCAATAACGGTTCCAGAAATTTATGCGCATCCTGAATTTCGGCAACTTCAAACATTCCGTTTCTGTAAAATGTGGCCGCTGCCAAAATTAAAATGGCAGCATTGACAAAAAAGGCGAGGTTTAAAGCAATAGTCGAATCTATGAAATTGTATTTCAACGCTTGTTTGATTCCTGCCGGAGTTCTGTCGAATTTACGGGTTTGTACTAATGATGAATGTAAATATAAGTTGTGCGGCATTACCGTTGCTCCAATAATCCCTATGGCGATATACAAAGCAGCAGAATTGGGTATCGAAGGAATAAGTCCATAAATTACTTTATCCAGTTCCGGTTCTGCAAAAATCATTTCAAATATGAAGGAGAAACCTATAATCGCAACCAAAACAATAATAAAAGCTTCCATTTTACGAATGCCTTTATTGATTAAGAATAGTAATAAGAATGTATCTAAAACGGTAATTAAAACACCTTCGATTAACGGAATATCAAAAAGAAGATTGATTCCGATTGCCATTCCTAAAACTTCGGCAAGATCACAGGCTGCAATTGCAATTTCTGCCAAAAAGTATAAAATATAATTAATGAACTTCGAATATGTTTCTCTCGAAGCCTGTGCTAAATCGCGTTGTGTAACGATTCCAAGTCGGGCACTTAAACTTTGCAGTAACAAAGCCATTAAGTTACTCATTAACAAAACCCAAAGTAAGGAATATCCAAATTGACTGCCTCCCGCAATATCTGTGGCCCAGTTTCCCGGATCCATATATCCTACGCTTACTAGATATGCAGGACCTAAAAAGGCTAATATTTTTCTGAAACCCGTTTTTTTATGTTCTGTTGCAACCGATTGGTGAACTTCTTCTAAAGATTTACCCATTGTAAAAATGTTGTTTTAACAAATATATAGAAAAATTACATTCGCTCAACAATATTTTTAGACAAGTCTAAATCCTAATTGTTAGAATTTAAACAATTTGGACACAATCCTGATAACGTAAAGTTTATATCGTTGACTTTATAATTGTGCGGAAGGATATAACTCGGCTTCACATTTTCAAGACAAGTTATTTCCAGACATTTTTCACAGCTAAAATGGGCGTGATTATGAATGTGTACACGTTGGGCATGATGATGGCATTTTGCATATTTTACGGTACCGTCAAGATTTACGATTTTATGTACAATATCATCATTGACGAGGCGGTCTAATATCCTGTAAATTGTTACGCGATCACATAAATCTCCTATTTGTTTTTGAATTTCTGTATGCGACAGAGCTGTTTTAGATTTACCAAATATCTCTAAAACGGCCGTCTTTGCTGCTGTATTGCGTGTTGTTTTCATTTTCCTAAATTAAAATATTATCGCAACTTTGTTGCAATTAAAATAAAACTCTATATTTGCAACAAAATTGCATTAAGCAAATATACTCAAAAATGAAGAAAACAAACACACCCTTTTACGATATTTTAGGAATTTCGAGTGCCACAGTTTGTTTGGTTCATTGTTTAATTTTTCCGCTTTTAACAGTTTTGCCATTGGGCTTAAGTCACAATTCTTTTATTGATTTGTTTTTTGCTACACTGGGACTTTTTGCCATTTTCAAAATTATAAAGAAAACCAGTCTTTTAGTATCATCAATCTTAATTATTTCAATGGCTTTAATCTGGATGAGTGTTTTAACGGAACTTTTTCTGGATATTCATCTTGATCTTATTTTTATTGGAGGAGTTGGAATGATCATCGGACATCTTCTAAACTATAAATTTCACAAAAATAAAAATCATTAAACATTTAAATTATGATAAATAAAAATAAATATGACGTTATCATTATCGGCGGTAGTTATAGCGGACTTTCGGCAGCAATGAGTTTGGGGCGTTCGTTGCGACACGTATTGGTTATTGATAGTGGGTTGCCTTGTAACAGACAAACACCGCATTCGCATAATTTTATTACACACGATGGTGAAAAACTAGCTATTATTTCGGCTAAAGCTAAACTTCAGGTAGAGTTTTATGATACAGTTGAGTTTTATCAGAGTCTCGCAGTAAGTGCCGATAAAACAGATATTGGTTTTGAAATCAAAACCGAATCAGGAAAAGTATTCAGTGCTAAAAAAGTATTGTTCGCAACTGGTGTAAAAGATTTACTTCCTGAAATCCCTGGCTTTGCTGAATGTTGGGGAATTTCGGTTATCCATTGTCCATATTGTCATGGTTATGAAGTGAAAAAAGAGAAAACGGCTGTTGTTGCAAATGGGGATATGGGTTTTGAATATGCGAAAATGATCTCGAATTGGACAAAAGATTTAAGATTAATTACAAACGGAAAATCAACTTTGACATGGGAACAAACACAGATTCTGAAGAAGCATAATGTTGAAATTATCGAAGATGAAATTGACGCGATAGAACATCAAAACGGAAATGTTCAGAATATTATCTTCAGAAATGAATCAAAAATAAGTGTAAAGGCTATTTATTTCAAAGCTCCCTTTAAACAACATTGTACTTTACCTGAAACCTTAGGCTGTGAATTGACAGAGCAGGGGTTGTTGAAAGTAGATGGATTTCAAAAAACTACGGTTCCCGGTATTTTTGCTAGCGGTGATTGTCATATTCAGGCGAGATCTGTTGCGATGGCGGTTTCTTCAGGTTCTTTTGCGGGAGCCATGATTAATAAGGAAATTATCGACGAGGACTTTGTCTAGACTTTTTTTAAACACATAGAAACATAGTTATTGCAACCGCTTAAAAGAGGCGTTTGACTTTTGCATCAATTCACATGTTTTGATATGTTTTAGAGATCGAGCTTTCTTTTTAATTACTAAAATAAGATACTAACCTATATTTCTATGTGTTAAAACAACTCCAAAGTATTGAATTAAAGCATTTATAAAAGTTTTTAGCTTTAGAAACATTATTTATCAAATTTAATTTTTAGTTTTGTCTAAATTTAATTTTATAATAATGAAAAAAGTATTTTTGATATTGCTTTTGTTTAGTTTGCAGTTTTTGTTTGCTCAGGAAACATCAAATATTTCTGGATTTATATCAGGTGAAGGTCATAAATTACAATTAGTAAGCGTTCATTTGTTAGGAACAAGACATAAAGCGGTAACGGATAGTTTGGGATATTTCAAGTTAGAAAATGTTGCCGTTGGAAATTATACTATTCAGGTTTCTCAAATGGGTTTTCAGACTCTAAAAAAAAAATAGAAGTTATTAAAGACTCCATTCAATCTTATGATTTTGAATTGACTGATAATGAAAATCAACTTAATGAAGTTGTAGTTTCCGGAACTCTAAAAGCGGTAAAACGATTAGAAAGTGCTGTTCCGGTTGAGGTTTATTCACCGGTTTTCTTTAAGCGTAATCCAACTCCAAGCATTTATGAAGCACTTCAAAATATCAACGGCGTTCGGCCACAACTTAATTGCGGTGTTTGTAATACTGGCGATATTCACATAAACGGATTGGAAGGGCCTTATACTTTGGTTTTAATTGACGGAATGCCAATTGTGAGCAGTCTTTCAACAGTTTATGGATTATCAGGGATTCCGAATTCTTTAGTGGAACGGATCGAAATCGTAAAAGGTCCGGCGTCTTCTTTGTACGGAAGTGAAGCAGTTGGTGGTTTAATCAATATAATTACCAAGAACCCAACGAATGCACCGCTATTTTCTGTTGATGTATTTTCGACAACTTATTTAGAAACGAATGTCGACTTAGGAATGAAATTTAGTCCGACTAAAAAATCAACGACACTTTTGGGAATCAATTATTTCGATTACAATCAGGTGGTGGATAAAGACAAAGATGGTTTTACAGATGTAACGCTTTCTGAAAGGATTTCGGTATTTAATAAATGGAGTTTTCAAAGGGATAATAATCGCTTGTTTACAATTGCAGCACGTGGAATGTATGAAGATCGCTGGGGCGGAGATGTTCGATGGGATAAAAAATACCGAGGTGGAGATGAAATTTACGGCGAAAGTATTTATACGAAAAGAGGGGAACTGATTGGAAGTTACCAATTGCCTTTTGAGGAAAAATTAATGCTTTCGTTCTCCGGAAATGTCCATTATCAGGATAGTCGGTACGGAACTACATCATATATCGCGAATCAGAAAATTGGTTTTTTGCAATTGACCTGGGATAAAAAATTGGGTCGGAATGATTTGCTTGCCGGAATTGCTACCCGATATTCGTATTACGATGACAATACAACCGCAACAAAAGAAGCAGAAAGTACCTGGCTGCCGGGAATTTTTGTTCAGGATGAAATTACACTTTCTCCCAAAAGCCAGGTTTTATTAGGAATGCGTTACGATTATAATTCTATTCATGGTTCTATTTTTACGCCGAGAGTGGCTTACAGATGGAAGAAAAATGAAAATACCATTTTCAGATTGAATGCAGGAACCGGATTTCGTGTCGTGAATTTATTTACCGAAGATCACGCAGCGCTCACAGGTTCCAGAGATGTTGTCATAAAAAGTGATTTAAAACCGGAACAATCTGTAAATGCAAATTTGAATTATATTCAGAAAATCAACTTTACAAACGGCACTTTTATTGGGATCGAAACCACGGCTTTTTATACCAGATTCAGTAATAAAATTATATCTGATTATGAAACTGATCCAAACAAAATTATTTATGATAACATAAATGGTCATGCAATCAGCCAGGGAATCAGCACAAATATTGATGTCAATTTTCCAACAGGATTAAAAATGATTGTGGGTGCGACTTTTTTGGATAATAAAAATGTGGAAAACGGAGTTTCTGAAACACCTTTTTTGACGGAGAATTTCACAGGAACCTGGAGTATTTCGTATAAACTAGAATCTTTAAATTTATTACTGGACTATACAGGTAATCTTTACAGTTCGATGAAATTGCCTTTGCTGAGTGATTTAGATCCCAGAAGCCCGAAATCACCTTGGTACAGTATTCAGAATATTCAGTTTACTTACTTTGGATGGAAGAATTTTGAACTTTATGGAGGAATAAAGAATTTATTGAACTTTACGCCAAAGCAGCATAATCCGTTTTTGATTTCGAGAACAAATGATCCTTTTGATAAAAATGTGCAATATGATGCGGCTGGAAAAGTTTTGGTTACTCCGGATAATCCATATGGTTTGACATTTGATACGACTTATGTCTACGGACAAAACCAGACAATTCGTGGTTTTTTTGGGTTGAGATATACTTTGAGGTGAGTTTATGTTGATTTTTAAACACATAGAAACATAGTTTTTGAAACTGCTGAAAAGACGTTTCACTTGACATCAATGCACATAGCTATGTGAATAAGCAGGCTTTCTTTGACATTCTTAACAAGCAAAAGAAGTCTATTTTGCTATGTGTTTAAAATTTACGCAATATTATATTGATGAAACAGTTTTTTTTGCCACGAATTGTCCGAATTTACACTAATTTAATTCGTGATAATTTGTGGAATTCGTGGCAAACTTTTTTATAATAATCATTTTTATCCTTTTAATCTGTGACAAAAACCAACACAAAATGAAAAAGCTAATCTTACTTATAATCTTCTTCGGAGTAACTTCAACAGGATTCTGCCAGCTTAAAAGCAAATCTTTTGAGGAAGTAGATAGTTTGCAATACTTTCAGAAGAAGAAAATAATTGTTTTCATTCATACCGATTGGTGTCAGTTTTGCCAAAGAATGAAAAATACGACTTTCAAGAATGAGGAAATAATGGAGAAACTGAATTCCCATTTTTATTTTATTGATTTTAACGCCGAGTTAAAACGAGATATCACATTTAATAATCAGACTTTTAACTATAAACCATCAGGAAATAATGTTGGCGTTCATGAACTAGCTTTAGAATTAGGCACAATCAATAATCAAATTGTTTATCCTGTTTTGTGTGTTTTGAATGAGAAAAACGAAATCATATTGCAGTACAATAATTATCTAAGTCCAAAGGATTTTAAATTGCTTTTAGAAAAACTGGAACAATAAAATTTCCTATTTTTGAGGATGCAATCTTCACAAATCAAACACTTCGATTACATTTTTACCGGAACAGGTTTAGCTGCTTTAATGGCCGTTTATAAAATAATATTGTCAGGCAAGTTTACTGACAAAACAATTTTATTATTAGATGAAGAGGTAAAAAAGACCAACGACAGAACGTGGTGTTTTTGGGCAAAAGAAGAAACACTTTGGAATTCTATAATCTTTAAAAAATGGAATTCGGCTTTATTTGCCAATGAAAATTTTAATCGTGATTTAGAGTTAAAGCCTTATCAATACAATCAAATTCGGGGATTAGACTTTTACAGTTTTATTTTTAAATCCATTTCAAGATATTCTAATATTACTTTTCTTAATGAAAAAGTGACCGATATTAACGAATTAGAAACTCATGTTTTTGTTGGAACAGAAGCCAATCGATATACATGTAATTATTTATTCAATAGCATTTATACGAAAGCTCTAGCTTTAAATCAAACGAAATACCCGGTTTTACAACAACATTTTGTGGGCTGGTTTATAAAAAGCGAAACTGAAATCTTCAATCCTGAACAAGCCACTTTTATGGATTTTTCGGTGGAACAGCGAGGAAACACCCGTTTTATGTATGTTTTGCCAACTTCCAAAACCGAAGCTTTAGTTGAATATACGTTATTTTCAGAAGATCTTCTTCCAAAAGAAGAGTATGAAAATGAGATTCAAATTTACTTAAGAAATCTCGGAGCCGATCAATATCAAATTATGGAGAAGGAGCAAGGCAGTATTCCAATGACTTGTTATCCTTTTTGGAAAAAAAACACTAAAAGAGTTCTGAATATAGGAACTGCCGGCGGCTGGACAAAAGCAAGTACAGGTTATACATTTAGAAATTCAGATAAAAAATCTTCCCAATTAATAAAGTTTCTTCAGAAAAATTCTTCAACTAAAATGTCCTCCTTTCATAAAAGAAATAAATTCTGGTTCTATGATTTATTGCTTTTGGATATTCTGCATCAGCATAATGAATTGGGAAGCAGCATTTTTTCTTCTTTATTTAAAAAGGGAAATCCGGCTTTGATTTTCAAGTTTTTAGATGAAGAGACTACATTTACAGAAGATTTGAAAGTAATTTTAAAATGTCCAAAAATGCCGTTTATTAAGGCTTTGTTTCGGGTAATGTTTAAGTGATTTTTTTCACGCAGATTTATTTTGGATTTTTTTAATAGAGGTTTCAAATAAATAATCTGCTCAACCCGCCAAATTTGCTTGCAATTTCTTCATTAACTATTATCGTAAAAAATAGTGGATACCTTTAGAATAGTATTTTATGTGAAAAACACGAAAGCAATATTATTAAGTAAAAAATGTCTTATTCTTTTATTTTAAGAACTTCTAGAGGTCATTTTAAAGTCATTCAACATCTAATTTTGTTTATTGAAAACAAAGTAGATCTGATGTAATCGTTCATTAACGATAATGATTAAATTGACCAATATGGGAGTTACTAAACACTTAAATTTTGATATAGAAACAAAGGCGATAGGAAAAATTTGTAAAGCACTTGGGCATCCAACCCGAATTCAGATTATGACCCTTTTATGGAGAAGAAATAATAGAACTTGTGGTGATATTGTTGAATTAATTCCGTTGGCACAATCGACAATATCAAAACATTTATTAGAATTAAAAAAGGCAAATCTGGTCAATATAAAAAACGACGGAAAGAAAATAATCTATTCTATCGACGTTCATAATATAGAAATACTTAAAAAATATTTGACGAGTTATCTTTCGACTATAGAAATTGACGAAAAAAGTAAAACAACTGTTTTGACTACCAGACATAAAATAAGCCGAAACCATCATTTAAAGGAACACAATTATCAATTTTCTCATAAAAAAATACAGGAGGCAATTTAGATATTTCGGAGTTATCTACGCCAATTTTGTTCATTCGAAGATTTACAATCGAACTATAACAAAACTTTATACTTGAAATTAAGTAGTTGCGAGTAAACTTTGTAACTTTGCAATTCAAAAGTAAAATTTAAAATAAAGAAATATGTATCCAGAAGAAATGGTAAAACCAATGCAAGCTGAATTAACGGTTGCAGGTTTTCAAGATTTACATAGTGCTGACGCTGTAGATAATGCTATCAAAGCTGAAGGTACCACTTTAGTTGTTGTAAACTCTGTTTGTGGTTGTGCTGCTAGAAATGCACGTCCGGGAGCAAAAATGAGTTTAGAAGGTGCTAAAAAACCAGATCATTTAATTACAGTTTTTGCAGGTGTTGACAAAGAAGCTGTTGATGCTGCAAGACAACATATGTTTCCTTTTCCTCCATCATCGCCATCTATGGCATTGTTTAAAAACGGAGAATTGGTTCACATGTTAGAGCGTCACCACATTGAAGGTCGTCCTGCTGAATTAATCGCTGAGAACCTGCAAGATGCTTTTAACGAATTCTGTTAATTAGGTTCAAAGAATCAAAGGTCCAGAGGTACAAAGATTTTAAAAAGCACTATAGAAATATAGTGCTTTTCTTTTTTATTGTCATAAAGCCTTCGAGCCATCCTACTCTGAACCTTTGCAACTATTAAAGCCTTTGTAACTTTGAACCTTTTTCATACCTTTGCACCTCAAATAATTTCTCAACTTAAATTAGTTTATAGCATGCAACTGTACAACACTTTAAGCGCAGAAGAAAGAGCCATCATGATTGATGATGCCGGGAAACAACGATTAACGTTGTCTTTCTATGCTTATGCGCAAATTTCAAATCCAACCCAATTTCGTAATGACTTATTTTTAGCTTGGAATCCGCTTGGGGTTTTAGGCCGAATTTATGTGGCCCATGAAGGAATCAATGCTCAATTGTCACTTCCGGCAGATCATTTCTATGAATTTAAAGATACCATAGAAAAATATGATTTTATGAAAGGGATTCGTTTGAATATTGCGGTTGAGCATGATGATCATTCCTTTTTGAAATTGACTGTAAAAGTTCGGGATAAAATTGTAGCAGATGGTTTAGATGATGAAACTTTTGATGCTACAAACATCGGAATACATTTGAAAGCCAAAGAATTCAATGATTTATTAGAAGATCCAAATGTAATTGTGGTGGATATGCGTAATCATTATGAAAGCGAAATTGGTCATTTTACACAAGCAATTCGACCAGACGTTGATACTTTCCGCGAAAGCTTACCAATTATTGAAGAGCAGTTAGCAGAGCATAAACAAGACAAGAAATTGTTGATGTATTGTACAGGGGGAATTCGTTGCGAAAAAGCAAGTGCTTACTTCAAACATAAAGGTTTCGAAAATGTATATCAGCTTGAAGGAGGAATTATTGAATATACGCGTCAGGTAAAAGCAGAAGGTTTAGAAAGTAAATTTATTGGAAAAAACTTCGTGTTTGATCATCGACTGGGCGAAAGAATCACAGACGATATCGTTTCGCAATGTCATCAATGCGGAAAACCTTGCGACGTACATACAAATTGCGCGAACGAAGGTTGTCATTTGCTTTTTATTCAATGTGAAGAATGTGCTCAGGCAATGGAAGGCTGTTGTTCTGCAGAATGTGTTTCGGTAATTCATTTACCGGAAGAAGAACAAAAAGCTATTCGACGCGGCATTAAAAACGGAAATATGATTTTCAAAAAAGGAAAATCAGATGTTTTAACGTTCAAGAATAATTTGGATCCATTGGCAGCGGTTCCAAATCTTACTGATTTAGTGAAATCTAAAACTTCGGTTAAGAAAGAACCAAAAATCAAAAAACAATATATCGGGAAAGGAACCCACTTTTTTCCAAAACCATCTATTGGTCAGTTTTTAATTGAAGAAAACGAAATCAAAGTTGGAGACACCGTTTTAATCAAAGGTTCAACAACCGGAGAACAAAAACTGATAATCGAAAAGATGTTTGTAAATGATATCGAATCTGAAAAAGCAGTTTCAGGCGATACATGTACATTCCAAATACCATTCAGAATAAGATTGTCGGATAAAATCTATAAAGTTTTATAATAATTTATCATGACATTTAATCACAAAATTGAACTTATGGCTCCCGCCGGGAGCTTTGAGTCGCTTCAGGCTGCACTCGATAATGGCGCAGATTCTATCTACTTTGGTGTAGAACAACTCAACATGCGCGCGCGTTCAACGGTGAATTTCACTATGAATGATTTGCAGGAAATTGCTAATCGCTGCGAAGCCAAAAACGTTCGAAGTTACCTGACTTTGAACACAATTATTTATGATCATGATTTATCTGTCGTAAAAATATTGTTGAACAAAGCAAAAGAAGCCAATATCACCGCAGTTATTGCATCTGACCAGGCAGTTATTGCAATGGCAAGAAGTATTTCAATGGAAGTTCATATTTCTACTCAATTGAATGTAACAAACATTGAAACTATTAAATTCTACAGCTTATTTGCAGATACGATGGTTTTAAGTCGCGAATTAAGTTTACGCCAGGTAAAAAGTATCACAGATCAAATTGCGAAAGAGCAAATTAAAGGTCCAAACGGAAATTTAGTTGAAATTGAAATCTTCGGACACGGAGCTTTGTGTATGGCGGTTTCAGGAAAATGTTATTTGAGTCTTCATTCTCATAACTCTTCTGCAAATCGCGGAGCGTGTAAACAAAATTGCCGTAAAAAATATACCGTTATTGATCAGGAAACTGGTTTTGAAATCGAATTGGATAATGAATATATGATGTCGCCTAAGGACTTATGCACTCTGGATTTTCTGGATCAGGTGATAGACTCGGGAATTCAGGTTTTAAAAATTGAGGGTCGAGGCCGAGCACCTGAATACGTGGCAACAGTAATAAAAACCTATCGACAAGCCATAGATGCTTATTATGAAAATTCATTTTCTAAAGATAAAATCACCGTTTGGATGGAAGCTTTAAATACCGTTTACAATCGTGGTTTCTGGTCTGGTTATTATCTGGGTCAGGAATTAGGAGAATGGAGTGATATTCCCGGATCTGCAGCGACACAAAAGAAAGTGTATGTGGGTAAGGGAACGCATTATTTCCCGAAAGCAGAAGTTGGTCAGTTTAAGATTGAAGCTTACGATATAAAAATTGGAGACAGAATTCTGATAACCGGACCAAGCACGGGAGCGCAGGAAATGATAATCGACGAAATGTTTGTAAATGATCTTGTATCTAAAAAAGCAAAAAAAGGGGATGATTGTACTTTTAAACTGCCTTTTAGGATCAGAATGTCTGATAAATTATATAAAATTGTAGAGGCTTAATGGTTATAATAACTTTACAAAGAGATAAATGCATCGGATGCAATTACTGTGTTGAGATGGATCCGGTGCATTTTCAAATGTCTAAAAAAGATGGTAAATCGGTTTTACTTCATTCTCAGAATGCAAAAGGATTTTATACTTTAAAATCACAAAATCATGCTATTCTTGAAAGTTGTGAACTGGCAGCAAAAGTATGTCCTGTAAAAATTATTACGGTTAAAGAGACTTAGTGTGTAATTCTACACCAAGTCTAAATGGTAATTAGTAATGTACAGGGCTTTGTGTACAAGAACAATTACTAATTCCTCCTAAAAAATCAATTCCTATAGTAATAACATGTGTTCCTGAATTGTAGGCTCCAAGTTGGTTCAGTGAGGCTTGGTAAGAATATCCAAAGTAGAAATCATTTTTTTTAAATCCTGCCATTGGTCCAACCATTAGAGGTTCTAAAAACTGATCATTCAGGAAACGATAAGAAATACCAATCCAAAAATAATCTTCATACCGATTATATTGTCGGTACTTAAAATTAAAATCGGTACTGGATCGCTTGTCACTGGCAAACATTTGATAATAAACCGAGGGTTCAAACTCAACTTTGTTAGTGGCGCCTTTAAAAGTATATCCTGTATACAATTGATAATTGCGAAGCAAACTGGGCTCAATTCCTCTAAATTGATCTATTTTTTTGTCTAATATATTACTTATGTTTAAGCTCAAAAAATAACCTTTATTTCTGTATAACGCCCCAATATCGAAGTTGTGGTTGGCTGTATATCGGTCATTAGTAATACCGGGATCAGGTGTGGGATTTTCATAAGTAGGTTTAAATTCGTTGACGTCAATTTTAAAATTATTAAAATTGTAGGATATTCCCAGCGACAAATATTGCTTTGAATAATAATCCAAAACTAAATGATGTGCAAAAGATACTTTGCCTCCCATTTGTTTTGTATAACCATTGCTGTCATTGTAAAGTGAAATTCCTATTCCGGAACGGTCCAAAACCCTAAAATCCGCATATAATGACTGATTGTCCGGGGCATCTTTAATGCCAACCCATTGTGTTAATCCATTGGTTCTTATTCTTAAATTATCACCAATTCCGGCATAGGTTGAAGATATAACAAATGGGTTATCTGCTAAGTATTGTGTAAAAACCGGTAAATTTAACTCTTGGCTGTAACCTGAAGTTACAGCCATAAGTACTATTGTTATTATGAATTTTTTCATTGTATTGTAAGTTTTTGATAACATAATTATATTATTATTAGTTATCTGTAAAGAGTGAAGTGCCCAACAAACTCTCTGTTGTCCTTATTGTCATTTAGTTTAAATACATACCAGTAATCACCTGAAGACAGTTCTGTACCATTATATTTTCCATCCCATTTTTGACCGTACTTATAATTGCCTATGATGCGGCCATATCTGTCAAAAATTGAAAACGTTAGGTTTTTGTAGTTAACACTGCATCCAGGTCCCCATTCATCATTTATACCATCTCCGTTTGGAGTAAAATGATTTGGAATACAAACATCTATATATTCAAAATATCTTGATGCAGAAGCTGTACAGCCATTAGAATCTGTAACAGTAACAGTATAATTTCCGGATTTATATATGATTAATTTGTTTAACTGGTTATTAGATTCATCTTGAAATGTGTATTGATAAGTACCGCTGCCGCCAATAGCGGTTGCTACAATTTCATTTAATTCGCCATTAGCTAAATTTAAAGTTAGAGGTTGAATATCATCGATTATAAAGGATTTTGTAGACTGAATGCAACCGTTTAAATGTCTTGCCTTTATCGTATGTATACCAGGTGAAATATTTGTAAAGACATTTTTTGCCTGATAAGTACCGCCATCAAGAGCATAATCGACATCTGTCGTATTTGTAATGTTTTTATTAATATTTACAGTTGCAGAGTTTGGTGAATTATTATTCAGACAGCTATAATCTACAGTCACAATTGGATCGATAGAGATCATTTTTGGAATAATTATCTCAAGATCAGAAGTGCAATTTAGAGCGTCTTTAATATATACTTTATGTGTGCCACCATCAAGATTTGTAAATGTATATTCAGTTTCTGATATTTGCAGATATACTCCTTTATCATTGTCGAGACTTAATTGATAAGGTCGGAATCCGCCATTAATTTCTATTCCAAAGGATGCATTTTTATCTCCTGCACATAATTCAGAGAATATACTGTTTGGTAAAATTGAAGAAGTTAAGGAGGTTGATACCGTTAAGTTCAATACCTGATCTGCGGTACATCCGTCATTTGTTATTCTGATTCCGTTTTGCGAAGTTGAATACACAGTTTCGTTAACTGGCCATGTATAGGTTGCACCTGCACAGATAGACTCTGTAGTTATAATATCTGAAGGTTTGGTTCCTACAGTCAGATTCAATACCTGATCCGCCGTACATCCGTCATTTGTTATTCTGATTCCATTTTGCGAAGTTGAATATGTTGTGCTGTTTTCGGCCCACGTGTAAGTTTCCCCGAAGCAGATGTTTTCATTAGTTACAATATCTGCCGGTTTTGCTCCAACAGTCAGGTTCAATACCTGATCTGCCGTACATCCGTCATTTGTTATTCTGATTCCGTTTTGTGAAGTTGAATACGTTGTGCTGTTTTCAGTCCACGTGTAAGTTTGCCCGAAACAGATGTTTTCAGAAGTTACAATATCGGCAGGTTTTGCCCCAACGGTAAGATTCAATACCTGATCTGCGGTACACCCGTTATTTGTTATTCTGATTCCGTTTTGAGAAGTTGAATACGTTGTGCTGTTTTCAGTCCACGTATAGGTTTGCCCGAAACAGATGTTTTCAGAAGTTACAATATCGGCAGGTTTGGTTCCTACAGTCAGGTTCAATACCTGATCTGCGGTACAGCCGTCATTTACAATTTTCAGTCCGCTTTGTGAAGTTGAATACACCGTTCCGTTAACTGGCCATGTATAGGTTGCACCTGCACAGATAGACTCTGTAGTTATAATATCTGCGGGTTTTGCCCCAATAGTCAGATTCAATACCTGATCTGCGGTACAACCGTCATTTGTTATTCTGATTCCATTTTGCGAAGTTGAATAGGTTGTGTTGTTTTCAGACCAGGTATAGGTTTCCCCGAAGCAAATGTTTTCAGTAGTTACAATATCTGCAGGTTTTGCTCCAATGGTCAATACCAGTTCCTGATCTGCAGTACATCCGTCATTGATTTTAGAATATGTTCCTGCAGTTGTATAAGTTTCATTATTTACACTCCAGGTATAACTTTGTCCCGAGCATATTGAAATTGGCGTGCTGATTGTTGCTGGTTTTGCTCCAATGGTCAATACCAGTTCCTGATCTGCGGTACATCCGTCATTGATTTTAGAATACGTTCCTGCAGTTGTATAAGTTTCATTATTTACATTCCAGGTATAACTTCCTCCCGAGCATATTGAAATTGTTGTGCTGATTGTTGTTGGTTTTGCTTCAATAGTCAATACCAGTTCCTGATCTGCGGTACATCCGTCATTTATTTTAGAATACGTTCCTGCGGTTGTATAAGTTTCATTATTTACGCTCCAGGTATAACTTCCTCCCGAGCATATTGAAATTGTTGTGCTGATTGTTGCTGGTTTTGCTCCAATGGTCAATACCAGTTCCTGATCTGCGGTACATCCGTCATTTATTTTAGAATACGTTCCTGCGGTTGTATAAGTTTCATTATTTACACTCCAGGTATAACTTTGTCCCGAGCATATTGAAATTGGCGTGCTGATTGTTGTTGGTTTTGCTCCAATGGTCAATACTAGTTCCTGATCTGCGGTACATCCGTCATTGATTTTAGAATACGTTCCTGCGGTTTTGTATGTCTCATTATTTACATTCCAGGTATAACTTCCTCCTGAACATATTGAAATTGTTGTGCTGATTGTTGTTGGTTTTGCTCCAATAGTCAATACCAGTTCCTGATCTGCGGTACATCCGTCATTTATTTTAGAATACGTTCCTGCGGTTGTATAAGTTTCATTATTTACACTCCAGGTATAACTTTCTCCCGAGCATATGGAAATTGGCGTGCTGATTGTTGTCGGTTTTGCCCCAATGGTCAATATCAGTTCCTGATCTGCGGTACATCCGTCATTGATTTTAGAATACGTTCCTGCAGTTGTATAAGTTTCATTATTTACGCTCCAGGTATAACTTCCTCCTGAGCATATTGAAATTGGCGTGCTGATTGTTGTTGGTTTTGCTTTGATAGTAAAATCTACTGGTGTTCTTGTAGAATTTGCTATTCCGTTGCTTACATAATAAGTTGTTGTTCCAGCAGTATTTGTATCAGCTAAACCAGATCCTGCTACTCCAACAGGGTTAAATGAATTTCCCCATCCAATAGGATTTCCTCCCGTACTTGTGGTGTACCAATAATTTAAAGTATCTATAATAAATTCTCCTCCTGACGGTGTAGTTACCGTCCAGGTATAATCTCCGTAAAAATCTGTTGAACCAGCATAATTTGGTGGATACATGGTCGATACCAAGGTATAAGTAACTCCTGCATCAAGATAGGTAATTAACCGGGGATTTGTTCCAGGCCCATCATAATTACGGTCTCCTATTATATAAGTGCCTTCACCAGAACATGTGCCAGGTGTAAAATTCCCACTGTAGATGTAGGCGACACCATCAAGAACTTGATCGGCCATTTTTAAATTATAAATACCCGACTGAGTTACTCTAAAAGTTGTTGCAGTGTAGTTTCCCTTAGCGTAGTTAATGAAAGAACATATCTTAGGGTTTGACTGAATCACGGGAAAAAATGCACGAGGATCTGTTGCTGCATTCCAATATCCTGAAAATTGGGTAACCCTTTGGCTGGAGTTAGTAACGGTTAACTCACCACTACCACCTTTACAAATAATAACTCCCTCAACTTTTGGGTTTACGGTTAGATTTAATACTTGATTAGCTGTACAATTATCTTTTTCAATAGTAAGTCCTGATTGTGAAGAATTATAACTGACACCATTTGCTGGCCAAGTATAATTTTGGCCCCAATTTATTGTTACATTGGTTATAACAGGACTGGGCTTAGGAGTAATTTCTACCAACATTTCTTTACTACCTGAACATAATAAATTTTTATTGTTAGAGATATCAACTCCAGTTTGAGCAAAGCGAATTCTGTATGTTGTTGTTTGTGCTAATGCAGGAGTCTTATATTGTATTGAATTTGCTGCTGGAATATCAATCCAGTTTGTTCCATTTAATTGTTGCCATTGATAAGTATATCCAGTAGCTTTTTCGTTTTGTGCAGTTAAGGTAACGCTTTCGTTTGCGCATACTTTATTGTTATCTGTCGAAATTGTTAAAGACGGTACGCAAATACTAAAAGAAACATCATCAAATGCAACGTCATTTCCATTGGTATTAGTATCTGCCTGAGCATTACTAACCCTAACAGTTATTGTGTCAAGTCCTGAAGGAATTGTAAATGATAATGATAATTCATTCCATAAAAGTTCAGTTGGTTGACTTAATTGTAATTCATCAGAAGTGAATGATTTTATAACTGATTGGTTTAAGGGGTTTATCAGGTCAATTTTAACCTTTGGTTTAATGCTGTAGCCTTGATATGCCGTAGAAATAAGATTTGTGGCATAAATGGAAAAAGTAACCAGGCTTCCGGAACAAAGCTCAGAATATTTCTTTTCATAAAAAACACTTCCCAATGTAGTATTAGCATCGAATACCAACATATACCCATTTCCATTTTTGCCTGTAGTATGATCTCCTCCAGATGACCAGGAGCTATTGGCCTGATTGGCGTTTTTCATTAAACTATAAGAATTTGGTCCCACGCCTCCAGATGGTGAAAAATTATAATTAGTAGTAAAATCACTTGTAGAAGGTTTTGATCCTCGGTCAGAAACTCCTGAACCAAAATCATCTTTTAAGACTGTTTGCATTTCTCCCTCGCAGGTTAAACTAATAACATCTTCTAAAATGGTAAAATTTACTGGCGTTCTTAAAGAATTACCAGTTCCATCACTGACATAATAAGTTTTTGTACCAGCAGTATTTGTATCTGGTAAACCAGAACCAGGTACACCAACAGGGTTAAAAGTATTTCCCCAACCAATTGGATTTCCCCCTGTACTTGTAGTATACCAGTAATTTAAATTGTCTAATAAAATAGTTCCGCCATTAATAGTCCAGGTATAATCTCCAACAAAATCTGAATTACCGGTAGTAAATTTCGTTGATATCAATGTATAAGTAACTCCGGCATCTAAATGGGTAATCAATCTGGGAGGTTCTCCCATGCCGTCGTAATCATCGTCTCCTATTATATAAGTACCACCGCCAGAACAGGTGCCGGGAGTAAAATTTCCTTTAAAAATATAAGCCATCCCATCAATACTCGTTGAGTTGGTCATTTTAAAATTATAAGTACCTGACACATTTACTTTAAAAGTCGTTGCGGTATAGTTTCCTGAGGCAGTTGTAGAGAATTTGCAAACAGGGGAATTTTTCAAGTATGCAGCAGAAAGACTTTCAGGTATAAATGCCCGAGGATCTGTAGCAGCATTCCAGTAACCTGTAAAGCTTGTTACATTTGATGTAGAAGTAGTAGCAGTTAATTCGCCACTCTCACCTTTGAATATACTTACACCTGTAGTTATGGTATTTTGAGCTGTGATTTTAAAACTCATAAAAAATAAAATAACAACTAGTGTTAGCTTGATACAATTAAGCTTTTTATAAGTAGTGTTTTGCATATGGAAACAATTGAGATGTTAATGAAATTTTGTATGATAAAAACCAACTTTAAAGATTTTTAAATAAAAAACTATATTTATTATTCTTTTAAATTGCTTGAAATGAGTTTGTTATGTGTGGTTTTATTTTCTGTTTCTAAATAATTTGCAAAAGTCATATGTTTAATTAGTTAAACTCACCACTAGAAGTTTTAAAAATGATAGATTAGGGGATATTTAAGCCATTTTGGTTTTTAACAGCCCTTTAGTTTTAATGATAAAAAGCAAACTAAAAAAAATACTATCTTTACAAATCAAATGTTTATGAACTTAAGTTGCTTTTATGCAACACTACATATATAATTATGGCATGTACAAGTTGTTCAACCTCAGATGGTGGCGCACCAAAAGGTTGTAAAAATAATGGGACCTGCGGCACCGATAGCTGCAATAAATTGACTGTTTTTGACTGGCTCGCGAACATGAGTCCGTCTAATGGAGAGGCAATTTTTGACTGTGTTGAGGTTCGTTTTAAAAACGGACGCAAGGAATTTTTTAGAAATTCAGAGAAATTAACGTTAAGTATTGGTGATATTGTAGCAACTGTTGCGTCACCGGGACACGATATTGGGATTGTTACTTTGACAGGCGAATTGGTAAAAATTCAAATGAAGAAAAAAGGTGTCAATCACGAGAGTAACGAAGTACCTAAAATATACCGCAAAGCATCTCAAAAAGATATAGATATCTGGTCAGTCGCGCGTGATCGTGAGGAACCAATGAAAGTTCGTGCGCGTGAATTAGCGATTCAACATAAGCTTGAAATGAAAATCTCTGATATTGAATTTCAGGGAGACGGCTCAAAAGCCACATTTTATTACACAGCAAATGACAGGGTCGATTTTAGACTTTTGATTAAAGATTTTGCTAAAGAATTCAGTACAAGAGTTGAGATGAAACAAGTTGGTTTCCGTCAGGAAGCAGCTCGTTTAGGCGGAATTGGTTCTTGTGGACGTGAACTTTGCTGTTCGACCTGGTTAACAGATTTTAGAAGTGTCAATACTTCTGCGGCACGTTACCAGCAGCTTTCATTAAATCCTCAAAAATTAGCCGGACAATGCGGGAAATTAAAGTGTTGCTTAAATTATGAGCTTGATACTTATATGGATGCACTGAAAGATTTTCCTGATTATGACACTAAATTAGTGACTGAAAAAGGAGATGCAATATGTCAGAAACAAGATATTTTTAAAGGATTAATGTGGTTTGCATACACTAATAATTTTGCAAACTGGCATGTTTTGAAAATTGATCAGGTAAAAGAAATTATTGCAGAGAATAAACTGAAAAACAAAGTTTCATCATTAGAAGATTTTGCTATTGAAGAAATTTCAGAGCCTGAAAAAGACTTTAATAATGCAATGGGTCAGGAAAGTTTAACTCGTTTCGACCAGCCAAAAAGAAAGAAAAAACCAAATCGTAAACGCAAACCAAATGCGGAAGCAGCGATTGTGGCAACTCCAAATAAAACGCCTGTAATTTCTAATCAAAATAAACCTCAGGCAGCTTCAAATCAAAATAAGCTTGCAGGAAACGGAAATCCGAATCCAAATCCAAATAAAGGAAACAAACCTAATAATAACAAGCCAAATCAAGCGAACAAACCTAAAAATTCGAATGATGCTAAACCGGCTGAACCTAGAAAACCTATAATTATTACTAAAAATGAGAATAAAAAATAGCGGGATTCTTCTTTTGGTGGCAATACTTCTTTTTTCATGTGATAAAAAAAGAGTATTTGATGAGTACAAATCTGTTGGAAGTGCATGGAACAAAGACAGTATTGTAACTTTTGACCTGCCAGTTTTAGATTCAACCAAAAAATACAATTTATTTATAAATTTAAGGGACAATAACAATTATCCCTTCAAGAATTTGTTTTTAATTGTGGCTATTGAAACACCAAGTGGTTTCACTAAAGTAGATACTTTAGAATATGAAATGGCAAAACCGGACGGAACATTACTTGGAAATGGCTTTACTGACATAAAAGAAAGTAAATTGTTTTACAAAGAAGATGTAAAGTTTAACGGAAAATACAAAGTACACATTAAACAAGCCGTTAGGGAATCAGGAAAAATTCCCGGGGTTCAGGCTTTAGATGGTATTACAGATGTAGGTTTTAGAATAGAACAAAAAGATTAGAAAAATAGTTATGGCCACCAAAAAAAACATTCAACCTAAGAGTACTAAAGATATTAACTACTATAAAAAGAAATTCTGGAGAATTTTTGCCTATTCTTTATTAGGTGTTTTAGCATTCTTCCTATTTGCATCATGGGGATTATTCGGATCGATGCCTTCATTTGAAGATTTAGAAAATCCGGATTCTAATCTGGCTACGGAAATCATTTCATCTGATGGAGTAGTTATTGGTAAGTATTTTAAAACCAATAGATCACAGCTTAAATACTCAGATTTGCCAAAAAGTTTAGTTGAAGCTTTGGTTGCGACTGAGGATGCCCGTTTTTATGAGCATTCAGGTATTGACGGGCGTGGAACTTTAAGAGCCGTTTTTAGTTTAGGAACTAATGGAGGGGCAAGTACTTTAACGCAACAGTTAGCAAAACAATTATTCCATGGTGAAGGATCTAAATTTCTTCCGTTTAGGATTGTGCAAAAAATAAAAGAATGGATTATCGCCATTCGTCTGGAACGACAATATACTAAAAATGAGATTCTTGCAATGTATTGCAACGTTTATGATTTCGGAAATTATTCTGTTGGAGTAAGTTCTGCGGCACAAACGTATTTCTCTAAAGATCCGAAAGATTTAACAATGGATGAATCGGCTATTTTAGTCGGAATGTTTAAAAACTCGGGATTATACAATCCGGTTCGTAATCCTGAAGGCGTAAAAAATCGTCGAAATGTTGTGCTTTCCCAAATGGAAAAAGCAAAAATGATTACAGATGCTGAAAAGGAGAAATTACAGGCTTTGCCAATTGCCTTAAAATTTAAATTAGAAAGTCACCGTGAAGGGACAGCAACCTATTTTAGAGAATATCTTCGCGATTACATGAAGAAATGGATGGCAGAGAATAAAAAACCGGATGGTTCAGATTATGACATCTACAAAGATGGTCTGAAAATTTATACGACTATTGATTCCAGAATGCAATTGCATGCGGAAGAAGCAGTTTCTGAACACATGAAAAATCTGCAACAGCAATTTTTCATCGAACAGAAAAATAATAAAAATGCACCTTTCGTAAATATCACTAAGGCAGAAACAGATAAGCTTATGATGCAGGCCATGAAAAACTCAACACGTTGGGCAATCATGAAAGATCTGGATAAAAGCGAAGATGATATCATTGCTTCTTTCAAAGTAAAAACAAAAATGCGCATCTTTACCTGGAAAGGTGAACGCGACACAGTAATGACTCCAATGGATTCTATTCGTTATTTTAAACACTTTTTGCAATCCGGATTAATGGCGATGGAACCACAAACCGGAAACATTAAAGCGTGGGTTGGAGGAATCAATTATAAATATTTCCAATACGATCACGTTGGGCAGGGAGCGAGACAAGTAGGTTCTACCTTTAAACCGTTTGTTTACGCAACAGCAATTGAACAATTAAACATGTCTCCTTGTGATTCTATTCTTGACGGACCATTTATGATCCACAAAGGGCGTCATAATGTTACTGCAGATTGGGAACCAAGAAACTCTGATAACAGATATCGCGGAATGGTGACGTTAAAACAAGGTTTGGCGAACTCAATCAATACGGTTTCTGCAAAATTAATAGATCGTGTAGGGCCGGAAGCTGTTGTAGAACTGACACATAAATTAGGGGTAAAAACCGAAATTCCTGCTCAGCCATCAATTGCACTTGGAGCAGTAGATATTACAGTTGAAGATATGGTTGCTGCTTACAGCACATTTGCAAATCAGGGAGTTTATGTAAAACCTCAATTTTTAAGCCGCATCGAGAACAAAAGCGGAGAGGTTATTTATGAGCCAATTCCGGAATCTCACGACGTTTTAAATAAAGATATTGCCTTTGCGGTAATCAAATTGCTTCAGGGAGTTACAGAAACCGGTTCTGGTGCACGTTTACGTACACAAGGCGGTGGAAGCGGAGACAACCGCTGGACAGGATATCCGTATATGTTTACAAACCCAATTGCCGGTAAAACCGGAACAACTCAAAACCAGTCTGATGGTTGGTTTATGGGAATGGTTCCTAACCTGGTAACAGGAGTTTGGGTAGGTTGCGAAGATCGTTCAGCACGTTTTAAAAGTTTAACTTACGGACAAGGAGCTACTGCAGCATTGCCAATTTGGGGTTACTTTATGAAACTTTGTTATGCAGATCCAGGACTTCAGGTTTCAAAAGCAGAGTTCGAACGTCCGGCTAATCTTTCGATAAAAGTAGATTGTTACAGTCGACCTGCAGTTGTAAAAGATACAACAGCAACAGAACAAAATACAGACGAATTCGAACTATAGTTTAGATTCCTTTTACATATAAAAAATCCTTTTGTGAGCTTCTGAATTTCGGAAGAATACAAAAGGATTTTTTTTGGAGTAATATTTATTGAAAGCGGAAGAAAACATGATTTCACACTCCTTTAGGAGTTAAATGTTGTTAGCAAATATGACATTAGCGTTTAAATGTCCCGTAACTACACCTTATTAATGTTGAGAAATTGGAGTGCATAAAGTCCCTACGCGACAAAATATTACGGAAAATATATTTTCTACCATATTAATCTTTATGAGATATATTTACATTACTGAATATTGGCAAGGTAATTAAAGTTGCTAAAATAAAATTATTACGAAATCGATATAATTCCATGTAAAAATCTTATTTTTATCAAATATATATGCTAATAAAGACAGTTTGTTATGATTACAAAAAAAGTAAATAACGTTCAGGAAGCCACAGAAGGAATTGAAACCGGTATGACCATTATGTTTGGTGGTTTTGGTTTATGCGGAATTCCGGAAAATACGATTGCAGCATTAGTCAATACGACAATTTCAGATTTAACCTGTATTTCGAACAATGCAGGAGTTGATGATTTTGGTTTGGGATTGCTTTTGCAGAAGAAACAAATTAAAAAAATGATTTCGTCTTACGTTGGTGAAAACGCTGAGTTTGAACGCCAGATGCTTTCGGGAGAATTAGAAGTTGAATTGACTCCACAAGGAACATTGGCCGAACGTTGTCGTGCTGCACAAGCAGGAATCCCCGCTTTCTTTACACCCGCAGGTTACGGAACCGAAGTTGCTGAAGGAAAAGAAGTTCGTGAATTCAATGGTAAAATGCATATTATGGAAGAAGCTTTCAAAGCCGATTTTGCTATTGTAAAAGCCTGGAAAGGTGACGAAGCCGGAAATCTAATCTTTAAAGGTACTGCAAGAAATTTTAATGCATGTATGGCCGGAGCCGCAAAAATTACAATTGCCGAAGTTGAAGAATTAGTTCCAGTTGGCACTTTAGATCCAAATCAAATTCATATTCCCGGAATTATGGTACAACGTATTTTTCAGGGGGAAAAATTTGAGAAAAGAATTGAGCAACGTACAGTAAGGCAGAAAAATTAGATAACTATCTACAAATGCAAACTTGTTGCGTTAATATATTTTAATTTTTAATTTATTGAAAGTTAAATAATTAATGATAATTACATTAAGTAAAAAATTAAGACTTAGTGACAAATTAAAGATTTGGAATTATCGGATTATCACTTATAATTGAAAGATAAAACATGAATAAACTTACCATAATTTTGTTTTCCTTTTTGTCGTTTCAGACTTTTGCTCAATCGACCAATGAACTTCGGAAACAACTTAACGATATAATTGTATCTAAAAATGCAACAGTTGGGATTGCTATAAAAAATATTGAAGATAAAGATACTCTAAGCATTAATGGAAATTTAAAAGCACCAATGATGAGTGTTTTTAAATTTCATATTGCATTAACAGTGTTAAATAAAGTTGACGAAGGCAAATTGTCACTTACTCAAAAAATATTTGTGAAAAAGAAAGATCTTCTTCCCGATACCTGGAGTCCAATTCGTGAAGAATATCCAAATGGAGACCTGTATTTAACTTTAGATCAATTGTTGAGATATACCGTTTCGCACAGTGATAATAATGGATGCGATATTCTTCTTAACCTAATTGGCGGAACAAAAACAGTCCAAAAATTTATAAATAAACAAGGTATTAAAGATTTTGTAATTAAGGTAAACGAAGAGAAAATGATGATTTGGGAGAATCTGTATGTGAATACAACGACTCCATTAGCAACAGTTGAATTACTGGAAAAATTTTATAAAAGAGAAATTTTAAAAGAAACAACAACAAAGTATTTATATCAGATAATGATAGAAACGTCTAGAGGACTTACATGGATGAAAGCAGGTCTTCCTGAAAACACAGAGTTAGCACACAGAACGGGAGTTTCAGGAACAAACGATGCTAATTTAAGAGTTGCAATGAATGATATAGGGATTGTAAAACTTCCCAATGGAAAACATTTGATTATTGCTGTGTTTATGAAAAACATTACGGAAGAAAAAGAAGTTACCGAAAAAATAATCGCCGATATCGCTAAGAGAACTTGGGATTATTTTACGAATAAAGACAAAACGAATTAGATAATTAGAAAATGTGATAATTAGATAATGAATTAGATTACGCAAAGTATAGCATTATCTAATTATCTAATTTCCAAATTGACACATTAAGAATTTATGTTAACAAAAGAAGATATTGCAAAACGAATTGCAAAAGAAGTAAAAGACAGGTATTTTGTCAATCTTGGTATTGGGATTCCAACTTTGGTGGCGAATTATGTCAGAGAAGATATCGCGGTTGAATTTCAAAGCGAAAATGGTGTTCTTGGAATGGGGCCTTTTCCTTTTGCAGGAGAAGAAGATGCGGATGTTATCAACGCAGGAAAGCAAACAATTACAACGCTTCCCGGAGCGAGTTTCTTTGATTCTGCTTTTAGTTTTGGAATGATTCGCAGTCAGAAAGTAGATTTAACCATTTTAGGTGCGATGGAAGTTTCTGAAAACGGAGATATTGCAAATTGGAAAATTCCGGGCAAAATGGTTAAAGGAATGGGAGGAGCAATGGATTTAGTGGCTTCTGCCGAAAATATCATAGTTGCCATGATGCATGTTAATAAAGCAGGAGAATCAAAAATTCTGAAAAAATGTACTTTGCCATTAACGGGCGTAGGATGCGTTAAAAAGATTGTAACAGAATTAGCAGTTCTCGAAGTAACTCAAAAGGGTTTTAAGCTTTTGGAAAGAGCACCAGGAGTTTCTGTTGAGCATATCATCGCTTCAACTGAAGCCGACTTGATTATAGAAGGAGATATTCCGGAAATGGATATTTAAAAATTCTTACTTTTTAATAAAAACACAAAAGGGCTGGCTTTTAAAAAAGGTCAGCCTTTTTTGTACGAATAAATTACAGCTTAAAAAACTTATTTTTCCAGTAAAATTGGCATCTCAGCAATTTTATAATGTATAAGATGTTATAAATCAATCATATAATTATTTTTTGACCTGTTTTTTTACGAAATATTCACAGTTTGTTAAATAAAAGTAAATTTAAAGTAAAAAATGTTGCATTTTATCGATTAACGGCGAATTTCATCGATTATCTAACATAAATAAAATACTTTTATCTCAAAATAAAGTATTTACCTACATTAAATATTTTATTTGTAATCATTTAACCAAACTCAAAAACAACTTAATTATGGAAAGAAAATTACCAAAAATTATGGCGTCAACCGTTGTCATTCTTACATTTTCTGTAGCGGGTTTTGCCCAAAGCACAGACAAACGAATTAGCCAGAAAAGTGTATCAGAAAACGGACAACCCAGTTTAATCACCTTCAATGACAAATCAAGTTATAAGGGAGCAGATTATAATACTGTTTTTAAGGAACAACTAGGTTTAAAAGACAATCAATCTTTTTCTAGAATTAAAACAGAATCGGATAAAGAAGGTTTTACACATGAAAAATTTCAATTGTACGAACAAGGAGTTAAAGTTGAATTTGCCAATTACACATTACATTCAAAAGCAGGAAAAGTAACCTCCATGAACGGAGAGTATTATAATCTTGAAAATGTAAAAACGACCCCTAAATTATCTAGTCAGGCAGCCTTTACCAAAGCCATTGCTTATACCGGAGCTCAAAAATATTTATGGGAAAGTCCTGAAGATGCTGCAGCAATGGGATATGAAAAACCTAAAGGTGAACTTGTTTTATTACCTGCAATGGAGGAACAAGGACAAGAAAGAAAAAGCGATAAAGTGAGACTGGCGTATAAATTTGATATTTATGCTACTAAACCTTTAAGTCGTGGTGATCTTTATATTGATGCACAAACCGGAGCAGCATTGTTTTATAATGCAACGATAAAACATCTTCATGATAATGTTCATGGGAAAGCAACTTCGGCTACAGCCAAAATTCAAAACAGTAATGCAGCTGCTATGGCATTTGTAGCAGCAAATGCAGCGACTCGTTACAGCGGAACGCAAACAATTCAGACCAGTTTAAGCGGATCATCTTATATTTTATCTGATGTAACACGCGGAAACGGAGTTCAGACTTATAACTCTGCAAGAACTGCAACGTATCCAACAACAAATTTCACTGATGCTGACAATAACTGGACAGCAGCTGAATACAACAATACCAATAAAGATAATGGTGCTTTAGATGCACATTGGGGTGCTGAAATGACCTATGATTATTGGTCAGCTGTACACTCAAGAAATAGTTTTGATAATGCAGGAGCAAAAATTAAAAGTTATGTGCACTATAATTTAGTTGCAGCGGGATATCCAAATAACAATAACGCATTCTGGAACGGAAGTGTTATGACATACGGTGACGGTACAGGAACTGGTGGATTTGATATTTTAACAGCAATGGATGTTGCCGGACATGAAATTGGTCATGCCGTTTGTACTTATACAGCAAATTTAGCGTACCAAAAAGAATCAGGCGCAATGAATGAAGGTTTCTCTGATATTTGGGGAGCTTGTATTGAATATCGTGCAGCACCAACAAAATCAACTTGGTTAGTTGGAGAAGATATAGAAAGAAGAAGCGGTCACCTGGCGCTACGTTCTATGAGTGATCCTAACTCTGAGGGACAACCGGATACTTATGGCGGAACTTACTGGGTAAATGTAAATTGTACGCCAACAAACAATAATGATCAATGTGGGGTTCATACTAATTCAGGGGTATTAAACCACTGGTTTTATATTTTGTCTGTAGGGAAATCCGGAACAAATGATATTGGAAGCGTATATAACGTAACAGGGATCACAATTGACAAAGCGGCAAAAATTGCATATCGTTTAGAGAGTGTGTATTTAACAGCAAACTCAACTTATGCTAATGCCAGAACTTCAGGAATTCAATCTGCTATTGATTTATACGGTGCAGGTTCTGCCGAAGTTATTTCAACAACAAATGCGTTTTACGCCGTTGGAGTAGGTGCGGCTTATGTAGGATCAACAGACACAGTGGCTCCATCAGCTCCGGCTTCTCTTGCAGCTTCAGGAACAACAGGAACAACTACTAATTTAACCTGGACAGCCTCTACAGATAATGTAGCGGTAACAGGATATAATATTTATCAGGGCACAACGCTAAAAGGTTCGTCTACAACTACAAGTTATACTGTAACAGGCTTAACAGCATCAACTGCTTATACATTTAGCGTAAAAGCTAAAGATGCTGCGGGAAATCTTTCAGCTTCAAGCAATACTGTAAATGTAACAACTACTGCTGCCGGTATAACATATTGTACATCTCAAGGGAATAGTACTGCAGATGAAAGAATTGGTAAAGTAGTATTTGGAACCATCAATAATACTTCAACAGGAACAGCCGGTTATGAGAACTACACGGCAATTTCTACAAATGCAGCAAGAGGAAGTGCTTATACAATCACAATAACGCCATCCTGGACATCATCTGTTTATAGTGAAGCATATGCTGTTTTTATAGATTATAACCAAGATGGTGATTTCTCAGATGCAGGTGAAACAGTTTATACAAAAGCAACTTCAACAGCAACTACGGCAACAGGAACAATCGCAATTCCTGCAACAGCAACTCTAGGAACAACCAGAGTTAGGGTTTCTATGAAATACAACGCAATTCCAACAGCCTGTGAGGCTTTCTCTTACGGACAAGTCGAAGATTATTCAATAAACATTACCGCTTCGGGCGCAATTGTTAATGAAGAAATCGTAGCGGGATTAGTAGAAACTACTGAAACTTCAAGTTTTGCTCTTTATCCAAATCCGGTTGCCGGGGAACTAAATGTTTCATTATCAAACAATACAGGATATACTTTTAGAATTATAAATACATTAGGACAACAAGTAAGTACTGGGGAACTTTCTGGAAATCCAATTGATGTAAGTAATTTACATACTGGAGTTTATATCATTGAATTAAATAACGGAAGTAAAAGAATCGTTAAGAAATTCGCCAAAAAATAAGTTTTGAATTAGTAAAGATGAAAAGCCCCGTAAATACTTTTGCGGGGCTTTTCTATGAATTTGTTTTAGTGTCGTTACTAAATTCAATCCTTAACTTTTTGATCTTTAATGATTTTACGGATTATTGTAAAACAAAAAGGCATTCACCTCTCGATGAATGCCTTTTTTATGATTATTGGCAATGTTTACAAATTAAAAGAAGCTCCTAAACTAAAAGTCGCCTGATTGTTTAAATGATCAAATACACCGTCATTATTACCATATTTTGCTATTGGAAAACCAATTTCTGTGAAAACACCAAATCCTTCCGTAAAGAAATAGCGACCACCAACATGCCCGCCAAAATTATGTAATCCCACGCTTAAACCCGGATAAACATCTAATTGCTCCACACCAATAACACTGCTTAAATTAGCATTAATTCTTGCTTTAGCATCAAAACGGTCACCAAAATCAGGTTTGTAATCAGTATACGGAGTTGGATTATTGTGATAAAAACCATTGAAATTATCGACACCTAATAAGTAATTCGCAACAAAACCAAAAGAGAAATTTTCGCCTAAACCAAAATCAACAGACCCCTGAATTCCTGAACCGCCATCCTGAAGATTAGCCCCAACATTAACCTTAACATCTCCTTTTCCCTTATAAGCTTGCTGAGCTTGTGTAAATCCAAATGATACCAGGAACAAAAATGTAATAACCTTTTTCATAAACTTAAATATTAATTATAATTATAAATGCAAAAATAACTTTTTATGGATTAATTCCTACCTTTTTCAGTAGAATACAATTCATTTAACGGATCGCTTTGCCAGAATTCCTTAGTGTCTACATTCATAATCGTCAAGGAACCTTTAAAGGCGGCACCGGTATCTACATTCCAGACGCAGGCTTTTTGAACCGGAACAGTTTTTCCAATTCTGGTTACCGGAGTATGACCAATGTATATTTCTTTATAAATAGTAAAACGTTTAGGATAATATAAATCTTCGGGTTTTAATTTTGGATCTAAAGCAAGCGCAGATTCCCAAAGCGTTCTGTCCCAGTAAAATAATTTCGGAAAATATTCCCAAACCACACCATTTAAATTGGTGAAACCAGCATGAACAAACAAACGGTTTTGATCGTCAAGATAATAATCTTCCAGCGATTCTAAAAAATCAATATGAGCTTTAATTTTGTCTTCACTTAATTTTTTATAAGCCAGAACAGTTGCTTCTCCTCCGTGTTTGAACCACATCTCTTCGTCAATCTCCTCAGTTTTGGTTTTGAACCAGGACAATAACAATTCGTCATGATTTCCTCTGATACAAATGCATTTTTGCTTTGATTTCAAGTCAATCAAATAGTCTATTACCTGTGGAGACTGGCTCCATCCATCAACATAATCGCCTAAAAAAATAAGAGTATCCTCAGTAGTAACTTCAGCTTTCTTGATTACTTGCTCAAGAGCGAGCAGTCCGCCGTGTATGTCGCCTATAACAAATGTTCGCATTTTATTTTATTTCGTGTAGAAGTACAAAAATAAAGAAAATGATTTGTTTGGGAACATTTAGTTCATAATCTTTGCTCAGCCACAAATTGATTTTGAATAAATACCTTGCCCAATACATTATAAATTTAAGATTACAACCAAAAACAAAAATCCAACCATGACTAAAAAACTATCTGTTTTATTTTTTCTGCTTACGATAGCAGGCTATTCTCAACAACTTACCTATAAAAGCGGAGGTACAGTTTATAATTCTGATGACAAAAAAATTCCTTCAAACGAAGTCAGACAATTATTAGCCAATAATCCTGAAGCATTAGCTCTTTACAATTCAGGAAGATCTAAAAAAACGTTTGGGAATGTCTTTTTATACGGAGGAATTGGGCTTGTAGCAACAAATCTGATTATTGGTTTGACTACTGATAATACTACATATTCAGGAAATAGCTATTATCCTTCTGCTCAGTCAGAAAAAACAAATATGACTGCTGCAATAATTGGCGGTGTTTTAATAATTGCATCAATACCCATTAAAATAGGTTATTCGAAAAAGGTTAAATCAGCAATAGAAAAATATAATGCGGGTTTGGCAGATACATATAAGCCAGCTCCTAAAACAACTTTAATTGCAAGTTCAAACCAAATTGGAGTGAGAATAGAATTTTAAAACATTTTTATTTTCAAGGCATTATAAAGCTATAGTTGTAACTGTAGCTTTTTTTTATGATTATTTTCATCTCATATTTGTGCTTTCCTCATTAAATTTGTAGCATGTCCGAAATGCCTACATATCGAAAAATAATCCATGTTGATATGGATGCTTTTTATGCCTCAGTAGAGCAAATGGATAATCCTGCTTTACGCGGAAAACCAATTGCTGTAGGCGGTTCAGAGAATAGAGGAGTAGTTTCGGCGGCAAGTTACGAAGCCCGAAAATTTGGCGTACGAAGTGCTATAAGCGGTGTTTTGGCAAAGAAATATTGTCCGGAAATTATTTTTGTTCGTCCGCGTTTTGATCGTTACAAAGAGATTTCCACAAAAATTCATGAAATATTTCACGATTATACAGATATGGTGGAGCCACTTTCGCTTGACGAAGCTTATCTGGACGTTACACAGAACAAAAAAGGAAATCCAAGTGCCAGTTTATTGGCGCAGGAAATTAGATTGAGAATTTTAAATGAAGTCGGAATTTCGGCTTCAGCCGGAATTTCGGTCAATAAGTTTGTGGCGAAAATTGCCAGCGACGTCAATAAACCAAACGGACAAAAAACGGTAAATCCTGATGAAGTTGAAGCTTTTTTAGAGGAATTACCAATCCGGAAGTTTTACGGAGTTGGAAAAGTGACCACAGAAAAAATGTATCAATTAGGAATTTTTACCGGAGTTGATCTTAAAAGTAAATCGGTTGAATTTCTAGAGAAGCATTTTGGTAAGTCCGGTGCTTTTTATTACAATGTAGTGCGTGGGATTCATAATAGCGAAGTAAAATCACATCGCATCACGAAATCGGTAGCGGCAGAAAACACTTTTGATGTCAATTTAACATCTGAAATTTTTATGCTCGAACAACTCGATATAATCGCAACAACACTTGAAAGACGATTGAAAAAACATAAAATTTCAGGAAAAACAGTAACTCTTAAAATTAAATACAGTGACTTTACACAGCAAACACGTAGTAAAACGCTTCCTTATTTTATTTCAGATAAAAGCCTGATTCTTGAAACAGTAGAAGAATTGTTATATCAGGAACGAATGAAAGATTCCGTTAGATTGCTGGGCATTTCCCTTAATAATTTAAATACCGAAGAAAAGAAAGCTGTTATTGTTCAGCTAAAATTTGCTTTTTAAAATGCTTCAACATTAGTTAAATCAGGATAATCGTAAGTTAATTCGTGATTTTCGTTTTATCTTTGAGTAAAAGATATTATATCATTAAATTATTTAAGATGAAAAAAGCTAATTCTGATGAAGTTTCACATCGTAATTCAGTTCCTATTTTAGCATGGGATTTTCATTACGAATATTTAAATGAACTGAAAAATATTTTCAACGATTTGAAAAAAGTAAATAAAATTGCAACTCAATTTACCTGGGATGAAAAGAATCTGGACATTGAACAACGTATTAAAGAAGAAGTTGTTGTAGTAACAGATCTCAATTTAAAGATTGTTTTTGCCTCAAACGGAATCAGACGAATGACGGGATATCGAGAAGAAGAAGTTCTGGGGAAAACACCGAAAATGTTTCAGGGACCAACAACCTCCAAAACCGATTTAAAAGAAATAAGAGAAGCTATTAAATTACAGGTTCCTTTTGAAAAAATAATTCGAAACTATAGAAAAGACGGCCGTACATATCAATGTAAAATAAATGGAGTTCCCGTTTTTAATTTAAAAGGAAAACTAACGCACTTTATTGCTTTCGAGAAAGAAGTTGCGTGAAAATTTAACCGCAAAGTTCGCAAGGAATTTACGCAAGGTTCGCAAAGTATATTAATAAATAAAACCGCCCATAAAGGCGGTTTTTATTGTTTGTACAGTTTATTTTTAAAATTTAGTTTAAAAAAACTTTGTGTTCTTCGCGTAAATTCCTTGCGAACTTAGCGGTTAAATATTAAAGATTCTCGAAAAAATCATTTCCTTTATCATCTGTAATAATAAAAGCAGGGAAATCTTTAACGGTAATTTTACGCACCGCTTCCATTCCTAATTCTTCAAAATCAACAATTTCAACTTTCAGGATATTATCCTGTGCCAGAATTGCCGCAGGTCCGCCAATAGAACCCAAATAGAATCCGCCATATTTGTTACATGCATCAGTAACTTGTTTGGTGCGGTTTCCTTTAGCCAGCATAATCATACTTCCGCCATGTTTCTGGAATTCATCAACATAAACATCCATACGTCCCGCTGTTGTAGGTCCAAAACTTCCTGAAGCCATTCCTTCCGGAGTTTTTGCTGGTCCGGCGTAATAAACAGGATGATTTTTGAAATATTCCGGCATTGGTTTTCCCGCTTCCAACATTTCCATGATTTTAGCATGTGCAATATCACGCGCTACAATTACAGTTCCGCTTAATTTTAAACGTGTTTTAATTGGATATTGAGTCAGTTTTGCCAACATATCTGCCATTGGCATATTCAAATCAATTTCAACCGGAGCTTCTAAATGTGGAGCTGTTTCCGGTAAAAATTGTTTCGGATTCACTTCTAATTGTTCAACAAAGATTCCGTCTTTCGTAATTTTCCCTTTGATATTTCTATCAGCAGAACAAGAAACCCCCAATCCAACCGGACAAGAAGCAGCGTGACGTGGCAAACGAATTACACGAACATCATGTGTAAAGTATTTTCCGCCAAACTGAGCACCAATAGCACTTTCCTGACAGATTTTCTGAACTTTCTCTTCCCATTCTATATCACGAAAAGCCTGACCGGACATATTTCCTGAAGTAGGCAAATGATCATAATATCCTGCAGATGCTTTTTTAACAGCGCTTAAATTCGCTTCTGCAGAAGTTCCTCCAATTACTAAAGCCAAATGATAAGGCGGACAAGCCGAAGTTCCTAAGTCTTTTATTTTTGCACGAACAAAAGCATCCATCGATTTTTCGTTCAATAATGATTTAGTTTGCTGATATAAATATGTTTTATTTGCAGATCCACCGCCTTTTGCCATAAATAAAAACTCGTATGAAGTTCCTTTTTTAGCATAGATATCAATTTGTGCCGGAAGATTCGAACCTGAGTTTTTTTCTTCAAACATCGAAATCGGAACAATTTGAGAATATCTTAAATTACGTTTTTGATACGTATTAAAAATTCCTTTGCTCAGCCATTCAGCATCATCAACACCTGTAAATATACTTTCGCCTTTTTTTGCCATTACAATGGCTGTTCCTGTATCCTGACAGCTTGGTAATTGACCTTCGGCAGCAACCGAAGCGTTTTGCAACAAATTATAGGCCACAAAACGATCGTTATCTGTAGCTTCAGGATCATCAAGAATTTTGCGTAGTTTTTGTAAATGCGTTGTTCTTAACATGAACGAAACATCCGTCAAGGCTTCTTCTGCTAATAATTCTAAACCTTTTGGGTCAACGGTCAAAATTTCTCGTTCTCCAAATTGTTCCACTTTCACAAAATCAGAAGTAATTTTGCGGTACTGCGTATCATCCTTTAAAATAGGATAAGGGTCTTGGTATATAAAATCAATCATTGTTTTGTTTTTGACAAAGTTAGAAATTATTTACCTAAGAAAGAATTTGAATAAGCTCTGTTATAGCGTTTACTCTTGTTTATGAAACTCATCAAAAGACATCCTTTTCTCAAAATAAGACTTGTCTTTTGCTGAAAGTAATTGGCTTTTCCAGCGATTTCCATTTAAACGAAAAACAATAGAATCCGAATGTTTAACTGTTCCCATATTCTCATCATTATCATCAGGCTCAAACGAAACAGTTTTACAATAAAAAGATTCAGGAGTGTCTTTTGATGTTGGATTTTTAAATTCTACCCAGTTTCCCCAACCACTATCAGAAATATTATACCATTCATGAACCAGTTGAACATCACCATTTTTTAAATAATATAAATAGTTATTTTGCATATAACCACACGCAGGATATCCGTAGCGGATTTGAATAAAAGGAGAACTTTTTTCAGTTTCTGTATTCAATCCGTATATCATACCCCATTCAGATCCCTTTTCGATTCCCTTAATAGTGAGATTTGTTGAAGCAGTTTTGGTTTTATTCTCATAAAAGTCAAGTCTGTATTTTGCAGTTACAACACTATCCTTATCTACTTTTTGATCTAAAAGATGTGCCAGAGCATAATTACTTTTATATGTTTCCACATCCTCAGAAATAGAAATTGTGTCTGTTTTTAAAAAGCTTTCTTGTTTTGCAGCAATTTCGTTTGTTTTAGTTGCAGAAGTTGTAGCAGCTATTTGATTTTCTGGTTTTGGTTTCTGACAACCAATTAAAACCAATAAAATTATAAGGGCTTGTAATCTCATTATGTGGTATTTGTGTGTTTTTTGCATATGTTAACGGTATTGAAATCCGGCATTAAAATATAATTATTTTGTTAAACTGGACTGAAGTCCAGCTCTACAAAATAAAACGTTCCTTCGGAACTTTCATTGAAATGGTTGATATTGTAAGTCTCGACTGAAGCCCAGCTCTACAAAAAAGAGCCTTAGGCTCGATCATATTGTAGGGCTGGACTTCAGTCCAGTTTTGATTAAATTAAATTTTCAAAAATATGTCTTTCATCAAATTTGATATTGAATTTATTCAGAAAAGATGAATATTCATCTTTGAAATTTTGCTTTTTATGATGTTCTTCCTGATTGGCGATGTATTTATAAACATCATCAATATGAGATTGACTGTATGAAAAAACACCATATCCTTCCTGCCATTCAAATCTATATTTTGTTAATTGATGTTCATTAATAAATCTCGACGATTTTCCTTTTACACTTTTCATTAATTCCGAAATAGAAATAGTAGGTTTTAAACCTAAAAAACAATGAACATGATCCTCAGTTCCATTTACAATTATTGTTTTGCAACCGGTTTCATTTATTAGATTTCCTATAACACTTAATATTTGTGATTTGCATTCATTTGAAATAACTGCTTCTCTGTATTTTACTGCAAAAACTGCCTGAATATAAACCTGATAATATGTATTTGACATTTTAATTGTGCATTATTTATAATTAGACACTACAATAATACAAAATAATCTTACAAAATTATTGAAATTTTTTTTCGCATTTTAAACTGGACTGAAGTCCAGCTCTACAAAATAAACCGTTCCTCCGGAACTTTTATTTGGCTCGGTTCGTCTCTTATATCTTGACTGAAGTCCAACTCTACAAAATAAACCGTTCCTCCGGAACTTTCATTGGCTCGGTTCGTCTCTTACGTTTCGACTGAAGTCCAGCTCTACAATATAAATTGTTCCTTCGGAACTTTCATTGGCTTGGGTCATGTCGTAAGTCTCGACTGAAGTCCAGCCCTACAAAATAATTCGTTCCTTCGGAACTTTCATTGTATCGGTTTGACTCATACATCTCTACTAAAGTCCAGCTCTACAAAATAATTCGTTCCTCTGGAACTTTCATTGTATCGGTTCGATTCATACATCTCTACTAAAGTCCAGCTTTACAAAAATAAACGTTCCTCCGGAACTCTACAAAAAGAGCCATCGGCTCGCCCAATATTGTAGGGCTGGACTTCAGTCCAGTTTTTTACGTAACGAATTAGATTTTTTAAAAAAACCAAGTCGCTACAAAAATCGCAGTAATTACACAGATAAGATCTACCAAAAGCATTGTACCTAAAGCGTAACGGGTATTTTTGATATTAACAGAACCGAAATAAACCGCAATAACATAAAAAGTACTTTCGGCGCTGCATTGAAAAATACTGCTCAATCTTGCCGTTAAAGAATCTGCTCCAAACGTATTCATAGAATCAATTAAAAATCCACGTGAACCGGCAGAACTAAAAGGTCGAAGCATTGCTACAGGTAATGCGTTTGTAATTTCTTTACTTACACCCATATTCGAAAAAACAAATGCGATTCCGTCACTAATAATTTCGAATAAACCGCTGTTTCGGAATAGGGAAATAGCAACTAACATTCCCAGTACATAGGGGAAAATAGTCACGCCGGTTTTAACACCGTTATTAGCTCCAACTACAAAAGTGTCAAAAACAGTTGTATTGGCATCAGTAAATTTCTTTTCGTTTTTAAAGGAAAAAATCAGCGTAAAAGCAATAATTCCAATTAGTATTAATCCGGAAAGATTTGATGTAAAATAGTTTTTTCCTATGATATCCAAATGATTCACATACATCAAAAGCCCAACGATTGCAGCAATTAATCCCATTAAGACGATAAGAAGAGAAGCACTTTTAAAATTGATTTTTTGCTTAATTCCCACAATTAAAAATGCTGCAATTGTACCAATGAAAGAAGTAATAATGCACGGAAGCATAACATCCGCTGGATTAGTGGCATTTGCAGCGGCACGATATCCAATAATTGACGTTGCAATTAAAGTTAAGCCAGAAGCATGAAGACACATAAACATAATTTGAGCATCACTGGCCCTGTCTTTATCGGGATTTATTTCCTGTAGACTTTCCATGGCTTTAAGTCCAAATGGAGTTGCAGCAGAATCTAATCCCAGGAAATTCGCGGCAAAGTTTAAAGTCATATAGGATATAGAAGGATGATTCTCAGGAATACTTGGAAAAACTTTTACAAATACAGGACTCAATACCTTAGCTAATTTTCCCGATGCTCCGGAAATAATTAAAAGTTCCATTAATCCGCAAAAGAAAGCCAAATAAGCAATAAGCGGTAAAATTAAATCTACTAACGTACTTTTGCAAGTTGGTAATAAGCCATCAGATTTTTGAAGACCGCTGAAAATTTTGACAGTTTTATTCTTGTAAACATACGTAGTATCAGAATTAAGCGTATCACGATTGATAATCATAGTTTGATCCGGTGCCTTTTTAATACTGTCTTTAATAAAAGCAGGAAGTTCATTGATGTATTTTTCAGAAACAAGAACAGGATCGTCTTTCTTTCCATTTATAACAGAATCAATAGTATAAGTATTGGCAGTAAATAAACTGACCACAATAAAGACAATCGAAGAGATAAAAATCGTTAACCAAAATCTACTTAATACCATAATGCTATTTTTTTGTAAATGTAATTATTTAGAGATAAAATGCATAAAGATTTTATTGATGAAGTGGGAACTATTGATCAGAACAGTAATATTTTCATTTATTCAATAACAATTTTCATTTCTAAATAGTTTTCGAAAGCTTTAATACCTTCAAACAAAATTTCTTTTTTTGAAGATTCTGTTTCGTTGAAAAATTGCGTCTCTATTTTCGCATGATCTTTTTTGATGGTTCTTTTCCAGGTTCCAATAACTTTACCGTTTTCCAGAATAACAGGTTTGAAGATTCCATTATTTGTAAAAGCTTTAGATTGATCTTCTAACAGGATAGAAGCTTCACGGGTTTTATACGAAATCAGAATTTCATCAAAAGCAGGAAGAAAATGCACGCTTTCGCGGAGGTAGTTTTCATGAAAAATTTGATTTCCAAACCAATAAGTCTGACCTTCAATATCGATTGAACTCAATTGCAACTCTAGTGCATTAATTGCGGTTTTACAAGTTGTAGGCGGAAAACCAGACCACCATGAAAAGTCAAGAAGTGTAGCAGGACCGTGGCTTTCAAAGTAGCGCTTTGCTAATTTTGCGAGACCTTCTTCCTTTGTTAATTTAGTTGGAGGTTTTGTAACTCTTTCTTCTAATAAGGTATAAGTGTTTTTTTTTCCTTTCATTTTTCCATTACAAACCAAACCATCCAATTCTGCATACATCATAATTAGTACAGGGCTTAAAACATATTCGCCCGAAACTTTTTTAATATTAAGTCCCTGCATGATTTCATCGCGAGTCAAATAATTATTTCCCGATAGCATTTTTTCGATATTCGAATTAATCTTATCAAATTGTTTTTCATCATAACCATATTTTTTGGTATCTGATAAAATGATACGTTTGACTTGTGGTCCAGAAAGATCCAGCATCCAATAAATATCGTCAGCTGAAACAAAATGCCAGGTTGGTCTCAAAATATGAGTTCGGATAATTTGAGCGGAATTTATAGCTTCCTCAATGGCTGCCTCAAAAGCGTCGCATCTGGAACCAATCGCCCATTTTGCCATTGCATAATCCTGAGCTTGCATGGCGCCAAAATGATGCACAATTTCTTGTGGTAAACTTTTAGTTGTTTTATATAGTTTTTGCGAGACAAGTCTGTGATGAGATATTTCCTGATATGTCATTTCTAAAACGATTATATTAAACATATAAGCGATATAAGTTATTTAAAACTTTGTCACTCTGCTACTTTTTACCTTTGTATCTTTTTTTAAACATGGATAATTTCATCATCAATCAATAAATCTTCACGGCGTAAACGCAGAAAAACCTGAGCTACTGCAATTGTATCTTTCTCACAATACGTAACAATTCTATCAATATCTTTCTCGACATAATAAACATGTCCTACCTGACTTCCGTCAATATCGCCTTTTGGCGATGGAACACCGAGAATCTTGGTCAATAGCTTTAAAGAAGTAAAATGTTTATAATCGCCAAACTTCCATAATTCTAAAGTATCTAAATGTGGAATTTCCCAAGGCTTTTTACCAAATAGATTCAGTTTGTCAGGAATTGCGATTTGATTGATAATCATGCGTCGCGCAATAAACGGAATATCAAATTCCTTTGCATTATGCCCACACAACAAATGTTGAGGTTGATTGTAATGATTGTTCAGTAAATTATTAAAATCCTTCAGGATCTTTTTTTCATCCCCAAAAAATGAAGTCACGCGAAAATTCCGGATATCACCTTTAATCGTAAAATATCCAACCGAAATACAAATAATTTTACCAAATTCTGCCCAAATTCCGGCACGTTCATAAAATTCTTCCGGCGTAAAATCTTCTTTTCGCTGATATTGCGTTTTAAGATCCCAAAGTGTTTGCATTTCCGGGTCAAGCAAATTGAAATTCTCTTCTTCGGGAACCGTTTCTATATCAAGAAATAAAATATTGTTGAGGTTTATTTTTTCAATCATTATTATATGTTTAAACACAAATTACACAGATTAGCACGAATTGATTGTGTTAAAAAGGATTGTACAAAATTAAGTATTTTGTAAATATAAAGCTATAATTTTAATTTGTGGTAATTCGTGCAATTAGTGGTAAAAAACTAAAACAAACTTTGTTGTGTTGTCGGGTTTTCATGTTCGAGCAGCCATTTTTTGCGGGATATTCCTCCGGCATAACCGGTTAAAGATCCATTAGTGCCAATAACGCGATGACATGGAACCACAATCCATAACGGATTTTTACCATTGGCGGATGCAACAGCTCTAATTGCTTTTATATCACCCAACTTTTTAGTTTGATCCATATAACTGATAGTTTTTCCGTATGGAATTTCTAATAAAGATTTCCATACTTTTTGCTGAAATTCAGTTCCTTTTGGGTTTAGTTTAAAATCAAAATCGGTTCTTTTTTTGTCGAAGTATTCCTGAAGTTGCAAAACTGCTTCTTTTAAAACTTCCGGAATCTCCTTAGAAACTACATCTGTGCCAACATCTGAAACAGAGATTACAGCAATACCATCTTCATCGCCAACAATTTTGGTGATTCCTAAAGGCGAATTGATGTAAACTGTTTCCATGGTTTTTATTTAACGGTAAAGTTCGCTAAGTTTTTTTTAAACCATATAAGTTATGTAAGTAAAATTTAAGTTTCTTTGATTGTAGTGTAAATTTATAAAGGTCTTACGCAAAGTTTAATGAAGCAGTTTACATGAACTTATATAAATTATATAGTTCAATAAACGTCCAGCTCAAATTGATAACTCAAAATGTTTTCAACTTTATTACTTGAAATAGTCTTTTTGATATTTGATTTTTCGGTAGTGAATTTTGGTAAAATCAAGTTTTGCTCTTGTGCTTTTTGAGTGTAATATTCTTGTCGTGTGGGATGAAAAGGCGCAACGGCATTAAAAACGTCATTCCATTTTGACTGATTTATGATTTGTTCAATGATTGAAATACAATCGTTTTGATGAATTAAATTTACGGGCGCGTCAGGATTTTCGAGGTTTTCTTTTCCTGCCAGGAATTTTACAGGATGACGATCTTCTCCAATCAATCCTCCAAAACGGAGAATTGTAGATTCAAAATTTTTATTCTTTTTAAGAATTGCTTCAGATAAAAGTAATTGCTTTCCGCTTTCAGTTTCCGGATTCGGAATAGTTTCTTCTGTAATAATTCCGTTTTCATCTCCGTAAACAGAAGTTGAGCTTACAAAAAGTACTTTTTTTACCGTCGATTTTTCTATAAACGGAATCAAAGTCTCAATTTTCTCCACAAAAATCTTTCTTAACGAATGTACAGAATCAACATTGTTACCTCGTAATTTCGGCGGAATATCAATAATCAATATTTCACTTTTATCCAGAAAAGCATTTATACTTTCTGAGATACTTTCGCTTTCAAGCACAACCAAAAAAGGATTAATTCCAGCTGCTTTTAAAATGGAAAGCTTATTTTCAGAAGTTGTGGACCCGTTTACAGAATGTCCTTTTTCGATTAGCCTTTTGGCCAAAGGCAAACCGAGCCATCCACAGCCTAATATGCTTATTTTTTTCATTTTTTAATATTCAGAGGTTCAAAGTTGCAAGTTACAAAGGTTCAAAGTTTATACATTCAATTGGCATCCTTCGTTTTGCAGAATAACAAAAATGACGAAAAACTTTCCGTTTTTCCCTTTTGCGAGATTATTTTAGAATTTGTCTACTACAAATCTAACGTAAATCGGACCTTATCTTTTCCTTTTGCTCCAATTCTATTGTAGAATTTAATTGCTCTTTCATTAAATTGTGGCGTTTGCCATTGTATGTTAATACAGTTTTTCTCTATTCCTATTTGCTTTAGTTTGTCGATTAAGATTTCGCCAATTCCCAAACTTCTCGCTTCTTCTTCGAGAAACAAACAATCCATGTACATAAAAGTTGCAGCATCCCAGGTCGAATAATCGATTGTATAGGAAACGTAGCCTGCAATTGTCTCTTTTGCAGCAATTACTAAACAATATAATTTAGGGCTTTTACCAAATAAAGCTTCCTTTAATTTTTCCTCTTTTCCTTCAGGATAAAAGTTGGCTTTTTCATATTCAGCGTGTTTTTGACATAGAAGAACAAGTTGAGATAAATCTGAAACTTCGCAGTTTCTTATTGAATATTTCATTGAAGATTGATTTCGTTTTGTAAAAAGGTAATAAAATGATGAAAATAGTCTGGATATTGCTGATTTTCCCTAATCGCGATAAAGTGTTTTCTTTTCAAACCATTCTTTCCAATTTTAATAGCTTTAATTGGATTATTTTTTAAATGTGGTAATAATGCCCATTTTGCCATTGACATTACGCCCATATCGGCTTTTACCATTTCCAGAGAAGCTTCGGTTAAAGGTAAAGGCGTAATCTTTTTTGGAGTTACTTTGGCTGGAGCCAAAACAAATTGATGAATTGTAACCGTTTCCATAGGAAGAGAATGAATCAACAAGTGTTCGTTGATAAAATCTTCGGCAACGACATATTTTTTATTTGCCCAGGCGTGATTTTCAGAAACTGCCATCACGACTTCATCCTGAAAAAGCTCAATATATTTGATGTTATTGTCTTTGATCTGATCGCTGATAATAGCAATGTCGATTACATTTTCTAATAATTTTTGTAGCGGAATATGAGTAGCTTCGGTTACAATTTTCAAATCGACATTAGGATATAAAAAATGAAATTGTTTTAAAACCGATGGCAGCCAATGGTAACTCGAAAAACATTCGGTACTAATTCTGATTTCGCCATGTTCGCCATATACCATTTGCTTAATTTGAGATTCGGCTTGTGAAAGTTTGTCCAGAATTTCATTTGCCAATTCGTAGATTTTTTCACCGGCTTTAGTCAAAACCAATTTTTTGTTTGTTCTCAAAAAAACAGGCGTTCCCAATTGGTATTCCGCTTCTTTGAGTTGGTGGCTCAGGGCTGATTGCGTCAAATGCAATTTGTCAATTGCTTTTGTGATGCTTCCTTCTTCAACAATTGCTTTTATTAATCGTAAATGACGTATTTCCATTTTTTTGGGAATTAGAATACAAAGAAACGAAATTTCAGGATGGCTTATCCATGAAAATAAGTAATGAGGTTGATGAATTCTTTTCGTTTTTATGGAAGATAATGTTCGATTACTTTTGAATAACTAAAAAACACTAAACTGAAAAAAAATGGAAGAACAAATTAAACATTATGAAAACAAACTGGCTTTTGAAATGGATCCGTCTGATTTGTTTGAGGCTTTGAATAATGGAGAAAAAGTTATCGTGATTGATGCAAGAAAAGCTTTTGGATATGAAGCGGAACATATCCCAACGGCGATTAATATTCCTCATCGCCAAATGACGATCGAATCAACAAAACACCTGGATAAAGAGGTTTTGTATGTTACCTATTGCGACGGCATTGGTTGTAATGCTTCGACAAAAGGCGCTTTGAATATGGCAAAATTAGGGTTTAAAGTAAAAGAATTAATGGGTGGAATAGAATGGTGGAAGTTTGACGGTTATGCCACCGAAGGTACAAATGGAATAACATCCGGATCAAAAATCGAATGTGCCTGTTAATAAAAAAAGGCAAACTTTATAATTGAAGTTTGCCTTTTTTTATTTTTAAGTGGAATGTATTTATTGAGTTTTTGCAACTGGTATTAAACTATCTTTTGCAACAACGGTAGTATCTTTTACTGTAGTTGCCGGCGTTAACGTAGCTGCAGGTTCTGTATATCTCTTGATTTTTTGTTGAATTAAAATAGCATCATTCAAAACAAAAGGAGTTGGCATCATCCAGTCACTTCTTGGTTTGACCTGCAATAAAGGATTTGTCATTAAATCGAATGAGCTTTCGATTAAATCCATATCAAAAATAGACGATTTGTTAATGTAGAAATCCATAACCAGCGGTTCATTACCAACAACATAATAACATACTATTTTTCCGCCTTCTCGTTCTAAACGATTTCCTTTTTGACCGGAAGATTCAACTCCGTTAGCTTTAAAGTTGAAAAAGTTCATTTTAGGATTGGCATAAATATCGTAACGATTTACTTTTCGGTTTGGCGTAATTTTAATTTTTAGATATCTGTTATTCCCTACAACGCTATCTTTTAAAAATGCAATTGTTGGTTTTGGAACATCAACAACTGGCGCAATAGCACTATAAGTAAAGCTCGAATTGTATTTGCTTGCTAAAGGAAGCGAATTTAAACCAACAGCTTTTTGATTTTTTTCTCCTAAATAGGATTTAGTCCAATCATCTAAATTCGTATCATAAGTTGCCCAAATTGCTGATTTTGTATTAGCATTGTAAATGTATACTAAACTGTTTGATTTTGCTTTTCCGTGCTCGTAACCTGAATGATAACCTGCGTAGATAAAAAATCCAATTGAAACTGCAAAAAAGAGCATTGTCCATACTCCTTTTTTAAAGAACGCACCAAAAACAGGAAGTAATAATCCGAAAAGCAATACGGTTAGAATGGCGCTTCCATATAAAATTTTAAGTCCTAAACCAACTGGGAACATTACAATAAATGGTGCTACAATTGCTAAAGCCGGAATGCTGAATAATAAATTGACTCCCAAACTATAATGTTGCGTGATAACGAAAATCCCGAATAATAATATTCCAAAATAAACCGGAATAATCAGGAAACCTGCGCCAGTTAAGCTATTCGCTAAAAATGCATTAATAATTATCCAAAGTAACAAAGGCGCAACAAAATGGTTCATTGTAATTTTTGCTTCTGAAAAATGGTGATAGAAAGCAAAAGATATTGCCATACTTAATGTGACAAAAGCGCCAATATATGCATGACCGTTATAGGTGAATCCGTTAAGAAGATCTGAATATTGCGGATAGATTTCTAAAATAATTTTCCATCCTAAAAAAGTAACTAATCCGGAAATAATAATTGATCCTAAAAGCGGAACAAATCCTCTGAAAATTTCTCTGAAAGTAATAACACGTTTGGCTTTTCCGATAAAAATAAAAAGAATCAATAAGCCTAAAGCAATAATTGTCATCGGGAAAACCCATGCAAAAGGATAACTTATGAAAGAGAACGGAGCGCTGAAATAAACATCATCTTCGGTTGAATTTGTTGTGTTTAAATCAACGTTTGAAAAGTATTTTAGCAATGGCATCAAATAAGTTCCCTGATGCGCTAATGTAGTTTTATTTAAATGTTGAACGTCGTCTTGTTGCGTGTGATAATTGTAGTGGCCATCAATAAATGCAAAATTAAATCCCTGAATATTCCCCTGTTGTCTAAATACGGTTAAATCAGTATCGTTTGGGAGCATTTTATAAATGCTGTACATCAAAGAATTCGAAACTGGATATTGCGTTTTTGCATTCGAAAATTCTTTTACAAGAGCTTCATTTCCTTTATTGGTTTCCATCAGCATATAACTTGGTCCTGATGAACCTCTTGCTTCAAAATTGATGACCAAACCAACCTCTTTTGCCCACGGATGTTTGTTTACAAAAAGTGCTGCACCGTTTAAACCTAATTCTTCGGCATCAGAAAACAGAATTATAATGTCGTTTTTATGAGGCTGCTTGGCATATAAAAAAGCACGAATTCCTTCTAAAATGGTAGCAACTCCTGAAGCATCGTCACTTGCACCTTTTGAAAATGAATGTGGAGCACTATCATAATGCGATAACAGCAAAAGCGCTTTTGAATTGTTTGTTCCTTTTATTCTGGCAAGAATATTCTTGGATTTCACTAAGAGACCTTTTTCATTTAGCGTAAAACCTTCCTGAACAGAAGTTTCTAATCCTATCCGGTTAAGTTCAAGTTTTAAATAATTTGCAACCAGTTCATGATTGGTCGAACCCACATAATGTGGTTTTTGAGCAATAATTTCGACTTGGTTTAAGGCTCTTTCGGTAGAAAATTCTGCAAGAGCGTCTTCATTTTTAGAAATCCATTGTGGCATCATTGAGGCGTAAATGATACCAAGAATTGCTAAAATGCAGACTATGGCCAGAATTGAGGTAGGGTTTTTTTTCATGATGAATGCGTACTATATTTCTTTTTTAACAAGCATAAAATAATCATTTTCCAAAGAGCGATATCCTTGATCATACAGGAAATAGTAGGTATTTCCTGTTTTGGTCTGCAAGATATTGGTAAAGAAGTCGAAATCAAAACCTTTATTGATCATTTTATCCCGCGTTGCTTTTGATTTCCCTTCCGTATTTAATTCAGACAAAATACGATAATTTTTTCGTAATTTGTTGTTTACATTTCGCATGAAATTATTACTGTCCTTATTTATCTTATTGTTGTAAGCATTCCGACAACTATCCGAACAGAATTTCTTGTCTTCCCGACCTACAATTTTATCAGAACATTCGAGACACGTTTTCATGCTTCAATTTTTTTAATTTCGTAGAGATCAGTTCTTCTGTCTTTTAAAATTCGTACACTTCCGTGTTCATGAAGTTGTTTTAGCAAGTTCAAATCGACATCAACAATCAAAGTCATTTCTGTATTTGGCGTTGCTTCTGCTTTTATACCATTACTTGGAAAAGCAAAATCCGAAGGCGTAAATACAGATGCCTGCGCATATTGAATGTCCATATTATTCACTTTTGGTAAATTCCCAACACAACCGGCAATGGCAACGTAACATTCGTTTTCAATCGCACGCGCCTGAGAACAATGTTTAACTCGTGTGTAAGCATTTTGAGTATCGGTTAAAAACGGAACAAATAAAATATTCATTCCCTCATTAGCCAAAATTCTGGAAAGTTCAGGAAACTCAACATCATAGCAAATCAGGATTCCAATTTTACCGCAATCCGTGTCAAAAGTTTTAAATTGCGATCCGCCTTTCATTCCCCAATGCTGCACTTCGTTTGGCGTAACGTGAATTTTAGTATACATTTCTGATGTTCCATCTCTTTTGCATAAAAAACCAACATTAAATAAATTGTTGTTTTCTAAAAGAGGCATACTTCCGGTAATAATATTGATATTGTACGAGATAGCAAATTCCTGGAATCGTATCCTGATGGGTTCAGAATATCTTGCAAGTTCACGAATAGCTTCCGCTTCAGATAAATGATTATAATCGGCCATTAAAGGCGCAATAAAAAGTTCCGGAAACAAAGCAAAGTCACTTCCATAACCAGAAACTACGTCGATAAAAAACTCGGCTTGTTCAAAAAATTCTTCCAGATTGTTTAGTTGGCGCATTTGCCATTGTACTAATCCCAAACGGATAACGCTTTTTTCGAGATTAATTAATTTCGGACTTTCGTCATAATAAACATTATTCCACTCTAAAAGAACAGCAAATTCCTTTGATTCCTCGTCACCTTCCAGATAGTTTTTGATGATTCGCAACACGTGAAAATCATTGCTTAACTGAAATGAAAGTACAGGATCATGCAATTCCTTATGTTTTACTTTATCTATGTAGGCTCTTGGAGTTAGTTTTTTAGCATGCTGACTATAACTTGGAATTCTTCCTGCAAAAACAATCGCTTTTAAGTTTAATTGTTCGCATAATTCTTTTCGGGCATCGTATAAACGACGACCTAAACGTAAACCACGATAATGAGGATGGATGAAAACATCAATTCCATATAAGATTTCGCCATCTTTATTATGGGTCGAAAAAGTGTAATCGCCAATAATCTGTCTGTAGTTGTGTTTTTTATCCACAAGCTTTTCGTCTACAATTAGAGATAGCGCAGATCCTACAACTATTCCGTCAACTAAGATAACTAATTGACCTTCAGGAAATATTGATAGTAATTTTTTTATGTCATTTGATCTCCAGTATGAATTTGCCATTTCTGGATAGGATTCAACCATTGAATTTTTTAACTGCTGATAGTCATCGAATGCTAAATTTCTTAATTCGACTTTATTGATTTTTGTTTGCATTGTAGTATGATTTCTGTTAAATATACAAAAAATTGTTTCCATTTACAAACGCTTACAAATAGTTACAACCGAAAGTAAGTAGTTTGCAACCGAATAACTTTTGAAGCTTGTCGCATCTTTGCCATGTTGAATTTGATAAACGAATTCTTTATATGAACATTTAAATAATATACGCCATGAATGCAATGAAAAACAGAGTACAATTAATTGGTAACGTAGGAAACGATCCGGAAATTAAAACATTAGAAAACGGTAAAAAATTAGCGCATTTAAATATTGCCACAAACGATAAATACACCAATGATAAAGGTGAAAAAGTTGAGCAAACTGAATGGCATCGCGTCACAGCTTGGGGGAAAACTGCTGAAATTATTGAAAAATATGTAGTAAAAGGCAAAGAAGTGGCAATAGAAGGAAAGCTAACACACAGAAGTTATGATGATAAAAACGGGGAGAAAAGATATGTAACAGAAGTTGTTGTCAATGAAATTTTGCTGCTCAAATAACGTTTAACAAATTTTATACAACCCGATTGTTTTAAAGCAATCGGGTTTTTTGTTTAGCATTATACAATAGATGCGCCATTACTATCAGTGCTAAGTACTTCACTCATATAGTCAAAAAATGGTCTCATGTTGATACACGTTTGTAAAGCTTGTTCTAAAAAATTAGGACTTAATACTTCATCATCAGTAAAACGCTTAATAATCAAAAACTGCTTGTATCGCAGTAAATCGATGGCTTCATGAGTTATATCATATCCTTTTGGCGCTGTTTTAATTTGTTCGCCTTGTAAAGTTCCAAACGTATTGACAAACGTTTTTGACTTTAATATTTTTTGCATTGGTTTAGAATCGAGAGCAAATTCGCTTCTTACACGTTTTAAATCTCCGGCATTAGGTCCCCAAAAACCGCCTGCGAAAAAACTGTTTCCTTTTTCGAGATGAAAATAATAGCCGCCGCGCCTTTGGCTTGTTGCACGTGTAAAACTGCCTCCCCAAAAAGTTTTAAAAGGAGTTTTGTCTTTAGCGAAACGAATGTCACGGTAAATTCTATAAACACTTTTCTTGCCTGAAGCCGTTTCTAAAACATCAGTTTTTGATAGTTCCTGAAGTAAAGTGCCTGCAAAGGTTTCAATATGATTTAATTCTTCAAGGTATTTGGATTTATTAGCATCAAACCAGACTTTGTTATTATTTTCTTTGAGTTGAGTCAAAAAATCAAGGCTGGATTTAGGTATAATAGTATTGTTTTTCATAAGTTGATTTTGAATCTCTAAGATAAGAAGGTAACTGTAATTAAACTAAAAACCCACCAAATTTCTTGGTGGGTTTTTATATGTTGTATTAAGCAGTTTTTTTGAATAAATCAAACATAGGACAACGCGAGCAGCGTTTCTTTTCGCTTTTTTTGTATTTATCACAACAAGATGATTTACAGTTTTCCAACTTTTTGATCTTGTCAAGGACTTCTTTATTCTTCTTTTTCTTTTTGTCCTTTTTCTTGTCCTTATCTTTTTCTTTCTTGCTCAATTTTCCTCCGTATTTAAAAACAGAAGCAAATATAAAAGAAAATAGTTATTTTTAAGTATTCTAAATAAACTTTAACTTTTTTATTTTGGATTAATAGCAATAGAGCTTGTAACCGTTAATTGCTGAATATCACGGTCGAATAAATATAATCCACCTTTATCATCTCCAATTAAGTTGATTTTATCAAGAATAGATTTTGCTGTTGCTTCTTCCTCGATTTGTTCTGCTACATACCATTGTAAGAAATTATGGGTTGCATAATCTTTTTCAGAAAAAGTAATGTGTACCAATTCGTTAATAGATTCTGAAACAAAAATTTCATGGTTGTAAAGAGCTTCAAACATTTCTTTAAATGTAGAATAGGATGTTTTAGGCGCTTTTAGATCTGTAATCTGAGCGTGACCTCCGCGTTCGTTGATGTACTTCACTAATTTAAGCATGTGCGCGCGCTCTTCGTCAGATTGGGTGTACATAAATTGTGCAATTCCCTCTAATCCGTGTACTTCAGCCCAACAAGCCATAGAAAGGTAGGTTTGCGAAGATTCTGCCTCTATGCGAATTTGCTTATTTAATGCTGCTTCTATATTTTTTGATAACATAATAATGACTTTTTTGTAAAGTTAGAAAAAATAATCCATTCCGTTTTTTGCAAATCCATAAACACAGTACATTTGGATTAATTCTCAATAAGTTTAAGGATTCTCAACCGGAAAAGATTTGGAAAAAACGGCTTTGTCAATAATTGGATTTTGCGGTTCATCCTGAACAAAACCGTCATTGAATTTACGCATTATATATTCTTTCTTTGAGGTGTCGTAATAGCCAAGAATGTAATAATCCCTAAATTTTATACTACTTGGTAATGAAGCTTTTCTATTATGATCTAAAAAATAGTTAATGTTATCAAGAGCAAGAGGTTGCTGTACTAAATTTACAAATTCATTGTTTTGATTCAATGTACTTTCAAAAAATACAGTTTCATTGTGAAAAGTCTGTGTATAGTCCCAGGAATTAAATCCATCATTAACAGCATACATTACTTGTTCCATTCTTGGAACTCCTCCCAAAGTGATTAAAGTGTTTTCGTTGTTTTTAAAAACAGATAACCCAATGTCTGTGTAAGAAAGGCGCTGTAAAAACTTACTTGTTTTTTTTAATTCCCTTGGTTTTTCAATATCACGCTGCATTAATAAAGGCGAACTTTTAAAACGGATTGTATCATTTTGCGATACTTTAAAAGTTTTTAATGTTTCACCGGAATTATAATCTTTTATATCTAATAAAAGTTCTTCCTGAGTGGCATTGATCTGGTATATTTTATTATTATAGAAAAAAGAATTGCTTAATCTTCTGGGACTTTTAGTAACAGATTGGGAAATTTTCTTTTCGAGAATCTCGTGATTTTCCAAGTTAAGATCAAAAATTTGAGTTTCTTTTGGATTATGGTCAAATGTCAAAATAAGATGATTGTTCATCATGTACATTTTGCTTTTTTTAGTGCTTTTATCTAGAGGACTATATTCATCTGATTCAATTTTTTCAATAGGATTTTCGGCAAGAATTTGACTAAAGGTCACAGATTGTGTTTTTCTATTCTTAAAAATGAACTCCGAAAAATCAAATATTCGTTCCTCAACCATTCCATTTGTAAAAGTATAAGTGGTTAATGCTGGTTTTGATATGTCTTTTGAAACAAGATAAAATAAATTATTCTTCTGAAAAGCACCTACTACATACTCTTGCGAAGAAGGATATTTAAAATTTAAAATCTTATAAGTTTTATTTTCAAGGTAATATTTGATAACTAAAATGGTTGAAAAATCTTTTACCGACCAATACAGCGTAGGATTTCCATCTTCACTAAAACTATAACCAATAAGGGTTTTGTCTGCGATATTTGCGCGTGAAAGAGTAAATTCATCTTTTAAAAATAAAGCGCTATTGTATTTTAAGATGGTAAGGTTTTGAGAATTTACTACAAAAGCAAAAACATCATGTGTGGTTGTATTCTCTACATTCAGAATTTGATTTTTTTCATCATATCTTTTTAAATCTATCGGATAAGTATTCAATACTGTTTGACCTAACAGTGATGATTTGTAGATTAGAAGAAGGAGTAGTAATGATTTTTTCATGATTTTTAAGCAACAATAATTATTCCAAATTTATCTCTTTATTTTGTAAATCATTATTTATAAGTTCATTACAATTTTATATTTCAATAAAGCAGGCAACTATTTAACTTAAAGGTATAAAAAAAGTCCTAAAGAATTTCTTTAGGACTTGATTTTGATTGTAGTAAAAATTATTTTACTCTAAAAGTAACTCTTCTTGCTAATCTTCTTGCTTCTTCAGAATCTTTTTGGATAGAAGTATCAGCTCCACCAGCCACTACGTTTAATCTTGAAGATGCAATACCTGCTTTTTCAAAAATAGTTTTTACGTTGTTTGCTCTCGTGTTTGATAATTTATCATTGTATTCTGAACTTCCAACCTGATCTGCGTAACCAATTATGTCAATTGAAGCCGAAGGATTTTTTCTTAAGTAAGTTAAAATCACATCAATTGCAGCAGTTGAATTTTCGATAGGAGTTGATTTGTTAAAGTCAAAATAAACGCTGTAATATTTGTCGTTGATCATTTCTTTTACAAGATCTTTATCAGATACTGGAGCACTTATTTGTTTTTCGATTACAATTTGTTTCTCAGGAACTTTATTGTTAACTAAGTTTTGAAGTTCTGCAAGTTTGTTTTCCAGGTCAGTAAGATCTGTTTGTTTAGAGATAACAACCCAGTCAGCATGTTTTGTGTTGCTTCCTAAATACACATTCAATCCAATTGTTCCGTTATAGATAACTCCGCTAAAACCTCTTGAGTCAATTGTTGAGTTTCCGTCAAACGTAACATTTTGTGCAGTATTAACGATAGTTGTAAAATCACCTGTTAAGGCAAATCTGTCAGATAATCTGATTTGACCTGTAATACCAGCAATAAAATTACCCATTCTGTCTTTTACGTGTAGATCTTTATTTTCTAACTGCGCTAAACCAAAACCTGCGTGACCTAATAAACCAAAAGTTTTAGTCCAGGTTTCAAAGTTCATAATTCTTCCTAAGTTAGCAACTGCTTGTAAATTTGCTCTGTAATATTTTGAATCAAAATCAGCAGAATTGTCTTTACTTGTAAAGCTGTTATATCCAGCATCTACTTTCAAACCAAATTTATTATTAAACATATATCTAACTCCTAAATCACCAGTGAAAAAACTTGGCGTAGTAGTAAAATAGTTTTCTGTAAATGGGCTTTGTGGTTTGTTTACACCACCAGCTAATTCAACAGACCATTTGTTGTAACCATCAGCACTGTCTGCGTTTTCTGTTTTTGTTTGTGCATTTACATTTGCTAAGGCCAATGCTAAAGCCAAAGTAAGAACGATTTTTTTCATTGTCATTTGAGATTTTAAAATTTCCTCAAACAAACGAATTATTGTAAGAATTATTCTCCGGTAAAAGTTATAAATATAACAGAATAAGGTTAAAAATAATTATGCTGTTTTTACGCGTTCATTTTTTCCTTAAAACAATCTACAAATTGTCCTAAATGCAAACCATCCATCAGGCCATGATGAACATGAACAGACATTGCAATGGTTTTTTTTCCTGACTCCGAAGTGATCATTTTTCCGAAAGAAATTTTAGGACAACTATCTGGAAACGTGTAACTACGTGCATGTGACAGCGAAGTAAAGTTTAACCAAGGAATTGCCGAAAAGTGAATCAGATTATCATCATCAAACGCTCTTGTAAAAAGTCCGGTTGTGTTTTGGATACGTTCGATTTCGGTCAAAGCATTTTGCTCGAAAACTTTAAAATCCGGGTCATATTCAATCAATGAAAACCCAAAAGTACCGTCTTTACGACCAATTGTTGCCGAAGCATCGATGCGATCATTGATATAAATAGCGTCATTAGCGATTCGATACTTGAAATTTTCGATAGAATTTACCGCAACTAATGTTTTATGCAAGTAAAATATAAAAAAAGAAGCTTTCAAATTTTTTGCCGTTTGATATGCTTTTGTGCAATCAATTTGTACGGTTGCGCCAAAGAAAGGTTCTTCCATTTGTTTGAAATGCTGGAAATGTTCCTTGCGGTTCCAGTTTTCTAAATCTAAAAGTGTTTTCATTATAATAAGTTCTGAAGTATTTCAGTAATTTTTTCGAATGAACTAAATTGTTCATGTTCGACTTTGTGACTAATTTTTTCGTGTTCCCAAGTGGTGTGAAACGGAATATGAACGGCATAACCTCCAATTCCTAAAACCGGTAAAACATCAGACTTTAATGAATTCCCAATCATCAAAAATTCTTCAGGCTGAATCTCTAAACGACCTAGCAATTTTTGATAATCAATTTCCTGTTTGTCTGACATTACTTCGATATGGTGAAAATAATGACCCAACCCTGAACGGTGCAATTTGCTATGCTGGTCTTTCAAATCTCCTTTTGTCGCAACGACTAATTTGTATTTTCCGTGTAAGGACTGTAATGTTTCCTCGATCCCGTCAAGAAGTTCAATTGGTTTTTCCAGTAATTCTTTTCCATACTGAATAATTTTCTGAACAACTTCAATAGGGATTGTATTGTTCGAAATGTTCATCGCCGCTTCAATCATCGACAAAATATATCCTTTTATTCCGTAACCGTATAAAGGCAAATTATCAATTTCGATCTTGAATAATTCCTGCGAAATTCCCTGATGCGAAAGATAATCTTCCATCAGGGCGCAAAATTTATGCTCCGTTTCCTGAAAGTAAGGTTCGTTCACAAACAAAGTATCATCGGCATCAAATGCAATTACTTTTAAATTTGGTATTTTGTTTTTATGTAACATAAAGATGTTGTTTTATTAATTTCAGGTTTTCTTTGTTTCAGGTTTTTTTGCCACGAATTGATCGAATTTTCTCGATTTTTTTTTGCTACAGATTAAAATGATTTTTTTGAATCTGGTCGATTTGCCAAATCTGCGAGAGAACTTTTTCACCACAAATTTCACAAATTTTCACAAATTTTTTTGCCACTCCTGATAGCTATCGGAATAAATGATTAAAAAAATAAGTAAAGAATCTGCGAGAAACTATTTCCGCCAAGAATTCACTATTATTTTAAAATCAATCCGCGTAAATCCGTTTAAACCCGCGTCATCCGCGTGCCATTTCTCAATTCTAATTCTTAGAAAACAGTCTTTTTAATGAAATGGTCTTATCATAAAAAGTAATTCTAATTCCGAAAAGTAAAATGATTCCGCCCAAAACCATTTGTAAAGTTATTTGTTCTTCTAAAAACAACCAAGCCAATATTGAAGTAATTACCGCCTGGCTCAATAAACTTAACGAAACTCTTGTGGCGCGCATATGTTGTGTGGCATAACTTATAGAAAGCCAGGCGCACAATTGACAAATTACTGCTTGTAAAATCAATACAAACCAGCCAGTGTCCGAAAATCCTGTAAAAGGCTGATTCAGACAATAACAAATAATCCCCAAATAAATGCTTGATGCAATTAAACTAATCGTCATAAACGATAGAACGTCGACATCTGAAAGGACATTTTTGCTCACCAAAAGATAAATAGAATATAAGATTCCGGAGAAAACCGCAAACAGAAAAGCCTGATTGAAGTTCAATTCCATAAAAAAGCTAAAACCAACCAAAGTAATCATACCGAATAATGAAACTACAGTTCCAATCCAGAAATTTGTTGCAGGTCGAACTTTCAAAAAGAAAAAAGAACCAATTCCAACCCAAAGCGGAGATAGATTCGTTAACAACGAAGCCTGAGTCGCGCTTGAATCCTGAATGGCGATATTCCAAACCGCAACATCTGATGCGAATAAAATACCGCAAAGTGCTGCTAAAAGTAAAAATTTAGTATTTGGGAGTTTGAAATTTTTGGTAATTAAAACATAAGGCAAAAGCAAAATCACAGCAAAAAACATGCGATAAAAAGCCGAGATTAATCCAGGCGCTAGTTTCAATTTAACCAATATGGGGAAGATTGAAATACAAAGTATTCCGCAAATTAAGGCTAATCTTGGTTTGGTGATTTTCATTGTTTATGCTTTTTCTAAGTCAATAGAGTTTAAATTCCGGAGTTGTTATAATTCAAATGAAGTGATGAGTACTCAAAAATAGGAGGTAGGGAATGTTTTTATCATTGGTAGGATTGATTTTACTTTTTAGCGAAGATCTTATTTTTTTCTTTAGCAAAAAAAGAAAATATAAAACACATAAAACCCTCGCTTTAGATGAAAAAAATCTTTTTATGAAAAAATAATTTCCCGTTGTTTCCTCAGGGGCATCATGGCGAGGGAATATGTGTTAATTAATAATAACAAAGCAGGTTGAAAATTTGTGCCGTTAGGTACTAAATATTGGTAGAAACAATGATTAGGAAGTAGATTTAGCGTGCCGTAGGTACGCAACATCATCATTTGGTGCGTACCTGCGGCACGCCGAATTTTTTATTCCTGTTTTATCTACCAAGATTTAGTGCCTAACGGCAAAGCCTTTCTGCCTTAAATTGGCATTATAAATAAAAATTTAGGATCAAATTTGTTTTTGTGTGGTATTATGCATTCAGGATTTTCTTGCAGGCATTGCTTATTTCTTTATCCGAAAAAGAGCCAAGCGCACTTGCCAGCATTTTACTGGTTCTAATAGAACTTACCATTTTCATCCTGAGATCCTGGTCGTCACCCATTTCATTTAAGAGAATTGTCTCAAAAATTTCGGATAAATGTTCCGGTTGATCTCTAAAATCTTCTTCAAACCAAAGCTCTGATAGAAATTTTGCCATTGCTGTCATTACAGCTTGTTCTGATGTTTTTTCATTTTCTTTTGTCATATTCTGAAAATTTTAAACGCACGAAGCCCTCGTTTTCGGTTGTGACAAAACATTCCTTGGAATGAGATTAGGGCTATCACTAGCTCCTTCAACGTGAACGAGGGCTCGTTTATGTTAACTTAATTAAGTTTTCGGATTTTTCGCCGAAGAAATGTTTTGTCGGTACAAACCTACAATTATAACTTCATATATAAATAAAAAATAATGAGAAATTTCTCATTTTAAATTCATGCTTTTATTTATAAGTCAATCAAAAATTATATTAGTCGGCAAATTTTCTAATAATATATTCTTTAGCATCTTTATTATAATAGCCTAAATAATAGTAACTATTTAATTTAAAAATGGTTTGCGCTTTAATATCTTTATTGCTTTCCAGAAACGTGCTTATTTTGTCAAATGCCAGAGGTTGCAAATCTCCTGTAACGTGATTACCGCTTTTGTCAAATAATCCCTCTATTTTAACGACTTTTCTTCTTTCATACGAATTAAAATTATCTATAATTGGGCTGTAAACAGCTGTGTAATAAAGGACGGCTCCAATAAACCCGAAACTACCTAATAGTACTTGTGATGTACTTTGCTGTTCTTGTGAAACACCTCCTAATGTCATTAAAGTGTTTTCTCCAACCTGATAGCATGAAATACCGGGATTTAAATTGTTTACTTTTCGTAAAAATTGTGATGAAGTTTCTAGTACTCTTTTCCCTCCAAAATCACCTCCCTTTAAATTTATTTCAGAATTTTTAAAATCAATAGTAGTTTCTTCAGTCGCAGAATATTCTTTTATTAAAGTACCATTTATATCCTTGATTGTCATAAAAATTTTATCTGAAGATGATTTTATTTGATACAATTTATTATCGTTTATAAACGAATTCGACTTTATATCAAAATCATCCTGACTGAATTTACTGTGAGATGTATTTAAAATATTTTGTAAAGTAGCAGTAAACGTTTTTAAATCAAGAGAAATGACTAGTGTATAACTAATATCAGTATCGACAGTTATAATGATTTTATTGTTTTGTGTATAACATTTTCTCTTTTTAGCGGTATTAATTAAAGAAGTTGGACTTTCAGAATTAATTTGGACCAATGAAAATGGTCTTTCAAAAGGCAAAAAACCTTCTTCAAATATTTCATACAAGGTTGATCGATGATAGAATTTATTTTTTGTTAAATCGAAATCTTTAATTTCTAAATTTCCTTGATAATCAAAAACGTATAGCTTAAAAACATTACTTTTCTTTGGTAGGGTTAAAATTATAAATTTATTTCCAATCGAAAATTCCTGAAGATAAACTTCATTTTTAAATTCTAAAACATGAGCTTTATCGAGCGTTTTATTGTTTTCTGAATCAAATATTTGTGCAAGAATTTTCTTTTTGTTCGACGATGCCCAAAACAAAGTTGTTTTATTCCCAGAAACAATATTTCCGATCATTGCCGAATAACTTTTTTCTGGTTTTGGTGATGAAGTAGAGTCAATAAATTTCATTTTATCATCTAAACGAATGGCTTTAATTCGTTTTTCATCTGCCATAAATAAGGTAACCCGTTTTGCTGAATCATTAACAACCTGAAAAATCTGAGTATTCTTTTTTAACTCAATTGCTGTAGAATTAACAATTTCCTGTGAAAAAGAAACTATACTACTAAAAAATACATACGCAAAGAATAGCTTTTTAAGCATTAGTAATTGTTTTTAATTTTGAGCGAAGATCTCATTTTTTTCTTTAGCAAAAAAAGAAAATATAAAACACATAAAACCCTCGCTTTAGATGAAAAAATCTTTTATGAGAAAATTTCCCGTTGTTTCCTCAGGGACATCATGGCGAGGGAATATGTGTTCTTAATTAATAGTAACAAAGCAGAGTTAAAAATGTGCCGTTAGGTACTAACTATTGGTAGAAACAATGATTAGGAAGTAGATTTAGCGTTCCGTAGGTACGCAACACCATCGTTTGTTGCGTACCTACGGCACGCCAACGAATTTTTTATTCCTGTTTTATCTACCAATATTTAGTGCCTAACGGCACAAACTTTCTGCCTTAAATTGGCATTATAAATAAAAATTTAGGGTCAAATTTGTTTTTGTGTGGTATTATGCATTCATGATTTTCTTGCAGGCATTGCTTATTTCTTTATCCGAAAAAGAGCCAAGCGCACTTGCCAGCATTTTACTGGTTCTAATGGAACTTACCATTTTCATCCTGAGATCCTGATCATCGCCCATTTCATTTAAGAGAATTGTCTCAAAAATTTCGGATAAATGTTCCGGTTGATCTCTAAAATCTTCTTCAAACCAAAGGTCTGATAGAAATTTTGCCATTGCTGTCATTACAGCTTGTTCTGATGTTTTTTCATTTTCTTTAGTCATAATCGAAAATATTAAACGCACGAAACCCTCGCTTTAGGTGTGACTAAATATCTGAAAGATAGATTTAGGACAGTTTCCTGTTCCAGCACCTTTGCGAGGGTTCGCTTATGTTAACTTTGAATAAGTTTTTATCTAAAGTTTCCAAATATTTAGTCGAGACGAATGTACAACTAAAAACTCGGCTAAAAAGAAAAAACATGAGAAAATTCCCATGTTTAACATTTCTCATCTAATTTTTCACAAAAAGAGTTAGTTTATCGTTTCACCATTTGGCGCATCAGTATCCGGGTTTACAAAAACCAGTTTTCCTTCGGCATTTGTTGTCATCAGGATCATTCCCTGACTTTCAACTCCGCGTAAAGCTCTTGGTGCAAGGTTTGCTAAAACCGTAACACGTTTACCAATAATTTCTTCTGGCGAAAAGCTTTCGGCAATTCCGGAAACTATGGTACGAACGTCAATTCCCGTATCAATTTTCAAAACCAAAAGTTTGTTTGCTTTCGGCATTTTTTCTGCTTCGATTATTGTTCCTACACGTAAATCCATTTTAGCAAAATCCTCATATTGAATTAGATCTTTTTGAGGTTCTGCTTGTTTGTTTTCAGCAATATTAGCCGTTTTAGTAGCTTCCAATTTGTCTATTTGTTTTTGTATTTCTTCGTCTTCAATTTTAGCAAATAATAATTCAGCTTCACCAATTTGGTGACCTTCCGGAATCAATTCTGAATTTTCGGCAACATCATTCCATTTCAATTTGCCTTCATTTTTCAGTATTCCTGACAATTTTGCCGCAGTAAAAGGCAAGAACGGTTCAGCAAGAATACTCAAAGCAGCCGCAATTTGTAAGGCAACATACATTTGGGTTTTTACACGTTCCGGATTGTCTTTCATTACTTTCCAAGGCTCTTCATCGGCAAGATATTTATTCCCTAAACGCGCCACATTCATTAATTCACCCAATGCTTCACGGAATCTGTAACGTTCGACTGAACTTGAAATCACGGCAGGATACGCTTTTAATTCAGTTAAAGTATTTTCGTCAACTTCAGATAATTCATTCGGAGTCGGGATATATCCGTCGTAATATTTGTTTGTTAAAACAACGACACGATTAATAAAATTACCGAAAATAGCAACCAATTCATTGTTGTTTCTCGCCTGAAAATCTTTCCATGTAAAATCGTTATCCTTAGTTTCAGGAGCGTTAGAAGTTAATGCATAACGCAAAACGTCTTGTTTCTCCGGAAATTCTTCTAAATATTCGTGCAGCCAAACCGCCCAGTTTTTAGAGGTTGAAAGTTTATTTCCTTCTAGATTCAAAAACTCATTTGCAGGAACATTGTCCGGCAAAATATAGCTTCCTTCTGCTTTAAGCATCGCCGGGAAAATTATACAGTGAAAAACAATATTGTCTTTCCCAATAAAGTGAACCAGTTTCGTTTCTTCGTCTTTCCAGTATGGTTCCCAGTCTTTTCCTTCGCGCAACGCCCATTCTTTTGTTGATGAAATATACCCAATTGGCGCATCAAACCAAACATATAATTTTTTTCCTTCGGCACCTTCAACCGGAACATCAATTCCCCAATCAAGGTCACGAGTTACGGCACGAGGTTCAAGTCCGCCATCAACCCAAGATTTAACTTGTCCGTAAACATTAGGTTTCCAGTCGTTTTTATGACCAACAAGAATCCATTCGGTTAAAAATTCAGTATATCTGTCAAGAGGTAAAAACCAGTGCTTTGTCGATTTTAATATTGGAGTTTCTCCTGTAATCGTCGATTTTGGATTAATCAAATCAGTAGCATTCAAAGTCGATCCGCAATTTTCGCATTGATCTCCGTAAGCTCCGTCATTACCGCATCTTGGGCAAGTTCCTACCACAAAACGATCTGCCAGAAACTGATCTGCTTTTGCATCGTATAATTGCTCTGTTATTTCTTCAATAAAATCACCATTATCATACAGTTTTCTAAAAAATTCCTGAGCCGTATCATGATGAATCTTAGCCGAAGTTCTGGAATAATTATCAAACGAAATCCCAAAATCAGCAAATGATTTTCTAATAATTCCGTCGTATTTATCAATAACTTCTTGTGGTGTAATTCCTTCTTTTTTGGCTTTCATCGAAATTGCAACGCCATGTTCATCGCTTCCGCAAATAAACGCAACGTCTTTTCCCTGTAAACGTAAATATCTCGAATAAATATCTGCAGGCACGTAAACCCCCGCCAAATGCCCAATATGTATCGGTCCGTTGGTGTAAGGCAATGCCGCCGTAATAGTATATCTCTTTGGATTTTGTATCATAACTCAATTTTATTGAGTGCAAAAATAAGCAATAGAATTGAGATTTTGTTGTTCCGCGGAGTTTCGCAAGCAATTTCGCAGAGATTCGCAAATTTTTTTTAATCTTTCAAATGCGCAAATGCGCAAAGTTTAATTTAAAGTTGACGCTTAATCGTATAGTTTATCATTTCGACTGAGGAGAAATCACACTAGTAATTTGACACAAATTTGCGACATTATTGCGGAATTTCTTGCGTTATTAGACTGGACTGAAGTCCAGCCCTATAAGATGAATCGTTCCTTCGGAACTTTTTCGAGCGCGCCTTTGGCTTGGAGCATATTGTAGGGATGGATTTTAATCTATTCAAAAATGAATGTAAATATTAAACCTTTGTGCCTCTGCGCCTTTGTGCGATTATTTCAATCCAATTCATAAAAACCTTTGCGGACTTCGACTTCTCTCAGCCTGACAAAAGAGTAAACCTTTGCGACTTTGTGCGATTATTTCAATCCAATTCATAAAAACCTTTGCGGACTTCGACTTCGCTCAGCCTGACAAACGAGTAAACCTTTGCGACTTAGCGCCTTCGCGCGATTATTTCAGATCAATCCAATAGAAACTTTGCAGGACTTCGACTTCGCTCAGATTGAAAAAAATAACTTTGTGCATCTTCTTGGAAAACTTTGTGAATCTCTGTGGTAAAACCTAAAATAGAACCAGTTTAAACTAGCATTCCAATTAAAATCTTAAAAATTTATTTCGCAATCTTTGCCTTGAAAAAAACAAAGACAATTTTATGAGCAAGACAAAATTAATCATCAATAAAAACGGATCTATCAAAATCGAAGGTGATTTTGAAATCATGGATGCTGAAGGAACTGTTTACGGACTACAAGGAAGAGCTGCATTAGGACTTTGCCGTTGCGGACTATCTGCAAACAAACCTTTTTGCGATGGCGGACACCGTAATAACTTCGAGCACGATTCAATCGCATTCGATTTACCACCAATGAAAACAAGCTAAGAAATCTTATTTTCTGGTTATTATATAAAAGCTGCATTATGCAGCTTTTTTTTATTGCATTTTTGTAAAAATTTCAAAATATTGTTGAGTTATTTCCTTAAAAAAGTATGTTATATTTACGAAAAATTTTAAAAACATAAAGAATGAAAAAAATAGCTTTTCTGTTATTGTTCTTAACTTTTGCTTCGGTAAAAGCTCAGACTCAAAGAATTATTTCCAGCCAATGGATGGCTTTTCGTCAAACAATAGATATCCAGACTCCGGTAAAGAAAAAATTCAGAATAATTGCTTCGGCAAAAGTGGAGTCTAACGATCCGGGAGCCTGGTGCGGAGTTTTTGCAAGAGTTTTTAATAAAGATGAGGAACAGGGATTTGCTGATAATATGCACGACAGACCAATAAAATCAAAAGAATGGCAATCTTATACTATTGAAGGAACGATTGATCAAAATAGTAAAACATTGGTTTTTGGAGGAATTTGTGAGCTAAACGGAAAATTTTATTTTGATAAATTTCAATTGTTTATCGAAAATGCAAAAGGTGTTTTTGAACCTGTAACAATTTTAAATTCAAGTTTTGAAACCCTTGCAACCAATACAGATATTCCAAAATGGAATTTAGGTAATGCGAAACAAAAAAATGTTAAGGTTAAGGAATTTAAGATTTCTTCGGATAAATCAAGCGTAGATGGAAAACATTCATTACTAATTGAAGGAAGTGGTATAATAATAAAAGAAACCGGAAAAATAGGAAACGTTGAAGGTGCATCGCCAAAAATTGCCGACATGATTTCGATGCTTGAAGATCTTAAAGATCGTGTTGAATACGCGGTTCAGAATATGAATCAATATGAAATTGATTACTTGCATGATGAAAATGCCAACCGAATTGGAGCACTTGTAATGCATTTGGCTGCTGCCGAAAAATACTATCAGGTTATTACTTTTGAAAATAGAGAATTTAACGAAGAAGAAAAGAAAAAATGGGGGAACGCTTTGAATCTTGAACAGGCCGGACGAGATGAATTTAAAGGGCATGAAATTCAATATTATCTGGATATTTATAATGAAGTAAGAGCAAAAACAATATCAGAATTAAAGAAAAGAGATGATGCCTGGTTTACTCAGATTCAAACGAAATATGATATGAGTAATCAGTATTGCTGGTTTCATGTTATGGAACATCAGTCAAGTCATTTGGGACAAATTTTGTTTTTACAGAAGAGAATTCCGCCAGAACAACAGAAAACTTTACCACAGGAAATTAAAAAATAAACAATAAAAAAAGCTGCATCACGCAGCTTTTTTTATAGATATATTTCTCCGCGCATCGTGATAACCGCAGAACCACCAACCAAAATGTCATTTTCTCGCGACATAACTTCAATCAGCGAAGGTTGACTTAGTTTTACACCTTGTAAAATTTTATATTCGGTATTAAGTTGCGCGTATTTGTTTGCGGTTAAAAATCCAATTAACGGACCCGCGGCAGTTCCTGTTGCGGCGTCTTCATCAATACCAATTAAGGGATTGAAAAATCTGGCTTCGACTATATTTTGGGGATCTTCATCGGCGATTGTAAAACAGTAGAAACCTTCGAAGTCATATTCCTTAGAAATTTCGATTAATCGTTTGTTGTCCGGAATGCAATCGTGTAAAAATCGTCGGTTTTTTATGGGAACCATTACATGCGCAACTTCGGTTTGAACTATTGTGGGTAATAGATCATCAACGGTTAGATCATCAATCGTTAATCCAAGTGCTTTTGCGATTCTTGAAGCGGGAACTTCCTGACCAATAACCGCTTGTTTTTGATGCATTTGCACAATGGGAAATTCTGTAACGGGATCAAAACTTGTTGTTAATTTGATTGGATTATCTTTCATGATAACAAAATGATCGGTTTCATTTTGTTCATCAAATATTTTTATATTTTTGAATAATGCAGCACAAACGGCGCCCAATAAATTGTGTCCGGCACCATCAACTTCAAAACCTGCAGGCGTAAAAGATCGAACTTTAAGCGCTTTTTGAGCGATAGAGTAATAAACAAATGAAGTCTCAGAATAACCAAATTCCTTTGCAATGTTATGATACGATTCTAATGCTAAATCGCCATCAGTAAAAACAACAGACAACGGATTTCCTTTGTAACTCTTATTAGAGAATACATCTAAAACGAAATATTCTAAGGCTATTCTATCTTTCATTACGTTTTGGGTTTGATGAAATTAATACGATAGATTAAAGTTACTATTTGTTCTTTGATCTTGGTTACAATGAAACGTTTTTCTTTTATAGCATTCGTTTTTGTTCTGCGCTGATGTTTATTGTTTTTTCAAGTCTCGAAATTCTGGTTTTTTCTTGTTTTGCCGTCATAATCCAGTGAATCATAACTTTTTTGTACGATGGTGCTTGCGTATTAAAATATTCCCAGGCTATTTTATTGGCTTTAAACTGTTTCTCAAAATCGGGATCAAGAACAGAAGGTTCCTTTTCATGCGAATAAATTCCGGATCGATCTTCAGATCTTAAGGCAAAAGCTTTTTCGCCTTCGGGTTTCATTAATCCTGCTTTGGTTAAATCTTCGATTTTCTTTATGTTGATTGCGCTCCAAATACTCGATTTTTTCCTTGGTGTAAACCTAATCGAATAACTTTCGTCATCTATAGATCTTCGAACGCCATCAATCCAGCCAAAACAAAGCGCCTGATCAACAGATTCTGACCACGACATTGATGGTTTTTTGCTGTTCACTTTATAAAAACCCACTAAAAGTTCGGTTTCTTTCTGGTGATGCTTTTCTAACCACGCTCTAAATTCATTTTGGGTAGGGAAGAAGGTTGGTTTCATTTTATTCGGTTTTTAATGGAGGTGGAGTTGGCGGAAGAATATATTTTGAACTAAAAAAAGTTAGTTTTTTATCGGTTTCGATTAATTTTACTTTTTTCTTCCATTTATAAATCCATTTTGCTAAAGAATCCAGATCTGTTGGAACATCATCTTTATAACTATGTATTGCAATTGATTTTTTGATCGAATCTTTGTCAATATAAAAAATGTAATACTTTCCATCACTATAATTCTCCTCATACTCGGAATTATATTTCCCTAATTGTGTTTTAGAAATTAAATTAATCAATGTTTTTTTATCCTTTTCACTTATTAAACCAATATAGTTTCTTTTGGCTCTAGGAATATTTGTACTATCAAAAGCATTATTGGCATTCCAGTGTTCTCTAATATAAACACTGTCATTTGGAGTAAATTTTACTGAAAAACATGTTTCGAAAGTATTATTATATGAAAAATCAAAATATTTAAAATCTACATTTGATTCTTTTTTTTTACAACCAAAGAGAAATAATAAAACTAATGAAATAAGTATAATTTTTATTTTCATAATAAAGTGTTTGGTTCTTAGTAAGCCGACCGATAGCGCAGATTTGCAATCCGTGCCCACAAAGTGATTTAAAATATTACGCTTTTAAGATTTTGTCATATCGTTGCGGACACGGATTGCAAATCCGCGCTATCGAGTTTCTTAGTTTAAAACTAAAAAGAGACTCGTAAGTCTCTTTTTGCAATAATTATAATTTTATAAGGCTATTTGCCTTTTAATATTTTTTCAAAATATTCTACTTTTTCCTTTTCAGATTGAACTAATCTTTCAAAAAGTTCAACTACTTTGTCGAGAGGATTAAAACTAGGTTGTAAGTTAATTGCATTTATAGTCGAACTATCATTACTAGTAAATGTATTACTAATGATATTCAATACAGTTTCGTCACTATAATTTTTAATTGCTTCTACAGAAACTCCTAAAACTTCAGAAATTGCATTTAATTTTTCTTCGTCAACATTCTCACTTCCTTCAATGTTAGAAACGGTTTGCTGGCTTAAGCCAATTGCAAAAGCAAGTGCTTCTTGTTTCATTCCTCGAAGTTCTCTTATTCGGCTAATATTTCGCCCAATATGTTTTGGTTTTATCGCTGTACTCATAATTCAAAGATATTTAAAATTCTTGTAAAAATTTCTGTTTTAGTGTAGTAAAACACAAGTTAGCATTTGTGATAAACCATTATAAGTAGTTCCTAACAAATGAATGTAATGCTTACTTGCGGCACGAATCAAAAGTAGTATTTTTCGGATAACAAACAATTGAAAAACTGAATTTAAAAGCGATTGATAATAATACAATTAAAATATACAAATATTATGGAATCAAATGAAATTAAAACTTTAAGGAATCTTAGAAAATTAACTGCCAAATATTGCACTACTTTGAATCCATCTATTGATAAAACAGAGTTTCACACCGCCCAACTTAAATTGGTAGATTATTATGAACTTGGTTGTATTATTACGAATATGTTAAAATTATGCATTTTAGCGCTTGATAACGAAGAACATACAATTAAAAAATCTTCTATTAATGTTAGTCTTATTTTAGAAACAGTTCTTCAAATGTTTCCTTTGGACGAATTAGAAATGTTAAGTGAGATGAATGAGGTACTTGTTGGGGATTTTTAAAGGGCTGATGAATAAAATCTTGTCATTTCATCCGTTCGCGAAACCGGACAGGTTTTTAAAACCTGTCCGGTTTACTATGCGTAAATGTTGGGATTGATTAATCTCTTTGGTTGAATGACAAAAAAAACTAAATTTATCATCAAACCAAGTTGCGTTAGGGATAGCAGAGAAAAGCCCACAGCCTGACGAAGGAAGTGCGAGGACTTGCAGCGAATAGCCCGACCGGAGGGAACGCCCAAAAAATTCTTCCCATCAATTTCTTATATTTGCAAAAGTAATTTAAAAGCAAAAATCATGGCAAAAGGTCCCGAAAAAAACACCAAAAACAAGGCTTTACATACTAAATTGCTCAATAAGAAAAAAGCCAAAATCCAAGAGGAGAAAAAAGCGCATGCTTTGCGTTTGAAGGCTTTGGTGGCAAAAATGAATCAGAAAAAGAATAACGACGAATCTGATGCTATTTAAATGGGATTGTATTTCTTTTCTGTTTTTATTTAACTGAAATTTGCAAATCAATATTTAAAAAAATCAAAATGGAGGAATTCGGTAAAATAATAGTTTCTGAAACAGCAATGAATAGTGAAAATCTTCAGGATGTGATTCACTCTAATATTTCGGTAATCAATTTAATGCGTGAGGAAGGTGTTGATGATGAGTTTATTCACGAAGATGCTTTGATGAGTTATTATCTTGATTATTATTACTCGCAATATGCCGAAGGAAATTTTGCTCAGTTTGTGCATAAATCCGGTTGGAACAAGGAACTAAACGAACTTATCGAAGAAGGTTTGGCTTTAATTGGCGCCGAAAAACATCTTGAATTGTTCCAGCAATTAAGCAAAAAAGTAAAATTGATGAGCAGTGTTAAGCTGAATAAATTTTTAAGCGGAAAACTTGAAGGCGTAAACCCAACGAGAGATTTATTAATCAACGATACTTTCTACGAAATAGAAGAAAATCTGATTACGCTAAATGCAGATTTCCTTAAAAACCACCCTGACTTTGAAGTGCTTTCGGTTGATGATATGTTTGCTACATTAGAGGAATATGTTGGTCATGAGATTAAGAGAGCTTAATTTTAGGTCCAGAGGTTTCAAGCGGCAAAGGTTCAGAGGTTTTTAGCTGGAATATTTATTTAAGCGGAAAAGGTTTTTTTGCCACAGAGATTCACAGAGTTTTTTTACAGAGTTTCGCAAAGTTGTTGTTTGCGTGTCTACAAGATTTCACGCAAAGACGCAAGGGCGCAAAGAAAATAAAACTTTGCGCCTTTGCGTTTTTGCACGATTAAATTAAAATTTCTTTAGAAAAACTTAGGGAATCTTTATGAACTGTTCTCACTACTTTCTGAAATAACTTTATTAATTTAGCGTTGAGCAATTTAGCGATTAAAAAAGCCCAAAATGAGATACAGATACTGCCTAATATTGCTTTTTCTTCAAACAGGATTTTCTCAAAATAAAATCAACCTTTTTTCAGAGATTAATTATAATTCGATTCCTTCGGTTTCGTTGAGCGATTATAAGTCTGTTCAGGAAAGGGATAAAAAGTTTCAGAATCCTAATATTGCTTTGGGAATTGGGATTTCGGGCGGAGGTTCACGAGCTCAGTTTTTTAGTATGGGCGTACTTTTAGGTTTAGAAGAAATTCAGGAAGCCAATTCTCAGCGTAACTTTTTAAACGAAATAGATTATTTTTCTACCGTTTCCGGCGGTTGTTTTTCGGCAGGATATTATTTAACGATTCTCAAGAATAAACTGTTTTTTGACAATTGCTCTTTCAATGAATTCTACTTTTCTAAAGCCGATGCCTATAAAGATTATGTCGATAAATCGGCTAATATTTTGTCTTTATTAAACAATAGCCGAAATGAAAAAGGCGATAAAATATCGATGACACAACGTATTGATTCGGATATTTTGCAATACGACGCCATAAATCCGGATAATGTCAATAAGTTTGATTCACAAATGTTATTGTCGGATTTTTTTATTCCAAAGGATAGTAAAATAATTCCGTCTTTACCCATGTTTGTAGCGAACGGAACTGCATTTAATAATGGCGAACGTATTCCGTTTATGCCGCATATTATCAGAGGTTTGAATCTTAATTCGTCTTTGGCGCCCAATAAAGCCGAAATTGCCCTGAACGAAAACAAAGTCAATGAAGGTTATAATTTTCCGGTAACTTATGCCATTACGGCGAGTTCTGCATTTCCGGGAGTTTTGCCAAAAGTGAAATTTGGCGTAAAAAATCAGGATAAAATTTTGTGTATTGTTGATGGCGGCGCTTCTGATAATATGGGCTATAAAACGTTGGTCGAATTGCTTCATAACGATACAAAAGTGAATGATAAAAACAAAAAAGCACTTTTTATTGATTGCCTCGGACAAGGAAAAAAAACACCATATATAAGCGATGCAAAAATCAGATTGATTTCGTTATTTGAAACCGCTTCTTTATACACGGTTCAAACGCGATATATGACTTTTGATAAAGATATAGAAAACACTTTTGAGCGTTATAAAATTCCGGTTGCTAATTATCAGATTATTGGCTTTACCACGATTCGGGATTATTTAATGAAAATGGAAAAGGACGATAATTATGAAGATTTAGTGTTTGAATTAAAAAACACAAATGATGAATCAAGTAGTTGGCTCAAATTATACACCAATTTCAAGCAGGAACTGATTACTAAATTTGGCGAAGATTCCTTTAAAAAGGATAAAGACGGAATTGTAATCGTAGCCACTTTAGACAAAGAAAAATTCAGGGATTTATCTGCCAGACAAGTGTTGATGTTGTATGAATATGCATCGCACGTTGAAACAAAACTTAGAATTACTCCTGAAGAACGTGAAATGTTATTATTATCCGGACGTTTTGCAACATTTTTAAAAACTAATGATTTGAAAGAATTGTTAGTTGAACAGAAATAATTTTATCCGTAATTTGGAGTTCTATTTAAACCTTACACTTTGACAAACCAACTCGTCATTTATAAAAAAATAATTTTTGCTTTATTGTTGCTGCCCGTTTTACTTTCTGGTCAGGAAAAAAGTGACAACACGCCTGAAAATGTTTCCCGTTATTTTTATGATGATCATGTAGTTTCGGTTGAAATATGGTTTGGACCCGATAAAAAACCGGACAGCACCAAAACCTATTATTCAAACGGAAAACTAAATGAGATTTTTTATTATGACGATAAAGGATTGAAAGATGCTGATGCTTTTCAGTACAATAAACAAGGTGAAAAACTGGTCACCTGGAATTTTTCGCACGGAAAATTAGTAAGCAGAACAGATCATAAATTGCCTTTTAATACAGACAGGGAAGAAACGGTTAAAAATGCCTTAAAACTAATGACGGAGATTAACGTCAAAACAAATTATAATCCCACGAGAGTTAATGATCTTTTTAATAGGGGTGTTTTGAGTATTAGTCTTGGCAATACAACATTAGCACTTGAAGATTTAAAAAAGGTTGAATATTCTATTGACAAAGATCCAAGCAACAAAAATATTGTACTAACAGATTCATTGGTAAAAAAGCGTGATGCTTTTCGAAGCAAGCTTTATGACAGATTAGCAAGCATTTATGCAGCGCTGGAAATGGAAGGTTTTGCGTTTAATTATTACCACAAAGCCATAAAGAATGCACCTGATGATTTACGCATTTTATACAACTTTGCAACTTTGTTGCAACAACGAAAATTATATGATTTAGCACGCTATTATTTAGAGAAAATTATAGCCGAGAAACCTGAAACACCCCAAGCACAATGGGCACTTGCCAGGTTATTGAGCGATATGGGCGACTATCAAAAAGCGATGGAAAATATTACAATAGCTTTTAAATATGAAAAAGAAATTATAGTCAGAACCACAGCTTATGGCGGAAGGGATTTAAGAACTACTCGCGGTTTATTGTATCATAAACTGGGAGAATCAGATAAAGGAATTGCCGATTTGAAATATGCGCTGGAAATGGATAAAAACAATTCGTATGCAATGAAAAATCTCGGAATCATTTATCTGGATCAGCATAAATACAAAAAAGCCTGCGAACTGTTCCGGAAAGCAAATGAACTCCATTATGCATTAGTTTATGATGAGGCAGATTTATCTTCATTGTTAGAAAGTGCCTGCAATAATGTTCAGCCCGAAATTACAGATCTTAAAAAGCCTTATGTTTTTCCTAATCCTGCTGTTGCAAGTATTTCAGTCATGAATTTTAGTTCAGTTAATTTTGATTATGAGTTTTTTAGTTTTGATTCTATTTCGGTTTTAAAAGGAAAAAGTACAGATGGTAAAATTGATGTTTCGACTTTATCTTCGGGATTTTATGTCCTTAAAGTTTCGAAAGGTGATTTAGTAGAAACTTTTAAAGTGATTAAGGAATAGGTGTATTTGTAATAGCTATTTATGTTGGAAATAAAGCTCCATTGGAGCGCCATATTTATAGAAAATTTATTGTATTTTATTCTAAGCTCCATCGGAGCGATATATTAAGGAGTTAAAGATTTCACCCCGCTGGGGTTTTATATCGAATCAATTTGTTTCTATAAATATATTACCCTGCTGGGGTTCGATTTTATTCAAAATTTAAAAAAATCACTGTATGATTTTTCTTTATCTCTGCTAAATAATCTTATTTCACCTGTTCTATTAATTCCAGTCTTTTTACAATTGAGTTTTTAGCTAATATTGTTCCGGGAGATAATACGGCATTTGCTCCAATTCTGGAATTATCACCAACTAAAGAACCAAATTTATCAGAGTTGGTTTCAATAATTTGAGAATTATAAAGTACCGATATCTTTTTATTTATTCTTTCGTTATAATGATTTGCTGCGATTGAACCCGCTTCAAAATTGATGTTTCTGCCAATAATACTATTGCCGATATAATTAAAATGGGCAATTGCAGTGTTGGAACAAATGATACTGCTTTTTATTTCGCAGCCGGGACCAATTTTTACGGATTTATCTAAAAATACACCTTCTCTAAAATAGGCATTTGCGCCAATATAACAATCCGCGCCTATAATTGCGGGACTTTTTATTGTAACATTATTTTCAATTGTGGCTGATTTATGAATGGCAATATTATTTTCTATTTTATAATCATCTCCAAGATTCAACATCATCTTTCCGATTATATTTTTGAGATCATTGGTAATATTCCAGGGTTCCGATTGATTTAAATCTGTAAAAGTCTTTGAGAAATCTTCAATAAAGTTATCGATTAGCATGTTCTGATTTTTTAAATGCAATTTACTTATTTTTTATTTTCGAAAGGAGATTTCACAGAGGTGCACAAAGTATTTTCACAGAGTTTCACGAAGGAATATTAAAAAAAACTTTGCGCACCTCTGTGTAACCTTTGCGAATCTCTGCGGAATTGCGCATCAAATAACTTTTCCTCCTGAACTTTGTCGTAATCTTAGGAAACATTTCCTTAAATTTGCTTCCATTATAAAAAAATACAATAGTTATAAAAATCAAGCTATGTTACAGATCGCATTTATTAGAGAGAATCAGGAGAAAGTAATCAAGGCTTTAGCAAAACGAAATATCGATGCTAAAAGCGTTGTTGAAGAAGTGGTGCAATTAGACGAAAACCGTCGCGCAACTCAAGTAGAATTAGACAACACTTTATCTGAATCTAATAAATTATCCAAAGATATTGGGGAATTGATGAAAGCGGGAGAGAAAGCTAAAGCGGCAATCTTAAAAGAAAAAACCGTTTCATTAAAAGAAAAAAGTAAAGAATTAGGTGAAAAAGCAGAAGCTCTGGCAACCGAATTAACCCATAAATTATACACTTTACCCAATCTTCCGGCTGATATTGTTCCTGAAGGAAAAACTCCGGACGACAATTTGAATGTTTTTGAAGAAGGTGATATTCCGGTTTTACATGAAGGTGCACAACCTCACTGGGAATTGGTAAAAAAATACGACATCATCGATTTTGAATTGGGCGTAAAAATTACAGGTGCGGGATTTCCGGTTTATAAAGGAAAAGGAGCGCGTTTACAGCGTGCTTTGATCAATTACTTTTTAGATAAAAATACTGCTGCAGGATACAATGAAGTTCAGGTGCCGCATTTGGTAAACGAAGCTTCAGGTTATGGAACGGGACAATTACCGGACAAAGAAGGGCAAATGTACCACTCAACAATTGATGATTTATATTTGATTCCAACTGCTGAGGTTCCGGTTACAAATTTGTTTCGTGATGTTTTATTAAGCGAGACTGAATTACCGGTTTTATACACCGCATATACACCATGTTTCCGTCGTGAAGCGGGTTCTTACGGCGCACACGTTCGTGGATTAAATCGTTTACACCAATTTGATAAAGTAGAAATCGTGCGCGTTGAACATCCTGATAAGTCTTATGAAGCACTGGACGGAATGGTAGAACATGTAAAAGATATTTTGAAAGAACTGAAATTGCCATATCGCGTTTTACGTTTATGTGGCGGTGATATGGGATTCACATCGGCTTTGACGTATGATTTTGAAGTATTTTCTACAGCGCAGGATCGCTGGTTAGAAATTAGTTCAGTTTCTAACTTTGAAACTTTTCAGGCAAATCGTTTGAAATTACGTTTCAAGGACAAAGACGGTAAAAACCATTTGGCTCACACATTAAACGGAAGTTCACTTGCTTTGCCTAGAGTTTTAGCAGGAATTTTAGAAAATTACCAAACGCCGGAAGGAATCGTAATACCGGAAGTTTTACGCCCTTACTGCGGATTTGATATTATAAATTAAGAATATAGTTTTCAGTTTTTAGTCTCTGTTTACAGTTTTACACTGCACTGAGAATGAAAACCGAGACTGCGACTAAAAACTGACTATGACCAATGGAGTTTTAAACTGGAATGTTGATCCTGTTATTTTTATGATAACAGACAGCTTTCCGTTAAAATATTATGGAGCTTTTTTTGCCTGTGGTTTATTATTGGGTTATGCAATTGTAAGAAGGATTTACAAAAAAGAACATCTTTCGTTAGACAATCTGGATAGTTTACTCGTATATGTAATAGTCGGGACCATTTTAGGCGCGAGATTAGGACATTGTTTCTTTTATGAACCTTCCTATTTTCTTCAGCATCCAATAGAAATCCTTTTGCCAATCCAAAAAGTTGCCGGAGTTTATAAATTTGTCGGTTTTCAGGGTTTGGCAAGTCACGGAGGAACAATTGGAGTGCTTACGGCGATAATTTTATATTGCCGAAAATATAAGGTTAAGTTCTTGTGGCTTCTGGACAGAATGGCTGTTGGAGTTCCGGTTACCGGCGCTTTTATAAGATTGGGGAATTTTATGAATTCTGAAATCTACGGAAAGCCAACTAACGGAAATTGGGGCGTAGTTTTTCAAAGAGATGATATGATTCCCAGGCATCCAACGCAATTGTATGAAGCATTTGCATATTTATTGATTTTCGGAATTTTATTGTACATGTATAAAATTGAAAAAATCAGAAATGCCAGCGGATTAATTTTTGGAACTTTCTTCATGCTTTTATTTGTGGCAAGATTTATAATTGAATTTTTCAAGGAAAATCAGGAAAGCTTCGAGAATAACATGATTATCAATATGGGACAAATATTAAGTATTCCGTTTATAATAATAGGTTTGGTATTGGTAATCTGGAAAATGAAAAGTCTACAGTCGCAGTCACAGTTTCCAGTTTAATTGTACTGAAAAACTGCTACCGGGACTGAATACTGAGACTGCGACTGAAAACCCGCGACTTTAAAAAGACAGACTAAAAAAAACTGAAATATGAAAAATATCTTTATTTATATCGTTTTATTGTGGTCTACTTTTGCAATATCTCAAAATGAGCAACTGGCGCAATACTACTATGATAAAGGTGATTTTGAAAAAGCAAAAATCAGTTATGAAGAGCTTTTAAAAAGTTCGCCGTCCAATACCCAATATTTTTTAAGAACAGTTGAATCTTATCAGCAATTACAACAGTTTGATTTAGCTCAAAAAGTAATTCAGGAGCGATATAACAGATACAAACAAGGTGTTTTTTTAGTAGAATTAGGATATAATTTCCAACTTCAAAAAAACGAATCGAAAGCCAAAAGCTACTACGATCAGGCTATCGAAAAAATCAAAACAAATCCAAATGATGTTTACGGAATAGGGAATTCTTTTGAGAAAAAAGTATTACTGGAATATGCCTTAAAATCCTATCAAACGGCAATGCAGGTTCAGCCGAATTACAATTTTAATTTCCAGATTGGAATGTTGTATGGGCAGTTAGGAAAAACAGATCAGATGATTGACCTTTTGCTGACAGAATCTTATACTAATCAGCAAAATGCTAATTTAATCCAGACGCAGTTATCCCGTTTCATGAATGGTGAAACTGATAACACAGCTTTTAAAGATGCAATGCGTAAAGCATTAATCCTGAGAACCCAAAAAGATCAGGATGTATTCTGGAATCATTATTTGAGTTGGTTTTATGTGCAGCAAAAAGAATTTGGTAAAGCCTTTATTCAGGAAAAAGCAATTTATAAACGTGATCCGGAATCACTTTCGAGTATTGTCAATTTAAGTCAGTTTGCCTTAAACGGAGATGATACTGATACGGCAACTGAGATTTTGAACTTTATACTTCAAAACACAAAAGATCTGGATTTACTAATTCAGACCAATTCGTATTTAATGCAAATTAAAATCGATAAAGCGCAGGAAAAAGACTATCCAATTATCAATACTGAGTTACAACAATTGCTTACTACCTATGAAATAACTCCTTTTACCTTATCTTTGCAAATAATTCAGGCGCATTTCCTGGCTTTCAATCTTAAAAAGACTGAAGAAGGAAAGGCAATTGTGAAAAAAGCTTTAGAATTAAATTTAAATGAGTATCAGCAAGCTGACGCAAAGATGGAGTTGGCGGACATTTTGCTTTTAGAAGAAAAGTTCAATCAGGCGTTGATTTATTATTCGCAGATTCAATTGGATCTAAAGAATGATGTAATGGCGCATGAAGCAAGTTTAAAGGCGGCAAAAACAAGTTATTACAAAGGTGATTTTGAATGGGCTTTGAAACAATTTAAAGAGTTGAAAGCGGCAAATACGCAATTAATTGCAAATGATGCCCTGGAATATTTTTTACTGATAAATGACAATACGGTTGCTGATTCGACACAAACAGCTTTAAAACAGTTTGCCAAAGGTGATTTTTTAATGTACCAAAATAAAAAACAGGAAGCGATAAGTCAGTTTCAGATGATTTTGAAAACCTTTAAAGGACAGGAAATTGAAGCCGTAACATTGTTGCGTTTAGGTAAAATCTATGAAAGTCAAAAAGATTATAATTCGGCTTTAAGCCAATACCAGCAGATCATAGACAATCATAGCGACGGAATTTATGTTGATGAAGCGTTGTTTTTTTCGGCAGAGATTTACAACGACGAATTAAAAGATACAGAAAAAGCAAAACCTTTGTATGAAAAGGTAATTTTTAACCATCAGGATAGTATTTACTTTGTTGATGCCAGAAAAAAATATAGAGAGTTAAGAGGAGACAAGAATTTATAAGTTTGGTTTAATTGGTTATTCGATTAACCGTTTAACCGAAAAACGATTAAACAAAAAGAATTAGTAATACTATGATTTAAAGATTTTAATAGGCAACAGTAAAAAACTCAGAACCTTAGAATCTTAGAATCTCAGAACCTTAAAAAAATGATTATTTACAACGTTACCACAAATATACACGAGAGCGTTCACGACCAATGGCTGAAATGGATGCAGGAAAAACACATACCGGAAATTCTGGCGACACAAAAGTTTTCTTCGGCAAGAATTGTAAGGGTTTTAATTGAAGAAGAAATGGGCGGAATAACCTATTCTGTTCAATATGTTACGGATAGCAAAGAAACTTTAGAACAATATTATATTGAAGATGAACCAAAATTTCATCAGGAAGCTTTGGATTTATTCGCGGATAAAATGCTTTCTTTCAGAACAGAATTGGAAGTGATTTCAGAGCATTAAAAGTTAGTTTTCAGTCTCGGTCTTCAGTTACAGAAATAAGGGATGAAAAATTGCCCACAGGTTTAGCGGGTTAAACGGGTTTGCACAGATAATTTATGAGGTTTTGAATTTGTAAAAATTTGTGCAATTTGTGGTGAAACATAATAAAAAATAATACTTTGCGTCTTTTAGCATCTTAGTGGCAAAAATACCTTAGTGCCTTCGCGGCAAACAAAATAAAAAATGGAAAAAGTAAAAGCCAAAAAACATTTAGGACAACATTTCCTGAAAGACGAAAGTATCGCTAAAGCAATTGCAGATACTTTGAGCTTAAAAGGATACGATGAGGTTTTAGAAATAGGACCGGGAATGGGTGTGTTGACTAAATATTTGCTTGACAAACCAATTAATACACACGTGATTGAGATTGACACGGAATCAGTGGTGTATTTAGGTGAAAATTATCCAAAATTAAAAGATAAAATTATCTCTCAGGATTTCCTGAAATACAATATTAGCGAGGTTTACAAGGATAAACAATTCGCAATTATTGGAAATTTCCCCTATAATATTTCAACACAAATCGTTTTTAGAACTTTAGAATATAAACATCAGATTCCGGAATTTTCCGGGATGTTTCAAAAGGAAGTTGCGGAACGAATATGCGAGAAAAAAGGCTCAAAAGCGTACGGAATCTTATCCGTTTTAGCTCAGGCTTTCTATGTTACAGAGTATTTATTTACTGTAGACGAAAATGTTTTTATTCCTCCGCCCAAGGTCAAATCGGGTGTGATGAAAATGACCCGAAAGGAAGATTATAGTCTTCCATGCGGTGAAAGGTTGTTTTTTACAGTGGTAAAAACGGCTTTTCAGCAAAGACGAAAAACATTACGTAACAGTTTGAAAACATTAAATTTATCAGATGAATTGCGATTAGACATTATCTTTGATAAGCGTCCGGAGCAATTAAGTGTAGAAGAATTTATTGTTTTGACTCAAAAAATAGAAGCCGATGGAGTTCAAAGTTAGTAAAGATTTAATCCAACAGTTAGAGGAGCATATTGTTAATAGAAACGACAAGGAACTTGAAGTTTTACTTAACGATCTGCATCACGCAGATATAGCCGAAATCCTTGACGAACTGGATTTTGACGAAGCAACTTATATTTTTAAGGTATTAGATAGTGATAAAACAGCAGAGATTCTTCTTGAATTAGAAGATGATTTGCGTGAAAACATCCTAAGCCGACTTTCACCTAAAGAAATTGCGGAAGAGCTTGATGAGCTTGAAACAAATGATGCTGCGGATATTATCGCTGAGTTATCTCAGGAAATAAAAGCCGAAGTTATCTCGGAAATGATTGACGTTGAACACGCAAAGGACATTGTTGACTTGTTGCGTTACGACGAAAATTCTGCCGGTGGTTTAATGGGAAAGGAGTTAGTAAAAGTCAATGAAAACTGGAATGTACTTACTTGCGTAAAAGAAATGCGTATTCAGGCAGAAAATGTTTCCAGAGTGCATTCTATTTATGTAGTTGACGATGAAAACCGGCTTAAAGGCAGATTGTCTCTAAAGGATTTATTGACGACTTCTACCAAAACACAAATTGGAGATATCTATATTAGAAAATTAAATTTCGTAAACGTAGATATGGAAGATGTTGAGGTAGCACGTATTATGCAAAAATACGATTTAGAGGCCATTCCGGTTGTTGATGAATTGGGGCGTTTGGTGGGTAGAATTACTATTGATGATATCCTTGACGTAATCAAGGACGAAGCTGATAAGGATTACCAATTAGCGGCGGGTATTACACAAGATGTTGAGTCAAATGATAGTGTTCTGGAATTAACAAAAGCACGTTTGCCGTGGCTTTTAATAGGAATGGTGATTGAAATTGTGGCGTCATTTGTTTTAAAAGGAAACGAAGCTACTTTTCAAAAATATTCAACCCTGATTATTTTCGTGCCGTTACTTTCTGCAACCGCGGGAAATATTGGTGTTCAGGCATCGGCAATTGTTGTTCAGGGTTTGGCTAACGGAACCTTAAAAGAATTTAGCCGTGGTTATTTCAGTAAGGAAATTAGTGTTTCCATGATTTCCGGAACTATCATATCACTTCTTTTATTGGCGTATCACTCTGTAATGTACCAACAATATTTAGTGGGAATTGCAATTTCAATCTCTATGATTGTAGTGATTTTATTTGCTGCAACTTTAGGAACTTTAGTGCCGCTTTTTTTACATAAAAACAAAATTGACCCTGCAATTGCAACAGGTCCATTTATCACTACAACCAATGATGTTTTTGGAATTATGCTTTATTTCGGAGTAGCCAAACTGATTCTTGGGTTTTAAGTTTTTGCAACAAATTAGTAGAATGCAGTGATTTAAGATCTGTAAAATCTGTGTAATTTGTGGCTGAAAAATATGCTATTAACCAGCCAATAAATAAGCAATGAAAGTACATATCATAGGAGGAGGGAATCTTGGGGTTTCTATAGCCTTAGGAATTGCAAAATTCTCTAAAAACAATCAGGTTACCGTTACAAGACGAAATATTGCCAGTATCGAATATTTATCAGAATACGGAATTACGGTTTCATCTGATAATAAACATACTATTCAAGAAGCCGATGTGGTGATTTTAACTATAAAACCGTATCAGGTGGATACTGTTTTAGCCGAAATTTTACCGGCAATTCAGGGAAAAACAATTGCTTCGGCAGTTAGTGGTTTATCTTTGGATGTGCTTCAGGAAAAAACAAATAATGCTTTTCCGGTAATCCGAATTATGCCCAATATTGCGGCACAATTTGGAGAATCAGCAACCTGTATTTCTTTCCCTGAAAAGTACAGAGAAAAAGCATTGCCAATTGTCGATTTATTTCAGGATTTAGGAACTGCTCCTGTTATCGATGAAAAATTAATGGATGCGGCAACTGTTCTTGGCGCATGCGGAACAGCTTATGCTTTACGATATATTCGCGCTTCGATGCAAGCCGGAATCGAAATAGGATTTGATTCTCAAACTGCATTAGCAATTGCAGCACAAACCGTAAAAGGAGCTGCAAAAATGTTACTGGAGGAAAAAGTACATCCGGAACAATTAATCGATCGTGTAACGACGCCTCAGGGTTGTACAATCGTTGGTTTGAACGAAATGGAACATAATGGTTTCAGTTCATCCCTGATTAAAGGAATTAAGACTTCGTTGAAACAGATTAAGGGTTAGCTTTAAAGAAATTCCAATATTTAAAAATCCCAAATTCCAACCTTTGTAAGTGTGGAATTTGGGATTTTGTTTTTTAAGTTTCTTCGGAATGACAAAAATTACGAATAATTGGAATTTGGAATTTAAAAAATTTGGAATTTATCTCATTAAAAATTTTACTTCTTAATCAATTGAATATACTTCCTGCCACATTCTGAAATTTTAGTATAGGAATTCATTGAATTTCCGTAATTCTGGATTGTAAGCGTGTCTTTGACGTAGCTGGCATCAATTCCTGTTGGAATTTCAGGTTCTTTAGTTGCTGAATCTGCAATTGAATCAGATTCTTCTTCCTGACTAATATCTCCTTCAAATTCATCCCATTTTATTCCTTCCAAAATGATATATTTTTCACCTGATTCATTGGTTGTAAAACGCGCAATGCCTTTTAGTTTTCTAAGGTTTGTTTGTAGAAAATACGAGTAACCGTTTTTCTCTTTTTTAATTTCGACCGAAATTTTACAATCTCCGGTATTATTTTCGTCTGGTTGTGTTGCGTAAAGACCTTCAATAGATGCTTCTTTTTGATTTGTTTGAAGTGCGATATCGGTTTCAGATGATTCTTTTTCTGCTACAGGCTTTTCTTTATTATTACAAGATGAAAAAAAGATTACGAAAAGAATAAAAAGAAAATTATGGATTGATTTCATAGTTAAACTGTTTTCTGTGTTATCATTTAGTTTGTCAATATTGTTAAACGTTTAGTTATCCGAAAAAAATTAAACGGCTTTTTTCTTTCCCAAAATATATTTGAGATAAACAAAACCAATAATTCCGGAAAGCACCGAAGCAATCAGAATTGCGATTTTAGAAAAAACAATGACTTCAGGATCTTTAAAAGCTAAAAGAGTGATGAAAATGGACATGGTAAAACCAATTCCGCCTAACATTCCTGCGCCTAAAATATGCGCCCATTTTAAACTTTTTGGTAAAGCGCATAAACCTGCACTTACTCCAATTGAGGAAAAAAGTATAATTCCTAGAGGTTTTCCAATTACTAAACCTAAAATGATTCCAAGAGTATTGGGATGACTTAAACCTTGATGCCAATCTGATTGTATGGCAATACAAGTATTTGCAATGGCAAATAAAGGCAAAATTAAAAAAGCAACCGGTTTGTGTAAAAAGTGCTGTAATCTATACGAACTTGATTTTTCACCTCCATCGCCAAACGGAATTACAAAAGCCAATATTACGCCGGTAATTGTAGCATGAACACCGGAATTTAGCATAAAATACCACATTGCAACTCCTCCAATTAAATAGGGAATCAGGTTTTGAATCTTCATTCGGTTTAAAATAAATAAGAACCCCCAGATTCCTACTGCAATTGCTAGATTTACAAAAGCAATTGAAGTGGTATAAAAAATTGCAATCACTATAATAGCGCCTAAATCGTCAATAACGGCTAATGCTGTTAGAAATACTTTTAATGAGGCAGGAACTTTTTTTCCTAAAAGTGATAAAATTCCAATTGCAAAAGCAATATCAGTCGCCATTGGAATTCCTGCTCCGTTTTGAGTTGCGGTTCCAAAATTCAACGCAAGGAAAGTAGCTGCCGGAACTAACATTCCGCCAAAAGCCGCCATAATAGGTAAAGAAGCATTTTTGAAACTCGAAAGTTCTCCGTGATAAATTTCACGTTCCAGTTCTAATCCAATCAATAAAAAGAAAATGGTCATTAACCCATCATTGATCCAATGTGTGATCGAATGTCCAAATAAATCGTTTTCCCATAAAGCAATATATTCGGTTTGAAAAGTAGAATTGGCAAGATATAAGGATATTACTGTAACAAAAAGCAATAGTAATCCTCCTGACTTTTCGTTTTCAAAAAAAGATTTAAAAGTTTTGGTTAATTTCATATCTTATTTTAATGCAAATTCAACAGCTTTTTTTGCGTGAATTTCAGCGGTGTTAAACAATTTGGCAGTGGTGAATTCATTAGTAATTAGCAGTTCAATTTCTGTACAGCCTAATATAATTCCTTCTGCACCCTTATCAATTAAATCGGTTATTATTTCTAAAACAATATTTCTGGAATCAGTATTGATTATTCCTTTTACTAATTCATCATATATAATTCGGTGTATGTTAGCTCTTTGTTTCTCGTCTGGAATTATGGTTTCAATTTGGTGTTTGTCTAATAACCGACCTTTAAAAAAGTCCTGTTCCATCGTAAATGATGTTCCAAGCAAGCCAACTTTTTTAAAATTATTTTCTTTAATTTTTTCAGCAGTTGCGTCGCCAATATGAATTAGAGGAATCGAAGTGTTTTTTTCTATTTCATCAGATAATTTATGCATTGTGTTTGTACATAAAACAATAAAATCAGCACCGCCTTTTTCAAGTTTCTGAGCAGCTTCGATCATTAATTGACCTAGCTTTTCCCAGTTTCCTTCTTTTTGCAATAATGCAATTTCAGCGAAATCGACAGAATACAACAAGCATTTAGAAGAATGAACACCGCCTAATTTTTCCTGAATGGTTCGGTTTATTATTTGATAATATAATGAAGAACTTTCCCAGGACATTCCTCCAATTAGACCAATTGTTTTCATAATGTGTTTTATGCGAATTTAAGCATTTCTTGTTGATTTGAATTTGTTTATAATAACAAAGGCTATTTTTTGTTACTTTGTTTCCTTATAAAATTCTTTAATTTATGAGCATAAAAATTTTACATATCGACAGTAATCACCCCATCTTGTGGCAACAATTAGAAGACGCCGGTTTTGAAAATCACGCCGATTTTAAATCTTCTAAAGAAGAAATTGAAGCTAAAATTCAGGATTATAACGGAATCGTAATTCGAAGCCGTTTTAAAATTGATAAAACCTTTCTGGATAAAGCTACCAATTTAAAGTTTATTGCCAGAGTTGGCGCGGGTTTAGAAAGTATCGATTGTGATTATGCCCAGGCAAAAGGAATTCATCTAATCGCTGCTCCGGAAGGTAATCGCAACGCTGTTGCAGAACATTCACTTGGTGTAATTTTGTCCTTATTCAATAATTTAAATCTGGCTGATGCCGAAATTAAATCAGGACAATGGAATCGTGAAAGTAATCGTGGTCATGAATTAGACGGCAAAACGGTTGGAATTATTGGTTATGGAAACATGGGAAAAGCTTTTGCCAAAAAACTTCGCGGTTTTGATGTAGAGGTTTTATTTCATGATATTGTAGAAAATATAGGAGATGAAAATGCCAGACAGGTTTCGTTGCCGGAATTACAGCAAAAAGCAGATGTTTTAAGTCTGCATCTTCCGTGGACGCCCGAAACAGATAAAATGATTAATTCAGCTTTTATAAATGCGTTTACAAAGCAATTTTGGATAATAAATACATCTCGCGGTAAAAATATAGTTACAGCAGATTTAGTTGAAGCTATGAAGTCTAAAAAGATTCTGGGAGCAGGATTGGATGTCTTGGAATATGAGAAGTTATCTTTTGAAAACTTATTCCAGGATAAAAACACACCGGCAGCATTTCAATATTTACTCGAAGCAAAAAATGTTCTTTTAACGCCTCATATCGCCGGATGGACATTTGAAAGTCATGAGCGTTTGGCGCAGGTTATAGTAAATAAAATCAAATTAATTTTCTAATAAAATTCTTAGCTTTTTGTTTGGATTTTAATAACAAGTCTTTTCTGTAGAATAAAGTTATTTAGAATTAGTTTTTATAAGTATTTTTTTTTAATATTGTTTGAGATTTTAACAAAATTTTAGATAATAAGGAGTAGCCGAAAATCCTAAAAGAGTAGGTATTAACTAACTAATTTTATAATTATGATTGAATGGTACAAAAAAGTAGTTTTTGAAAACTATGCAAATTTTGAAGGAAGAGCAAGAAGAAAAGAATATTGGATGTTTTTTCTGGCTAACTTTATTATCAGTATTGTTTTAGGTTTTGTCCTTGGACTAATTTCACCAACTCTAGGTTTGGCGGCAAATGTTTACAGTTTTGCAGTTTTGGTTCCTTCTATTGCAGTTGGAGTTAGAAGGATGCATGATGTAGGTAAAAGCGGATGGTTTCTTCTTATCCCAATCTACAATTTAATTTTGGCTTGTACAGAAGGTGATAAAGGAGCAAATGAATACGGTCCTGATCCTAAAAATGGATTTAATGAAATCAACGAAATCGGAAAAGTTGATTTGTAATACTTTAGTATAAAATGGAGAATAATTTACACGATACATCTAACAAGTTTAGTGAACCAATCCCGGTATTTAAGGTAGATCCTGTAATGGTCTTGGTTTTAGGTTTTTTAACTTGTGGATTATATTTGATTTACTGGAATATTAAAGTAGCTGAGGTTTTTAATGCCGTAGCCGAAAGAGAAGTTATTTCTCAGCCTATCGCCATTTTTGCCGGATGCTGTATGCCTGTAAATATTTATTTTTATTACCTGGCAGGAAAAGAAGCATTGCCTAAAGTTTATGAAAAAACAGGTCAGCCTCAAAAAGATGAGTCAACAATATTAATTGTTTTAGGATTCTTTTTTCCTATCGCAGCAGCAATGATTGTACAGGGTGACATCAATAGATTATACAAATAATAACAGAATAAAACGTAAAATTTACGGAATTATCGGTGCAGCAATTACACTGATAATTCCGTTTTTTTTAATGCTTGGTAATCATAATGATCATCTGGAATCAGATCAGTCGTTTTGCCCTTTCAAAATGGTTACAGGATTTCCTTGTCCGGGTTGTGGTATCACGAAATCATTGGTTTATTTCTATCAGGGTGATTTGTACAAGTCTGTCAGTTATCATATTTTAGGACCTTTTGTGATTGTATTTTGCTGGTTGACCATTATTGTCTTAACGACAGAAATTATTACCAAAAAAGAATACTTTACCGGACTTTTATACAATCGTAAACTGGCCTACAATATGGCTTACTTTTTAGTCATTTATCATCTGGTAAGATTGGTTCTTTTTATTAGAAATAGCTCTTTTGATGATATATTACATCAGTCCATATGGTTTTAAACATAAAAATGCATTTGATAACAAATCAGTTTTTTTATGTCTTTTTCTGTTACTTTAATGACTTATACGGGATGGCTTTAAAACCTTTTACAAAGTAATATTGCAGCTTTAAACGAAGTAAATTGTTCTTTTTAAACGGATCCAGATATAAAAGTAATTATTTCTAATCCGAAAAAATAAAGATTTGGTAAATTGAATGGAAAGAAGTTCAATTAACTAGTTTGAAAAAAAAATTTAATTAAGAAATCCCATTTGCTTATGCGAATGGGATTTCTTTTTAATATCGGTTTTGAATTTAATCTTCTTTCTCGGCTAATTTGCGCTCTAATTCTATTTGAAACTCTTCTATAACAGGTTTCATAGTGCTTTCAGGAATATCTGCGATTCTAATATACATTAAACCATCTACGGCATTGTTGAACAAAGGATCGACGTTAAAAGCTACAACCCGTGCATTTTGCTTGATGTATTTTTTTATTAAAACAGGCAAACGTAAATTACCCGGTTCTAATTCGTCAATGATTTTATCAAATTTATTCAGGTCAGATTCAGCTTCATCAAAGATAAAATCTTTATCAGCATCTTTCAGTTTAACTTTATAAGCCTTTTTAGGGTGAATGTATTGCGCAATGTACGGATCATAATAATTAGACTTCATGAACTCAATCATCAGTGATTTCGAAAAGTCAGAGAATTGATTGCTGATGCTCACACCGCCTAATAAATACTTATGCTCCGGATAACGCAATGTGGTATGAATAATACCTTTCCATAATAAAAACAAAGGCATTGGTTTTTGCTGGTATTCCTTGATTATAAACGCACGACCCATTTCGATTGATTTATGCATCATATCGTGCAGCTCAGGTTCAAATCTAAATAAGTCGTTCAAATAAAAACCTTCAATTCCGTATTTTGGGTAAATCTCAGAACCCAATCCCATACGGTAAGCGCCGGCAATTTTTTTAGTTTCATCATCCCATAAAAACATATGGTGATAATACTGGTCGAATTTGTCTAAATCTATAGATTCATTTGTTCCTTCGCCCACTTCACGAAAAGTGATTTCGCGTAAACGCCCAATTTCGTGCAGAATATTCGGGATAGATTTTGCTGTTGCAAAAAATACCTCGTAGTTTTTACTTTGCAGTAAACGACAATCGCTGTTTCTTAATGCATTAACCTCGTCAATCATTTTTGGCTCGCTTGCGGGCGTTACAATTTTTTTAGGCGATTTTGGTATTTTTAAACTTGCCGTATCTAATAATTTGCTGTCCTTTTCAAAAGGATTTGCCAGCATATAAGTTTTCTTTCTCAGGAATTCCGAGTAATCTTCAAACGATTCAAATTCGTTTTGCTCATTGACAGAAATTGGTTTCCCAATACGAACTTTAATTACACGATCTTTTTGAGTTAACAGTTCAGATGGTAATTTTGCAGTTCTTAAAGTATCATCGATTTTAGAAAGCCAATAGAATAATCTGCTGTTTTTTGCATGAAAATAAATAGGTACAACAGGAACTTTAGCTTTTCTGATCAATTTCAAAGCACCTTCTTCCCAAGGTTTGTCCACAACCAGTTTTCCGTCTCTGTAAGTAGAAACTTCTCCGGCAGGGAAAATCCCTAATGGTTTACCATCGCTTAAATGACGTAAAGTTTCCTTGATTCCTACCACGCTTGATTTAGCATCCCTATGATTTTCAAAAGGATTCACGGGCATGATATATTTTTTAAGCGGAACAATTCGGTGTAATAAAAAGTTAGCGATAATCTTGAAATTGGGTTCTCTTTCAAGCATTAATTTCAAAAGCAAAATACCATCGATTCCTCCAAGCGGATGATTTGAAATAGTGATATAAGCGCCTTCTTTAGGTAAACGTTTTAGATCTTCTTCAGGAATTTCAAACTTAATTTGTAATTCATCTAATACTCCGTTTAAAAACGCAACATCTTCTAAATGTTTATTATGATCGTAAATTTTATTAAGGGTAGAGATCTTAAGGACCTTCATAAGAATCCAGCCTGAAAAAGTACCAAGAACTCCGTACTTATCAACATTTATTGCCTTTGCAACTTCTTTCGCGGTAACTAAACCCATGTACTATTTTTAATTTATTAGAGCAGCGAACAAAGATAACAAAAAACTCTACTTTTCGTTGATTCAAACACAAACTTTCCACTTTTTTATTACATTTGGAATCCTTAAAAAAACACTGATGAAAATTATTTCTTATAATGTAAACGGAATACGTGCCGCAATAACTAAAGGCTTTATCGAATGGCTGCAACAGGCTAATCCTGATGTTATTTGCCTTCAGGAAATAAAAGCGACCGAGGAACAAATTCCCGTTGACGCTATTACTGCCGCGGGTTATCCGTATCAATATTATTATTCTGCGACCAAAAAAGGCTACAGCGGAGTTGCGATTTTATCTAAAACAAAACCCAATAATGTAGTATATGGAACCGGAATTCAGCACATGGATTTTGAAGGACGTAACCTTCGTGCTGACTTTGACGACTGTTCTGTAATGAGTTTATATCTTCCTTCAGGAACAAATATTGAGAGATTAGACCATAAATTTATGTTCATGGACGACTTTCAAACCTACGTTAACGAGCTAAAACTAACAATTCCGAATTTGATTATTTGCGGCGACTACAATATTTGTCACGAAGCAATTGATATTCATGATCCGGTTCGTAACAAAACGGTTTCAGGATTTTTACCTTCAGAGCGTGCCTGGCTGGACGGATTTATGAAATCCGGCTTTATCGACAGTTTCCGTCATTTCAATAAAGATGCACATCATTATTCATGGTGGAGTTACCGCGCCGGAGCCAGAGGAAACAACAAAGGATGGCGTATCGATTACAATTTAGTGAGCGATTCATTGCAGCACAGATTAAAACGTGCCGTGATTCTTCCGGATGCCGTGCATTCAGATCATTGTCCAGTTTTAGTCGAAATCGAGTAATTTTGGTATTGTTCTTGTTGAAAGGATAGCGAGTTTAAATTTCAAAAATTAATATTGTAACTGATATTGAATTTTGACATTGTTGAATTATTAATGCGCCCCAAATAAAAACGAAAACAAAATGATTAAAAAGGCCTCCATCGGATTACTGGTTATAGCAATGTCTATGACCTCATGCGTATCCAAGAAAATTTACAATGATCTTGAAACTAAATATTCAGATCTTAAAAAAGAAAACCGTTCAATTGCTGATCAAAATACCGATTTACAAAAATCAAAAAATCAGCTGGAATTAGATCGCGATGCATTAACGAAAGATTTAAGCGCAACAAAATCTGATCTTGAAAAACAAAAAGCAGATTTAGCAGCTCAACAAAAAAAGTATAAAGTTTTACAGGATTCTTATAATGCATTAGAGAAAAATAGCAACGACGCATTAGAAAGCAACATGGCCAAAAACCGTGAATTGTTAGCGCAGCTGGAAGCAAAATCTAAAAAATTAGCCGACGAACAAGCACGTCTTGATAAAACTGCAAGCCGCTTAAACGAACTTGAAGCAATGATTGCCGCAAAAGAAGAGGCAATGCGCAAACTAAAAGAAACATTATCAAAAGCTTTAAACGGTTTTGAAGGTAAAGGATTAACGGTTGAGCAGAAAAACGGAAAAGTATATGTTTCTATGGAAAATAAACTGCTTTTTAATTCAGGAAGCTGGGCCGTAGGAACCGAAGGTAGAAAAGCCGTTGTGGAATTAGGAAAAGTATTAGGAGATAATCCGGATCTTTCGGTTCTTATTGAAGGACATACTGATGACGATCCGTATGCAGGATCAGGACCAATTGCAAACAACTGGGATTTATCGACAAAAAGAGCTACAGCAATTGTGAATATTTTAAGCGAAAACGCAAAAATCAACAAACAAAAATTAACAGCAGCAGGACGCAGCGAATTTTCTCCGCTTGCAAGTAATGCAACTCCGGAAGGAAAAGCAAAAAACCGTAGAATCGAAATCATCTTAACACCAAGATTAGATGAAATCGCTGAAATGTTGAATAGTATTAATTAAGATGCTAAGTCTCTAAGGGACTAATGTTCTAAGATATAAGGCTCAAAGTAAAAACTTTGAGCCTTTTTTGATTTTATATTTTTGTAACTTTGAAGCTATAAAAGCTACAATTATGGGACTTCCAGAATTAAAAGATAAAATACGTCATCAATTAGACCTTGCTGATGAAAGAGTATTACGAATTGTTTCTTCTGTATTTGATAACTATTTAAATGAAGTGGTTTCATATGATGCGCAAGGAAATCCTCTAACTTTATCTGAATATAATAATAAAGTTGAGGAAGGTTTGAATGATGTAAAATACAATCGAATAATTTCAAAAGAAGATTTATCTAAGGAAATGCAGGATTGGGATGAATAATAGTAAACCTGTAGTTTTTTGGACTCAGAATGCAAAAGAAGACTTAAAAGAAATTTTTCTTTCATTAAAGAAAGTTATTTCTAAAGAAAAAGCGATCAAAATTAGGGATGAATTGTTTAATTGTACGGATACTATTGTATTTGCGGAGCAATTTCAGGTAGATGAATATAGGTTTGATTGCCGACGAATTATAATTAGAAAGTATAAAGTATTATATCAGTTTAAAGAAAATTCAATTTTTGTAATCAGGGTTTTTAATTCGTTTCAAAATCCTATAAAAAGTTTGAAATAAAAATGGCTGAGAGTTTTTTAACTTTGAGCCATTTTTGTTTTTGGCAACCTGCAAAATTTTGAAAACGCCGTAATTGTTACATTATGAGATTAGCATATTCGTTTACAAAATTATTATTCCAAATTGAATAGGTGTAGTCCCTACGGGACATAATGTTTTGGATGGGAATAATTTTCTACCAACATTTAATCTCTACGAGATATATTGATTATACTTTTTAATACTAATCCGTTAGGATTTAAATGTTGGTAGAAAAGGAATATACCCAGTAAAAAAATGTCCCTTAGGGACTATATCTTGATCAAGATTAAAAGTGAACAAATCCTATAAAAAGTTTGAAATAGAAATGGCTCATAGTTTTTTAACTTTGAGCCATTTTTATTTTTGGTAACCTGCAAAATTTTGAGACGTCATAATTGTTACATTATGAGATTAGCATAATCGGTTACAAAATTATTATTCCAAAATTGAATAGGTATAGTCCCTACGGGACATAATGTTTTGGATGGAAATAATTTTCTACCAACATTTAATCTCTACGAAATATATTGATTATACTTTTAATAATCCGTTAGGATTTAAATATTGATAGAAAAAGGGATATTCACAATAAAAAAGTCCCGTATGGATTAATAATTTGAATTTAATTTCAGTCCCAGCGGGACGTTATATTTATAGAAAACGCTAAATTTTTTCAAAGAACCCAATCGGGGTGAGATATTATAATTTAAAGATATACCGGTCCGCCAGAGCATCTGATACTATAATTCAATTAATTTAGATTTGGAATTTGGATTTTTAAAAGTTTGAAATTTATATTATTATCCTTTTTTTAACTTTTGTCACATTTTCATTTGAAAAATCCCGTCGTATATTTGAGTTTTATAATTGAAAGCTGAGAACTTAAAATCTTAGTCACTCAGCAACTTAGCAACTCAAAGACAAATGAAATATACTACTTTACCCAATACCGACATAAAGGTTAGTAAAATCAACCTCGGAACAATGACTTTCGGACAGCAGAATACTGAAGCTGAAGGACATCAACAAATGGATTATGCGCTTGAACGAGGTATTAATTTTTTTGATACTGCCGAGATGTATTCAGTTCCGGCAAGCGAAGCAACGTACGGAAGTACAGAAAAAATCATAGGAACCTGGTTTAAGAAAACCGGAAATCGTGAAAAAGTAGTTTTGGCTTCTAAAATTGCAGGTCCAAATCCAAATTTTGGCTATATGCGTGAGAAAGTAGATTTTTCTCCGGAAAGTATTACATATGCTGTAGAAAATAGCTTAAAACGTCTTCAGACAGATTATATCGATTTATACCAGATGCATTGGCCGGCACGTGACACTAATTATTTCGGACAACGTGGTTTTGGAGGTCATGACGATGCCTGGGAAGATAATTTTAGAGAAATCCTTGAAACTTTTGATGGCTTAATCAAGCAGGGAAAAATAAAACACATTGGAGTTTCTAATGAAAATGCCTGGGGAATGATGCGTCTTCTCGAAGAAAGTAAGTATCAGAATCTTCCAAGGATAAAAACAGTTCAAAATCCGTATAATTTATTAAATCGACTTTTTGAAGTAGGTTCTGCCGAAGTTTCAAAGTACGAAAATGTTGGTTTATTAGCGTATTCTCCATTAGCATTTGGCGTTTTAACCGGTAAATTTTTAACCGGCGAATCACATCCAAATGCAAGAATCAATCTTTTTCCTCAATATACACGTTACAATAGCGAGCAATGCACGCAAGCCACAAAGCTGTATCAGGAAATTGCGCAAAAACACGGTTTGACACTGACAGAACTTGCAATGGGATTTGTATTGCAACAGCCTTTTTTAACAAGTGCCATTATTGGCGCAACGACAATGGAACAATTAAAAGAAAACATTGATACAATTGATGTGTTTTTATCAAAAGAAGTTCTGACCGAAATTGCCGCTGTTCAGGCAATAATTCCTGATCCGGCACCGTAATTAATTTGATTAAGTGATTCGACAAACCAAACAGGTTTTTAAACCCTTTTAGGTTTCTTCAACATAGTTTCATCAGAAATAAAAATCCCGGTACAAAACTTATTGTATCGGGATTTCTGGTTTATAAATTCAAAATTTGATCTTTAGGATATCTCACTTTATAACTAATTCGGAATTTCTTGACTTCATTAGGTTTCATCTGCAATTGCCAGGTTAAAATTCCTGTTTCAGTATTCACTTTTGCACTGTCGCTTTGCAATAACTCCACCTCAATTTCCTTATTGGTAGTCAAAGGATATTGATCCTTCAGTAAAAGTTCAATGTTTTCTTTCTTGTTATTTCTTACTGTGATATCATAAGTAAAAGTCTGTTCTTTTTTCGAAGATAAAAACTTAGTTCCTGATTTGTCCGCTACTTTTTCACGTTTAATAGATACTTTTTTGTCGCGTCCCATACTTAAATTCAAAGTATCGCTCGTTTGATTTGGTTCTATAAAAGTTTTCCCTACGTACATGCCTTCAAAAATTATATTCGCTTCACCTCTTAATAAATTGTATTTACTGTAATCTGCTATTTCGGCTAAAAGGAAAGCTTCATTTTCCACTCTTGGCGCAGCATAATATTTATAAGATGCGGGCAGTTTTATTTCTTTTAAAGAAACACTGTGAACCTTTCCATTAGATAAAATATCATAAGGAATATCAATATCAAACGAAACATTCAATTGATTTTCTTCGACAGTAGTGAAATCTGAAACAGATGATTTTTTCATTATAGGCGCCGCCGTTATCACTACTTCCTGTAATTCTTTTTCCTCTACAGCAACTCCCGCAGCAACTCGTCCTTGTATCTGATTCATTTTGCTTCTTTGCGTTCCATAGGCATTTTGAGCGTAACTATTGTCTCGTAAAAACCATGAACTTAGCATTGGAGCCTGATTGTTTTGATTTGGCATTCCGCTTGATAAAGTAAGTTTTACTTTTTTCCAGTCGATTCCGGTATTCTGAACAACTTGTGCTTTGTACATCATATTAATTGGTGCCGTAACACTTTCAGCACGTAAATCATAGAAAGGAGTCCAGGAAGCATTATTTGTTAAGTATGAAATGTCTAAAGGAACGATTCCGGCAACTTCATTCATCACCTGAACAATCAATTTGCCTGATGAGGTTTTCTCCTCTTTATTGGCATTGATCTCCAGTTTACTTTGTAGTTTATAAAGGATCTCGTTTAGTTTTTGCTGCTTTTCTGAAAGGGTATTAATATTGTTGGCAATCTCGATTTGCTTGGTTTTATAATACTCCACCATTTTCATTAATTCCGTAACATTCAAACCTGAATTTACGCCATAGATTTGCTGGTTTTTGTCTAAAAGCTGAATCGTTTTATTTTCAGAATTAATGGTATTATTTACTTTCTGTATTTCTTTTTGAACAATTATAATACTATCTCGCACACGTTTTAATTCCGGAGATTTTGTATCTGTATCATATTCTGAAATATAGTTATTGGTAAACTGAACCGAAAGCACCGTAACTGTCGAAGGAGATCCTATTTGTATGGAACTTTCATTTAAATCAACAGCTACATTTTTTATGACAATTTCACTTGTTCCTGCGGGTAAACTGGCACTTGCTGATTGTGAAATTTCGGCTGCATTAAAATATACCGTGGCGTTTTTAACTTTTGCAGTAGTGAAAATTGGTTTTTGCGCAAATGCAATTGCGCAAACCAATAATAAAACAGATGTTGTTATTTTTTTAATCATGTGATTTGTATTTAGATTTTCTTTTTTTTGGAAGGTTTTGATTACGAATATCTGCAATTAAATCGAATTCTGATAGTAAATAACCAGAATGATTTTCTTCTTTGAATTATCGATTATCTTTTCAATTGCATTAAAAAACGTTGAATTTACCATTGGGCAGCCGTAACTGTTGCAAATAGGATTTTCCTGTTCTTCAAACGGAACCTTAGAATATTGATGTAAAACAACATTGCGATCAAAGGCATTGCTGTTCGTTTTATCTAAACCGTACAGCTTATAAGCTTTACCAAACGATCCCTGATAGGAAGTTCCTATTGCATATTTCCCTAGTAAGGTACAATGAGAATCTTTGAGATTGCTGAATTTTAGTTGCCCCGGAATACCGGTTTCAGATCCCGTTCCGTGCCCTACTAAACCTTTATTCAGTATTTTATTTTGCTTTAAATCATAAATAAAAAACCGGTTTTTCCCAGACTCCATCTTCATATCTAAAAGAAAGACAATATTTGAATTGTATTTAGGAGATTTCCCCAAAAAACTCCTGATTTCAAGTGTCTCACTTTTTAGTTTCTCTTCATAGGAATAAACCGGTTTTGAATTTTTAATCATTCCTGGCTTCTCTTCTTTATTACTGCAGGCAAAACTCACGCCAAAAATTCCCATTGAAAGTAAAAAGACAATTTTCTTTTTCATCTTTATGATAATTTATTTCTCAACCGTGTAACCTTTTACTTTTGCAAAACCAACTATTGATGTGTTTATGGCATTGCCTAAATCATCCTGTTTTTTTAGATTCTGTATCAATAAACACCTGACGTTTTTTGCCTAATTCGCCAATTTCTTTCTGGATCGTTTCTCTTTCTTTTGTTTTCTGAGCGACAATTGTGTGTATTTCAGCTTCAGATTTGTTTTGAAGTTCTGCCGGTAATTCTTCTTTTTTGATTTTCGAAATAGCAGTTTTATCATCTTTTACCTTATCGACTAAATCCCAGCTTTCGTTTTTATAAACGGCTTTAGATTTACTCACCGCACGTTCCGCATAATTAGAAGCAGAAACTTTCTGGGCATTTTTATCCTGCGTTTCCTGATTCATCTTTTTTATCGAACCTTTAGCGCCATAACTAATATAGGTTTTGTTGATTTTTTCGTTGCACTTTGTAATTTCAGCGTCATAAGGCGTCGCAATATATTTTACGGCTTCGTTTGAATCGATATTAAAATATTTCCCTTTTCCATAATCGGCTCCATTTTTCCATAATTCGTTTATGCCTTGCGTTTTATCTCCGCAATAAATAGTATTCACATAAATGCCATTTTTAAGAGCGTTGCTAATCGCTTCTTTATAATTAATTTCCCCCTGATTAAATTCTTCGTTTCCTGCAATATAAATCAGCTTCATATTGTTATTGTCTTTTGCCCATTTTAACTGGTTTGTAGCATCCTGAATTACGGCACCGCAATATTCGTTTCCGCCATTTGTACTTAACGAAAATAGTTTCTCTGAAATCAAATCCAAATCGGTTGAAAGAGGCGCGATTTGTCGGATATAATTTGATTTTTCAGATAAACCGTCATTTCCATATTCGTACAAAGCGATTTCGATATCCGGTGTTTTGCCGTCGTATTTTAAAGTAGTCAATGTATTTACAATGTTCCAGAGTCTTGATTTAGCCTGATCGATTAAACCGTCCATACTTCCGGATGTATCCAGTAAAAGTGCCACTTGTATTTTTGTGTTTTCTGCTGCAACTGGGTTTTCTATTTTAGTATTTTTCTTATAATTTGCATTCGAAGAATAACAGTTTAATAAAGAGATTGTAGTGGCTAAAACTGCTGTGATAAATAGATTTGATTTCATGATTTCTGGTTTTTAATTGTTGATTACAGACCAAACTTAAAAACTAAAAACCCTCCTTTTTTGCAGAAAGGGTGAAACGCAACTTTCACTTGGTGAAACAAGTTGTAAACGGAACATAAAATACTTTACTTTACATTGTTGTTTTTTTGAAGGTTCGCAAGTGCTGAAATCTGAATTGCCAGGGTTTAAAGAAATTAAAAATATGAGACGTTTATTATCAGGATTTATATTTTCTATAATGCTGTTGCTGTTATTTCCATTGGGAGTTGCGGCACAGGATTCTATTGCGAAAAAGAAAGCAATGCCGGCTACAAAAATGAGTAAAGTAGTGACTAATTTAGAGAAATCTTTAGATAAAAATGATGAAGGGAAAATTGCCGAAAACTACGAACAATTAGCCAATGAATTTCTGAATAAAGGCGATAATGCAAAAGCCGAGGAATATTTTAAAAAAGCGCTTACCAGTTACACAAAACTCAAACGCGTAAATGATAAAACCAGAGTAACCAGAAGTCTTGCAAAAGTGCAGGAAAATCAGAAAAACTTCGGATCAGCAATAAAAAATTATGAAGTCGCAGGTTCATTGGCAAAAGATGCATCTGAAGAAAAAATCAATTTAAATGATGCAAACCGTTTAAAAAATCAGGCAGAACCTGTAATGCAGGCAACTTATGTAAACTCCAATATTGAATTGCTTAAAAAGGAAAAGAAAAGCGGTGAAGTTGCAGAAGCTTATGTTCAAAAAGCGGAGAATTCATTACAGCAAAAAGACAAAAGTGTTGCCATTGAAAGTTATAAAAACGCGCTCGTTTACGCAAAAGACAAACCCGAAGCGGTTATTAAAATTAAAAATGAAATTGCAAATGTTTACGCATCAGACAATCAGTTTGAAAAAGCAATTGGAATCAATGAAAAGTTATTGGCAGAAGCTGTAACCAGGAAAGATTTTAATACACAAATCAAACAATTGCAATCTATAGCGTCTCTTTATTTTAAAAAGGAAGAACCAAAAAAAGCATTGGTTTCACTGAAAGAAGCGTATGATCTTGCGTCTAAAAAAGGAAATTCGGCGGAAGCCAAAAATACATTATCGGCTCTGGTGAAATATTACAAATCTGAAGGGAACGAAAAAGAAAGTATGGCACTTTATGAACAATTCCTTCAAAATTTTGATGAACTGATTCAATCCGATACGACTTTAATCAGCGCAAAAACTTTTCAGGTTACAGAAGGGAAAATTCGTCAGCTTGAAAAAGAAAAAACATTAAAAGATGAATTGATTACCAAGAAAAATACGTTTAATTATTTTCTTTTAGGATCCATTTTATTGCTTTTACTTTTATTCGGATTTATTGTAAAAGCCTTGTATTCCATAAAAACCAAGAATAAAGAAATCGCATTGCAATCGCTGCGACGCGAAATGAATCCGCATTTTATATTCAATAGTTTAAATAGCGTGAACCAGTTTATATCTGAAAATAAAGAACTGGAAGCCAATAAATACCTGACTTCCTATTCTAACCTGATGCGGGATATGATGGAAAATTCCAATAAAGATTTTATTTCATTAGATAAAGAAGTCGAGCAATTAAAGAAATACCTGGATCTGGAACATTTGCGTTTTCAGGATAAATTTGATTTTGAAATTACGGTTGATGAAACGCTTGATGCCGAAAGTGTTTTTGTCCCAAATATGATTATTCAGCCCCATTTAGAGAATTCGATTTGGCACGGTTTGCGTTATCTCGATAAAAAAGGATTGCTGCAGCTTAAATTTCAGCTTGTTGATGCAAAAGTTATCGTTGTTATTGAAGACAACGGAATTGGTTTAACCAAAAGTCAGGAACTTAAAACCAGCAATCAGAAAGTGCATGAATCCCGCGGTCTCAATAATACAAAAGAACGAATTGGTTTACTGAATGAATTGTATAAAAAGAACATTTCATTTGTTATTAAAGAGAAAGAATTGCCGGAATCCGGAACAATTGTCGAAATTGTTTTTCCATTAATTGATACTATATGATGACCATCCAGAAGATAAAAAGTGTAATTGTCGAAGATGAATTGGCAGCGCGTGAAGTACTCAAAAACTATTTGAGTAAATATTGTCCGCAAGTTGAGGTTATTGGCGAAGCACAGAATATAAAAGAAGCCGTTCCCATGTTGCATGAATTGAAACCGCAATTGGTTTTTCTGGATGTTGAAATGCCTTTTGGGAATGCTTTTGATGTCCTTGAAGCGTGTAAAGATTTGCAGTTCGAAACCATATTTGTAACTGCTTTTTCTGAATATTCGCTAAAAGCCCTGAACCAAAGTGCCGCCTATTATTTGCTGAAACCTATTAGTATTGAAGAATTGATTGTTGCCGTAAACAAAGTGCAGCATCAAATCATGAATCATGAAATCTTTAACAGAAATAAAATCATAGTTGAGAATTTTCATGAAGCAAAACCGGAAAAGCAACAGGTTATTTTACCAACATTAGAAGGTTTTGAAGTCGTAAAAATGGAAGAAATCGTTCGCTTGCGCGGCAACGGAAATTTCACCGATTTGTATCTCAATAACGGAAGCAAGAAAATGGTCTGCCGATTTTTAAAACACTTTTCAGAGATTTTACCTTTGCCTTTTATCCGCGTTCACAAATCCCATATCATCAATATGAATTGCGTAAAATCATACAATAAAGGCGGAATCGTAACTTTAAACGACGGAGCCGAAATTGAAGTTTCGCCTACTTATAAAGAGGAGTTTTTAAGGAATTTTAAGTAGTTTTCTAACCGCAAGGTTCGCAAGGTTTTACGCAATGCGCGCTAAGATTTCTTTAAGTTGTGAAATGAAAACCTTTGCGTCCCGATAGCTATCGGGATTGCGCGGTTAAACAAATATTACAAATCAAATTCATCACTAATTACCAAAGAATCAGCAGGAACAGCCGTTGAATCCGGAGCTTTAATGCGTATTAATGAACGTGCATTACCGGAAATATAAACGGGTAGTTGGCCTATTGTATCTTCAGGAACCAAAAGACCGCGACGAAACATTAAATTCTTTAGAAATTTCTGATTTTGCACTGCATAGTCCCTTAGATTTCCCTGATCGTTAAACTGATACATGAATTTTCTAGGTTTAGGAATAATAGTGGCCAGATACAAACATTCGTCTACATTTAATGCCGACGGGCTTTTTTGAAAATAGAAATGACTTGCTTCGCCAATTCCATACACATTTGGTCCCCATTCTATAATGTTGAAATAAACTTCCAGCATTCGTTCTTTGCTTACTACACGATTATTTTCTAAGATATAAACTAAAAGAATTTCTTCAAGCTTGCGCGAAAGTGTTTTTTCACGCGTCAGAAAAACATTTTTAATCAATTGCATACTTATGGTACTTGCACCACGAGAGAATTTTTTCGTTCTGATGTTTTTAAGAATCGATTGTTTGAAAGCTTCATTAATAAAGCCGCGATGGGAGAAAAAGGAAGGATCTTCGGTCGTTAATACAGATTTTCGCAAATAAGGTGAAATCTGGTCTAAAGGTGTGTAATTTGGATTTGCATTTCCAACTAAAACCGGTCGTTGCAAAACATTCTGAATTATGGCACGATAAACAAATTGTCCATTTAATTTATTAAGATCGGCTTCGCCATATTTTATAATTTTTAAATCTTCCTTATTCAGTTTACTGTCAAAAACCAGAGTATTTGGTCTGTTTTTATTGAATTTAAAATCCAGTTTATAATCAAAATTTCCAGTTGCTTCCATTCCCTGAAAGTGCGTAAACAATCCGTCAGGAAGCGAAACAATAAAGTCCTGCGCTTTCATTTTCGGAATATCAACTTTCAAAGTATAAACAGTATCTTTTTCTGTGTTATATGAAATATAAGGTTTCACTTTTATCTTATTCAATTGCATCGTTGAGGTGCTGTCAACCGAAATAAAATCATCTCCCAATAAAAAACGATAATCAAAACGGGCATTTTTAATTACAACATCCTTGCTGGCAATTTTAGGATGATTGATTTTTAAATTAGCGATCGAAGTATAACCGTCAATATGCAATTCGCTTCCGTCTTTTTCAATGTTGGCAACGTTTAAACGAATAGAATCAAAACTTGCTTTTAAGTGATAACGTTCATCTAAATAAGGAACACGAATTGCTCCGGTATCTAAATTAAAGAAACGGATATCGGCTTTTTTATTTCTTGGATCTGCAAAACCTTTTATGTTCCAGCGCTGATCAAAATTTTTACTTTGTACATGAAGACTGGTTTCAAGTTGTTTGTTGTCTAAAACCAGTTTATTTACTGCAACAGACGTTTTTTTGCCATTATCATCAATTCTGAAATTTAGGTTTTCCAGTTTCATATCTGTTGGAACCAGATTCAGTAATTTTGAGATAATTCTATAGGCAAAAGCCGCATATTTACGTTTTTCATTTTTATCAGATTCAGTTTTGTCCTTTTTTAAGAAAGCATCAAAATTGCGGACATTTCCTTTTTTGACTAATTGAATATAGCCATTGTTTACTTTTAGAGTTCCTATTTGAACATCGCCAATTAACAAACTGGATAAACTAACACTGGTTTCTATTTTTTGAATGTGGCAAAGTGTATCTGCATTTTTTGGAACCAGAATAACATCGGTCAATTTAATGCCGGACAAGCCATCAAACGTAGCCGATTTTACAGAAAATGTGCTGTTGTATTCCGTATTCATTTTGTTGGTCACTTTTGCAATTGCTTGTTTTAAAAGTGAATCGCGAAAAAAGTAAAAACCTAAAAAAAGCACTACCAATACTATTACAAGTATTAGAAGTGCTTTGTATATTTTTTGTTTTGGAAATTTCATAAAGTTGATTTCAAAAAATTTAAGGAATGTTTTGCCGCGAATTACACTAATTTCATTAATTCTATACTACGTATAAATAATTCATATTAATCAGAATAAAAAAATTCGTGCTAATTCGTGAAATTGGTGGTAAAAGAAAAATATTAACCAAAAAGAATTCCGGCTACATCTTCAATTTTGGCCACAAGTTCAATTTTGATTCCTGTATTCTTTAATGCAATTTTGTTGTACTTGGATACAAAGATAGTGGTGAAACCTAATTTTTCGGCTTCCTGAATACGCTGATCCACACGATTTACAGGTCGGATTTCTCCCGAAAGCCCCACTTCGCCGGCAAAACAACATCCTTTTGTTACCGGAATATCCTCGTTTGAAGATAAAATTGCGGCAACAACAGCCAAATCAATTGCAGGATCATCAACAGAAATTCCTCCGGTTACGTTCAGGAAAACGTCTTTTGCGCCTAAACGAAATCCGGCTCTTTTTTCTAGAACCGCTAAAATCATGTTTAGCCTTTTGGCGTTGTAGCCAGTTGTACTGCGTTGTGGCGTTCCGTAAACTGCGGTACTTACAAGCGATTGTATTTCGATCATTAACGGACGCATTCCTTCAAGTGTTGAGGCAATTGCAGTTCCTGATAATTCTTCGTCTTTGTGTGATATTAATATTTCTGACGGATTGCTGACTTCTCTTAATCCACTTCCTAACATTTCGTAAATACCCAATTCTGCAGTAGAACCAAAACGGTTTTTCAGCGAACGTAAAATTCGGTAAACGTGATTTCGATCGCCTTCAAATTGTAAAACCGTATCGACCATATGTTCCAGAATCTTTGGTCCGGCGATGTTTCCGTCTTTTGTAATATGTCCAATTAAAATAACCGGAATATTGGTTTCTTTGGCAAACTTGATCAACTCCGCCGTTGTTTCCCTGATTTGGGAAATGCTTCCGGCAGTTGATTCAATATAATCCGTATGTAAAGTCTGAATCGAGTCTATAATGACAATTTCAGGCTGAATCGCTTCAATTTGCTTGAATATATTTTGCGTTTTAGTTTCGGTCAAAATATAACAATTGTCGCTGCTTGGCGTGATTCTTTCGGCACGCATTTTTATTTGCTTCTGACTTTCTTCGCCGGAAACATATAAAGTTTTATAGGGTAATTTTAATGATATCTGCAGTAAAAGTGTACTTTTTCCAATTCCGGGTTCACCACCCAGAAGTATCAGGGAACCAGGAACAATTCCACCGCCTAAAACACGATTCAATTCACCATCGGTAGTATCCATCCGGATTTCCTGAGTCGAGTCAATTTCATTAATTTTTAAAGGGCGAGGTGCTTTGCCGCTTGAAGTCGGTTCGCTTTTCCATGCCACCTTTTCCTGCTTCTGAATAATTTCTTCCGCAATAGTATTCCATTCTTTGCATGCATTGCATTGTCCTTGCCATTTGGCATATTGGGTGCCGCAGTTCTGACAAAAAAAGGAAGTTTTAACTTTAGACATTATTTAGTGGTTTTTTCAAGTGTTTTCATCTGGTCGATTTTCTCGTACATTAAATCTTTGTTCAAATCGCCAATAGGTTCCATTTGTGAAGCATTCTGATATTTTTTAGACGCTCTTTTAGGATCTCCCATTTTTTCGTACATCAATCCTAATTCATATTCGCCTAACATTGCTTTTGGGTAATTGACATTTCCAATTTCCGCCATTTTTCCTAATTCGTCATACGCGTTCTTTTTCAAAATAAGCGTTTCAATAATTTTGAAATCACTCATTCTCACCGGAATCTGAACTCCCATAACTTTAGACATGATGTCGTATTTATTTTGCAGATAATCTGCATAACCAGTTTCAAGAACAGCAATTTTACTATTGTATTCAGCAGAATTTATAGGTCTGTAAACTTCAAATATATGGTATAAAGCACTTGGAATAGCGTGTAAAACCTCCGTATAATGTGTTGTACCTTTAAATACATCATATTTATAATTCACTAACGGATTATTGGCAATTTTAATATTGCTGTCTAATTTTTCAATAGGCTCTTTGATTTTTTTATTGTCTCCGTCTGCTACAGATAAATAGTAAAATAAAGGTTCCGTTACTTTTGCAAATTTTTCAGGAATCCTAACTTCCATTTTATTAGCTAGTTCCGGGCTAAAGGCAATGTAAGCGTTAAAAAGTGGCTGTTCCTTGTATAAATAAAAGTTCAGAAAACTTGCAGTTAAATCATGTCCTGCAATAATTCTAAATGGTGTTGTACGGTATTTTTTTTCGATATACGGAATTAGTTCAGCACCGATAAATTCAAAAAAGTTCGCTCCTTTTTCAAAAGGAAGTCCTGTATTTTGATCAATTGTGGTGTCGTCTTCACGTTCGTCATTTTTATTTTGATGAACTCCAATGATAATCATTTCAGGTAAATCTCCCCAATATGAACCGTAACTTACTGCTCCTGAAAAAGGATCAAATAAATAATCGCCATCTAATAAATATAAAACCGGGTATTTTTTTTCAGGATTTGCTTCGTAAGAATCGGGAAGTCTAATGGTTATTCTTCGTTCTTCTCCAAGTTTTACAGATTGAATGTTGTCGAATTTTTTCTGTCCAAGTACAGAAACTGAGATTAAGATAAACAGCAGGTAAACTTTTTTCATGATTTGGGGCATTTCAGTGAATTAAAAAGTATTGAAATAGTGTAGCAATATAATACTTTATTTGCTTTTTTGTTTATGTAGGAATTTAAAAAAAGCAATGAAGTTTAGCACGAATACTAAAATCTCAATGTCATTATGTTAAGTTTCCCCCCGATAATTATGGCTAAAAAAAAATCGCGAAAAGTCACAAAGCCGCCAAGTTTACATACATTTTCTTTGCAACTTTGCGCGATATTTATTCGGCAAAAGCAATCCTGTTTGTTCAAATATAATTTTGACAAACGGTAGTAAGATAAAGTGTAAAAGAAAAACTTAGGTTAATGAATTATCATTTTCATTAGGGAAAATAATCCACGGCTTGAAGGTTTTAGCTTCTTCAAACTCCAGAGTTGCATAAGATATGATGATAATAATATCATCCTTCTGGACTTTTCTGGCTGCAGGACCATTCAGCGTGATTTCACCTGAATTTTTTTCTCCTTTAATGGCGTAAGTTTCAAAACGTTCGCCATTATTAATGTTTACAATAGATACTTTTTCACCTTCAATAATATTTGAGGCTTCCAGTAAAGTTTCATCAATAGTAATACTGCCAATATAATTTAAATCAGCGCCGGTTACTTTAACACGATGAATTTTAGATTTTATAACTTGAATTTGCATGTTGCAAAGGTAAATTAATTTAATGAAATGGTGTCAATCAACCTTATAGAATTAACAAATACTGCGATAAATGCACGGTAGTTTTTGTCTTTACTTTTATGATCAATAGGTAATAATGTAGATTCATCAGCAATAACGAAATATTCAAGGTCAAATCTCTCGTTGTCTTTGAAGGAATTTTCCACGAATTTAATCGTTTCTTCAGGAGTATTGGTTTTAAATATCTCTTTTGCTTCGGTTAATACCTTATATATTATAGATGCTTCTTTTCTTTCTTCAGGAGTTAAACGCTCGTTTCTCGAACTCATTGCAAGCTGATTATCTTCTCTAAAAATGGGGCAGCCTACAACATTAACTGGTAAATGGGTTTTTTCGACCATTTTTTTAACAATCTGCAATTGCTGGAAATCTTTTTCTCCAAAATAAGCATTTGTAGGAGTTACAATTTCAAATAGCCTTTTTACGATTGTGCCAACGCCATTAAAGTGTCCGGGTCTGAATTTTCCTTCCATTTGGTTTTCCAGTCCATCAAAATCAAATGGCTGTGAAACTGTGTGTCCTTCGTAAATATCATCTACGGTTGGCGCATATAAAATGATTTTGTCGCTTAAATTGCGCATTTTTTTTACGTCTTCGTCAAGAGTTCTTGGATATTTTTCCAGATCTTCGGGATTGTTAAATTGTGTGGGATTGACAAAAATACTGACCACCGTATCGTCGTTTTCCTTGATTGATCTTTGCATTAACGCCAGATGACCTTGGTGTAAAGCGCCCATTGTTGGTACAAATCCTATGGTTGAATTTGCCGTTTTGATAGTTTTCAAATAGGCTATCAAAGCTACTTTACTGTAGAAAATATGCATGGCAGTATTATTAAAATTTAGTGCAAACATAATATATTAGTTATAAACTGCATAAATTTTTGTAATTTTGCAACGTTTTTATTACCAAAAATTAAGTAAAATACTATTATGAAAGATAAGAGGATATTATATGTATCATCTGAAGTCGTGCCTTATTTGGCTGAAAATGAGGTTTCTTTAATGTCTTATGACGTTCCAAAAATGATCAATGATCAAGGAGGTCAGATAAGAATTTTCATGCCAAGATATGGAAATATCAACGAAAGAAGACACCAATTACATGAAGTTATTAGACTTTCAGGAATGAATTTGGTAGTGAATGACTTAGATATGCCGTTGATTATCAAGGTAGCTTCTATTCCTAAAGAAAGAATTCAGGTTTATTTTATTGATAACGATGAATATTTTAAACGTAAAGCAACTTTTGCTGACGAAGAAGGTGTTCTTTATCCGGATAACGACGAAAGAGCGATATTTTTTGCTAAAGGAGTTGTCGAGACGGTAAAAAAACTAAACTGGGTTCCGGATATCATTCACGTTCATGGCTGGCTGGCTGCAATGCTGCCAATTTACATGAAGCATTACTATAAAAATGAAGCTTTATTTTCTGAAACAAAAATTGTGACCTCTGTTTATGGGCAATCTTTTGATGAAAATTTAGATTTAGAAATGATAAATAAGGTGAAATTTGACGGAGTTCCGCATGAAGCAATCTCTGATTTAGAAACACCAAATTACGAAAATGTCTTAAAAGCTAGCATATTACACTCTGATGCTGTAATTATTGCATCTGAAAACGTATCTCCAAGTTTAACAAAATTTATAGAATCTTCAGGAAAACCTTTTTTACCTTTCGCCGGGAAAGATGGATTCGCAGAAGCGTATACCAATTTCTATAAAACGATGGGGCTTTAAATTTTAACTTTATTATTAAACATGTACAATACTTCTTTTATTAAGAAAATCCTATTAGTTGCAACAGTTGTTCTTTTATATTCTTGCGACAAAGATTTTAATGCGATTGGTGATGGTTTGATCGGTGACGATCATTTTGGACTTGAATCTGAAAAATATGACGTTTTAGCTTATAATCAGGAAGTAACTCCAGTTCAGTCAAACGGATTAACACTTAATGCTTTAGGTATTTTTGATAATCCGGTTTTTGGTACAACAACATCAAATTTTGTAAGTCAGGTTTCTTTGTCTTCTTATGCGCCAACTGTTGGTGAAGTGACATCAGTAGAAAGTGTAGTGCTTAGTGTTCCTTATTTTAGTCATGTAACGGCTACAAATGCTGACGGAAGCCGTACTTATGCATTAGATTCTATTTATGGAGATGTGAATGGTAAACTGAAATTGAGTGTTTACGAGTCTAAAGTTCAAATGCGCAGTTCTTTTATTGACGGAGGTGCTCAATTTGCACAATTGTATTATACAAATCAGGATTCACCGGATTCTGATAATATTAACTTTAATGCAGATGCAAGCAAAGGAATTAAGCTAAATGATGATGTAAATCCATTGCAAAATGAAGAATTCTTTTTTAGTGCTTCAGAACTTGTAGATGTGACGAAAGATGATGCTGGTAAAGATGTTACCACAAGAGTAGCCCCGGAAATGCGCCTGAATTTAAATAAAGCGTTTTTCCTTGATAAAGTACTTAAAGCCGATGCTTCAAAACTTTCTTCTGCAAATACTTTCCAGGAATATTTTAGAGGATTATATTTTAAAGTGGAAAGATCAGGAGATAGTCCTGTTAATATGGCGTTATTAGATTTTGCCAAGGCAGGTAATGCGAAAATAACAATCAAATACAAAGCAAAAACGGCGGCCACAACTGATGGTGACGCTACAGAAGATAAGTCAATAGTAATTAACCTGACAGGTGCTCAGGCCGGATTACTTCAGGAGAACAAAAACGCTATTTATGATGCCGCTGTAAAAAGTGCTAACAAAACCGCAGGAGATGAAAGACTATATCTAAAAGGAGGTCAGGGATCGCTTGCTGTAATTGAATTAAATGGTTTTGGTGCTCAACTAGAAAAAATAAGAAGTGAAAAGTGGTTGGTAAATGAAGCGAATTTAATTTTTTCTATTGATTCAGAAAATATGAAAGCTGCTTATGAACCAAAAAGGGTTTACTTATATAATTTAGATGATAATCTGCCAATTGTAGATTATAGCGCAGATGGAAGTTCAAGTATAACTGCTGATGCTAAAATGATTAAGGTTGTATATAGCGGGATAATTAATGTACATGCAACTACAAAAAGAGGTACAACGTACAAAATTAGATTAACGAGTCATATTCGTAATATCATAAAAGATGCAACTGTTAAAAACGTAAGATTAGGTTTAGTAGTTACAGGAGATATTAATACAATAACTTCAGGAAAATTGAAACTTAAAAATGACGTGATTTCAGATGTGCCAAGAGCTTCAGTTATGAGTCCGTTAGGTACAATATTGTTTGGGTCGAATATTCCTTCAACCGATGCAAATTATGCTAAAAGACTACAGCTGCAAGTATACTACACGAAACCAAATTAATAAATAATATATGTGTGGAATTGTTGGATATATCGGTCACAGAGAGGCTTATCCTATTATTATAAAAGGATTAAAGCGTCTTGAGTACAGAGGATATGATAGTGCTGGAGTCATGTTATATGATGCCGAAACAGGTATAAAACTTTGTAAAACAAAAGGTAAAGTTTCTGATCTTGAAGCTAAGGCAAAAGAGGATTTTACTTCAAACGGAACTATAGGAATCGGGCATACACGTTGGGCAACACACGGGGTTCCAAATGATGTCAACTCACATCCGCATGTTTCTAATTCCGGAGAATTAGTGATTATTCACAACGGAATTATCGAAAACTATGCACCGCTTAAAGAGGAATTAATCAAAAGAGGGTATACTTTTAAATCTGATACAGATACAGAAGTATTAATTAATCTTATTGAAGAAGTTCAGAAAAAAGAAGGAATTAAATTAGGAAAAGCAGTTCAGATTGCTTTAAATCAGGTTGTAGGAGCTTATGCAATTGCAGTTTTTGATAAAAAAAATCCTAACGAAATTGTTGCTGCAAGATTGGGTAGCCCATTGGCAATTGGTGTAGGAGAGGGAGAATATTTTATTGCTTCGGATGCTTCGCCTTTTATTGAATATACTTCAAATGCTATTTATCTTGAAGATGGTGAAATGGCAAACATCAGATTGCACAAACCATTAAAAGTCAGAAAAATTAAAGACGACTCTTTAGTAGATCCTTATATTCAGGAACTTCAAATGAATTTGGAGCAAATTGAAAAAGGCGGTTACGATCACTTCATGTTAAAAGAGATTTACGAACAGCCAAGTGTTATTAGAGATACTTACAGAGGAAGACTTCATGCCAATGAAGGAATTGTTCAAATGGCAGGTGTTGAGGATAATTTAGAAAAATTCTTAAATGCAAAACGTATTTTAATCGTAGCTTGTGGTACTTCATGGCACGCAGGTTTAGTAGCAGAATATATTTTTGAAGAATTTACCCGTATTCCTGTTGAAGTTGAATACGCATCCGAATTCAGATACAGAAATCCAATTATAAATAAAGATGACGTTGTTATCGCAATTTCTCAATCAGGAGAAACGGCAGATACTATGGCGGCTATTAAATTAGCGAAAGAAAACGGTGCCTTTGTTTTTGGTGTTTGTAATGTGGTTGGATCTTCTATTTCAAGAGAAAGTCATGCCGGTGCTTACACACATGCAGGTCCGGAAATTGGAGTAGCTTCAACAAAAGCATTTACCACTCAAATTACCGTTTTAACCATGATCGCATTGCGATTAGGTAAAGCGAAAGGAACATTGTCAAATACTGACTTTCACGGATATTTACAAGAATTGGAAATAATTCCTGAAAAAGTAGCCGAAGCTTTAGAAACAAACGACAGAGCAAAAGAAATTGCGGCAACTTTTAAAGATGCACCAAACTGTTTGTATTTAGGTCGCGGATATAATTTTCCGGTGGCTTTAGAGGGAGCTTTAAAACTTAAAGAGATCTCTTATATTCATGCAGAAGGTTATCCTGCTGCCGAAATGAAACACGGTCCAATTGCTTTAATTGATGAGCATATGCCGGTTATCGTTATCGCGCCTAAACAAGGGCATTATGATAAGATTGTAAGTAACATTCAGGAAATCAAATCAAGAAGCGGTAAAATCATCGCTGTGGTTACTAAAGGTGATACTCAGGTTCGTGAGTTAGCTGATTATGTAATTGAGATTCCTGAAACTTCAGATGCGTTGTCTCCGTTAATCACAACAATACCTTTACAATTATTGTCTTATCATATAGCGGTAATGAGAGGTTGTAATGTAGATCAGCCGCGTAACTTAGCAAAATCAGTTACTGTAGAATAACATTTTTATACTATTATAAAAAAAAAGCGAGATGAAAATCTCGCTTTTTTTTGTGCCTTACTTTTTGTTAAGTTAATAAAATACATAAAACAAATTATTAACCATCCTTCATTGTTCTTTATATAGGGAATGTGTTAATTGTCCTACTTTTGTGTTATTGTTAAATTATTTAACAGTATTTATTTTACTTATAAGTATATATTAAACAATTTTGTCAGAAATATTTTAATATACGACAATATGAGAATAATGCTACTCTTTTTTATAATGCTGTTTTGTTGTACAGCACAGGCACAAACCAAAATTACATTTGGTTATGATGCAGCGGGGAACCAAACCGGCAGAATATTATGTATTAATTGTCTCTCTAAACCAGCTAAAGAAGTTAAGGAAATTGAGGCCGTTACAAGCACTGATCCGGATCAGTTTTTTGAAGAAGATCAGATTTCCTATTATCCCAATCCTGTAAAAGAAGAACTGTATTTGCAATGGAATCTCAAAGAGAGCAATTATGTTACTTCGGTTTATGTCTATTCTGTTACTGGGCAAATTCTGCGAATCTATACTATAAATGAGCAGCTACGCAACCTCAATATTCCTTTTCAAAGTTATTCTGCGGGAGTTTATATCGTTTTGCTTTCCTATAAAAACGGCGGCGAGAAATCTATCAAAATCATCAAACAATAAACCAATATGAAGAATTTTTACTTTAGCATACTATTTTTGTTTGTAAGTTGCGCGGTTTCTGCACAAACCTCTTCTGAGGTAGGAATTACCGAAGGGCAATTGTCTGTTTCTTTATCGGGTGGAGCAAATTATGCAGTTCCTATAGCAGTTCCTCCCGGAATTAATGGAATCGTTCCACAAATAAGTTTAGTTTATAATAGCCAGGGAGGCAATGGTGCTGCAGGTTATGGATGGAACATCTCGGGCGTATCCTCCATTACCAGAATTCCATCTACCCAATTTCATGACGGCATAATTGATCCTGTTGATTTTGATTCTTTAGATCGTTTTGCGTTTGATGGTCAGCGATTAATGGTTAAAACCGGAACAAGTGGTATTTATGGATCTAATGGAACAGTATACGAAACAGAAAGTTTTTCCAATATAAAAATAACATCTTTTGGTGTTCATTCCAGTGGGGTAAATTATGGACCTGCTTATTTTATAGTAGAATATCCGGATGGATCAAAGGCATATTATGGCAATTCAGCAGATTCTCGTTCTATTACTGACTGGGCAATTACCCAATGGGAAAATCCTCAGGGCATTAGAATACGTTATTCTTACTATTTAACGAATAATAATTTAAGTATTGTGAGTATTAATTATGGTGCGTTAGGCAATGCAGCACCTATAAATCAGATTAAGTTTCTATATAAACAAAAAGAAAGACCAGAACAAGTTTATATTGGCGGTCAGAGTATCGTTAGGGACATTATCCTTGATGGAATAGAAGTTACTGGTAATAATATTGGCTTTAGAAATTATTCTTTGGGTTATGATAGTACATCACTGGGGTATCAAAGGTTAACGAGTATAACGGAAAAAAGTGGTGATAAAAGTAAAAGTTATAACCCGACAGTATTTGAATATAGTGCAGAAACAAATGATGATGCGTTAAAAGTTAAAAATTCCGGAACAATTGATATAGCAGGCGTTGACTATACAAATACAGAATATGTTTCAGGTGATTTTGATGGTGACGGTCAGCTCGATCTTATTTTATATCCTAAAACGGGAGATAACAAAAAAAAGGAATATCGCTTATATACAAAAATTGCGGCAGATTTCAATTCCAGCATTAAGCAGTCAGTAGGTACTTTTGAAGAAATTTTTCCTGTAACCTCTTTAAATTCTGACAATAAATTATTTCCCGGGCAAGCCTGGACAGTGGTTAAACCTAATAGTTTTGCGACTTATATTAAAGGGGCTACAGGAGTTTCTCTGGATAATGAAAAACTATATATATTTCCAAAATTTACACGTAGTTACATTTATCCTTGTGGTGGAGCAGAGCCCATGCTAAAAGCTGCTGAAACTCAAAATACAAATTCTAATGTAACGGCAAATCCGCCCAAATATAAAGACGGAAGTGTGGAAAAAGACATTGCTAAAATCTATGTTAGCGGCGATTTTAATGGTGATGGACTTACTGATATTGTAGTGATAGAAAAACCACTTACTTATTATATCAATAAAGATTGTATCATGACAATGGCTCAGACCTATAATGGAGGTAAAACCTATTTTGTTAATCTGGATAAAAGAGTAAGTGCAAATTTCGTAAATCAGGCTGGTTATATTGCGATTACAGAAGAAAGTAAAATTATTGTTGCTGATTTTAACGGAGATGGCAAATTAGATTTATATGTTTTTGACAAAGGGAAAATCTCCGTTTATGAATTGGATAATAATAAGCAATTTAAATTATTGTTCACCCAGGCTGATGAAGCACTTGTTTTAGACAAGCAAATTTTAATGGGGGATTTCAATGGTGATGGAAAAATAGATTTTGTAATACCTAATGAGTTAGATAAAGACAGCTGGAACTTTTTTCTTGCTACAGGTGTTTCATTTAATAAAATAAATACTGTTATCGGAATCCCGTTTCGATCTCCCTTTGAAAAATATATGCAGGTGCAGGGTGAGGACGGTGTCGAAAGATATGCCTACAGCTTAATTGATTATACTTTTATAACTAACGATTACAATGGGGATGGTAAAACAGATATTTTATGTCAACAAAATTTAACGGCTTCCAGGGACGGAATCTTTGGTAAGGCGGGATCTCCTATAGTAACAAGATTGGTTTTGTACGAGAACCAGACCGTTACAAATTTTGAGGTTAAATTTTCATTGATTATTGCAGCTCATGAAACTACTGGAATTGGCAGAAACGCTATACCTATATTTACCAATCATAATCAGGTAAATCAAAATTTAGAATACAGTATAATCTTCGATAATAAGATTAAATCATTTACAAGTCCAAAAGATCTCAGGCAAGATGTTTTGGTGAGAAAAATTACTAACGGAAATAAAGTCGAAGAAGCAATTACTTATGAACCCTTAAGATACGAGTATAATAAAATATATGCAGGAAGTGCTTATGTAGAAAAATATCCCAATTTTGATATTCTGGTTGCGCCCGGCTTTCAGGTAGTGTCAAAACTTGAAAGACGAAGTGCAGATGTCCTTAAAAAACAATCTTTTAGCTATTATGGTGCCGTATCTAATGTTGAAGGCTTAGGCTTTTTAGGTTTCAGATCAACGGTAAGAACCAACTGGTACGATCGTGATGATGCTATCATTTCAAGTATTTCACGCAATGATATCACTTTAAGAGGTGCCAATACTGAAAATTATACTGTATTAGGAATGCACGATCCTTTAAGAGTGACAGACAATCCAATCGATAGTGTAATTATTAAAGATGGTAATTATACCGTAACAGGAACAGATCATCTAGTTGCGACGCAAAGTATTATTTTAAAACCGGATACATGGATATTACCAGGTAGTACATTTTCGGCCAAAATAAATGAAGAAGCTAATAATGCCTCAAATACCCCCATTAATTATATAACAAAATCAAGGTTAGAGTACAAAAGTGAACTTTTGTCAAACAAGGTTTTTAAAATTACAAACACCAGCACCAAACAGTTTAATGGTTTAGACGATACAAGCTCAGAAACCAGAGTAGTTTATGATGACAATAATAATCCTTTAAAATCGACTACTTATTTAAAAGAATCCGGCACTACAATTCAGACAACCGTTTCAGATGTAGAATATATTACTTCTACAGCGTCGCCTTATATAATAGGAAGACCTAAAAGTAAAAATCAAAGCGTTACCGTTTCCGGTGATGTAATGACATCTGAAGAATTGTATTTTTATCAAAACAGTTTATTAATTCAAATTAAGAAAAAAGGAACCAATACAGATTATATTACAGAAGACAATGGATATGATGCGTTTGGTAACATTACTAAGAAAACAATAACAGCATCTGGGCTTACCCCAAGAGTTACAAGTTATGAATATGATCCCTCAGGGCGATTTTTGGCAAAAAGCACCGATATCGAAGGATTATCGACCTCATTTGTTTATAATTCAAATAATGGATTGCTAGATTCTGAAACAAACCCTTATGGATTAGCAACTTCTTATTTATATGATTCCTGGTTTAAGAAAACTGCAACAATAGATTATTTAAAAAATAGAAGTTCTTATACCTATAGCCGCAATGGTTCTTTAACAATAGTGAGAACATTACCAGCAGGTGGTGGAGAAAATGTAGAAACATTTGATGATTTAGGGAGAAAAGTACAGGAAGGATTTAGGTCTATAACGGGATCTTTTTCTTATACTGATTATTTCTATGATATTCACGACAGAAATTATAAAACGAGTGAACCGCATTTTAATTCCTATTATGGTCCGTGGAACGAGACTAAATATGATGTTTATGGCCGAGTAAAACAAAGTACATCGGCTACCGGAAAAATTACCGATATTTTATATTCAGGACTTACTACAACAGTAAATGACGGGACAAAATCAAAAACTTCCGTCAAAAATGCAATAGGCAATGTCGTATCCATGACAGATACTCCGGGTGGAACAATTAGGTATACCTATTTTGCTAACGGAAACCTGAAGGAATCTGATTATGCCGGTGTAAAAACCACGATTAAACAGGATGGCTGGGGACGAAAAACAGAACTTAATGATTCATCTGCCGGTATTTATACCTATGCCTATAACGCCTTTGGAGAAACAACAAGCGAAACCACGCCAAACGGAATGACAACTTATATTTTAGATCCTGTTTCCGGTAAAGTCACGCGCAAAACAATCAATGGTACACTTACAAATACAAGTACCACGTATGAGTATGATGCATCAAGTAAGTTATTGATTAGTACTGAGTTTAAAGATTTAGTTAATACAACAAATACAATACTAAATTCATTTACCTACGATGCTTCAAAAAGAATTAGCAAAACGGTAGAGACATCACCTTACGCAGTATTTACAAAAATGTTTACTTATGACGGTTTTGGGCGTCCGTATACCGAAACTTCAACTGCAGAAGCTGGCGGAAAATCGAGTTCAAAAACAATTAAAAAGACTTATACAAATGGGTTGTTTAAACAATTATTAGACAACGAAACAAATGCAATTTTATGGAAAGTCAACACTACAGATCCAAGGGGTCAGTCTACTAGTGTTGAAAGCGGTCCATTAACAATAACAAACACTTATGATACTTATGGTTTAGCCTCGCGGTTCAAATATGACAGAACCTCCGGTTCAGTAAATATTTTGACATTGAACACTCTTTTTGATGCTAAAAAAGGCAATCTGACCAGCAGAAGCAACAGTTTGTTTGGCAGAAGCGAAAGCTTTACCTACGATGCACAGGATCGTTTGACCGAATTTGCAAATGCTCAGGGAGTACAGGAAAAACAATTGTATGACGATCAGGGCAGGATTACGCAAAACAGCCTGGGAACGTATACGTACTCAAAAGAAAAACCGTATCAAAATGAAGCAATTGCGCTTCTGCCGGAGTCGTTGTCGTATTACACAGCTAAGCCCAGACAAATTATTACCTATAATGCGTTTAAGAGTCCCGTACAAATTGAAGATAAAGACATTGATAAAATAAGTTTTTTATACAATGATGACAATAGCCGTACCGCCATGTTTTACGGAGGTTTACAGGAAAAAATACAGGAAAGACCATTAAAAAAATATTATTCTGCTGATGGCAGTATGGAAATTAAGGAAAACACAAATACGGGTGTATTTGAGTTTATAACTTACATTGGCGGTGATGGCTATACAGCACCAATCGTGTTAAGAAGCAACGGAACAACGCAGGATTATTTATATTTACAGCGGGATTATCAGGGATCAATTGTCGCGATAACCAATCAGGCGGGTTCAGTTGTAGAAAAACGATTGTTTGACGCCTGGGGAGCCATTATAAGCGTGCAGGATGGTGCAGGAAATGTACTGGCGGGATTAACGGTATTAGACAGAGGTTTTACAGGTCACGAACATTTGCAGAGTGTAGGGCTCATTAACATGAACGGTCGTATTTATGATCCTAAATTGCATCGTTTTTTACAGCCGGATAATTTTGTACAGGATCCATTTAATACTCAGAATTTTAATCGTTATGGGTATTGTTGGAATAATCCTTTAGTTTATACTGACCAAAGTGGAGAGTTTATACCGTTAATTGTTGGAGCTATTATTTTAGTTAGTGCAGCAGTTAATGTTTATCAAAACTGGGATAAGATAACAGGAGGAACAGGCAAGTTTTCCGATATTAAGTGGGGCAAATTTGTCGCATATACCGGTACGGGAGTTGTATCGGGTGCATTAACGGTTTATGGAGGTCCTTATGGAGTTGTTTGGGCAGCAGGATTTCAAAATTTAAGTAATTCTATAATTAATGGTGATGATATGTCAACCACTTTGACAAGTACAGCAAGTGGACTTGTGGGGGGCTATTTAACTATGGGTGTTGGACAAGGTATGGGATTAATGTTTCCTAATGGCATATTTAATTTGAATAATCCAATTTTAACAGGGGCAATAAACAATACCTTAGGTGGAATGATGTCTGGTTTTATAACCACATCAATTTTAACTGGTGATATGGGTACAGGTTTTAAAGCAGCTACAGATCCCGTGAATATTGTCTCGGGAGCAATATTAGGAGGTTTAGATGGGGGGATGAAAGCGCATAACCCAACAAAAGTGTCCATTGAAGTTATTAAACAAAATCAACCTATTTTAGAATCATTACAATTAAAATCAGTCCCAATTAGAAATTTGCCTCAAAATATAGTAATTCCTTCTACAAATGTTTTCGTTCCACAACGAACAGTAATTCCGCAAAAATATAATTATAATTTTTCACAAAATAAATTTAAAGGTTAATGTTATGGATAAAAAATATCATATTCTTATTTTCATTTTTAGTCTGATAGTGCTATTAGTAGCTAATAAAATAAATAAAAGTAAGGCTGAAAATTCTTTAGGAGACTATGACTTCTCTATTGGTAATGTAGAAGCTTATTTCAATAGGGGGACAATCGGTCATAATGTCGGTAGAAGTTCCATTACATATTCTTATATTGTAGGTAATATTCGTTATGTAAATAATTATGATATGTTATTTTATAAACTTCCCTATTCACCCAATACTAATGATAAATTTGTTGTAGCGTATAATAAAAAAGATCCCCAGAAAAGTATTCTGCTGGGTGATTTTCCAATTAAGACTAATCAGGATTTTAAAATATTTGTAGATACTCATGAAGATTTTAAAATTAAATTTTAACCTCGTTCCCGTACGAATCCTTTCGTGTCCCGCCGCTCCCCCGCTCCCGCACGAATCCTTTCGTGTGGCAGTAAGCATATTAGCGTTTATTGTATATAGTTTATAAAGCCAAAGATTATGTCTATGGTATTGCTATTGATTATTCAGGTCAAAAAGAACTTATTGATGATGTTGTAATTTTTAGAATGTTTGAGATTTAGCTGTTGCGCCACACGAAAGGATTCGTGCGGGAGCGGGGAAGTCCTACTGATTTCTCCAATAAACTATTTTTAACCCCTGAGGAACATCGTGCTTTTAACAAATTTTGATTAAAACAGCAAAATTTAAAAAAATAATAAATTTATGAATAGTCAAATCTTAAAATATTTAGATTCTTTTCAAAAGAATGCTGAACCAGAATTAAATGAATTAAATGTTTTTTTTTCAAATATTGATTTTAACATTGATAAAGAGTTTTTTGAATTATATAAGATATTCAATGGGGCAGAAGGCTTTTTAAATCAGGTAAATTTTCTTATCCTTTGGAAGATATCCGATATTGTTGCACTTAACCCGTATTATGAAGATTCCATAGAATGTGAAAACTTATTTTTCTTTGGAACAAATGGTTCAAACTATGGATATGCTTTTGATAAAAATAAAAGTACAATAGTTGGGATTGATTTCTTGGAGATTTACGATCATCAACCAATTTTGATTTCAAACACTTTTCTTGAATTCTTGGATGAATTAAGTAAATAAATCAGATAGTTGTGTAAGTTAACAAAGGAATGTAATTCCCCGCTACCGCACGAATCTTTTCGTGTGGCAGTAAGGATTAGCGTTTACTGTATATAGTTTATAAAGCCAAAGATTATGTCTATGGTATTGCTATTGATTATTCAGGTCAAAAAGGACTTAGTGATGATGTTGTGATTTTTAGAATGTTTGAGGTTTAGCTGTTGCGCCACACGAAAGGATTCGTGCGGGAGCGGGGGGATTTAGGAAGTGGTCATATTCTCATTAATCATGTTGAACCAATTTTAGTTCCTTATAAGTATTTAAATCATTAATTTATTTAAAATATGTTACAAAAAATAAAAGAAAAATATAAAGGATTTTCAGATGCAGTAATTTCGGAAATTAGTTATAAGCGGTATTTAAATCCTAACGGGTCTGATAAAGGTATCGTAGAAGTTTATTTAAGAGCTGAGAACAATGAAGGAGATTATGAAATAGTTAAATTAAAATTTATAGAAATTATATCATTCAGATTCATCGAAATTAGGGATTCATCTAGTTTAATTCTAAATGAGATTTTGATGAAACAAGAAGATGATATAATAACATTTGACTTCTTTCCTTTAATTTATAGTTCCGGAATTATTGAGAATATAAATTCTGACTTCATGATTAAATGTAAATATATAAGTTTTGAAATTATGGATCAATATTCTAATGGTTCAAAATTAATTTAAGATACCCCGCTCCCGCACGAATCCTTTCGTGTGGCAGTAAGGATTAGGGTTTGCTATAGTAAGTCTATAAAGCTCAAGATTATTTACGTGATAGTGCTATTGATTATTCAGGTCATAAAAGACTTATTGATGAGTTGTAATTTTTAGAGATTTAGCTGTTGCGCCACACGAAAGGATTCGTGCGGGAGCGGGGATTCTATGGAAATGAACCGCTTCGATAAGAAAGACGTTAAGAATATTATTAAATCAAGAGAGTTTCAATTGTTTGGGCACGGATTTAAATCCGCGTTATCCAAATATAATAGGGCTGTCATTTTAAATAATAATTAGAATTTATACTATAAAAATGAAAGAAATTGAATGTAATTATTGTCAGGCAATTAGCACAAATGCTAAATATTGTAATCTTTGTGGTTTTGAATTACCCATGAATGAAAGCAATATAAAGTACAATGCCAATACGACTATTGAGTCTAAAAGAAATAAGATTAAAAAACATCATTTTAAATTACCGGATTTTCCAGATTCAAATTTTCTATTAGAGGTATCAATTTGGACAGGTCGATCAAAATTGTTTATGGATAATAAGCAATTGGAACAATCAAAAGAGAAAGGTAAACCATTTCTTATTCCAAAAGTTAATGGTGAATTTTTAAAAGCTTTTCCAAAACAAACTTTTCCTGACCCAATTCCGACATTAGAAATTAATGGGGTTAAAATTAATATAGCTGAAAAACTTAAATGGTTTCAATATGTTTTGGGTGGAATTCCAATCTTGTTACTTTTTTTTGGGGGTGTTATAGGAGCTGTTATAGGGTTGTTCGCTACCATGATGAATTATAATGTTTTTAGACAAGAAGGAACTTTGATTGCTAAATACCTAAAAGTATTCGCAATAATTATAAGTTCTTTAATTCTATATTTTGTGACTATAACGTTAATCCAGAAATTGATATTTTAGTGTCTATCTGATCTCCTGGTAAAGTGCTCAACTTTGTGAGCACAGATTAGAATTTAAGACTTAAAATATTTTATACAACAGCTCTTAGAGAGACAACAATACCACATAATTTTCCTTATCAAATCCCAATAAGATAAGTTCATGTCAGTGAACAGGAAATAATTAAAATACCAGTGCACTTTTTATAATTTATATAGATTGTGTTTGCGAGGTATAGCCTCGCTTATATCGATGTTTTCCCATCTTCATCGATTATAATGACCACATTTCACAATACCACAAATAACTCTATTACGAACTAAATTTCTGTTTTACATAAAACGGGAACTAACTTTTAAATTCAAAACTATGAGAATTAGAGATTTTTTTGATTTCCAGGACGGACCAAAGCTCAGAATAGCCACATTAATTTTAATAGTATTCTTTGGGTTCTATTTCTTTATAAAAATTGCCTGTAGAAAGTATTCTTAAAAATACCTGACAGGATAATTTTTAGAATATGTGCTAAGTATAAAACAATAAACAATAATAAAGTATTCAAACACAAAAACTGCCGCGCTGTTATAATGTAAGGTAGATTGTATTAATTAATAAAAATAAAAAAAATGAAAACAAATAAAATAGTAATAAGCTTCGCAATTGCATTACTTTTTGTAATAACAGCTAAAGCACAAACTTTAAATCCTACAAATATTATATCAGCTCCTGATGCAGCAGATAATTTTAAAGGAGGTTGTACATTTTCATATTCAAAAGCAGGAACACCTTGGAATGGTGCACTAATAAGTTTTGGAGGTGCTGGAAATAGTTATGATTGTCAGATAAGTGCTGATTATGGCTTGAACCGTATCTCATTTCGAACCAGAAATGCTGACGCAAATAACGGTGTTGGTGTCTGGAATTCATGGAACGAAATCGCGACTACACTTGGCAATAATAACTTTTCGGGTAATCAAAATATAGCAGGTACTTTATCTGTAGATGCATATCAATCAACTTCTCCTTTTTCAGTTGGAAATAATCACGGAGTTAAATTGTCAATCGGTAATTCTGCATGGAAAAATACCTCAATAATTGAAACAGGATATACTGAAGAAACAGGAGATTTTACAGATTTAAAAGCAGCAAGTTTTCGTGATAGCTATGGTTTTATTAGGATTTTAAAAAATGGCAACGTCGGCATAGGCACAACAAACCCTGGTTCAAAACTTACTGTTGCCGGAAACATTCATGCTCAGGAAGTAAAAGTAACATTAAACGCAGGACAAGTTCCGGACTATGTTTTTGCGAACGATTATAAATTAAAGTCATTGCAGGAAGTTGAAAAATATATCAAAGAAAACAGTCACTTACCCGAAATACCATCAGCTCTGGAAATAGAAAAGAATGGTTTAATGCTGGCAGAAATGAATATGAATTTACTTAAGAAGATGGAGGAAATGACGCTTTATATGATTGAGCAGAACAAACAAATTATCGATTTAAAAAATCGATTAGAAAAAGTAGAAGTCAGTAAAAAATGATACAAGATCAATAGTAATGTTAAAAAAGCGAGATTTTAGGTCTCGCTTTTTTTATTGTCATATTTTTTTTCTGGGATATGTATTTTTATTAAATCCTTATTTTTTTGGTTAAAAATAATATGTATGCATAGTATTTAGTGTTTTGTGACTTTGATATTTGATTTTAATTTAATAAAACTAATTGATGAATAGTTAAAATTGTAACTAAAATTATATATTATATTTATTTTTTTTAACATTTTTTTATTAATATCAAAATTATTTGTATTTTGGCTAGATAAACTAACCAAAAACAAACCTAAATGAGAGTATATTTACTAATTATGTTGTTTTTCAGCGGAATAACCTTTGCGCAGAATACAATTACTGGTTCTGTTACTGATAGTAACAAACAATCTATCCCCGGTGCTAATGTAAGTGTTGTAGGAGATCGAAGTGCTACTTCAACAGACTTTGACGGAACATTTAAGTTAAGTACTTCTGTCAAACTTCCGCTTACGCTTAAAGTAACAGCGGTGGGATTTGAATCTAAAACGGTCAATGTTACATCGGCAAGTCAAAAAGTAAATGTGATTTTGAAAGATGAAGAAACAAAACTAGATGAAATTGTTGTTTCTGCTTCAAGAACTCCTGAAAGGGTAATTGAATCGCCTGTTACAATTGAGAGAATGGGAATTCAGGAAATCAGGAATACTACCGCGCCTACTTTTTATGATGGTTTGGAGAATTTAAAAGAGGTGAACTTCAATACCAGCAGTATTTCGTTTAAATCTATTAATACTCGTGGTTTTGCATCTGTAGCGAATACACGTTTTATGCAGCTAGTGGACGGAATGGATAATTCATCTCCTGCATTGAACTTTGTGTTGGGAAATTTAATTGGAATTTCGGATATAGATGTGGCGAATGTCGAGCTTTTGCCAGGTGCTTCTTCGGCGCTTTACGGAGCGAATGCTTTTAATGGTATTTTGTTTATGAACAGTAAAAGTCCTTTTACAAATGAAGGAATTAGTGTATACTACAAATACGGGCAAACAAGTCAAAAAGCAGCCGGAACGAATGATTATAATGATTTTGGAATAAGAGCTGCAAAAGCATTCACAAAATATTTTGCATTAAAAGCCAACTTTACATACATGGAAGCAACAGAATGGATTGCTGCCGATACGAGAAGTATGACCGGAGGTTCTGTAGGTCATGCAAATAATCAAAATTATGACGGATTAAATATTTACGGTGACGAGGTGACTACTTTTATCCCAAATGTGGGGCAAGTGAGCAGAACCGGATATCGTGAACAGGATATAACAGATAATAAAGTAAAAAATATAAAGGCTGATTTTTCTGCTCATATTAAACCGACAGATGAAACAGAAATTATCCTGCAATATAAAATTGGTCTTGGAAGTACGATTTATCAAGGTGCAAACAGATATGCTTTGAAGGATTTCATGATGCAGCAAGGTAAAATTGAGGTAAAAGGGAAAAACTTTTTTGCAAGAGTTTATGCTACAGATGAAGATGCGGGAAATTCATATGATATGAGATTTGCTGCATGGAATGTCAACAGAGCTGCAAAATCTGATCAGGAATGGTTTACGAATTATGCGACAGCATATCAGTTTTCTGGTGCTGTTATGGGAACAAATGCAAACGAGTCTGCTGCAATTGCAAGAAATTTTGCCGACTATAATGTGCTTCCTGCGCCACTTTCGTTTATTCCTGCATCGAAAGGATTGCCTAGATTTGAACCAGGTTCGGCGCAATTTAATAATGCGCTTGCAACAGTAATTTCTAATCCTGATTTAACTCAGGGTGCTAAATTTATAGATCATTCTAAATTATATCATTCAGATGTGAATTATAATTTTAGAGATATGATTAAATGGGCAGAAATTCAGGTTGGTGGTTCCTGGAGAGAATATGTAATGGATTCTGAGGGAACTATTTTTACAGATTATGATGGGCCAATTAGCTACAGAGAATATGGAGCTTACGGGCAATTGACCAAAAAATTCATGGACGACAGATTGAAGTTTACAGGATCTTTGCGTTATGATAAAAGTCAGAATTTTGACGGTAACCTTTCTCCAAGAGTTTCGTTTGTGTATTCTGCCGGAGAGTCAAAAAGACATAACTTCAGATTGTCTTATCAGACAGGTTTTCGTAATCCAACAACACAAGATCAATATATTGGTTTAGATTTAGGGCCATTCGCTTTAATTGGTTCGGCTCCGGAAAATTTAGATCGTTTTCAGGAAACTGTAAATGTAAGTGCTGCAGGACAAGCGATAGCGGGTCAGCCGGCAACTATTGGTATGTCTGGTCAAAATGCTTATCGCAATGCTTATACAGTAGCTTCGGTTCAGGCTTTTGCGGCTTCGGCTAATCCTGCTGATCTTAAAGTGGCTAATATCGGATTAGTAAAACCAGAACAGGTTCAGGCTTTTGAAGCGGGATATCGTTCTGTGATTCAAAATGATTTATCGGTAGATTTAAATGTTTATTATAATATTTATAACGATTTCATGAATACATCAAGAGTGATATCGCCTTATTACGGAACCGTAGGCACAGATGCAAGTAATCCTTCGGTACAGCAAACTTATCAGGCTTTGGCATTTGGTGACAGAAGAGTATATCAGATTTATACAAATACTACTGCTCAGGTTTCTTCATTAGGATTTGGAATTGGTTTGTCTAAAAAAATATATAAAGATTTTGAAATTGGCGCTAATTACAATTATGCACAATTCGATTTCAATCAGGCAGATGATCCAAGTTTTATTGCAGGTTTTAATACGCCAAAACATAGAATCAAAGCATCTCTTGGAAATGCTAAAGTGATTAAAAATTTAGGTTTTAATGTTAATGTGAGATGGAATACAGAATATTTATGGCAATCTTCTTTTGGAGATGGTATGGTTCCGGAAAATACAGTTCTTGATGCTCAGATAAATTATGCTTTCACAAAATTGAAATCAGTAATTAAAGTTGGAGCAACAAATCTTTTCGGGTCTGATTATCTTCAGGTAATAGGAGCTGGGGCAATTGGTCAGCAATGGTTTGTTTCCTGGACAATTAATCCATAATTATTAAAAGTAGTGATGAAGCAGGTTTCTTTCTTTTGATTATTTCAAATGAGAAAGAGTTAATAATTTTAAACTTAATAAGATGATAAAAAATATGAAATGGCTATTATTGGTTTCCTTAACCTTTGTAGCATGTAATAATGATGATAGTGATACTTCTGCCGAAGTGCCTGTTGTTGCAGGATCAGCAGTTTTTACAAAATATATAGCACTTGGAGATTCTTTTGCTGCCGGGTACAGTGATGGTGCTTTGTTTGCAAAAGGGCAGAGTAATTCATACGCTAATATATTGTCACAACAATTTGCGGCGGCTGGCGGCGGAGCATTTACAACTCCCTTAATGCTGGATAATATTGGAGGGTTTTCTTCCGGCGGAGTACAGGTTCCTAAATTTCCAGTAAGGCTTACTTTTATAGGAGCAACAAGTTCACCTGCAACTGTTCCGGGAGTTTCAGCTACTTCAATAACGTCTCGTTTAACGGGTTCTTTTAGCAATCTGGGCGTTCCGGGAGCAAAAAGTTTTCATTTAATTGCTCCTGGATATGGTAATCTGGCTGGTGTTTTTGCAACTCCTGCAACGGCAAATCCATATTTTGCACGTTTTGCTTCATCGCCAACTACAAGTGTTTTGGCAGATGCAGTAGCGCAGGCACCTACATTCTTTTCGTTATTTATTGGGGGGAATGATGTTTTGGGTTATGCAACAAATGGAGGTGTGCCAACATCTCAGGATCCGGTGCTGGGAGACGATATTACTCCTACAGCAACTTTTAATTTTGCTTACAATACGCTTGTTACTACCCTAACGGCAAATGGCGCAAAAGGTGTCGTTGCAAATTTGCCTTACATCACAACATTGCCTCATTTTACAACAGTGCCATATAATCCGCTTACGGCAAAATCAATCGGAAAAAATAATGAAGCAGTTGGTTTGGGAACTATTAAATTGCTAAATGCCCAATTATACGGTCCGCTTAAGCAGGCTTTAACAGCTCTTGGTGCGGGAGACAGAATTAATTTATTATCTGAAACTGCCACGAGTCCATTGTTAATAAAGGATGAAACATTGCCTAATCTGGCTGCTCAGTTAGCAGCAATATTTACGCCAACTTTAGGACCGCAGACTGCAGGTGCTTATGGTGCGATATTTGGTCAGGCAAGGCAAGCTAAAACCACAGACTTAATTTTATTAACTACAAAAGATGCTATTGGCACAGCGCCAACGGCTGCTAATTCTGGTTTAGGGATTGCTCCTGCATTTCCGCTAAATGCATTTGGAATATCATTTCCGTTACAGGATAAACATGTTTTGATTCCAGCTGAAATTGCTGAAATTAAAACGGCAACAGATGCTTATAATGTAATTATTGCGGCGGCAGCAGAAGCAAAAGGATTAGCTTTTGTCGATACAAGAAGTGTTTTGGCGCAACTTTCAAACGGTGGAATTCGTTTTGGTAATTTTACAATGACTTCCTCTTATGCGGTTGGAGGAGCATTTTCGCTTGACGGAGTTCATCCAAGTGCCAGAGGATATGGATTGATTGCTAATATTTTTATTGATGCAATTAATGCAAAATACGGATCAACGTTACGTCATGTTGATTTGGCTTTATATCCAATTCAATATCCGTTAACAATACAATAATGCCAATTTTTTTAGTAAGAAAGTCACTCATTTCTAAAAATGGAGTGGCTTTTTTTATTTTTATAAAAATTACTGTTTTAGTTATTTGAAGCGTTACTTTTATGAATCTAACATATTCGTAGTATTTTTTATAAAAAAAATATTGATTTTATATTTTAAAAAATTATCTTTGCGCTCTGAAAAAAGAGGTATTTTCGATAAACCTAAATAGCTATTTAATAAATACATAAGTAATGTCAAAAGTAATAGGAAAAGTTGCTCAAATCATTGGACCAGTAGTTGACGTAGTTTTCAACGGTAAGGATGTTGAACTTCCAAAAATTTATGATTCACTAGAAATCACTAAAAAAGACGGAACATTATTAGTTCTAGAAGTGCAATCTCACATTGGAGAAAACACTGTTCGTACCATTTCTATGGACTCTACAGACGGTTTGTCAAGAGGATATGAAGTAGTTGGAACAGGAAATCCAATCCAAATGCCAATCGGTCCGGATGTATACGGAAGATTATTTAATGTAATTGGAGATGCCATTGATGGTTTAGGAAACTTGCCAAAAACAGGAGAAAACGGTTTGTCTATTCACAGACAAGCTCCTAAATTTGAAGATTTGTCAACTTCATCCGAAGTTTTATTCACAGGTATTAAAGTAATCGATTTAATTGAGCCTTATGCAAAAGGAGGTAAAATTGGATTGTTTGGTGGTGCAGGTGTTGGTAAAACAGTATTGATCCAGGAGTTGATTAACAATATCGCAAAAGGTCACGGTGGACTTTCAGTATTCGCAGGAGTAGGAGAAAGAACACGTGAAGGAAATGACTTGCTTCGTGAGATGTTAGAGTCAGGAATTATAAAATACGGTGATGATTTCATGCACTCTATGGAAAATGGAGGATGGGATTTATCTAAAGTAGATATGCCAGGAATGAGAGAGTCTAAAGCTACTTTCGTTTTCGGACAAATGAATGAGCCTCCTGGAGCTCGTGCACGTGTAGCACTTTCAGGATTATCTATCGCTGAATATTTCCGTGATGGAGCAGGAACTGACCAAGGGAAAGACGTATTGTTTTTCGTTGATAACATCTTCCGTTTTACACAAGCAGGTTCTGAGGTATCAGCACTTTTAGGTCGTATGCCTTCTGCAGTAGGATACCAACCAACTTTGGCAACAGAGATGGGAGCTATGCAAGAGCGTATTACATCTACAAACAAAGGATCTATTACATCTGTACAGGCGGTTTACGTTCCTGCGGATGATTTAACTGACCCGGCACCGGCAACAACGTTTGCTCACTTAGATGCTACAACTGTATTGTCTCGTAAAATTGCTGAGCTAGGTATTTATCCGGCGGTTGACCCGTTAGATTCTACTTCAAGAATTTTAACTCCTCAAATTTTAGGAGCTGAGCATTATGACTGTGCACAAAGAGTAAAAGAGATTCTTCAAAAATACAAACAATTGCAAGATATTATTGCGATCCTTGGTATGGAAGAATTATCTGAAGAAGATAAATTATCAGTATCAAGAGCACGTCGTGTTCAACGTTTCTTATCTCAGCCTTTCCACGTAGCGGAACAATTTACAGGTATTCCTGGAGTTTTGGTTGATATTAAAGATACTATCAAAGGATTCAACATGATTATCGACGGTGAGTTAGATCATCTTCCTGAAGCAGCTTTCAACTTGAAAGGTTCTATTCAGGATGCTATCGAAGCTGGAGAAAAAATGTTAGCTGAAGCATAAAAATAAAGTTAAAAGCTAGAGGTTAGAAGTTAAACGTTTTGTTTGGACTTCTAACCTTTAACAAATAACTTCTAACCCAAAAAAAGATGATTTTAGAAATAGTATCACCAGAAGCAAAATTATTTTCAGGAGAAGTAACGTCAGTTACATTGCCTGGAGTTGATGGAAGCTTTCAAATATTGAATAATCACGCTCCTATTGTTTCTATTCTGGAAAAAGGAACTGTAAAAATTGCAGCTTCAAATTTCAATTTTTCTAAAGACGTAGCGAGTAAATTCACGAGAGTAAACGACCAGACTTATACATTAGAGATTCAGTCAGGAACTATCGAGATGAAAGACAATAAAGTAATTGTATTAGTTGATTAAGGCAATTTCAAAATAAATTAAAAAGCCAGACAGCAATGTCTGGCTTTTTTTGTTTTATATTTGGACTATTAGAATCTCTTTATAAAATATTGATCGTTTATAAAAGCTCAGTAAGCTTTTATTATTTCGTTTTATCGGTTTGATGAAACGCAAATTATCTATGTCAAATTTTATAAAGAAATAAATATGAAAAATATAAAAAAAGTTGCCGTTTTAGGCGGTGGCGGAAGAACTGGAAATTATCTTGTAAACCAGTTGTTAAAAGAAGGATTCAGCATAAAACTTTTGCTGAGAAATCCGGAAAACTTCCCGATTCAAAATAAACAAATTGAAATTATCAAAGGCGATGCCCTTGACTTAACATCTATAAAATTATTGCTTAAAGATTGTCAGGCAGTTTTGAGTACAATCGGACAACGGAAAGACGAACCTCTTGTGGCAAGTAAGGCAACTAATAATATCCTGAATGTAATGAAGGAGTACGGAATTCACCATTATATTTTATTGGCGGGATTAAATATCGACACGCCATTTGATAAAAAAAGTTCCAAAACTCAAATGGCAACCGATTGGATGAAGACCAATTTTCCTGTAATTCAGCAAGACCGACAAAAAGCATACGACTTATTGGTTGAAAGTAAAGTAAACTGGACGCAAGTTCGGGTTCCTTTTATTGAATTTACAGATGTAAGTACGGAGATTTCGGTTAACATTGAAGATTGTTTGGGAGATAAAATCAGCGCTATTTACATCGCAAAATTTATGACCGCAGAGATGATTGATTCAAAATACAAGAGACAATCGCCTTTTATAAGCACAATTTAAAGAATGAATTAAAAACAGCGGGCGATATCAAACCCGCTGTTTATTTAATATCAACTTCAATTTCATAACTTTGCTTTTATGAAATTACCCGAAAATCTGACTCAAAAGCTTGAAACTCGTAAGCAGCATAATTCGCTTAGGAAATTACCTGTGTTTAATAATTTAATAGATTTTTCTTCCAATGATTATATTGGATTCTCAAAATCCGAATCGATTTTTAAGTTAACCCATGCTTATTTGCTGGAAAATGAAATTTTTCAAAACGGCGCAACAGGCTCTCGTTTGATTTCCGGAAACCATACTGTGTATCAAATTGCAGAAACGTTTATTGCGGAGTTTCATGAAGCTGAATCGGCTTTAATTTTTAATTCGGGTTATGATGCCAATGTGGGCTTTTTTAGTGCTGTACCGCAACGAAATGATGTTATATTGTATGATGAATTAAGTCACGCTTCTATTCGCGATGGAATTCTATTGTCAAATGCCAAATCGTATAAATTCAGTCACAATGATTTTGAAGATTTAGAAAGACTTATTCTAAAATTCTCTGATACAAATATTTATATTATAACCGAAACAGTTTTTTCTATGGATGGTGATAGTCCGAACTTAGAAGAATTAGTTGAGTTATCCGAAAAGTACAACTGCTTTTTAGTCGTTGACGAAGCGCATACTTTAGGCGTTTTTGGAGAAAAAGGCGAAGGATTAATTCAATATCTTAATTTACATAATAGAATTTTTGCCCGTATAATGACTTTCGGAAAGGGTTTGGGCTGTCATGGTGCAGTAATTTTAGGAAGTATCGAACTTAAAGAATACCTGGTAAATTTTGCCCGAAGTTTTATATATACAACAGGATTATCTCCACATTCTGTTGCTACAATTCTAATAGCGTATCAGCAATTAGAAACTGAAAAGGAAACAATAAGTAAATTGCGTCAAAACATTGTGTTGTTCAATCAGCAGAAAAACTTATTAGGTTTAAAACCAATGTTTGTTCGAAGTAAATCAGCAATACAATCCGCAATAGTTCCGGGGAATGAAAGCGTAAAACAATTGGCACAACAATTACAGGATAAAGGGTTTGATGTAAAACCCATTCTTTCGCCAACAGTTCCTGAAGGACAGGAGCGTTTGCGTTTTTGTATTCATAGTTTTAATTCAGAGGAAGAAATTACAGAGATTTTAGAATTATTAAGAGACTTTGTATTTTAATTTATAGTTTTCCACAGAGATTCACAAAGAAAAATTAGAGAGATGCACAAAATAATTTTGAGAATCTTTGTGTTTTTTTTCTTTGTGAATCTCTGCGAAATTTAAGATTTCTCTTCTTAGAAAGCTTATATTTCCTCATTTCTTAAAAAGTTTGATTTTTTTGTAACGTTTTGAATGTTTGATTACTTACGAGTCGTAATCAAATAAACCAAAATAATTATGAAAACAATAATCACTTCAATCAAAAAATTTATTTGTAATGTATTGCTTTTTTTAACTTCATTACAAGTAACTTATTCTTTGGTCAGCCATCATTTAAATGGTAAACCTTATCCCTCTTTTTTTATTATCATTATTTGTTTGCTTGTCGCTACTTTCGCTTCGGTAAAAAAAGAAAAATACAACAAACAATAACAGGAGTTTTAATCATCAAATCAATCAATTAATAACATTAATCAATCAACAAAATGAAAAATTTATTCAAATCAACAGTAGTAGCAATAGCATTCATTTTTAGTGCTTCAATCCAGGCACAGGATAAATCTCCAAAACTTGAAAATTCTCTTTTATGGGAAGTATCAGGAAACGGATTATCAAAACCTTCTTATTTATATGGAACCATTCATATGATTTGTGCAGCAGATTATTTTCTTTCGGAAAAAACTAAAAAAGCTTTTGATGCTTCAGAAAAATTAGTGATTGAAATCAATTTTAATGATCCAAAAGAATTGGCAGACGCGCAGGAATTTATGATAGGAAAGGAGCCATTAAGCAAAAAATTAAAACCGGAAGAATTGTCTAAATTAGATGCAATACTAAGAAAGTCGGCAGGAATGACTGTTAAACAAGTAGATGCTTTTAGTTTAATGAGTGTTATGAGTATTATTTCAATGAAAACCTTTGGCTGTACTGACGTAAAATTTTATGAAAATGAGTTTATGGACAGAGCAAAGAAAAGAAATTTAAAAATTGACGGACTGGAAACGGTTAAATCGCAATTTGAAAGTTTTGCAAATGCGTACTCTGATGCTGAAATGATAGCAATGTTAGAAGACTCTGATGCGGAACAAAAAACGCAATTGGGAATAGATTATAAAACAGAAAACCTGGAAGATTTATACACAAATAGTACTTCTGAAGATTTGATGAACGCGAAAGCTAAAAAATATATGCTGGAAGAAAGAAATCAGAATTGGGTGAAGGTGTTGCCTGAAATGATGAAAAAAGAAAGTTTGTTTGTAGCAGTTGGCGCAGCGCATCTGGCGCATGAAGAGGGAGTAATTAATTTGTTAAGAAAAGCAGGGTATCAGGTAAAACCAGTAATGAATTAGCACTATTTTGAAAGAGAAAGAACAAGAATTTTTAAACAGGATCCAAAGTCATAAAGGAATACTCTACAAAGTTTCTAAGATGTACATGGATAATCATGACGATCAGCAGGATTTGTTTCAGGAGATTATTTGTCAGCTTTGGAAATCGTATGATTCTTTTAGAAACGAAAGTCAGTTTTCGACCTGGATGTATCGCGTTGCAGTAAATACAGCAATTGTTTTCCTGAAAAAGGAAAAAAGGAAAGTTGATAAATACGAAATCGCTTCAGAAAATATTAAAGATGATGAAGGCGATTCGCATATAAAGGAAAGTCAGATAGATCATTTTTACAAAGCGGTTCAAAAACTGGAAAAAATTGACAAAGCGATTATTTTCTATCAGTTAGAAGGATTCTCACATAAAGAAATAGGAGAAAACCTGGGAATATCTGAAGGAAATGCAAGAGTGAAATTAAACAGGGCAAAAGAGAAATTAAAAGAAATAATTAAAAATCAGGGATATGGATTTTAACGATATACAAAACGCATGGAATAACGAAAAGACGGATAATGTTGTTGTTCCTAATAATTTAGAAAAAATACAATCAGCAAATATGCCTTTGGACAAAATTAGGAAAAATTTGCGCACAGAACTTTTTGGACAGATTCTGGCTTTGATCATTATAGGTTTTTTGCCACTATATCATGAATTTCCTTCAAAATTCGTAGGCCCTTATTATTTTTTATACGGAATAGTGGCGGCAATAAGTATTTACTATTTGTCTAAGCTTTTTCTATTTTATAAGAGATTGGATAAAGCGGCATTAACAACGAAAGACAGTTTATATGAAACCTATTATGATATTAGGCTTAATATGCAACTTTACAAAACTTTTACGTTTGCACTGGCTCCTTTTTTCATGATCTATCTGGCTGGTTATTTGATTTTTGGAACTCCTGGTTCAACCGAAATTTTAAATGGGAATTTTGAAAATGAAAAATTAGTATTAAAAGTGGTAATTTTCATGATAACAATGTTGCTTATTGGTGTTTTGACAGAGTGGTGGGTGAGTTTTTATTATGGAAAATATGCGAAAGAAATCAAAAAAGTTATTGACGAATTAAAAGAAGAATAAAAACAATCAAACCCATCGTAATGATGGGTTTTGTTTTTTAGGTATTTTTGCCAAAGTCATTACTCAGAGATACACAAAGAAAAAACACAAAGTGGCACAAAGCAAAAAAGCCTTTTTGGCGAGTCTTTGCGTTTTTTCTTTGTGAATCTTTGTGAAACAAACAAGCTATGAAAATATTTGTAACAGGAATTTCTACCGATGTTGGTAAAACGATAGCTTCTGCAATTATTGTTGAAGCCTTAGAAGCGGATTATTGGAAACCGATTCAGGCGGGAGATTTAGAAAACTCTGATAGTGATAAAGTAAAAAAACTATTAGGCTGTCCTACTGAGCAAAGTCCAAGTGCCAAATCCCAATTTTATCCCAATGCTTACAAATTAAATACGCCGGCAAGTCCGCATTTAGCAGCAGAAATAGATGGAATAACAATTGATTTAAAGAAAATTGTTGAACCCAAAACCGATAATCATTTAGTGATTGAAGGCGCAGGTGGAATTTTTGTTCCGTTAAATGAAAGTGAAACCATAATAGATTTAATTCAGCCCGATTACAAAATCATTGTAGTTTCAAGACATTATTTAGGAAGCATCAATCATACTTTATTAACGATAGAAGCGATCAGGAATCAAGGTTTGCAAGTTTCGGGAATTATCTTCAGCGGAAGCGAAAACAAATCAACCGAAAGTATTGTTCTGAATAAAACCGGAATAAAATTAATTGGCAGAATTGACCAGGAACCTTATTTCGATCAAAATGTAATAAAAGAATACGCTGATTTGTTCAGAGACAATCTTCTCGAATTACAAGAATCTAAAATCTAAAATCAGAAATCTACAATTTATACCAGATGACGTTAACCGAAAAAGACAGTCAATACCTTTGGCATCCTTATACACAACACAAAACGGCACAAGCTCCAATTGCAATTTCAAGAGGCGAAGGTGCTTTGCTTTGGGATGAAAACGGAAAGGAATATATAGATGCAATAGCTTCGTGGTGGGTGAATCCGTTTGGGCACAGTAATACATTTATTGCTGATGCGATTTACAAACAATTGACAACCTTAGAGCATGTTTTGTTTGGCGGTTTTACACATGAGCCAGCGATAAAAGTGGCAGAAAGACTAATGGAAATTTTGCCTGAAAATCAGCAAAAGATCTTCTTTTCGGATAATGGTTCAACTGCTGTTGAAGTGGCTATAAAAGTCGCATTGCAGTATTTCTTCAATAAAAACGAAAAACGAACTACGATAATTGCTTTCGAAAATGCATTTCATGGAGATACTTTTGCAGCGATGGCAGCAAGCGGAATCTCCTTTTATACACAGGCTTTTCAGGGAATGTTTATAGATGTGGTTCGGATTCCGGTGCCGGTAAAAGGGCAGGAGCAAGCAAGTTTTGATGCCTTAAAAGAAGTAATTCAAAATCATAATTGCGCCGGATTTATTTTTGAACCTTTAGTGCAAGGCGCTGCCGGAATGGTGATGTACGAACCGGAAGCATTAGCAAAACTGATCAGGATTTGTGCAGCAAATAAAGTATTGACAATTGCTGATGAAGTGATGACGGGTTTTGGCAAAACCGGAAAAACTTTTGCAATGGATTATGTGGCTGAAAATCCGGATATGGTTTGTTTGTCAAAAGCGTTAACCGGAGGAACAATCCCAATGGCGATTACGACTTTTACGCAAGATGTTTTTGATGCTTTTTATGATGATGATATCAATAAAGCATTATTTCACGGTCATACTTTTACGGCGAATCCTACAGGTTGCGCCGCAGCTTTAGCCAGTATGGATTTATTGCAAACAGACGAAATGCAAGCCAATATTAAAAGAATCAATGCAAGTCATTTAATCTTTCAGCAGAAAATTGAAACCCATTCAAAAGTAATTACCGCCAGAACGTTGGGCGTTATTTTTGCAGTTGAAATCAAATCAGATTCTCAGGAAAGTTATTATGGTTCTATGCGAAATAAACTCTATAATTTCTTTATTGAAAAAGGAGTGATTTTAAGACCGGTTGGTAATATTGTTTATATTCTTCCGCCTTATATTACGACAAATGAACAGCTTCAAAAAATATATTCTATTATTGAAGAAGCTATTGAAATGGTTTGATTTTTTGCCCACGGGTTTTAAACGGGTTAAACGGATTTTTGCTGTTTTTTTACTGTAATCTGTGCAAATCCGTTTAATCTGTTTGATCAGTGGACAATTTTCAAGAAACTTTTGAGAACTTTGATAAAAAAATATCACCTTGAATACTAAAATTGCTATAACAGCTTTTTCTTCGATCTCACCTTTAGGGAATACTGCCGAAGGAATTTGGGAAAGATATCTTGACCATCAACATTGTTTTTCCAAGCAGTTTCTAGATCAGCAGGAAACTTCCGTAGCTTGTCTTGATGCCGAATCGACGCAGCTTATAGCTGCCTTAAGAGAATCGGATATTAAATATAAGTTTTTAGATGATTCGGTTTTATTTGCTATAGCAGCTTCCAGAAAAGCGGTTCAACAGGCAGGATGGAATTCAGATGATATCTTCGGAATCAATATTGGTTCCTCCCGCGGTGCCACAGATTTATTCGAAAAACATTATAGAGAATATCTTGATACCGGAAAAGCACAAACTCTGGCTTCTCCAACAACTACTTTAGGAAATATTTCTTCCTGGATAGCGCACGATTTACAAAGCAATGGTCCTGAAATTTCACATTCCATAACCTGTTCAACGGCACTTCATGCAGTATTAAATGGTGTTGCCTGGTTGAAATCCGAAATGGCGGATAAATTTTTGGTGGGCGGAAGTGAAGCTCCTTTAACCAATTTTACGATTGCTCAAATGCGTGCTTTAAAAATATATTCCAGAATTAATCAGGACGATGAACTTTGGCCGAATCTCGCTTTTGATTTTGAAAAAACACAGAATACAATGATTTTAGGCGAAGGTGCGGCAGTTTGTTGTTTAGAATCCGGCGAAAAGGAAAATGCAATTGCTTACGTTACAGGAGTAGGATATGCAACGGAAATCTTAGAGCATAATATTTCAATTTCTGCGGAAGCAACCTGTTTTCAGAAATCTATGAAAATGGCTTTGAAAGATGTTGATTTGCAAAGTATCGATGTTATTGTCATGCACGCTCCCGGAACCATAAAAGGGGACTTAACGGAATTACGTGCCATCGAAAAAGTTTTTGGATTTCAATTGCCTTTACTGACAACAAACAAATGGAAGATCGGACATACTTTTGGAGCATCCGGAATACTGAGTGTAGAACTGGCGCTATTAATGTTTCAGCATGATACTTTTATCGGAGTACCTTTTGGAACAAAACAAAATCAGACGAAATCGATTCAAAGAATTTTAATTAATGCTGTTGGTTTTGGTGGAAATGCGGTTAGTATTTTGATTGAAAAGCCATAAACTTAGAAATAAAGAAAAGGAATAAAAAAAACCATTCGCCTCAACGAATGGTTTTTTGTTATTAGAAAATTACTTTCTTGGTAATTATTTTGTTGTCTTCTGTCCTGACTTTTACAATTATCACCTGATGCTGAATCGATAATTGATCCGTTGAATAAGATGTTGTATGTACATTTTCTTTATTAAAAATATTTCGGCCTAAAACATCGTAAACATAAACAGATTCAATATTTAAAAGATCAGATTCAATCATGATTTGATTATTTGACTGATAAATGATGATTTCCTTTTTGGTAATTTCCGGTATACCTGGAACTTCCAGCGTTGGATTTTCAGGAGTTGGATTTCCACCCGGCGTTGTTGTTACAGGACTCTCAGGCTGAGTCACTACTGGAGATTCCGGTTGCGTTGCCACAGGATTTTCAGGTGTTACTACAGGCGTTTCCGGTTGAGCTGCAACAGGATTCTCAGGCTGCGTTGCTCCAGGAGTTTCCGGTTGTGTTGCTACAGGCGTTTCCGGCTGCGTTGCTACGGGAGTTTCCGGTTGAGTTGCTACATGATTCTCAGGTTGCGTTGCTACAGGAGTTTCCGGTTGCGTTGCTACAGGAGTTTCCGGCTGCGTTGCTACGGGAGTTTCCGGTTGCGTTGCTACAGGAGTTTCCGGTTGAGTTACTACAGGAGTTTCAGGCTCGGTTACTACCGGAGTCGAAGGTTCAGTTGTTACCGGATCTGCAGGTTTTGGCTCTTCGTTAGGCGCTATAGTAGCTTTTTTGTAAAATGAAAGGACAAAACGATCATTAAACGTTCCCGGTTCAGTTGCAAAAGTATATCTTGATTCAGATAAATTGGTTACTACATTATTGGTTTTGTCTAATAAATAAACATTTTTACTGCTAAATAACCCGTCTACACTTTCAATACCAATTGTATATTCTGTAGCTGAACTTGCAATATATCCTAACGGAATTATTTCTTTTTGTTCTTCAAATGGTAAAGCACGTCCTTGAATAACTAAATTATTTTCGCCTAATATTGAATACAATGCTGTTCCGGATGCATAAGAATCTCCATCGTAAGCGTCATCTAATTCATTTGTTGCTCCGGTGATATACCCTAAAAGCATTTCGTTGTATGCGCCGTCATTATTTTTAAGATTCAGCCAAACTCTGTTTTTCTCTACTACAGTTTTTGCCGTTTTTGAAAACTGATTATTACTTGCTGTTGTTTTTACTCTTAATGCATTATTAAAGACAACATTTCCTGTTGTTTTTGCTTCTACAAAAAATCCTTGTCCTGAAGCAATGTTTCCGGTAAGTTTATTACCTCCACAAGTAGGACAATTTGTAAAATCTCCTGCTCCGGTTGAACCAGTTGCGTTGTACGAGATATAGCTTGAATCGCTATAAACAAATTGACCGTTTGCATTAGGAACCGGTGTGATTGAATGCGTCCACAGGTAAAAAGTTCCTTTAATTACACCACTATTATCTGCGTAAAACTGATCTGCATTTAAAGCCGATGGATATGGATTACCTAATAAATTTGTTGTCGTTGCATTACCAGCCTTGTTTGTAACCGGAGTGGTAATGATACCATTGTTTGGTACTCCAATAAATTTTCCCTGATAAATTTGTGGATTCCCAATTGCAGCATATGATTGTGGTCCTCTAATAATATATCCTTTTCCAGGCTGCATAACATAATTTCCGCCATTTAAATATTTCCAGTCATTTGCTGATGCATCATATTCTAAATATTTGTCGAATAAAGTGTTTGGAGATAAATTGTATAAAGTCTGATTAATTACCGGAGAAGACCAATATGTATAATCAAAACGATTAATAGGTGTTGTATTTCTGTTAACTTCAAACGAAGTTGTACTACCGGTATAAGTAGAGCTATTATTTGTTTGTACTAATGAACCACTGTTTTGAACTACAATTTTGCCAGTTGCATTTACAGTAATGTTTTCATTTACTGTAAGGACCTTATCAGTTGCAATAGTTAGTGTTTTACCAGCAGCTACCGTACAGGAACAAACTTCTAAATCATTTGTCAGCGTATAGTTATTGTTGATTATGATCGATGAGTTTGCCGGGGGAGCAGTTGATCCGTCATAACTAAAAGGAACATCAATAAAATTAATTGCCAGGTTAGCATCACCTGCATCTTCTCTAAGGCGTACGTCAATTTTAGAGTTTTTGTTTAAACTATATTGTTGTCCGCTATTTATTAATACTGAAGCATTGGTATATCCTGATTGAGTGTAAACCTTTACGCCATCAATATAAATTTCTCCAATGTCATCACAATTTACTAACTGTATCTGGTAACGTCCACAAGGAAAACCCTGACGTTTGTATGTAATTGCAAATTGATCAATATTCATAGGAGCACCTTGCCAGCCAGCAGTATAAGATGGTGATTTAGTTCTGTCCCAAAATGTCTGTGTGTTTATGTTTAAGTTATTATCTACATAAGTTCCGGCATAACTTGCAGCTGGTAAAGAGATGTCTGCTAAAGTATAACCATAAACATTCCATTTATTATCTCCGTAAACTGTTGGATTACCTTTTACAGCACCGTATGAAAATGATACTCTTGATGAGCCTGCATTTTCATAATATTCTAACACAAAGTCATGTGTACCTGCAGTAAAAGTATATTGTGCCGAGTAACCTACATAACTATGATCACTCCAGGAATTTGCTGGAGTCACATTAACTAACGTTCCGTCAATGTATAATCTAACCCCGTCATCTGCACCTAATGTAATATTATAAGTCTCTGCTGTTGTAGTAGCTTTCATTAAATAGCGTACAAAAAACTTATCGCTTGGTGCTGTACTACAAAATGCATCTGCTGCAACAGTAGCGTCTCCGGTAATTACACCATCGGCGATGTTTCGGTCAAAATTAGCTTTTTCAGCTACAGAACCTGCATAAGTAGTGGCAGCTGGAGTGTTTCCGGTATAATTGTAAACATATCCTTTCCAGTAATTTGTTCCTGCAGTTAAAGCTGCAGTACAAGCTGCCGTTACGCCAACAGTTCCAGATGAATAATTTGAAGCTGCGTTTCTTAAGGTATAATTAAATGAAGTTGTTCCGGCAAAAGAACTTGAAGGCGTAAAAGTTACACTTGTAGTACCATTAACAGTTACAGTTCCGTTTGTTGGTTGTGTGACTGTTATTTGTTGTAGTGCAGAACCACCTATAATATCATTCGTGATAATAGGAATAACGGTAGACTGACCTCCCGGAAGTGTCACATAATCATTGTTTGCCGTCAAGGTATTAATATCTTTTACCGTTCCTGTAATTACAGGACCTACACTATTACCATTTCCGTTTAATATATCAAAAGTATTGTAAGTGTTAGATACATAAAATCTTATGTATACCGTTTCGTTAGGAAGAACAGGATTTATATCTGTAGCAAAAGTAGTGCTTACTGCTGTCCATGATGCGACACTATTTGTTTGAGGAACTAAAACTTTTACTCCCGTTGCAAAATTAACGTCCTTCGAATATCTTACCTCAAATCGTTGACCGTTTGTTGATCCTCTATAGCTAAAATTAAATTGTTTCAGGTTTAACTGGTGATTTGCATCAGCTGGATTAATTTTAAACTGAATGTATTTATTAAGATCTAAATTACCTCCATTTTGAGATGGATCCGGCCAATTTCCTGTTTGAAAAAAGGCACTTGTCGTATTTTCGTATACATAACCAAGTGAAGCTCCTGTTGAAGTTACCGGTGAATTAGAATTTACATAAGTGCTGGTAATAGGATTGAAACTAGATGAGGAACCATTCCATAGAGATAAATTATCATCTGTGGCATTTGAAATTGTTACTTTGATACTTGCGGTAGAAGTTCCTGTTGGTGCTGTTATCGTATAGTTAAAAGTAGATGTACCGGTAAATCCCTGTGCAGGATTAAAAGTGATGGTTTTATCCGGATTGATTATGGCAGTTCCTTCAGATGCAGCCGGATTAGATATTGTTAAGGCAGTAACAGTTTCTTTTTTCACGTCGTTGTTTAACGGATTGATATTTACTGCTAATTCTTTTAGTGTGCTTACGTAATCATTAATAGCCAACACTTTAGAAGAGTCAAAAGTACTTATAGTTCCTCTGATGACAGGTACAATATTATTAGTATCGGTTCCCGTTTTTACATCAAAAGTGTTATAAGTGCTATAAGAGTAGATTCTAACATACACTATTTCAGATGGTAATACCGGGTTTATCTCTGCAGAAAAATTTGCGCTGTAAGTTGTCCATGAGCTTGGTGTCGTAGTTTCTAAGATTAAATCTTTTACACCAGTGGCAAACGAAGCATCTTTAGAATATTTAACTCTAAATTTTCCTGAACCGGATCTAACCTGAAAAGTAAAAGTGCTTAAATCAGCTTTATAGCCTGTATTGGGTTTTATTGTAAACTGAATATATTTGCTTGGGTTATATTCTCCACCATTATCCGCCGGAGTTGGCCAGCTGCTGGTTTGAAAAAAAGTATCGCTGCTGCTGTAAGAAGTATAAGCGATGGTAATTCCGTTATTTGCTGATAAATCCTGTGATGTAATATTGGCAGCAGAATAAGTTGGGCTTGAAGTATTAGCATTAGCGGCATTCCATTTTACCAGGTCAATTTGGCTAAATCCAAAAAAAGGTAAAAATAAAAGTAAAAGTAAAGTTTTTTTCATGTTAAATGTTTTCTATACAATTTGTTATGCTGGCATAGGATAAAATTTGCCCGCACAAATATAGACACATCTACGTGTTACTAAACAGTAAGGTTTTTAGAACTTATATATAATCGATAAAGTGTTAAATAAAGTCGATGAACTGCATTGTGAAAAATGCATATTCAAGCTATTTCCTATAAATATCAAGTTTTAAATATAAGAAAAGTCGTAAATTATAGGCTTGAAAATATGAATTTACAAAATTTTATTGAAAAAAAAGCGAGTTGAGTTGATTATTTCGCAAAATATGCTAAAAATCAAGTTATTCAAAAGTAAGAAAATTTAAGAGGTTTTCTGCTTTTTCTTGTTGTCCAAATATTGGTTAAAATTCCTTCTCTAAAAAAGTAACTTTATCGTAGACTAAAAAACTTTCATAACCCCTTCTTAACATATAATCACAGAATTTTTTTCTCTTTTTGAGCACATTTTTTTCCTGAATACCATTCCAGCATCTTTCAGAAAGTTGTTCGAAAGTCGTTTCATATTCTTCAGCTGATATTTCTTTCAATGCCATAGTGATATTGAAAGGTGAAATATGCCTCATTTTAAGCTCATTTGTAATCCTGATTCTTCCCCAATGTTTTATGCGATGTTTTCCTCTGGCGAAACTGCATGCAAAGCGTGTTTCATTCAAAAAGTTACTTTCAATTAACTGAACCACAATAGCATCTATTTCGTCAGCTGTCATTTTGAGGCTGTATAATTTATTGACAACCTCAGAATGACACCTTTCCTGATAGGCGCAAAAGTGTTCTAATTTTAACAAAGCTTCTTTATTTGTCATGACTTTAACCGGTTATTTTTAAAATGATAAAATTTTGTTTTTTTTATATAAAAAGTAAGAATTTACAACTAAAACTGTATTTTTTTGGGAAAACTAAGTTAAATAATTCAAGTATTTATAATTTTCGTAAGTAAATACCACTTTTTTAAATATAAATCGCTTTATTTCAGTAACTTAGATACAGTACTTTATTTGTAATAAATGCTGATTTCAGACTAATCTTAAAGTCGCAAAAAAAATCTTTTTTTTCAGTATTTCCTATAGATAGTACATAATAAATTATAGCCGTTAATTTTTAATCCTACTATTATGAGACTAAAACTATCTTTATTTGCCTTTTTTATTTACATTTTCTCATGGTCTCAGACCACAAATACATTTACAAGCAATGGTTCATTTGCAGTGGCGGCAGGACTTACATCCGTAACAGCCGAATGTTGGGGAGCCGGAGGAGCCGGAGGAGGAAATGATACCAGTACGTCTGCGGGTGGTGGCGGTGGCGGTGGTTATAGTAAAGCTACAATTACCGTAACTCCAAATTCTTCAATAAGTTATGTGGTTGGCTCCGGAGCTGCAGGAACTAATGCAAGTGGTATTAGTGGAACAGCATCCAGTTTTTCAACTGTAGTAGCTAATGGTGGCGTTGGAGGTACAAGCGGAACTGGTGGTGCTGCAGGAATTGGTGGTGCAGGTGGCGCGGGCACAACTTTTTCCGGCGGAAAAGGATCTAACGGAAGTCTTGTACTGGGATTATTATTTTCAGGAGGTGCAGGAGGAGGTGCCGGAACCGCTGCAAATGGTAATGATGCAAATGGTGTTAATGGCGCAGCTGCTGTTACAGGCGGTGGAGCTGGAGGTTCGGGAGCGACTTTAGCCGGTAATGGAGCTAATGGAGTTACACCGGGCGGCGGCGGCGGCGGCGGTTTGGTTTTGCTGGGTATTGGAAATAATAAAGGCGGAAATGGCGGAAATGGACAAATAAAAGTAACCTATACATGCCCAACCTACAGCACGACAGGTGCAGCAGCAAGTAATGCGTGCGCAACAGTAGGAACTTCTATAATTACAGTAACAGGTAGCGCAGCTAATTTACCTGTGGGAACATATACGGCAACTTATAATCGCAGTAGTCCTGCACTAACAGGATTAACAGCAGTGATGACAGTAAGTACAGCAGGTACAGGAACATTTACCGCTGTGGGTTTAACCACGGTAGGAACTAGTGCCATAACAATTACTGCATTGGCATCCGGAGTTTGTTCCTCAACTATTTCAGTGACAAATGTGGCAAACGTAACAATTTCGGCAGCAAGTGCAGGAGGTTCAATTGCGGGAGGATCAACAATTTGTAGTGGCTTTACAAGTGCAGCATTATTATTGTCAGGACAAATGGGAACAGTAGTGAACTGGCAATCTTCGGTAAGTCCTTTTACAGTATGGACAGATATTTCAGGTACTGCCGGACTTACAACATATACATCAGGAGTATTAACACAAACAACTCAATTTAGAGCCGTTGTTCAAAACGGACCTTGTATTTCTGGAAATTCCAGCATTGCAACTGTGACGGTGAATACTTTACCGGCAGCTCCGGTCATTGGAACAATAACACTTCCTACTTGTACGGTTCCTACTGGTACAGTTGCTTTAAGCGGATTACCTTCGGGTGGTACTTTGACTATGAATCCGGGTGCAATTGTAAAACCATATACAGGAACAACCGCAACCGTTTCAGGACTATCTGCCAATACATATACATTTGTTGTTAGTAACGGAACCTGTACATCTGCAAGTTCAGCTAATGCCGTAGTACCGGGATTGGTTACCAATACCTATACCACATCCTGGTCTAACGGTACACCAACTGCTGATCAAAACATTATTTTTGCAGGAAATTATACATCTCCGGGTTCGGGAACAGAAATTACGGCTTGCAGCTGTACAGTAAATCCAGGAGTTAATGTTTCGATTGTGGCTTTTGATACTTTAACTTTAACTAACGCGCTGACAAATAGCGGAGGAACTTTAACATTTCAAAATAATTCAAGTTTGTTACAAACAACAAATGCCGTTAACGTGGGTAATATCGTTTATAAGCGTACGACCTCAAACATCCGTCTTGCGGATTTTATCTACTGGTCCACACCGGTTAATCCGCAGAAATTAGTGGATGTTTCTCCTTTGACTTTATCTGATAAATACTTTGGATTTGACGGAACATCTTGGGTACCAACTCTTGCAAGTTCAAGTATGGTAATTGGTAAAGGTTACATCATCCGCGGGCCACAAACATATTCGACTACTGTGGGTGCTGATTATACAGCATCGTTTATTGGTGTTCCAAATAATGGCAACATCTCTGCGGAAACAGTACAAACAGGTAATTTTTATTTAGTTGGAAATCCATATCCGTCCGCTTTAAAAGCCGAAACTTTCCTTGGAGCAAATGGATTTTTAGATGGTACGCTGTATTTTTGGACCCATAATACCGCAGTCGTTTTTGGACCGGGATATCAATATAATTCAAATGATTATGCAAGCTATAATTTGAGTGGCGGAGTTGCAACTGCCCCGGCACCAACCGGAAGTATTCCCGGAAATAATAACAATACTCCTTCGGGTAGAATTGCTGCCGGTCAATCCTTTTTTGCAAGTGCGAATGCTCCCGGAACTATTGCATTTACGAATCTAATGAGAATTGGAGGCGCAAACAACAATCAGTTTTTTAAATCTGAAAATTCAAAAGAGGAAGAAATTGAAGCGCATCGTGTTTGGCTGAACATGACAAATGAAGGCGGCGCTTTCAAACAATTGTTAGTGGCATATGTTGATGGAGCTACCAATGAGTACGAAAACAGATTTGATGGTAAAAGTTTCAATGCAAATCCGTACCTGGATTTTTACAGTGTAGATGCTGAGAATGATTATGTTATTCAGGGCAGAGCGTTGCCTTTTCAGGATACAGATGTGGTTCCTTTGGGATATCGCAGTACAATTACCGGTGATTTTACAATTGGAATCGATCATGCAGAAGGCGATTTAGAAACTCATCCTGTTTATCTTGAAGACAAAGTCGAAAATGTTATTCATGATCTGCGTGCAGGCAATTATACTTTTACAACCAGATCAGGAACATATGATGATCGATTTGTATTAAAGTATAGCAATTTATCATTAGGAGTAGGAGATAATGACGCTCAAAATACTGATTTACTGATTGCTGTAAAAGATAAAATAATTACAATAAATTCCTTCGGAAATGAAAATATAAGCACCGTTTTTATCTATGATTTATCCGGTAAACAAGTTTATAAAAAAACGGATATTTCAGGTAATAATTTAGTAATTAATAACTTAAAAGTTCAAAATCAGGTACTGCTTGTAAAAGTGATTTTAGATTCTCAGAATATTCATTCGAAAAAAATAATTTACTAAATAATTCACTTTTCAGTTAAAAAAATCCATTTATAGATTTATAAATGGATTTTTTTATGCAAAAAATTAAAAAATGAGCTTTCAAAAAGTAAGTTTTTTTAGCTGAAACATTTTTTTTAAAACCAATAAAATGCATTTCATCGGATATTTTTGCATTTTGTCGGATAAGCATGTTTTTGAAAAAAAAGACTTGCGAAACCCTCTTTTTTGCACTTTATTTGACGCATAATTTCTTGAAGGAAGATTGACAAATCTTTTTAGTGTTGAAATTTAAATGATTGTGTTTTTGATGTAGTTGGGTTAGTTTTTGCCTGTTTCTTTTTGAAGATTTATTTTGTAAATAAATGCTTTCAAACGAATGGAAAATATTTTAAGAAATTAAAAGGCAAAATAATGTTGATGGAAAATTATAGATTATTAAAAAACACCTCTTTGCTTTTTTAAGAAATATTCCAAAAATAAAATATAAAACCCAATACCTGTATGATTCAAAAATTACTTTTGTTCGTTCGTTCTTTATTTTTAAAATTTAATTCTTCTTCTTCAGAAAGGTCTTTTATTCCAGGTTTAAAATTACTTTGTGTGGCGATGTTTTTTGTTGTGTCATATTCTAATGCTGCGACTTTCTTTTCAAGACAATCGGGAAATTGGAATGATGTTAATACATGGTCATCTACTTCTGGCGGCGGTTCAGCGGGAGCTATTCCTATGACTAGTGACGACGTTATTATTGAAAATAGTAATTTAATTACAGTAACTGCAAATGCTAGATGCAAATCATTGGTATTTAATACTAATACAAGCACTCTGACTGTAAACTCAGGTTTTACATTAATAGTCACCAACGCAATAACCATAAATTCTTCTAATTCAAGTTTTCGTACTATAGCCATTAATGGCGGTGGAACTCTTTCTGTTGGTTCTGTTATTGTTGGTTTAACAACAAGTGATCCTACAGTATTAATTACAACTACCTTAATTTCAAATATTACAACCTTTAATGTTTCTGGGAATATAACTCTTAATAGTACCAGAAATACAAATACTAATAATGCAATTTTCAATCTTGAAAGTGGTACTCTTGATATTACGGGTCAAATCAGAGCCGTGAATGAAAACACCAATAATAATCCTGTTTTCTCAATGGCAAGTGGTGCTCAATCCGGTACTCTTTTGCTTGCTAACGCAACTGCTTTTTCTCAAACCGGACCGGGAACAAGTACATTAAATTTAAACGGAACGGGATCAACTGTAAATTATGATGGAACTAATCAATCAGTATTTGCGGCGTCGCCTTATAATAATCTTATCATTTCAGGGAGTGGTACTAAATCAGTTTTAGGAAATATCACTGTGAACAAAGATTTTAGATTATCAGGAGGTACTTTTGTTTTAAATAATGCTTCTAGTTTTGTATTTACAATTTTAGGCGATTATACCCAAACAGCTGGTGTTCTTGATTTTAATGCAGGAACTTCAGGAACTACTAATATATATTTAGCAGGAAATTTAAGTAATACTGCAGGTGCTGCGTCAATAACAACAACCGGACAGGTTAAAAATGGAATTATAACGTTTAATGGTGCAGGAACCCAAACTATTAATATACCAACTGCTGGTGCTGCTATATGGGCAAAGTACATCGTTAATGCAGGAAGTACATTAAAATTAGCTTCTAATCTAACACTAAATACTGCAGATCCGGCTAGTCAGGCTGATTGGACTGGAGATCTTATAGTAAACAATACAGGAACGATTGATTTTGGAACTTTTCAGGTTTCTTCATCAGGAGGAGTTGCCGGATCTGCTATAGTTACAGTAAATTCAGGAGCAAATGTTATAACTGCAAATGTGAATGGATTGAATGGATCTGTTTCATCGACAAATTTAAATCCGACTTTTAGCCCTCTTGCTAATTATACTTTTAATGGTTCGTCTGCTCAGGTTACAGGAGCATTATTACCAGCTACTGTTAATAATCTATCTATCGCAAATACTGCTGGAGTTACTTTAAGCAAATCCACAACGGTTTCTAATGATTTTTCATTAGCATCAGGTGCAAAAGCTAGTTTAAATTCATTTACACATAGTGCTAAAACGTTAACATATAGTAGTAATGGTCAGAATGCAGGATCTTGGGGAAGTACAGCTTCTGCTGCTACTAATAAAAGTGCTGCTTATTTTGGTACTACTGCTTCAGGAATCCTTAATGCATCTACTGCTGCTTGTACTGCAGGATATTGGACAGGCGCAACAAGTACAGATTGGAATACCGCTTCAAACTGGTGTGGAAACGTAGTCCCTACAAATTCAACGAATGTAATTATTCCGACAGGAACTCCCAACATGCCTACTATTGCGGCGGGTATAACCGCAGTTGTCAATAATCTAACTATAAATGCTTCAGCTTCCCTGACATTAGTGAATAGTGCAACAAGTTTATTAAACATAAGCGGGAACTTTGCGAGCAGTGGAACTTTTAATGCTGGTGCAGCAAGTACTATTAGTTTTATAGGAGGAACTCAAAGTGTTGCAGGTGTTACTTACGGTAACTTAACACTTTCTGGTGGCACTAAAACATTTGCCGGAAATACAATAATAACAAATAATTTAGTTGTTAATTCTGGGGCTGTTATAAATCTAAATACAATCACAACACATACAGCGGGTACACTAACTCTTAATGGTTCAGGTCCGTTATCAAGTACATGGGGAGCTTCAGGTTCAGGAGCTGCAAATACTAATGACACTTATTTTACCGGTTCAGGAAGAATTACAATTAATGGAACACCTGCTTATCCGGCAATTGATAAAAATTTCGCTTCTTATGCAAAAGGGATATATGGAAAAGTAGCCAATTCGTATGCTGAAAATGCTAGTCCTCTTTTCAGTGCTCCTTATGGTACTGTTTTTATAAATGTTGATTTTGCAAGTTACGGATTACCTTCAGGTTTACCCGCACCTTTTACTTTGGGAACTTGTGATGCTGTTAATAGCCGAACAATAGCAACAACATTTCTTGGAAATACAACTGCAACGATTCCGGCAACAAATGCTGTTTTTGGAGATCCTTGTTACAGTACAGTAAAAAGACTGAGTATTCAGGCTACTTACACAGAACCAATTTGCAATAATACAAGTCCTGGTTTAATTACAGGTTCAGATCCTACAGGCGGGAATGGTACTTATGCTTTTTCATGGTCAGTAAGTACAACAGGTGCAACATCAGGTTTTACAGCTGCACCGGGAGTTAATAATGTCAGAGATTATACTCCGGGCTTACTTACCACTACGACTTGGTATAAAAGAACTGTAACTTCTGGAATGTACACTAGCGAAACAATCGTTATTGTTCCGGTAAATCAAATACCTGTTGCACCTACTACAATAACAGCTCCGGTCTCAATTTGTGCCGGGAATCCAACTACTCTAACTGTTAGTGGAGGAAATAAAGGAGGAAATGGCGGTTATGCACAATGGTTTTCAGATTCTTGCGGAGGAACATTAGTAGGAGAAGGTGATAGTATAACTTTGACTCCTACAGCAAATACAACCTATTATGTTCGATATAAAAATGGTTGTACTACAACAACTTGTATTTCAACTACCGTAACATCAACTGTTTCTGCAACTGTTGCAGCTGCTGCAACTGACGTATGTACAAAATCAACAATTCAAACTACGCCATTAGCATATACTTCTGCGACAGGAACTCCAAATAGATATAGTATTGTATGGAGCAATACTCCAACTAATTCTTTTGTGAATGTTACTGATATTGCCATTACTAACCCAATTTCTATCTCAGTACCTGCTAATACTGCTGCAGGAACTTACACAGGAACTATTAGTTTTAAAAATGCAGGTAACTGTTCTAGTTTTGGAACTACTTTTACAGTAACAATAAATCCTTTGCAAACAGCTCCTACTGTAACAACAGTTCAGCCAACATGTGCAGTAAATACAGGAACTATTACTATTACAGCGCCAACAGGAGCCGGAACAACTTATAGTATTAACGGCTCAACCTATACAAATACAACAGGAATATTTGCAGGTCTTGCAGTAGGGTCTTACAATGTTACGGCTAAAAATAGTTCAGGATGTACATCACCAATAACAGTAGTAAATATTATAGCAGCTACAGTTAAAACATGGACTGGTGCAACCAGCACTAGATGGGATTTAGCAACAAACTGGAGTCCAAGCGGAATTCCTAGTGCTGCAGATTGCGTAGTGATTCCTAATGTAACAAGAAAACCTATTATTTCAGGAACTGGAGTAAATGGTGCTGCGCAGGCACTTACAATAAATGCGAATGCTTCTTTATCGGTTTTTAGCGATAATACTTTAACAGTTACAAATGCAATAAATGTAGCTACGACAGGATCTTTAGTATTTGAAAACCATTCAGGTTTGCTTCAGTTAAATGATAGTCCTACTATTAATACCGGTAATATTACATATAAACGTATAACGCCACAAATTCGCGTAGCCGATTTTACATACTGGTCAACACCGGTAAGTCCTCAGACATTACTTGGTGTTTCCCCTTTAACTTTATTCGATAAGTATTTTGGATTTGATGGAGATAATTGGGTAGGTACAAACTCAAGTACAGTAATGACTGTTGGTAAAGGGTACATTATTCGTGGTCCGCAAACTTATTCAAGAACTGTAAAAGCAGATTATGAAGCTTCTTTTATTGGAGTTCCAAATAACGGAGATCTTTCAGGAGAAACACTGGCGGCAAATAAGTTTTATTTAATTGGTAATCCTTATCCTTCAGCTTTAGATGCTAAGAAGTTTTTAGCAGCAAATACTTTTCTAAATGGAACTCTTTATTTCTGGACTCATAATACACCGGTAGTTTTTGCACCTGGATATTTATACAGTTCAAATGATTATGCTGTTTATAATCTTACAGGAGGAACAGGGACTTTAGCTGCAATTAGTGGTTCAATACCAGGAAATAATGCTGCAATACCATCTGGTAAAATAGCGGCAGGTCAATCATTTTTTGCAAGTGCCGGAACATCAGGAGGTACCGTGACTTTTAATAATTCAATGCGTTCAGGATCTGTAGATAATACACAATTCTTTAAACCGGGAACAACATCAAACGGAACAGAAGCAAATCGTGTATGGTTAAATATGACAAATGACGGCGGTGCATTCAAACAACTGCTTGTGGGTTATGTTGATGGAGCCAGTAATGAATTTGATAAAAATTATGACGGTTTAACTTTTGATGGTAATGATTACATTGATTTTTATAGTTTGGCTAACGACAATAAATATGTAATTCAGGGACGTGCATTACCATTTTCAGATGCTGATACAGTTCCTTTAGGATACCGTACTACAATTGAAGGTGACTTTACTATTGCAATAGATGGAACTGATGGAAGTTTAAGCAATCAAAACATTTATCTTGAAGATAAAACAACCGGTAAAGTACACGATTTGACAGCTGGTAATTACACTTTTAAAACTGCGACAGGGAATTTTACAGATCGTTTCGTATTGCGTTATACCAACAAAACATTAGGAATTGGAGATGTAGAAAACGCTGACAATAATCTTATAGTTTCAGTTAAAGACAAAGTTGTCAAAGTGACTTCAACAAAAGAAAACATCAAACAAGTTACTATTTTTGATATAACCGGAAAACTTCTTTATGACAAAAATAAAGTGGGAACAACAGAATTGCAATTACAAAATTTACCATTCAGCAATCAGGTTTTATTAGTAAAAGTTATTCTTGAAAATAATTCGGCAAAAACTAAAAAAATAATATTCAAGTAAAACATTTAAACTACTTATTTTGTAAAATCCATTCCGTTATGCGGAATGGATTTTTTTTTGGAGAAGATCGAAATTATCACTTAATCTTATTATGGAAAGATGGATAAAAAACACTATAATTGCAGTTAATTCTTACAATTATAATAAATAGCTGTAATTCAATCTTCTTTATTTTGATTAGAAAATTACTTTTTTTAGTACTATTTCTTGGTTTATTCGCTGAGGTTCAGGCGCAACAAGGAAAATTAGACATCACCTTTAATACCCTTGATAACGGATTAAACGGCGATGGTTTCGACAAAACAGTTCGGACTTTATCATTACAATCAGATGATACACTTATCGTTGGTGGTGAATACTTAAATCTCAACGGAATTCCAACGTCATATTTAACCAGGTTAAATCCGGACGGATCAATCGATGATAGTTTTAACTTAGGAACAGGTTTTAATGGTAAAGTCTATACTTCGCTTATTCAAGCAGATGGAAAAATAATCGTTGCAGGAAATTTTACCTCTTATAATGGCAATAATGCAGGAAGACTTATTCGGTTAAACCCGGATGGTTCACAGGATACAACATTCAATACCGCGATAGGAGCGACTAACGGAATCATCTACAAAGTTTGTCCTCAGTCTGATGGGAAAATTATAGTCGTAGGAAGTTTTACTAAATACAACAATGTTACAGTAAACAGAATCGCCAGAATTTTACCAACCGGAGTTTTAGATACTTCTTTCAATACGGGATCAGGCGCCGCTTTGAATATTACAGATGTTGTAATTTTATCAGATAATAAAATTGTAATCTCAGGTAATTTTATTTCATTTAATGGACTTACTGTAAACAAGATTGCCCGTTTACTTTCGGATGGAAGCATTGATACTGGTTTTAATAGTGGTTCAGGCTTTAATGAAGATGTTAACGCCATGATTTTACAGCCCGACGGGAAAATTATATTAGGCGGAAAATTTACAGCTTATAACGGAATCACTGCAAATAGAATTATCCGACTTAATAAAGATGCCACAATGGATCAAAGCTTTTTATCAGGATCTGGTTTAAATACAGATGCTGTTCAGGTTATTAAAACAGATAATTTCGGCAATATAATGGTTGGAGGATCTTTCAAAGGTTTATATAATGGAAATGAAGTAAACCGAATGTTTCTTTTAAATTCAAACGGAACTCTAAATTCAAATTTCGATATAGGCTCAGGACCAGCATCTGCAGCTGTTTTTGCTTTCGAAAACGCTCTAGATGGATCTTGGTATATCGGAGGTTCATTTTTAGTTTTTGATGGTCAAAATCAAGGTAAATTAGCCAAAGTTGATGCAAAAGGAGAACATGATACATCATATTTAGCTTCCGGAGTTGGTTTTGATAATGCGGTTCATAAAGTGCTATCATTAAAAGACAGAAAGACAATGGTATTTGGCAATTTTACTAAATTCAATACCCTTTTTGCACCAAGAATAGTCAGGCTTTTAGAAGATGGTTCATCTGATGCAACCTTTAATTCAGGACAATCCGGAGCCAATAATCTTATAAAAACCGCAGTTTTGCAATCAGATGGGAAAATCATTTTAGGAGGAAATTTTACAAAATACAATGATATTATTTCTAACCGCATTGTCAGGATTTTATCTGATGGAGCTATTGATAATACATTCAATATTGGTAATGGATTTAAAACTCAGGTCTATGCAGTAGCGATGCAGGATGAAAAAGTAATTGTTGCAGGAAATTTTACAACTTATAATGATGTACCAGCCGGAAGAATAGTAAGGTTATTAGAGAATGGTATACGTGATCCGGGTTTTAATCCAGGTCTTGGCGCAGATGCAATTATTGAAGCAATATTGGTTCAGTCAGATGGGAAAATTCTGGTAGGCGGAAGATTTAATACTTTTAATGGTCAATCCTTTTCTCGATTAGTTCGCTTGAATTATGACGGAAGCATTGATTCTGATTTTAATATTGGAACTGGTTTTGACAAATTTGTCTACACAATAGCATTACAATCAGATCAAAAAATAATCATAGGCGGAACATTTTTAAGTTACAACGGAAACTCTCAAAAACGAATTTTAAGATTACATCCTGGCGGAAGTTTAGATACTACTTTTGATTCCGGTTCAGGATTTAGTAATGGTGATGTTTTAAGTCTTTTAATTCAGCCCGATGATCGAATTTTGGTTGGAGGTACTTTTTCAGGAACTTATAAAACCCATTCCTCTTTGCGATTGATTCGTTTACAAAATTCAGGAGAATATGATGATGCTTTCAATGCAGATTTAAATGGAAAATTGAATACAATGGCTTTTACATCAGATCACAGACTAATGATTGGCGGAGATTTTAATTCCGTTTCAGGGCTTTCGAAACATAGAATTGCGCGCCTTAAACTTTGCCTGGAATCTACAACCTGGAATGGTATTTCATGGTCAAATGGTTTACCGTCAGGCGGAAAAGAATTGACTTTCAACGCTGATTATCACAATTTAACTTCGGTAAATGTTTGTAGCTGTTCAGTTGAAATCGGGAAAACCGTAACACTTTTAAGTTCCAATACTTTAAGTCTTGAATTTAATTATTCAGGACTTGGAACATTAATTTTAGAAGATTCAGCCAGCTTATATCAGTCAGATGATGATATGGTAAATACTGGAATTGTAGGTGTAAAAAGAAAATCTTCCCCCATTTTAAAATTCGATTATACCTATTGGTCATCGCCGGTTCAGGATCAAAAACTAATAGATGTTTCTCCCAATACATTATGGGATAAATATTTTTCGTTTGATTATCAATTGGGAGATTGGAAAGATGAAAATTCTTCTAATATGATGACATCCGGAAAAGGATATATTATTCGCGGACCACAAGACTTTTCTACAACCGTTCCTTCACAATTTGAAGCAACATTTAAAGGAATTCCCAATAACGGAAAAATTGATTTAGATGTAGGAATTGATACTTATAATCTAATCGGAAATCCTTATCCATCAGCTCTAAATGCTGATTTATTTTTGTTGGGCAATAAAGCAAACTTAAAAGGAGCGCTTTATTTCTGGACACATAATACGCCCTATAATTTTAGTGAATATTCTTCAAGTGATTACGCCGTTTATAATTTGTTGGGCGGTGTAGGAACACGAAGTTCGGTTTCTGCAGGAGTTAATGAAACTATTCCGGACGGAACAATTGCTTCCGGACAAGCTTTTTTTGTGGCAAGCAAAAATTCAGGCAATGCCGAATTTAATAATAGTATGCGAATACAAAACAAAAATTCAAGTTTTTTCAAACCCGCAAAAAATACCAAACTGAACAATACCAACCAAATTGAAAAACAACGTGTCTGGCTAAATTTTGAAAATAAACAAGGAGTTTTCAAGCAAATTTTACTGGGATATATCCAAGGAGCAACAAATTCATACGATGAAGATTATGATGCAGAATCCTTTAATGGAAATCAATATTTAGATTTTTATAGTATTACTGATCATAAAAATCTAGTAATTCAGGGACGTGCTTTACCCTTTACAGATAATGATATAATTCCGTTAGGATATAAAACAAAAATTGCGGGAGAATTCACAATATCAATTGATAACATTGATGGTGATATAAGCAATCAACCCATTTATATTGAAGATAAAACAACCGGAATTACGCACAACTTACAAAGCAGCAATTATACGTTCACCACGATCGCAGGAACTTTTGAAGATCGATTCCTTATAAAATATACAGATAAAACGTTAGGAACAAAAGATTTTGAAAATCCCGAAAACGAAATTTTAGTTTCAGTTACAAATAAAGTAATCAACATAAAATCATCAAAAGAAAACATAAAAGAAGTTACTGTTTTTGACATCACTGGAAAACTACTTTACAATAAAAAGAAAATAAATGCTTGCGATTTGCAAATTCAAAATGTATCAATAAATAATCAGGTTGTATTAGTGAAAGTCATTTTAGAAACTGATTTTATCGTGACGAGAAAGATTGTGTTTTAGAAAAACTAAAGGCTATCGATTGAATATGTGCAAATGTAATTTTTCAAAACCGATTGCTCTGAACTCTATCACTAGCAGGGTAAGAGCAATATGAATCGTTAACGATTTTTATTTAAGCCTTGTAATGGCGAAAAGCTTAATCGGAATTTTCTTTTATCATTTCATGCTAATTTTATTCTGAATTAATTTCGTAGTGCGCTGCACTACGCTAGTGCTTTTAGGCTTTCAGCCTATTTTTTTAAAGGTTTTGAAACTTATTATTTCAGATCTGCGTAATATAACGCTCCGCTGGAGCTCGTAGAGTCCCAGAGGGACGTAATATTTATAGAAAATTTATAGTTAACGACATACAACCAACCCCATAAGAGTGAAATATAAAAATAAGAAACGTAAAAGATATCGCTCCGCTGGAGCTTATAAGCGCTATGAATAATTGGCTATAAATGTAACACTCCGCTGGAGTTTTTAGAGTCCCAGAGGGACGTTATATTTGTAGAAAATTTATAGATAACGACCTACAACCCCATAAGAGTGAAATATAAAAATAAGAAACGTAAAAGATATCGCTCCGCTGGAGCTTTATAAACCCTATGAATCATTGGCTATAAATATAACAATCCACTCGAGTTTTTAGAGTCCCGGAGAGAAGTATTATTTATAGAAGAAATTATAAAACGATTAATAGAACGCAGAAATTATAGTTTATAATAAAAAATATTACGACACTTTTCTTAAAAACGTCTTTTCTAAATTTCCGTGGGTATTCTGCATTGCTTTCTCATTTTTGTAATCAATCCATTTCTGACCTTTTACTTTTCGCATTAAAATATCAAAATGACGCATAATAAAAATATTATAAGCCGCTTTAGATAAGTTGACAATACTTTTAGGGAAAGAACGCAAACTCATAGAAAATCCGGGAGTTAAATATTTCATATAATGCCAGTAACCTTCGGGCATGTATAACATTTCTCCATGTTTAAGATTCGTGATAAAACCTTCGGCATTTTCAAGGGCAGGAAATTTTTCATAGTCGGGATTGTCAAAATCAATGTCTTCTCGTGAAATTAAAGCGTGCGGAACCTTGTACATATATTTGGATTGATCCGGCGCAAAAAGCATACATTGTTTTTCTCCATGAAAATGGAAATGCAAAATATTCGAATAATCAATATCATAGTGCATGAATACCCTTGAGTTTTCACCGCCAAAAAATAACATTGGCAACTGCTTGACTAATCTCAAACCAATATCCGGCCATAAAAAATCACTCTTTAAAGTAGGAACTTCCTTCATTAAATTATAAAGAAAGATACGGTAATTGGTAGGCCTTGACTCTAATAAATTGATATAATCGCCCATTTTCATTTTAGTATGCGCTTCATTAAAGCCATCTTCATGATTAACAGGTCTGTTGTCGTATAAAGGAACGACAGTATCGCCGGCGATATCTTTGATATAGTTTAATTTCCATTTATGATAAGCCGGCCAGTCTTCGGTTAGCTCTTCAACAACAACGGGAATTTGTTTTTTGACATATTGGGAAATAAAATCAGATTTTGAGATCTTTTTTACCCTTTGGATTTGTTGTAACTTCATCTCTTTAAAATAAAAAAATTGCTTATAGCTCAGTGCTACAAGCAATTTAAAAATATTTGTCGAGAAGTATTAACTCATTTAATTAAATTTTTGCTTTAATCGAAGCTTCAAGGTTGCGTTCAATTGTATGTCCCGGTCTTGACCATCTTGGTTTTTCGCCAAGCGGAGTAAACTGAGAATCGGCAGCTTCTACTGTTTGAGGTTGTGAAACCTTAACAAATGGCTTTTGCGGAATCAAACCTAGTAGGTCAAACATTTTCATGTCTTCCTGAACATCAGGATTTGGCGTTGTAAGCAATTTATCTCCTGCAAAAATAGAATTGGCACCGGCAAAAAAGCACATTGCCTGACCTTCGCGGCTCATATTAGTTCTTCCTGCAGACAAACGAACCTGTGTATCCGGCATTACGATTCTGGTAGTAGCCACCATTCTGATCATTTCCCAGATTTCAACAGGTTTTTCTTCTTCCATCGGAGTTCCTTCAACTGCAACCAAAGCATTAATTGGCACAGATTCCGGCTGAGGATTTAAAGTTGAAAGTGCTACAAGCATTCCCGCTCTGTCCTCGATATTTTCTCCCATTCCTATAATTCCTCCGCTGCAAACCGTAACGTTCGTTTTACGAACATTTTCAATAGTCTGCAAACGATCTTCAAAACCACGGGTTGAAATTACATCTTTATAATATTCTTCAGAGGTATCTAAATTATGATTGTAAGCATATAAACCGGCTTCTGCTAAACGCTGCGCCTGATTTTCGGTAATCATGCCTAAAGTACAGCAAACCTCCATATCCAGTTTATTAATAGTACGAACCATTTCTAAAACCTGATCAAACTCTTCACCATCTTTTACATTTCTCCATGCCGCACCCATGCAAACACGCGATGATCCGCTTGATTTTGCACGCAAAGCCTGAGCTTTAACCTGACTTACACTCATTAAATCATTTCCTTCAACTCCTGTATTATAGCGCGCAGCTTGAGGGCAATAACCACAATCTTCAGGACATCCTCCCGTTTTAATAGAAAGCAAAGTAGATACCTGAACAACGTTAGGATCATGTTTTTCTCTGTGTATTGTTGCCGCTTCATAAAGCAGGTCCATCAAAGGTTTATTATATATGGCGATTATCTCGTCTTTAGTCCAGTTGTGTTTTGTAATGCTCATTGATACATTGTTTTTGTGAATCAAAAGTAATTAAATTGTTTTAATCACCAAACGTTGAATTTTGTAAATGATTTCTTAGGAGATATTCTAAAAACAAAAAACACCCTAAAATCATATAATTGTGATGATGATTTTAGGGCGATTTTGTTTATTTCTAAGAATTAATCGGCTACATATTTATTATTCCAGTACAGCATCATCATTAAAGTAACAATGACAGATGAGGCAAGTCCTTCAAAAAGCAGGCAAATGCAATAGGTAGGTACAGATGGGTCTCCGCCAAACATAAAAGTTTTAGAAAGCGTTTCAACATAAGCATCGCCACCTCTGGCATAACTGTAAATTAATAATCCCAGGACACTAAATGAAACTCCCACTACAGAAGTTGTCATTGCAGAAACCGCATTCGATACAAAATTAGTTTCACCTTCCTTCAGATTCATTTGCATCGTTCTGTTTACACCATAAAAGATAAAAAATACATTTAAGGTTCTCAGGTAAAATAAATGAGAAAGCCCTAATAAACTCATCAATAAAAAATAAATGCCTATTCCGAGGAAAATCAAAAAACCGTTGGTAATTTCTTTAGGTAAATTCATAATGGTTATTTTTATAGAAGTTAATATTAAATCTTTGATAAACAGAGTTCTATATCAAATTTAATAAAAATATAGCTACGATGATTTAAAAGTGAAGGAAAAGAAATGGTCATTAGAAAAGTAATAAAAAGTAACGCAGATATTTAAAAAATTATTTACTAAAAGTATAGTCCCGATGGGAATTTTATTTGTTTTGCGTCGATGTTTTTGTTACCAATATTTAACTCCTAGCGGAGTATGTTGCGAAGATTGTAAATGAATTTTGTTTCTTCCGAGTATATTTTAGCTTATAGAAGATATATTGGAGAGATTATATATTGGTAGAAAATAATTTGTTTTTTCCAAATGTATATTTAACGCATAAAAAAGATATCTTGGAGAGATTATATGTTGGTAGAAAAATGATTTGTTTTTTCAAATGTATATTTAACGCATTAAAAAGATATCTCGGAGAGATTACATATTGGTAGAAAAAAAATGTAAAAGATTAATTTTGTCCCAGCGGGACTACATGTCTACAATGCCCTAATAAATGCCAACGCATCCTTTTCATCCTGATTTAATTGGGCCTTAAGCAAATCAAGAGAGCCAAATTTTTGCTCTTCGCGAAGATATTGTAATAATGAAACTTCAATTTTTTGACCGTAAATATCTTCATCAAAGTCAAATAAATTCACTTCGATAGTTTGGTTTTGTCCATTTACAGTAGGATTATATCCAATATTCATCATCCCGAAAACTTCCTTTTCACCAATTAACGCTTTAACGGCATAAACACCAATTTTTGGAATCAGCTTATATTCTTCATCAATTTTAATATTCGCAGTTGGGAAACCAATAGTTCTTCCTAATTGTTTTCCTTTTACAACTTCGCCTGATAAAAAATAAGAATACCCCAGATATTCATTGGCAAGAGCCATATTTCCTTCGTTTAAAGCTTTTCTGATCTTCGTCGAACTTACTGAAACATCCTGAATTTCCTCAGCCGAAATCTGTTCTACTTCAAAACCATATTCTGCTCCAAAAGCAATTAAATTGTCAATATTAGCCGTTCTGTTTCTTCCGAAACGATGATCGTGTCCAATAATTATTTTCTGAATATGAAATTGATCCACTAAAATAGAATGCACAAATTCTTCCGCAGTTAATCGGGAGAAACTTTCGTTAAACGGATGAATTACAAGATTTTCAATTCCGGTTGCTTCCAGAAGTTTAGTTTTTTCAGAAATGGTATTCAAAAGTTTAATTTCTGATTTTTCCTGTAAAACCATTCTTGGATGTGGAAAAAAAGTAAGTACTAAACTCTCATATTTTCCGTTTTCAGTATTTTGAGTAATTCGTTCAAGAATTTTTTTGTGACCAATATGTACGCCGTCAAAGGTACCAAGAGTTAAAATCGTTTTCTTGGTTGACTGAAAATCGTTTATAGAATGAAAAAGCTTCAAAACAAATAATTTAAGATGGTGCAAATTTATACTATCTAATTTGAATTTAATACTAAGCCCAATTGAATTTTGATGCGAATTGGTTTCTTTTTGTGAAAATGAAGCAACTCGTCGACAAAAAAGCATTAATTGTCGTATATATGTAAGAATTTAATTTAATTCACTTAATTTTGAATCTTTAATAGCCTTCAAGTATGAAAAAAAATCTACTTTTTTTGTTTTTTATTTTTTGTTGTGCAACGATTCATGCACAAAATGATGATTTGTGGCAAAAAGTCAGTTCAAATTCTGTAACCAAAAGAGCAAATTCATCAGACCCGGAAAGACTTTATTATAAGCTTAATATCGACTTTTTAAAAAATAAACTTTCAGCTGCGACTAAAACCGCAAAAAGCAGTACGGAAATTACTATTCCAAATTCTAATGGTGTTTTAGAACGATTTACAGTTTGGGAATCCTCTAATTTTGAACCGGAATTACAGGCAAAATATCCGGAAATAAGAGCTTACGAAGGAAACGGAATCGATGATAAAACGGCTAAAATTCACTTTAGCATAGCGCCAATTGGATTCCAGACAATGGTATTGCGTGCTGATAAACCATCTGAATATATAGAGCAAAATCCGGATGATAAAGCGCAATATATGGTATTTGCTAAAAATGATGCAACTTCAAGAAGTTTAACTTGTAAAACTACAGGTGTACTTTCGAATAAAAATAAACCATCAACATCAAAAACGACCGCGAGCAATAAAGTTTTTAAAACGTTGAGATTAGCACTTTCTTCTACCGGAGAATATACTGCTTTTTTTGGCGGAACAAAAGCGGGTGCTTTAGCGGGAATGAACGCAACTCTGACCAGGGTTAACGGAGTTTTTAATCGTGATCTTGCCGTACAATTATTGTTGATTGCTACAAATGATGCTATTATTTACACCAATGCAGCAACAGATCCGTATTCTAACGCCGCGGACGGAATAAAAAATTATCCAAATCGTGATGATATTCAGGTTTGGAATGTAGAAGCGCAAAATAATATAACAAGTGTAATTGGCGAGGCAAATTATGATCTCGGACATTTATTTGGAGGTTCCGGAGGCGGAGGTAATGCCGGTTGTATAGGATGTATCTGCGATAGTCCAACATCGTCAAATATTACTGCAAAAGGAAGCGCTTATACGTCACCATCAGACGGGAAACCGCAAGGAGACACTTTTGACATTGATTTTGTAGCGCATGAAATAGGGCATCAGTTAGGCGCAACTCATACTTTTTCGTATGGTATTGAAGGAACAGGAACAAATGTTGAACCCGGAAGTGGTTCAACGGTTATGGGATATGCAGGAATCACAGATTATGATGTTCAGGAGAATTCTGATGACTATTTTGCTTTTGCCAGCATTTTTCAAATTCAAAATAATCTTGCTTCAAAAACCTGTCCCGTTAGTACAGCTATTACTAATAATCCGCCAACTATTAATGCCGGATCAGATTATACAATCCCAATAAGTACACCATTTATTTTAACCGGAACAGGTTCAGATCCTGAAGGCGGAACTGTTACTTACACTTGGGAACAAAATGATAGTGCAACAACAACTTCGACTTCTAACAGTATTGCATATCCTACAAAACCTGATGGTCCGTTGTTTAGATCTTTGATTCCAACAAGCTCTCCGGTTCGTTATATGCCAACTTTAAGCACTGTTCTTGAAAATAAATTAACCACAACCTGGGAATCTGTTTCGTCTATTGCAAGAACGTTGCATTTTACTTTAACAGGAAGAGATAATGCCGCACAAGGAACAGCTCAAACCAGTACAGATGCTATGATTGTAAATGTGGCGGCAACTGCGGGACCATTTACAGTAACTTCTCAAAACGGAAACGATGTTAGCTGGCAACTGGGATCAAGTCAAACCATTACCTGGAATGTAAATAACACCAATACTTTGCAAGGTTCATCAAATGTAAATATCAAATTATCAACTGACGGAGGTTTAACATTTCCTATAACATTAGTTTCAAATACCGCAAATGATGGTTCTGAAACAGTTCAGATTCCTACAAGTATACAAGCATCAACAAATTGCAGACTTATGGTAGCGCCAACAGCAAATGTTTATTACGCCATAAACAGCAAACCTTTTGCAGTAGGGTATACCGCCACAACAACTTGTGATTCGTATAGTTTCGGAAACAGTTTTGCAATACCTTTTCAGCCAACTTTTTCAACCAGAACGGTAAATGTTCCAGCTTCAACCGGATCAGTTTCTGATGTTGATGTTTTAGTAAATGTAACACACGACAGACTTTCGGATCTTGAAATTCAAATGGTAAGTCCAAAAGGAACAATTGTGAACGTTTACAATAGAAGTTGCGGAAACATAAAATCTACACTTGCACTTCAGTTTGATGATTCTGGAGTTCCATTAGATTGTTCAAAGACCACAAGTCAAATTGTTGTTCCACTTGAAGCATTAAGCGTTTTTAATGGCGAAAATCCTCAGGGAACCTGGACGTTTAGAGTTCGTGATGCGGTTTCCGGTAATGGAGGAACAATAAACTCGGCATCGGTAAATATTTGCAACCAGACTTTTACATTAGGAACGCCGGATTTAAGCAATGTAGAATTAGTCCTGTATCCTAATCCAAATAAAGGAAACTTTACAATCCAATTTTCAAGCGACTCTATCAACAGAGTTCAGGTTTATGTACATGATATTTTAGGAAAACAGATCTATTCTAATTCTTATAATATCACCTCTTATTTTAATCAAAACATTCAGCTTTCAGATGTTTCATCAGGAATGTATTTTGTTACCATTATTGATGGAGACAGAAGAACTGTGAAGAAAATAGTAATTAATTAATTTGTTCCCCACGGGTTTTACGGATTAAACAGATTGTCACGATTTTATATTGTTTAATCGCGATACGATCAAATATATCAGCCACGAATTTCACGAATTAATACGAATTAATTTGGGAAATTTGTGGTTTTTTTTTAGCATTTCGTTTTATGAAAATCTAAGCGAACCAATAAAAAAAAACCAGCGTAAATCCGTTTGATCCGTAAAACCCGTGGCTACTAGTAAAGAAAACACTTGTGATTCTGCCCACGGGTTATACAGATTTAAACTGATTCTCACAGATTGATTTTAGCCATGAATTGTAAAAACAAATTCGTGCTAATTCGTGAAATTCGTGGCAAAAAAAAACCAGCGTACACCCGTTTAATCCGTAAAACCCGTGGGCAAAAAATAAATTTAAGAATTAGCCATTGCCATGCAAACAATGCTGATTCTGGCTCCGGGAATTTTTAATAAAGCCCGTGAACAAGCTTCAAGAGTTGCGCCGGTTGTTAAAACATCATCGACAATTAAAAAGTGTTTGTTTTGATTTTCTTCTGTAAAAGTGACATCAAATATATCTTCGATATTATCAGATCTTCCTGCCAGATTCTTTTTTGATTGTGTTTTAGAATATTTCTTTCGATACAAAATGCCTGTATTATAACTAATATCCAAACCTTCGGCGACAGCCACACCAAAAGTCGTAACCTGATTGTAGCCGCGTTCCCTGAACTTTTTAGGATGTAAAGGCACAGGAATTACAACATCAAAAGGAGTTTCTAAAACCAATTCCTTTAAATCCTCAACATACCAATTTCCTAAAACGGTACCAATTTCTTCGTGACCCTTGTATTTGAGGTTGTGGATTAGTTCCTGAACGATGCCTTTTTTGGTAAAATATAAAAGTGCCGACGCATGTTCAATAGCAATTTTGCCATAAAATTTTTTGACAGCTTCGTTTTTTGGGTCTAAATGATATTGTGTCAGCGGTATTTCATGTCGGCAATTAGTACATAAAACAGTTTCGGCGGGAATCAAAATAGTATGACAGCCCGCACAAACTTTAGGGAAAAACAGGTTAATAATATAATTAAACACAAATAGAAAGAATTTAGTTACAAAAATAACGAAATCAATCCTTCAATCTTTGTTATTTTTCTTTTTTTTAATCGGACTTTTTATATTTTTGCATCACTATGGCAAAACAAGAAGATTTATTAAAGAATGTGGTTTCGCACGCAAAAGAGTACGGATATATTTTTCCGTCAAGCGAAGTATACGATGGATTGAGTGCAGTATATGATTACGCACAAAATGGTGTCGAATTAAAAAAGAATATCCGTGAATATTGGTGGAAATCAATGGTTCAGATGAACGAGAATATTGTAGGACTTGATGCTGCAATATTAATGCACCCAACGACTTGGAAAGCTTCAGGACACGTTGATGCTTTCAATGATCCGTTAATTGATAATAAAGATTCAAAGAAAAGATATAGAGCTGATGTTTTAGTAGAAGATTATGCTGAAAAGTTAAATCTAAAAGCTAAAAAAGAAATCGAAAAAGCAAAAGCTCGTTTTGGAGATGCATTCAACGAAGAGGAATTTGTTACGACAAATGCCCGAGTTATTGAATATTTAGCTAAAGAAACAGAAATTAGAGAGCGTTTAGGACGTTCTTTAGGAAATGGAGATTTAGAGGATGTAAAAGCTTTAATCGAAGAATTAGAAATTGCTGATCCTGAAACCGGTTCAAGAAACTGGACAGAAGTGCGTCAGTTCAATTTAATGTTCGGGACAAAATTAGGCGCTTCTGCAGATACTGCAATGGATTTATATTTGCGTCCGGAAACGGCTCAGGGTATTTTTGTGAATTTCCTGAACGTACAAAAATCAGGTCGTATGAAAATTCCTTTTGGAATTGCTCAAACGGGTAAAGCATTTAGAAATGAAATTGTTGCAAGACAATTTATTTTCCGTATGCGTGAATTTGAACAAATGGAAATGCAATTTTTCGTTCGTCCGGGCGAAGAAATGCAATCTTATGAATACTGGAAAGAAACTCGTTTAAAATGGCATTTGTCTCTAGGATTAGGAAAAGAGAATTATCGTTTTCACGATCACGAAAAATTAGCACACTACGCAAATGCTGCCGCTGATATCGAGTTCAATTTCCCATTTGGATTCAAGGAATTAGAAGGAATTCACTCGCGTACCGATTTTGACTTAAAAGCGCACGAAAAATTCTCAGGTAGAAAACTACAATATTTTGATCCGGAACTGAATGAAAATTACGTGCCATATGTAGTTGAAACTTCAGTAGGATTAGATCGTATGTTTTTAGCTGTTTTTGCAACTTCATTAAAAGAAGAAACTCTTGAAGATGGTTCAACAAGAACGGTTTTAAAATTACCATCAGTTTTAGCACCAACAAAAGCCGCTATTTTACCATTAGTTAAAAAAGACGGATTGCCGGATATCGCGAAAAAAATCATCGACGATTTAAAATGGGATTTTAGTGTGGCATATGATGAAAAAGATGCTGTAGGACGTCGTTACAGAAGACAAGATGCTCTTGGAACGCCATTTTGTATTACAGTAGATCACCAGACAATCGAAGACGAAACAGTAACAATTCGTCATAGAGATTCTATGAAACAAGATCGTGTTAAGATTTCTGAATTAAAAGATATCATCGAAAGTGAAGTTTCAATGAAAAACTGGTTGATGAAAATGTAAATTTTTAAACTATTTTATATAAAACCCAAATTCCATATCGGAATTTGGGTTTTTTTTTAATTATAAATGTGTATTTTGTCGATGATATTTGCATTTCATCTTTATATTTTAACATTTGTTTATAATGTGTTAACAATGAAATGTTTGAGCAATTGAAATTCGTAATTTTAATAGGGATAAAAACGCAAAAAAATAATTTTTTTTCAAGAGTATTGATCCAGCTTAAATCAATAGTGGTCAACGGTTCATGAAAAATTAATAAAAACCAATATTGAAAAAGTATTCGTATATTATTATTGACGATGATGCTGAAAGTATTTTGGAAACCAAAACAATTGCTAATGGTTTTTCAGAATTGACTTTTTTGGCGTCGGCTACGAATTATCAATCAGGTTTGGATTTGGTTTTAGAATACAAACCGGCTATTGTTTTTTTAGAAATTGAACCTGAAGATGTATCAAGTAAACTATCGCTTGAGCTTATAAACGAACTTCACAGGTTTTTATCTATTTTACCCAAAATAATTATTACAACAAAAAAAAAGGAACTCGCTTATGAGTCCATTCAATATGGGGTTTTTGATTATTTTTTAAAACCGGTCCAGCCAATAGATTTTATAAAGACCATTTTAAAGGTCAAAAAAAATGTGTCAGAAACTAATTCAGTCGAAATAAGAAACGAAAATAGTACTTCTGTTCTTCCGTTAATACAAACCTCACAAGTTGCAGAGCAACCGCTTATTATATGCATTAAATCATATGGCGATTACCGGTATATTAATTCTAATGATATTTGTTATTTTCAGGCAGATAATAATTCAACAGACATTTTCCTGAATTCCGGCGATATGATCACAGCATTTAAAACATTAAAGCATTTTGAAGCTATATTATCACATCCATTTGTAAGAATTCACAACAGTTATATTATCAATAAAAATTACATTTCGAGAATTCATAACGGAAACTCAGTTTGTTACATAAAAAACTCTTCAAAAAAGATTCCTTTTTCTAAAACCTACAAATCAAATGTCGATTTAATTATCGCTGATTTTTCTATAGGAAATTACTTAGAAGTCTAATAATTAAGCATTTACATTAATTTACTGTCCATTGACTATCAATTGGGCATGATCTACCATAAACCTGTTTTTTTGTATAAATTTTCTTTGAATTTGGAACTAGTTTTACACCATGATTCGCACAAAGCGATGATTCTCCAAAACAAAAATCAAAAATTTAATACCCCCAAATCATGAAAAAAGCAGCTTTAACATTCGCATTAATTTCTACAGTATTAGTAGCAACTTCATTTGAAACTCCAGAAAAAAAATCAATTTTGCATTCAGATAATATAGTTAGTATCGATGGTGGTGGCGGTCAAAAAACAACACCAATGGGTAAAAAGCTTGACGTTTACGGCACTTCAGATTTTAAATCATCTTCTAAGCAGTCAAATAGTTTTAATTATGACAGTCAATCAACGAGATCTATGATAAAATTAGACTAATACTAATAAAATAATATAATAAAGGTTGTCAATTTTTGGCAACCTTTTTTTATGTCCATAGTTTTAGTATTTTTGATAAAAATCAAAGAGATACATTGAAAAAACATTCTCAGATATTATTGTTTTTACTTCTTGTACTATTTGGTTGTACCCATAAAAGTGCGCAAAATGAAAATGTAAATTCTTCAAAAGATAGTCTGCCTATATATCTGTCACTGGCGGGCGATATTAATTTGCCTTATAAATACAAACAAAAATATAATCAGAAAGCATTTGATGTAATTATGAGGCAAAGTGATGATTCTATTAATAGAGTAAATTTGTTTAAAGTTGCTAATCGTTATTATAATATGAGCGATTGGAAATCATATCAAAAAACATCAAAAGTAATTCTCGAAAAATCCATAAAAAGTAAAGATTCGTCTGGTATGGCTAAGGCTTATACTTATTTAGGAGATTATTATAGATCGCAAACTATTTCAGATAGTGCTTTCTTAAATTACTTTAGAGCAGAAAAAATATATTTGAGAGTAAAGGATGAATTTAATCTTGCTAAAACTTTTTTACTTAAAGCAGATTTACAGTTTTCCGAAGCAGATTATTTTGAAAGTGAGATAACTGTTTTTAAGGCTCTTAAAATTTTGAAAAAGCAAAAAAATGTTAATAATCAACTTTATGATTGTTATAATCTTTTGGGAGTATTATACAATGAACGTGAAGAGTATAATAAAGCCCTGGAGTTTCATAATAAAGCATTATCTACTTTAGATGATAAATCAATTCCATTAGAATTACAATTGAAGGCAACTTCATTAAATAATATAGGATTTGTTTATTTAAGTATGGCTAATTATCAAAAGGCAAAAATGTATTTTCAAAAAGGTTTGGAACAAAAGGATTTATACGAAGATAGTGTCACATTATATGCTATGCTTTTAGATAATTTAGCCTATTCTAAGTTTAAATCAAAAGAATCTAATGGACTTCCCGGGCAATTTTATGATGCTTTGAGAATTAGGGATAGTTTAAATCTTACATCAGGAATTATCTTAAATAAAATACATTTATCTGAATATTATGAATATAAAAAAGATACACTAAGAGCGTTTCAATTTTCTAAACAAGCTTTAAATTTATCCCGAAGTTCAAATAAATTAAGTAATACATTAGATGCTCTTAAACAGATTGCCATTGTTGATCCAAAGAATGCTCCGAAATATTCAAAAGAATATATAGAAATTAATGAAAAATTAGTAAAAGCGGAAAGAAAAATGGGGGAAAAATTCTCCCGTATCGAATATGAAACCAGCGAAATAAAAGATCAGAATTCGAATCTGCAGGAGAAAAATAAAACTTTAATTTACATTTTTAGTATTTGTACTTTAATAGGTTTGTTTTTTTATGTTTACAAAACACAACAAGCAAAAAACAGGGAGTTACTTTTTAAACAACAACAGCAAATTGCAAACGAGGACATTTATAATTTGATGATTTCCCAGCAAAACGATATTGAACTCACTCGTATTAAGGAAAAGAAAAAAGTAGCGCAGGATTTACATGATGGCGTTTTAGGAAGAATGTTTGGAGTCAGAATTAGTTTAGACAGTCTGGATAAAGTGGATGAGGCAGATGCAGCACCAAAAAGAAAAAAATATTTAACAGAACTAAAAAATATCGAACAGGATATCCGTGAAATTTCCCACGATTTAAATAGAGAGAAATCCGAATTAATTAATAATTTTATTGCGATTTTAAACAAATTATTCGAAGATCAACAAAACACCTACGATTCAAATTTAATTACCACTTTTGATTCTAATATAAAATGGGATTTGGTAAGCAATGCCGTTAAAATTAATTTGTACAGAATTGTTCAGGAAGCGCTTCAGAACTGTAATAAATATGCAGATGCAAATACCATTACAATTGAATTTAAAAGCGAAGTAGATCATTTAGTTGTTTCAATTTTTGATGATGGAGTTGGCTTTAATCCCCAAAAAACAAAAAAAGGCATAGGATTGCATAATATTCAATACAGAGCAGCAGAATGTAAAGGTACAGTTGCCTTAAAATCAGCAAAAGGAGAAGGAACCTTTCTTGTAATCAAAATCCCAATAGATCAGAAAATTAACCTACACAATACATGATAGTTGACTCAAATGCCACAGATTCTCAATTAATAAAAAAAAATATTTTAATTGTTGATGATCATCCCTTTATTATCGAAGGATATAAAAATGCGATAACGCGTTACAATCCGGAACAATATGAATTTTTAATCCTGCAGGCTCATGATTGTAAATCAGGTTATGATTTAATTCAGGATGAGAAAACTCCAGAATTTGATGTAGCATTTTTAGACATTAGTATGCCGGCTTATGAGGAAAAAGATATTTTTTCAGGCGAAGATCTGGCAAAGCTAATCTTAGATAAAATGCCACGTTGCAAAGTTATTTTATTAACAATGTATACAGAATTACTGAAAATCAAAACGATTATCAGAACCATAAAACCCAATGGCTTGGTTATTAAAAACGATCTTACCTTTGATGAATTGCTTTATGCTTTTGATAAAGTGATGAAAAACGATAAATATTACAGCCAGTCAGTTCAGAAAATACTTGATCAGTCGCCTCATAATTCAATTGAAATTGATGAGTTTGATAAACAGATCTTGTTTCATTTATCAAAAGGAACAAGTGTCGAAGATATGCCACATTATATTCCGATTTCATTAAATGCAATCCAAAAACGTAAAGTAAGCCTGAAAGAATTACTCAAAGTAAAAGGTTCAGATGAAGAATTAGTGAAAGAGGCCAGGAGTAAAGGGCTTTTTTAAGAAATTCCAAATAAAAAAATCCAAATTCCAATGACATGATTAGTATTGGAATTTGGAATTTTTTTATTTGAATTTTAAGAATTTATTCAGACAAAGCATCCCAACCACGGGCTTTTAAAGGAATCTGAGTATTGGCACGTGTCACGAGATTTATTCCTTCGCTTTCGTCAGCCATATGACCAATAACAGAGAAATTAGGATTTCCTTTTATCTTGTCAAAATCATTAATGTCGATTGTAAACAGCAATTCATAATCTTCACCGCCATTAATTGCAACCGTTGTACTGTCAATATTGAACTCTTCGCAAGTCGAAATAAATTGCGGATCTAACGGAAGTTTGTCTTCGTATAAATTACAACCCACTTTTGATTGTTTGCACAAATGAATAATCTCAGATGATAATCCATCCGAAATATCAATCATCGAAGTTGGTTTAATTTCAAGTGCATGTAATAAAGTACGAACATCTTTGCGGGCTTCCGGTTTTAACTGGCGTTCGATCAAATAACTGTACATATCAAGATCAGGCTGACTGTTTGGATTCACCTGAAAAACCTGTTTTTCACGTTCTAAAACCTGTAATCCCATATATGCAGCACCAATATCACCTGTTACAACCAGTAAATCCGTTTGTTTGGCACCGTTTCTATAAACGATTTCCTCTGCATCAGCTTCACCAATTGCGGTAATACTAATAATTAATCCTTTTTGCGATGAGGTTGTATCTCCGCCAATAACATCAACTTTATATTCTTTTGCAGCGTGTGTAATTCCTTCAAACAATTCTTCCAGAGCTTCAAGTGGAAAACGGTTAGAAACCGCCACAGAAACCGTTATTTGCGTTGGTCTGGCATTCATGGCACAAATGTCAGATATATTTACAACGACTGATTTGTATCCTAAATGTTTTAATGGCATATAAGCCAAATCAAAATGCACACCTTCAATCAATAAATCGGTAGAAACCACTACTTTTTTATCTTTAAAATCAAGAACAGCAGCATCATCGCCTATACTTTTTAAAGTAGATTCCTGAGTCACATCAAAATTTTTGGTTAAATGTTCAATCAGGCCAAATTCACCTAATTGCGCTAAACTTGTACGTTGCGGATTTTTATCTTCGATCATTTCTTTTTAAGTTCCAAAGTTTGTAAGGCGCAAAGGTACAAAGGTTTTATCGAATTAATGGGAAGTTATCATTGAAGGCTTTATTTATGTGTAAAGAAAGGCTGCTGTAAGCTTTTTTATATAGTGTCAAATTAATTTACACTTAGCGATTGAAGAAGGTTTTAGTTTTTAAATTTTGTATGCAGAGACGCAAAGCAGTGCGTCTCGGCTTTGTCTATTTGAATTTCTTTTTAGAAACAACATTTTTTTCCGATCTTTAAGAGATATAAAAAAGCAAATTATGAAAACATTTGATATAGTTACCTTGACCGTAAATCCTTCGGTAGACAAAAGCACCCATTTTTCAGGTTTAATTGCTGAACAAAAAATAAGATGCAAAGAGCCGCAATTTGATGCTGGCGGTGGCGGAATTAATGTTTCTAAAGCTATTTCCCGCCTACGCGGAAGTTCATTAGCAATCTTTACTTCCGGCGGTCCGGTGGGCGAAATGCTGAAAGACTTAGTGAAAAAAGAAACAGTAGATTTTGAAGCCATTGAAACAGAAACTGCAACTAGAGAAAATTTTATTGCAGTTGATGATAATACAAATTCCCAATATCGTTTCGGATTTACCGGAGATGTTTTATCAGATTCGGAAATTAAAAAAATCTTAGAAACGATTTCAAATCTAAAACCTAAATTTATTGTAGCAAGCGGAAGTCTAAACGAAGGGTTATCATCTGATTTTTATCAAAAAGTAGCTGAAATTGCTAAGAAGTCAAGTTCAAAATTAATTGTAGATACTTCCGGAGAAGCTTTACAGAAAGTTTTAGAAACCGGAGCATATCTGATAAAACCAAATGTAGGCGAATTAGCAAAATTAGTGGGAGTTGAACGCCTGGAAATGGAAGAAGTCAATGAAGCTGCCAAAAAAATAATTGCAAAAGACGGAGCCGAAATTGTAGTAGTTTCACTTGGACCTCAAGGTGCAGTTTTGGTCACAAAAGAGGATTATGAATATGTTCCTGCACCAAATGTTGCCAAAAAAAGTACCGTTGGTGCAGGAGATAGTATGGTTGGCGGAATGGTTTGGGCAATTTCACAAAACAAAAGCCTGAAAGAAGTAATTCGCTGGGGAGTTGCCTGCGGATCTGCTGCAACAATGAATGAAGGAACACAATTATTCAAATATGAAGATGCCCATCGTTTGTTTGAATGGCTGAAGAATAAGTAATTTAAGTTATGGGTTATGAGTTATGAGTTATGGGTTATGAGTTATGGGTTTTGTCCTAAACCCGAAAGGTTTTAAAACCTGTCGGGTTTGCTGTAGCGGAAATAAAATGGTGTTACGTTGTGTTAGATGCACTGATGTGCGTCTCTACTGAAATAAAATAACAGAAATTTTCTGTTTTTTTTATTTCCTGTTGACAAACCGTTGTCACCAACCCTCAATAATTTTGGAGTATTAAAATAATTAAAACTTTAAAACCATGCAAACATTAGCTGCCCAAGTAATTACTCCCGAAGATTTATTGAAACACTGGCAAGGTCATCGTGCCCTTACACGTCGCGTAATTGAGTTGTTTCCTGAAAAAGATTTTTTCGAATTCTCAATAGGAGGAATGAGATCTTTCTCTAAACTGACAGATGAACTTTTGGCAATTGCAGTTCCGGGACTTAAAGGAATTGTAAACAAAGAAGAAAAAGCTTTTGCCGAAGAATCAGAAAAATTGATATTTAAAGCACAATATCTTGAAAAATGGGATGAAGCAACAGCCGAAATCAATCAGTATTGGGAAAAATTATCTATTGAAGATTTCAATGAAACCTTTAATCTTTTTGGTCAATATGAATTTCCGGTGATTCAGAATATCTTGTATTTTATTGAGAACGAAGTACATCACCGCGGACAAGGATATGTGTACCTAAGAGCTTTAGGAATTGAACCTCCTTTTTTCTGGGAAAGATAAATTCTTTTACAGATTACTAATAAAAAAAACTCCTGGGATGAATTTCAATTCGTCTTAGGAGTTTTTTTATGAATGTCTTTTTTTATATGTTTCAATAAGTTCCAGTACTCTGGTTCTGAGTGTTTCTGGTTCAAGGATTCTGGCATAATCTCCAAACATCAATATCCATCTCGGAAAACCTTCCTGTATATCACGTGACATGAATGTCATTTCGATTTGGTTTCCTATTTCTTTTTCCGAAACAAAACCGTGATATTTTTGTTCGTAACGAAGATAATTAAGCACTTTTTTCTCTACTAAAATCCGAACTTTTGTAGTTGGTATTGTTTCGTTTTTAACTAAATACGTTTCTAAAGAATCATGTTCGATTGTAAAATCAAATTCGGTTTTTTTAATGCCTTGAATTCTGTCAGTTCTAAACTGTCGGTAATCTTTTCGTAAATGACAATAACCCAGAAAATACCAATTATTATGATCATGAAAAACGCCAACGGGTTCAATATTTCGTTTAGTGGGTTCTTCGGCTTCTAAAGTTTTATAACATAAAATGATTTGTTTTTTCTCCGCTATACTTTCAAACAAAAGTGCCAGAGTATTTGGCGAACTGTCATGAAATAAAGGCTCTGCAGCCTGCATTAAAATTCTCGATTCAACATTTGAAAGCCAGTCTTTATCCGTACCTCTCAAAACCGATTTCAACTTATACATCGCCGATGCATAATGCGATCCCAATGAAGGATCAGTAAATTTTTGCATCAGTTTTTCGGCAGCGATAAAACTGCTTACTTCTTCACGCGTAAACATAACCGGAGGTAATCTGTAACCATCCATTAAAGCATAACCAACTCCGGCTTCACTATAAATAGGAACTCCCGAAGCTTCAAGAGTTCGGATATCGCGATAAATAGTTCTTAAACTAACATCAAAACGATGGGCTAGTTCCTGTGCTTTTACAATTTTTTTAGATTGTAATTGAATCAGAATAGCGACAATGCGGTCAAATCGTTTTGGGGTTTCGTCCATTTTTTTTTTGGAGATTTAAAAGGTTCAGAGGTTCAAAGATACAAAGGTTCAGAGTTTAAAGAAATAATAAACTTGTTCCAAATTAGGACAAGTATTGTCCAAAACAAAAAACTGAAAAGTAAATTATGTGTTACATCTACTATAAATAAAAAAAGCTGTCCCAAATTGAGACAGCTTTTTTTGAAGGTTTAAGCGATATAAATCTAGAATCTGTACAACAATCCAAATTGTGGCTGATCGAAAATGTTTTCAAATAAATTAATGTTTAAATTAAATGTATCTGATGATGGTCCATTTTCAGGAGAAACACTATTATACGCTAACACATTAGCCAATGTAAAAGTTACCGCAATGTTTTTGGTCACAAAATAGTTTAAACCAACAGTGATATCCGCCGTAATACTGTTGTCTGTATCATCTTCAATTCCTGTAATTTTAGTCTTATTGCTTCCAAAACCTAAACCAGCTTCGGCAAAAGCTTTAAAACGTTTTTTGTCTAACTCTAAAAAGTAGTATCTCGCAAAAGCACCAACTCCGAATACGTTGGTTTTTGCTTGTGGAGCTGCTTCTTCTTTTTCACTGGAGTAATTTAGTTTTGCTCCAACAGCAAATTTGTCGTTTAGTAAATACCCAAATTTTGGACTAAAACCATAATAGTCTGATTCGCCGCCAGTACTAATTTTAATAGAACCTTCAAGGAACATATCTCCTTTTTCAAAAGTAATTCCTTTTGCAGAGTTCATTTCTGTTTCTGCTTCCGCTTCTGTTTGTTGCGCATTTGCAAATGAAAAAGTAAGCATTGATAAAATAATAAAAAATTTAGTTTTCATAATTATAACTTTTAATGTTTGTAAGATTAAAGTTATATTTTAAAATTTTAATTTTTCTTAAAATGTAGTCATCTGCGTTAAAAATGAAAGTTATTGAGTTAAAAATCGCCCCTTTAATAAGTATTTACTTATATGGTTTTAAGGTCAAAAACGTTGGTTTTGTTGAGTTGGCAGGTCATTTACTGATTAAAATATGGATTCCATTTCAACAAAAAACCCAACAACTTTCGTCATCGGGTTAAATCTATATTCTTTGTTATTTATTCTTTCTTCTAAAAAAATAAAAACCTAATCATTCAATTTCAAAACAGCCATAAACGCTTCTTGCGGAATTTCAACGTTTCCTACTTGTCTCATACGTTTTTTACCTTTCTTCTGTTTTTCAAGAAGTTTACGCTTACGTGAAATATCTCCACCGTAACATTTTGCGGTAACGTCTTTACGAAGTGCTTTAATGGTTTCACGAGCAATAATTTTAGCACCAATTGCAGCCTGAATCGGAATATCAAATTGTTGTCTTGGGATTAATTCGCGTAATTTCTCGGTCATTTTTTTACCGATGTTATAAGCGTTGTCTTCGTGAATTAAAGCAGAAAGTGCATCAACTGTTTGAGCATTCAAAAGAACGTCCAGTTTTACTAATTTCGAAGTTCTCATTCCTATCGGAGAATAATCAAAAGAAGCATAACCTTTAGAAACTGTTTTAAGACGATCATAAAAATCGAATACAATTTCGGCCAATGGCATATCAAAATTCAATTCAACACGTTCTGTTGTCAAATACGTTTGATTAGTAATTACACCACGTTTCTCGATACATAAACTCATTACGTTTCCAACAAAGTCAGCTTTTGTAATGATTGTTGCTTTGATATAAGGTTCTTCAACTCGGTCTAAACGTGAAGGTTCAGGTAAGTCAGAAGGATTGTTTACTACAAATGGAGTTTCAGGATCTTTTTTGGTATAAGCCAAATACGAAACGTTAGGAACCGTAGTAATTACAGTCATATCGAACTCACGCTCTAAACGTTCCTGGATAATTTCCATGTGAAGCATTCCTAAGAATCCGCAACGGAAACCAAACCCTAACGCTGCAGAACTTTCCGGTGTAAAAACTAACGAAGCATCATTCAGTTGCAATTTCTCCATAGAAGAACGCAAATCTTCATAATCTTCAGTATCAACTGGATAAATTCCGGCAAATACCATTGGTTTTACATCCTCAAAACCCGTAATCATATTGGTAGTAGGTGTTTTAGCATCAGTCAGCGTATCCCCAACTTTTACATCTTTGGCTTCTTTAATTCCAGAAATCAAATAACCAACATCACCTGCGGAAATTACATTTTTAGGAACCTGATTTAATTTTAAAGTTCCAATTTCGTCCGCAAAATATTCATTGCCGGTAGCCATGAATTTAATTTTTTGCCCTTTTTTAATCTGTCCGTTTTTCACACGGAAAATAACTTCAATTCCACGAAACGGATTGTAATGTGAATCGAAAATCAAAGCTTGTAACGGCTCATCAACATTTCCTGACGGAGGTGGAATTTTTTCGATAATGGCAGCCAAAATATTTTCAACACCAAAACCTGTTTTTCCAGAAGCATGAATAATATCTTCTAATTTACATCCTAATAAATCAATAATATCATCACTAACTTCTTCAGGATTCGCACTAGGTAAATCAACTTTATTCAAAACCGGAATAATTTCCAGGTCGTTTTCTAAAGCTAAATATAAATTAGAAATCGTTTGTGCCTGAATACTTTGTGCCGCATCAACAATCAAAAGTGCCCCTTCGCAGGCAGCAATAGATCGTGAAACTTCGTATGAAAAGTCAACGTGACCGGGAGTGTCAATTAAATTTAAAATATATTCCTCTCCTTTATAAGTATATTCCATTTGAATGGCGTGACTCTTAATAGTGATTCCACGTTCACGTTCCAGGTCCATGTTGTCAAGCAATTGAGCTTTTTCTTCACGAGCTGTAACGGTTTGTGTAGCGCCTAATAATCGGTCAGCCAATGTACTTTTACCGTGGTCAATGTGTGCAATAATGCAAAAGTTACGTATCTTCTTCATTTTAATATATCAATTCTCTAAACGAGTTTTTAAGTAATTTTCAGGGTATAATTTACGCTGTAACAATTGCTGTTGAGCGTGTTATTAAGGCGCAAAGATAGCGCAAAGTTTTGGATTCTGGAATGCTGTTCTTATATAGTTGGAATCTGAATTTTAAAACCACCTTTAAAACTCGAAATTAAACCCTTTTTCAGTCAGTTTTTTATAAATATCAGGATCAAATTTGTACAATTTTGCGGCTCTGTGCGAAACATCCTGTTGCTTTTCGTCAAGCGCAACCAGTAATTTCATGTGCAGAATTTTTCGGCGGAAATTTGACTTATCAAGCTCAATCCCTAATATTTCTTCATACAAATGCATCAATTGCAATAAGGTAAATTTTTCCGGTAACAGATTGAATCCAATTGGAGCCTGACGAACCTGATTGCGCAATTGCATCAAACTAAATTCGAGTATTTCGTTATGATCAAAAATCAGCTTTGGTACATCTTTAATCTTGTGCCATTTTGCTTCAATTACAGAATTGCCGGCCTGAATATTATAATCTTCCCGGTTGACCAAAGTATAATATCCAACCGTTATCACTCTCGTGCTTTTTACACGATCCGGGTCAGTAAATGCTTTTAGCTGTTCCAGATAAATAGTATCAAGACTGGTAAGTTCATATAATATTCGTAATGCAGCATTGTCAACACTTTCATCCAGATATAAATTTCCTCCCAAAAGCCCCCATTTTCCAATACTTGCTCCTTCGGCATGTTGGACTAACAGTACTTCGAGGTTTTTTTTATCGAAAGAAAAAATAACACAATCTATTGAAATGCCGTCTATAACCTGTTTTTTTTCAACCGTTATATCAGGATCAGATTTGAGCGTACTTTTTGAAGATGAAGGTTCCATTTTGCTTTTATAAGCGATTATTAAAATTCAAAATTGAATCCTTTTTCAGTAAGTTTTTTATAAATAGCCGAATCAAACTGGTACAATTTTGCTGCTCTGTGTGAAACATCTTGCTGTTTTTCATCAAGCGCAACTAATAACTTCATGTGCAGAATTTTTCGGCGGAAATTAGATTTGTCCATTTCAATTCCTAAAACTTCCTCATATAAATGCATCAATTGTAGTAAAGTAAATTTTTCAGGCAAAAGATTAAAACCTATCGGAGCCTGACGAACTCTATTACGAAGATGCTGTAAACTATAAGATAAAATTTCGTTATGATCGTAAATCAAATCCGGAATGCTATTTATTTTGTACCATTTTGCATCAGCAGCAGTAAAACCGGCTTTAATATTATAATCTTCTCGTTTTACAAGCGCATAATAACCAATCGTAATAACGCGTCGAAGCGGGAAACGGTCCGGATCTCCAAAAGCTTTTAACTGCTCCAGATAAATATTATCAAGACCCGTAAGTTCGTTCAATAAACGATGGGCGGCATCATCAGTACTTTCTTTTTTATAGATCCAACCTCCCGGAAGTCCCCATTTTCCTTTACTGATTCCTTCTCCGTGCTGTACCAAAAGTACCTCTAAACTTCCTTTATCAAAACCAAATATCACACAGTCAATCGTGATCGCGTTCATTGCGGTTGGCTCATTTTTTAAAGCCGAATCGTCCTCTACATTTTTAACCATATGCTATTTAAATTTTGACAAATTAAATAAATAAAATGAATAGTAGCCTTTATAAAAGCTTTATATTTTTTTTAACGGAATAATTTTCTGACAATCAATTGTTTGTGATTTGCTTGAAAAAGCTGTTCTAAAATAATAATTCTTAAACCACTGATTGTCAAATTGCTAATTCGTTATTTTTTTGATATTTTTTTTGGCTGTTTAAACCAATATATTATTGTATTCATAAAAATCACATTCCAATAATCAGAATCGAAAAAAAATAACCCTAATATTTTGTTAATATAGAAAAAATGTTTTACACTTGTAGTCAAAATAACCATAAGATAAGTTCAATTTGACTATAAGTTGAAAAGGGACAAAGTTATAACTAAATAAAAAGTACCACAAATGTTTTTTTTAGGAATAGATTTAGGAAGCTCTTCGATAAAATTATCAGTGTTTGATCCTGAAAAAGGAACAACTATTGGAGCCGTTAGCGTTCCTGATTTTGAAATGCCAATTATTGCTCAGGAATTTGGCTGGGCAGAACAAGATCCTGAATCATGGTGGCAATTTGTAAAAGACGGAATCAAACAATTAGGTTCAAAATCTAATATTGATTTAAAAAAAATTGCAGGAATTGGGATTGCGTATCAAATGCACGGTTTGGTTTTAACCGATGAAAATTTGAATCCCGTTCGTTCTTCGATTATTTGGTGTGACAGTCGTGCAGCGATTATCGGAGATGAAATTTATGATCAGATTGGTGCTGAAAATTGTCAAAAACAAATTTTGGGAAGTCCGGGAAATTTTACCGCTTCAAAACTAAAATGGGTAAAAGACAATCAGCCGGAAGTTTTCGCAAAAGCAAAATACATGATGCTTCCGGGAGATTTTATTGCTGCCAAATTATCGAAAGTCGCACAAATAAGCACTTCAGGATTATCAGAAGCCGCACTTTGGAACTTCTCCGAAGGAAAACTGGCGACAGAAATCCTTTCCCAGATGGGATTATCATCAGATATTGTTCCTGAAATTGTTTCAAATTTTGGGATTCAGGCGACTATTCACTCAGACATTGCACAAGAATTAGGATTAAATCCTGATGCAAAAATAACATACAGAGCGGGAGATCAGCCTAACAATGCATTGTCATTGAATGTTTTGAAACCGGGCGAAATTGCTACAACAGCCGGAACTTCAGCGGTAGTTTACGCCGTGAGCGATCAGGATGCTTACGACAAACAAAACAGAATCAATACTTTTTTACACGTCAATAATACGGAAGGCGAAAAACGAAATGGCGTAATGCTGTGCATTAACGGTTCTGGGATTTTATACCAATGGTTGCGAAAAATCATGTCGGTTGACAGAACTGAATTAATTGCGTACGAAAAATTAAATGCCGAAGCTGCAAAAGTAGCAGCAGGAAGTAACGGACTTCGTTTTTACCCTTTCGGAAATGGTGTTGAACGTATTTTTAATAACAAAAATGCAACATCGGGAATCCAGAATTTAAATTTCAACATTCATCAGCCATCTCATTTAGTGCGTGCTGCCTGTGAAGGAATTGTGTTTGCCATGAATTATGGTTTTGATGTAATGAAAGAAGTTGGAGTTTCCGGAACTGTAGTTCGCGCAGGAAATTCGAACTTGTTTTTGAGTCCGGTTTTCAGGGAAATTTTTACTAATACAACCCAAACAACTTTAGAATTATACAATACTTCAGGGGCCGAAGGTGCTGCAAGAGGTGCTGCTTACGGTTTAGGGTTTTATAATTCGCTTGACGAAGCTTTCGCAGGACTGCAATGTTTAGACCGAATAGAACCCAGCAAAATTCTGACAAGTCAATATCAGGATTTATATCAGGAATGGAAAAATCAAATTAAAATAGAACAATAATAATAGTAATAATGAGCACAACTAATCAATATTTTAAAAACATCGACACAATTAAGTTCGAAGGCAGAGAAAGTGATAATCCGTTAGCGTTTAAATGGTACGATGAAAATCGTGTTATTGCGGGAAAAACATTAAAAGAGCATTTGCGCTTTTCAATGGCTTACTGGCATACGCTGTGTAATACGGGAGGAGATCCGTTTGGGGCTTCGACTGAAACTTTTTCCTGGGATAAAAATGAAAATGCAATTTTGAGAGCCAAAGACAAAATGGATGCGGCTTTTGAATTCATGACAAAGTTAGGTTTGCCATATTACTGTTTTCACGATGTTGATGTGGTGGATGATGCGCCAACATTAGCAGAATTTGAAACGCGTATTCAGACAATGGTTGAATATGCAAAACAAAAACAACAAGAGTCAGGCATTAAATTGTTGTGGGGAACCTCTAACTTATTCAGTAATCCCCGTTATATGAATGGTGCGGCAACTAACCCAAATTTTGATGTTTTGGCGTATGCCGGAGCTCAGGCAAAAATCGCAATCGATGCTACTATTGCATTAGGTGGTGAGAATTATGTTTTCTGGGGAGGTCGTGAAGGATATATGAGTTTGTTAAATACAGACATGAAAAGAGAACTCGACCATTTAGGAAGATTCTTAAATACTTGTAAAGATTATGCCCGTAAAGAAGGTTTTAAAGGAAACTTCCTTATCGAACCAAAACCTATGGAACCTACAAAACATCAATATGATTATGATGCAGCAACTTCATTAGGATTTATTAATAAATACGGACTTCAAAATGATTTCAAATTAAATCTTGAAGTAAACCACGCAACGCTTGCAGGACATTCATTTGAACATGAATTACAAGTTGCCGTTGATGCAGGAATGTTAGGAAGCATTGATGCAAACCGCGGAGATTACCAAAATGGCTGGGATACAGACCAATTCCCAATTAATATTCAGGAAGTTACACAAGCTATGTTAGTTATTCTTGAAGGTGGTGGAATTCAGGGCGGAGGAGTAAACTTTGATGCAAAAGTGAGAAGAAATTCAATCGATTTAGAAGATAAATTTATTGCTCATATTTCAGGAATGGATGTTTTTGCGAGAGGATTAATCTGTGCAGATCACATACTACAAAATACAGATTACAAAAAATTGCGTACGCAGCGTTACAGTTCATTTGACGGTGGAAACGGAGCGAAGTTCGAAAACGGAGAATTATCTCTTGAAGATCTGAGCAAAATTGCCCGTGCAAGTGGAGAACCACAACCACTTAGTGGAAGACAGGAATTATTTGAACAAATTATTTCGAATGCATATTAATCAGGTAAGGTAACTAACTAAATTTTAAACCAATTTTTAACTATTATGAAAAGCAAATATTGTATTAAAACAACGCCGCTTTCGTTTTGTATGGCGCTGTTGCTTAGTGTATTCATGATGCAGTTCGGTTTTGCACAGGCGCAATCTACTGTAAGCGGAAATGTAACATCAGCAACCGATGGAATGGGTGTTCCCGGCGCAAGTGTTGCTGTCGAAGGAACAAAATCAGCTACAGTAACTGATTTTGACGGAAATTATAAAATCGAAGCAAAAGCAGGAGATGTATTATTAATCAGCTTTATTGGATACAAAACTCAAAAAGTAACGGTTGGAACTCAAAAAACAATCAATATTTCACTAAAAGAAGAAACATCTGAACTTAAAGAAATTGTAGTGATCGGTTACGGTACACAAAAGAAAAAGGTAAATACAGCTGCAACTTCATTAGTATCAGGAAAAGACATTCAAAATGTTGCCAGTCTTGATGTAGTAAATGCATTGCAGGGTCAGGCTTCAGGAGTAAATGTTACTTCGACTTCAGGACAACCGGGAGCAGGAATGGCAGTAAATATTCGTGGAGTGGGTACCGCAGGAAACAGCACACCGCTTTATGTAGTAGATGGTGTTGTGGTAGATAACGGAATTGGATATCTTGACCCATCGGCGATTGAAAGAATTGACGTTCTTAAAGATGCTTCTGCAGGATCTATTTATGGTGCAAGAGCAGCAAACGGAGTAATTTTGGTTACAACCAAAAAAGGAAAAGAAGGTAAAATTAATGTAGCTTTTAATACGTACACAGGTTTTCAGCAAGTAGCTAAAAAACTGGATTTATTAAACACTCAGGAATATACCACTATTATGAACGAAGCTCGTGTAAACTCTGGTTTAACACCTTTGTACACACAAGCTCAAATTGCGGCTTTCCCAAATCACGACTGGCAGAAAGATTTATTCAATAATGGCGCAATGAAACAAAATCACTCTCTTACAATTAGTGGTGGTGATAAAAAATCGACAATTTCTACAGGTTTATCGTATTACGGACAAGAAGGTTTAATTGGCGGAGTAACCAATCAGTCAGATTATAACCGTGTTACTTTCAATGTAAACTCAACTTCAGAAGTAATTGAAAATCATTTGAAAATTGGGGAAAACTTCTCCTTTGCAAACATTAAAAGTTCAGGAGTTGCAGATCAGGGAATTTACAGTAACGGAATCAGAAGTTTCTTAAACGCTGCACCAATTGATGCTGCTTATGATGCAAACGGAGATTTCGCTCATTCGGTTATTTCTGCGGATATCAGTAATCCATTAGGATCACTTTACTACAATAACTTCAACGAAACTAAATCGAACCGTTACGTAGGGAACATTTTTGCAGAATTAAAATTCTTAAAAGACTTTACCTACAGAACAAGTTTTGGTGTTGATATGACCGACAGTAACTACCGTTCATTCAGACCGGTTTATTCTCTTTCTTCAAATGACAATAATACAGTTTCAAGTGTGACACAAAACTCAACTAAATCATTAGGATGGATTTTTGAAAACACAATTCAGTATAAAACCACAGTTGCCGGAGCACATAACTTTGATGTATTAGTAGGAACTTCTGCTAAAAAAAATACGTCTGACTTTATGGAAGCAACAGGAAGAAACTTAACTTTTGATGATTTTGCACACGCTTATTTAAGCAATGCTACAGATCAAACCTCAAATACAGTTAAAGGAAACCGTGCAGATTATGCGATTCAATCGTACTTTGGACGTTTGTTATACGATTACAATAACAAATATTTATTTACGGCAACCATTAGAAGAGACGGTTCATCAAACTTTGCAGATTCAAACAGATACGGAAATTTCCCATCAGTTTCTGCAGGTTGGAACGTAGACAAGGAAAGCTTCTTCCCGGAAAATAAAGTAGTAAGCAATCTTAAATTAAGAGCAAGCTGGGGACAAAATGGTAACGACCAGATTCCGGCATTCTCTTATATGTCAACAATTAGTTCTTACAACAAAAACTATCATTTTGGTACAGGCGATGAAACATTGCAAACAGGTTCAAGCCCGGATCAACTTTCAAACCGTAACTTAAAATGGGAAACATCAGAACAATTAGATTTTGGTTTTGATGCTACATTGTTCACTAATTTTACTTTAACGTTTGATTATTACGATAAAAAAACAAAAGACTGGTTGGTTCTTGCTTCAATCCCAACATATGCTGGTGCAACTGCTCCTTATATTAATGGTGGAGATATTAGCAATAAAGGTGTTGAGCTTGCACTTGCTTACCGAACAAATTTCGGGAAAGACTGGAGTTTCTCTGTAAACGGAAACATTTCTCATAACGAAAATGAAGTTTTAAGAGTTGCCAACAGTGAAGGAATTATTCACGGAGAAACCAACTTATTGTTTCAGGGAACAGATGAAATGAACCGTGTTGAAGTAGGACAGCCAATAGGTTATTTCTACGGATTAAAAACTGCCGGGATTTTCCAGAATGCTGGTGAAGTTGCTGCGGGTGTACAACCTAATGCAGTTCCCGGAGATGTTCGTTTTGTAGATTTAAACGGCGACGGAAAAATTGATGCAGATGATAAAACTAAAATCGGAAATCCAAATCCTGATTTTACATATGGTTTAAATTTCGACCTTTCATACAAAGCATTCGACTTGTCTATTTATACCTATGGAGTAGCAGGAAGTCAAAACGTTTTTGGTATTCACGACCCAACTCGTGCCTACACCAATAACACCACAGATGTTTTAAACAGATGGACTACAGAAGGAAGTTCAAACAAAGTACCAAGAGTTACTTACGGAGCAGATACAAATGGGAACTACACAAAATTCTCTGATTTATATGTTCAAAATGCAGATTTCTACAGAATTAAAAGTGCCACTATTGGATGTGACTTAACAAAATTAACAAACAAGTTAGCCTTCTTTAGCAAATTCAGATTGTATGTAGCAGCAAATAACCTGTTCACGTTTACAAAATATCAGGGAATGGATCCTGAAATTGGATTTGGAAACACAAACAGAGATAGCAGCGGTAACTTAACTCAGCCATGGGCAAAAGGAATTGACGTAGGTTATTATCCACAGCCAAGAACCTACATGATGGGTCTTAATGTTAACTTTTAAATTATGAAAACGATGAAAACATATATAAAATTATTTGCTGTTTCAAGCTTGTTCGTTTTAGGAGCTTGTTCCACTGATTTTTTAGACACAGAACCTTCTACAATTAAGGTAGAAGAGAATTTTTATAAAACTCCCAATGATGCTTATCAGGGATTAGTTGCCATTTATGATGTATTGCAGCGTGAAGCTTACGGCGGACCATTATTGATTAGCGAGCAGGCATCTGATGACTGTTTTGGAGGATACGGAGTTGCAGATGCACAGGCAGATGTTGAATGGGATCGTTTTTTATTCGTGACCAATAAAGACATGAATACTGATGTTTGGAAAAACTCTTATTTAGGAATTTACAGAGCAAACATTTTATTGGCAAACCTGGATAAAATCAATTGGGGCGCTGATCCTGCATTAAAAACAAGATACGAAGCAGAAGCTCGTTTTTTAAGAGCACACTTCCATTTTCAGGCAGCAAAAATGTTTGGAGATATCGTTCCTTTAGATCACATTATTACATCTGGTGAATTTCAATTGCCAAGACAAGCCGCTGAGGTAACTTATGCTTTAATTGCTAATGATTTAAAATTTGCTTCAGATAATTTGAACAATGACAATTACTCACAAAAAGGAAATGCAAATTACGGTCGTATCACAAAATGGGCTGCCGAAGCCTATTTAGCAAGAACATTTTTATTCTACACTGATTATTACAAAAAAGCTGACTTAGCCGGAGTAGTAACAAAAGCACAAGCTACAGCTTATATTAATGATGTGGTGAGTAATAGCGGACACGGTTTAGTAGCTGATTTTGCTAATCTTTGGTTAGCCGCTTCTTTTGAAAATTTTGTTGGAGAAGACAATACCGAAATGGTTTGGGCAGTACGCTTTAACGGATCAGGAAAAGGAAACTGGGCTTTAAATGAAGGAAACCGTTTTCAGGTAAATATTGCACCTCGTGGAGGATCAATTGGTAAATATGCAACAGGTTGGGGTGGAGCAACAGTAAACCCAAAATTGTACAATGCATACGAAACCGGAGATACACGTAGAGATGCAACAATTATAGATTTTGCCGGAGAAGGTTTAAACTTTAATGCCGAAGCCAGAGAACAACGTCAATATACCGGATATTCATGGAAAAAATATTGCCCGATTACAGATGCAGCAGGAACAGCAATTGTAGAAACTAACGGAGGAAATTTTCAAATTGACAACTATCAGGATTACGCTATTATTCGTTATGCAGATGTTTTATTAATGGCTGCCGAATTGAATTTAGGTACAAATAATGCATTGGCTCAAGCCGATTTAGATAAAGTTCGTGACCGTGCTTTTAAAAATACAGCACACAGAGTAACAGTTTCAAAAACAGTTATTATGAATGAGCGTCGTTTAGAATTAGCACTTGAAGGACAACGTTATTTTGATCTAATCAGACAAGGTGTTGATGTAGCAAAAGCTGCAATAGACAATTCAGCAGCTGATGCGCAGTTTAATGTAACTTTTAGAACAGAAACTTTGGGTTGGTTACCATTACCACAATCTCAAATTGTACTTTCTAATGGAACTATTCAACAAAATCCAGGTTGGTAATTAACTCAAAACAATTGATTATGAAACGAATATTATATATAGCAATAGCTGCAATAACCATAGGCTCAGGATTATTTTCATGCGAGCCTGCAGAAGATCGTGACAGCTTGCCGGCTCTAAGTTTAACACCTGAAACAATTAAGTTTTCGGTAAAACAAAGTACGGCAAATGAAAACGAAGTAATTTTAAAAAATGAAGATCCAAGTGTTATTGCATATTGGAGATACGTTGACGCAAATGGTAACGAATTAGGACATTCGAACAAAAGTGAGGATCAGGTTGTTTTCCCTTTCGCAGGTAAATACACCGTTTATTACACTGCTTATGCAAGAGGTGGTTCTGTAGATGCCGCTCCGGTTGTAATTAATGTTTCTAAAAATGATGAAACCTATTTTAGAGACCCAAAATGGACAATGTTAACTAACGGAGTTGCAGGTAAAACATGGGTTTTAGATTTTATTGATCCTGTAGGATGGGCTGGATTGGATTTTCCTGAAAATCCAAAAGGGAAAGATTACTGGAACTGGTTTCCGGATTATGCAAGTAATTCATGGGTTATGCCAAATAAAAACTGGGGAGAAATGCATTTCGACCTAAACGGAGGTTATAACACAACTGTAAAACAAACCGCTCTGGCTACAGATGCACAAACTTCAAAAACAGGAACATATTCATTTGATATTACCAATAATAAATTAGCCTTTAATGGTGGAGTAGAATTGCTTTACGGAGGAGATTATCACGGAGATGTTACAACCTGGAATAGTGTAAAAGTTGTAGAACTTACTGCAACATCATTAAGATTAGCAGTAATTAGAGATAAAAGCAGAACTGGTGAAGGAGTTGCTTTGATCGTTTTTCATTACAAGCCAAAACCGTAATTACTTAAAGATATAAAACTGCCGGTAAGGGATTGGTAAAATCACTTATCGGTATGTTTATATTCGTTTTTTAAATAATAAAATCCTCTCGAAATGAAGAATAACAGAAAATACTTAAATAGTGGATTACCACTATTAATGCTAATCGGAATTATCTTGTTGGGTTCATGCAGCAAAAAAGAAGACGCTTTCGACAACCGAAAAGTTTCTTTCAATTCAGACTGGAGTTTTCACTTAAACGACAGCATAACAGACAATGATACTATTGGAACTTCCACCAAATGGAGAACTTTGAATGTTCCTCATGATTGGAGCGTTGAAGGAAAGTTTGACGAAAAAAGTCCTGCAGGATATGGAGGCGGAGCACTTAACGGAGGTTTAGGATGGTACAAAAAAACATTTAAAGTGGCTGAGGAAGACAGCACAAAAGTAACTTCGATTATTTTCGACGGTGTTTACAAAGACAGCGAAGTATGGGTAAACGGACATTATTTAGGAAAACGTCCAAACGGATATATTGGTTTTCAATATGATATGTCGCCGTATTTAAATTACGGAGACAAAAACAATGAAATTATTGTAAAGGTTGACAATTCAAAACAACCCAACTCACGCTGGTATTCAGGATCAGGAATTTTTAGAAATGTCTGGATCGAAACCACTAATAAATTACACGTTGCACAATGGGGAACTTATGTGACAACACCAAAAGTTACGGCTCAAAAAGCTTCGGTAAGTTTTGAAACAACTATTCAGAATCAAAACAAAACATCAAAAAAAGCAATCGTAACTACAACTATTTTTAAAGAAGATACTAAAGTAACATCGGTTACTCAAAATATAACGATTGGTGCAAATGCCAATCAAATCATCAAGCAAGAAACTCAAGTCGAAAACCCCATTTTATGGTCTGTAGAAAAACCTGAACTGTACACAGTAGTAACAGAGATTTCAGTAGATGATAAAATTGTAGATCAATACAAAACCAGTTTAGGAATCAGAGATTTTAAGTTTGATCTTGATAAAGGTTTTATCCTTAACGGAAAACAAGTAAAAATAAAAGGAGTTTGTTTACATCACGATTTAGGTCCGCTGGGTTCCGCAATTAATACGCGCGCCATCGAACGACAATTGGAAATCATGAAAGAAATGGGCGTAAACGGAATCAGAACTTCTCATAATCCGCCTGCTCCGGAACTTTTAGACCTTTGCGATAAAATGGGTTTCATTGTCATGGATGAAGCATTTGACATGTGGAAACAAACCAAAACCAAATACGATTACGGAAACGATTGGGACAAATGGCACAAAAAAGATTTAACAGATCAATTGCTGCGCGACCGTAATCATCCAAGTATTTTTGTTTGGAGTATTGGTAATGAAATTCCGGAACAATGGAATGAAGATGGCGTAAAAATCGCAAAAGAATTAGCGGCAATTACGCGTCAGTACGACAAAACACGTCCGTTAACTGCAGCGATGAATCCGCCGGTAAACATGAATATTGATGCTGTAACGTTACAATTTGAAAAGAATAATGTTCAAATTAATCCACTTGCCGCATCTGGAGTTTTAGATTTAATTGGTTACAATTATGCGCATCAAACGTATGAACATCATAAAAAGAATTTTCCAAATACGCCATTCATTGCAACCGAAACCACTTCAGGTTTACAAACCCGCGGGTATTACGATGCAGTTTCAGATACTATTAAAAAATGGCCGGTAAGATGGGATCTTAAATTTACCGAAGGAAATCGAAACAATACAGTTTCAGCTTACGATCAGGTACAAACACCTTGGGGATCAACGCATGAAGCAACCTGGAAAGTGATTAAAAAACATGATTTCCTTTCCGGAATGTATATCTGGACAGGTTTCGATTATATTGGAGAACCAACTCCGTACGAATGGCCGTCAATCAGTTCGTATTTCGGAATTGTGGATTTAGCCGGTTTCCCAAAAGATGTCTATTATATGTACCAAAGCGAATGGACAGACAAAACAGTTCTGCACATTTTTCCGCATTGGAACTGGAAATCAGGGCAAACCGTAGACGTTTGGGCCTATTACAATAAAGCCGATGAGGTGGAGCTTTTCCTTAACGGAAAATCAGTTGGAGTTCGAAGTAAAAAAGGAGATGATTTACACGTCATGTGGAGAATTCCTTTTCAAGCCGGAACCCTAAAAGCGATTTCCCGTAAAGACGGAAAAACAGTTCTGGAAACCGAAATCAAAACAGCAGGAAATCCATCAAATTTAAAACTAACAGCAGACAGAAACACCATCAAAGCCGATGGAAATGATCTTTCGTTTGTAACCGTTGATATTTTAGACGAAAAAGGAACTTTGGCTCCAAACGCAAACAACGAAATCAATTTCTCCCTAAAAGGAAACGGAAAAATCGTAGGAGTTTGCAGCGGAGATCCCGTAAGTCATGAATCGTACAAAGGTTCAAAACATACCGCGTTAAACGGAAAATGTTTGGTAATTATTCAGTCTGACACTAAAACCGGAAGATTAGAATTAACCGCTAAAGCGAATGGATTAAAACCTTCGACAATTGTAATTACAGCAGAATAACCACTATAAACAAACTAAAAAAGACACAATGAAAAAAATACAGATAGCCTCATTATCTCTATTCATGGGTTTTGGATTGTTGCTTTCGCCAAAAGCGTCTGCACAAATTCAGAACGCCGATGTGCTTAATGCTCCGATAGATATCAGCAAGGATTTTCAGAATTATCTGAACACCTTTTATTTTGCCGATGAACTTACAGGTTTTGATCCTGCAACAGGAAAAGGAACCATAAAATATCTGAGATACAACTATAAAACCCGTCAGGCTTTCAACAATATGATGATGAAACCGGATGTAGTTCCTGCAAACGAATTTCCAACGACAGAATATCAGGAATCTCCTGAATTGCCGTTCCAGATTCAGTTTGTATCCGATAGAACTATCAGAATCAAAACCACTTCAGGACCACAATTTCATCCTGAAAAAGAATCTTTAATGTTGATTAATGGTGTTGCACCCAATCATCCTGAATTATGGAAATATTCTAAAATTGAAGGTGGTCATAGTTATACCAGTAAACATGGAAGAGTAGAAATTTTGACAAAACCCTGGCACGTAAAAATTTACGATGAAACTGGAAAATTATTGACAAGTACACTTCATGATTCTGATTTCAAAAACACCTATACACCAACACTTCCGTTCTCGTATGTGCGCAGAAACAGCGATTATTCAAGAAGTATGGGCGCAGCTTTTAGCTTAGAACCGGACGAAAAAATCTTTGGTTGTGGAGAATCCTTCACGCAATTCAACAAACGCGGACAAAAAGTAGTTTTATGGACGGATGACGCGAACGGAATCCAGAATGAAACGATGTACAAACCGATTCCGTTTTACATGAGCAGCCGTGGTTATGGCGTTTTCATGCACCATTCAACACCAATTACAGTTGACTTTGGGAAATATTTTTCAAGTGCAAACGAAATGTATATTGGAGATGATGAAGCTGATTTATTTTTCTTCATTGGAGAACCAAAAGATATTTTAGACCAATACACAGATTTGACAGGAAAAGCAGCAATGCCACCACTTTGGTCGTTTGGTTTCTGGATGAGCCGAATCACGTATTTTTCTGAAAAAGAAGGACGTCAGGTAGCCAAAGATTTACGTAAATATAAAATTCCAACAGATGTAATTCACTTTGATACAGGTTGGTTTGATGTAGACTGGAGAAACAATTATGAGTTCTCAAAAGACCGTTTTCCGGATGCTCAAAAAATGATGTCGGATTTAAAAGACGATGGTTTTCAGGTTTGTTTATGGCAATTGCCGTATTTTTCACCAAAGAATACGTTGTTTAATGAAATCATGGATAAAAATTTAGCCGTAAGAGATCGTAAAGGAAATCTTCCGTATGAAGATGCAGTTCTCGATTTCTCAAATCCTGAAACCGTAACATGGTATCAGGCAAAACTGAAGCATCTATTCGATCAGGGCGTTGCCGTTTTTAAAGTTGATTTTGGAGAAGCAGCACCGCCAGACGGAATTTACCATTCAGGAAGAACAGGTTTCTACGAACACAATTTATACCCATTAAGATATAATAAGGCTGTAGCCGAAATTACTCAAAAAGAAAAAGGTTATACTTTAATCTGGGCAAGAAGTACCTGGGCAGGATCACAGCGTTACCCGTTACATTGGGGAGGAGATTCTGAAACCACAAATGGTGCAATGTCAGCAGAGTTACGTGGCGGACTTTCATTAGGATTAAGCGGATTCAGTTTCTGGAGTCATGATGTGGGAGGATTTGCAACAAAATCACCGGAAAATTTATACAGAAGATGGGCACCTTTCGGAATGTTTACATCACACGTAAGAAGCCACGGCGAACCTCCGCGCGAACCTTGGTTGTACAGCAAAGAATTCTTAGAAGGATTTAGAAAAGCAGATAATATGCGTTACGAATTAATGCCATATATCTACGCTCAGGCAAAAGAAAGTTCTCAAAAAGGATTGCCAATGATGCGTGCTTTATTTTTAGAATATCCAAATGATCCCGGAGCGTGGTTAGTCGATAACGAGTATTTATTTGGTTCAAGTATCTTAGTTGCACCGCTTTTTGAAGAAGTGACAGAAAGAGATGTTTATCTTCCGGAAGGAACCTGGATTGATTACCAAACCAAAAAAGTTTACCAATCCGGCTGGCATAAAATCAAAGCCGGAGAAGTACCAATCGTAGTTTTAGTAAAAGACGGAACAGCTTTGCCCCACATCGCTTTGGCACAATCTACAAAAGACATGGATTGGAGTAAATTAACGTTGAAAGTATATGCAAGTGATAAAACAACTTCGGCGACAGCCAAAGTATTTTTACCGGATGGAGATACAGTGCAAGAAATAAAAGTAACCAAAAACGGAAACAATTTTGACGTAACTACAAACCCACTTCAAGGAAAAACGACTCTAAAAACAGAGTGGATAAAATAAAAAAGGTTTGCCACGAATTGCACGAATTATCACGAATTAAATTAGTGTAATTCGTGGTAAGACAAAAGCAAAAGATTAAAAGAATTACAAATTAAAAAATCTGCTTAAATCTGCAGAATCTGCGTGAAAAAATAATTAGTGTAAATTAGTGTAATTCGTGGCAAGACAAAAGCCAAAGATTAAAAGAATTACAAATTAAAAAATCTGCTTATATCTGCAGAATCTGCGTGAAAAAATAATTAGTGTAAATTAGTGTAATTCGTGGCAAGACAAAAGCCAAAGATTAAAAGAATTACAAATTAAAAAATCTGCTCAATCTGCAGAATCTGCGTGAAAAAATAAACACATAGAAACATAGATTTTTGATTGTGAATAAAAGAAAATAAAAAGAAACTAGTTTCTCACACATAGTACTATGTTTGTTTAAACTAGTGAAACGCCTTTTTTGAAGTTTCCAATGAGCTATGATTCTATGTGTTAAAAAAAATTAAGGCACAGATTAAAGAGTTACAAAAGAATAAAATCTGCTCAATCTGCGTGAAAAAATAATTCGAGAAAATTTGTGCAATTCGTGGCAAAAAAAAACATCCCAACAGGATAAAAAATAAGTTTTAGTTTAGTTTTAAATCGGATGAAGTTTTGAGCGCATCATCCGATTTATTTGAGAATTCAAGAAAAAATATCATGAAAAAAAACCTAGTACTTTCAGCCGTATTACTATCCATTACGATTGGATACAGTCAGAAAAATAAAAATGCTTACGAATTGGCTTCACCAAACGGGCAAAACAAAATCAAATTTGAGTTAGTGAAAAACGCTCCAAAATATGCTGTTTCACACGGAAAAACCGAAGTGATTACACCATCAGACATGGGGTTTTTACTAAAAGGAAATGAAAATTTAAGTTCTGATTTTGATATCAAAAGCGTAAAAAATACTTCTTTTGATGAAACCTGGGAACAAGTTTGGGGAGAAAAGAAAAACATCAGAAACCATTACAATCAGCTTTCTGTTCAATTACAACAAAAAAGCGGAAACAAACGTAAATTAGAAATTCAGTTTCGTGCATTTGATGACGGAATCGCTTTTCGATACGTATATCCAAAACAAAGTGTAAAAGACAGTATTTTCATTATGGATGAAAAAACGACTTTTAACCTAAAAGAAGATGGAAAAGCATGGTGGATTCCGGCAAACAGAGAAAACCGTGACGAATATCTTTTTAAAGATGCTCCCGTAAGTACACTTGATACCGTTTTGACTCCGTTAACGATAGAAAGCAAAAGCGGATTAGCCTTGAGTTTTCACGAAGCAAATCTGGTAGATTTTGCCAGTATGACATTGGTAAACACAACCGGAACTCAGCTTAAATCTGATTTAGTGCCGTGGGCAGATGGCGTGAAAGTTCGTGTAAAAGATACGTTTACTTCTTCTTGGAGAACGCTTCAGATTGGAGAAACTCCGGCAGATTTAATCACGTCATATTTGATTTTAAATCTAAATGATCCAAACAAATTAAAAAACGCTACCAGTTATTTCAAACCATACAAATACTTCGGAATTTGGTGGGGAATGCACATTGGGAAATATACTTTTTGGGAAAGCGACAAACAAGGCGCAACAACCAAACATGCCGAGGAATATATTGACTTCACGGCAAAAGAAGGATTTCATCATTTATTGATCGAAGGTTGGAATAAAGGCTGGACACCGGCTTGGTACGAAAACCACATGCACATGTTTAGTTTTACAAAAAGTGCAGACAATTTTGACTTAGAAAAAGTAGTAGAGTACGGAAACAAAAAAGGCGTAGCATTAATTGGTTACCATGAAACAGGATCTAACTTAATTAATTACTTAAAAGAAGTGGACGAAGGATTTGCTTTGTATAAAAAACTAGGAATGCATTCGGTTAAAATTGGACACGTCGGTTCCAAATTAAATATGAAAGAAAATCACTTCGGACAATTTGGGGTGAATTATTTCAGATACATTTTAGAAAAAGCAGCGCAGTATGATTTAGCCGTTTTATACCATGAATCTATAAAAGATACCGGAGAAAGAAGAACTTTCCCGAACATGGTTTCGAGAGAAGCAGCACGCGGACAGGAATACAATGCTTGGAGCGAAGGAAATCCGCCAAATCACTTAACGATTCTTCCGTTTACAAGATTGCTTTCAGGACCAATGGACTTTACACCTGGAATTTTTGATGTTGAGGTAAAACAAGGTTTCCCTGGAAAAAGAGTTCACGGAACGGCAGCACAGCAATTAGCATTATACGTAACGATTTATGCACCAATCCAGATGATGGCCGATCTTCCTGAAAATTATGAAGGAAAACCAGCATTACAATTCTTAAAAGATGTTCCAACAGATTGGGATGACACAAAAGTACTAGAAGGAAAAATTGGCGAATATATTACAACCGTTCGTAAAGACAGAAGCAGTGCCGATTGGTATTTAGGAACAATCACAAACGAAAAAGCAAGAGATGTAAACGTTTCGCTATCATTTTTAGATCCAAATGCAACTTACGAAGCTCAGATTTATGCTGACGCAGAAGGAACAGATGAAACGCATAATCCATCTGCAATAGCCATTTCTAAGAAAACTGTAAAAGCTTCAGATTCACTAAAATTACATTTAGGCGGAGCAGGAGGAACAGCAATTAGATTTAAAAAGTTGTAATTTGAGATAGAAGTTAAATGTTAGACGTTAGATGTCAAACCCGACAGGTTTTAAAACCTGTCGGGTTTAATTACACAACGTAATTCAACCCAAATAGAATTAAATGAAAACAACAACAATAACATTCCTGATTTTCATTACTCTAATCAATATCAATTTGTTTGGACAAAATTCGAATGAGGTAAGATCTGAAAACAGAACCATAAAAATCGATTACAATAAAACCGCAGGTCCATTAAACACCATGTTTAAAGAATGCATTGGTGCCGGAAGAGCAAACGAAGGGTTACGCGCTGACTGGCAACAGCAATTGGCAATGACAAAACAGGAATGCGATTTTAAATACATCAGAATGCATGGTTTATTGTCTGATGATATGGCGGTTTACAAAGAAGATTCAAAAGGAAATCCGGAATACAATTACCAATATATTGATGCTTTATATGATTTTTTATTGAGCATTAAAATGAAGCCTTTTGTAGAATTAGGTTTCATGCCATCAGCATTAGCAAGCGGAAATCAGACTATTTTCTGGTGGAAAGGAAATGTTACGCCTCCAAAAGACTATAAAAAATGGGAAGATTTAATTCGGAACCTAACCCAGCATTTCACAGAACGTTATGGAGCCGAAGAAGTAAAAACATGGTGTTTTGAAGTTTGGAATGAACCTAATTTATCACCGGGTTTCTGGACAGGAACACAGGCAGAATATTTTAAATTATATGAATATGCAGCACGCGGCATAAAAACCGTAAATCCTGCCTACAAAGTAGGAGGTCCGGCAACGGCGGGCGCAGGCTGGGTTCCTGAAACAATAGATTTTTGTGTTAAAAATAATGTTCCGTTAGATTTTATTTCAACACATACTTACGGCGTAAAACAAGGATATTTAGATGAATTCGGAACTTCTGGAACCGTTCTTAATAAAGACGAATCAAGTATAAGTGGTGATGTTATCCATTCTCGCAATCAAATTTCAAATTCGGCTATGCCAAAATTAGAATTGCATTATACAGAATGGAGTTCTTCCTATACTCCCGCAGATCCTATTCACGACAGTTATCATTCCGCAGCTTATATTTTGCAAAAGCTAAAACAAGTTGGCAATGCGGCAAACTCCATGTCATATTGGGTTTTTACGGATATTTTTGAAGAAGCCGGACCAAGATTCACCCCTTTCCACGGAGGTTTCGGATTGTTGAATACGCAGGGAATTAAAAAACCGGCTTATTTCTCCTATTCATTTCTAAATAAATTAGGAGAAACCGAACTTCAAAACAAAGACACCTCTTCATGGACCACTAAAAATTCAAAAGGAGATGTTCAGTTGTTATTTTGGGATTTTACCAATACACATCCCGGAGATTCAGTTAATAATCAGACCTATTACATTCAGGATTTACCATCTAAACCAAAAGGAAGCGTAAAAATTGAAGTTGAAGGTTTGAAAAAAGGCAATTATATTTTAGAAATTTACAAAGTAGGATATAAAGTCAATGACGCTTATGCCGATTATCTGGCAATGGGAAAACCAAGTCAGTTAAATCGTGAACAAGTCAAAAAGATAAAAGAAAAAAATAATGGCGCTTTGATCGCCAGTGAAAAAGTGACGGTTACTGCAAAAGGAAATTATAATACAACTTATAAAATAAATGAGAACGACGTGGTTTTGTTCAATTTTGTAAAACAGTAATTTCCTAAAATAACGAATTCCAAAAAACTAAAATAAATTTATTAAGCATGAAAAACAAAATCATATACCTATCAGCGGCATTGGCTTTTGCAGTATTTACCTCTTGTAAAAATGATGTAAAAAGTGAATCAAGTTCTGATTCTGGTGAGGCAAAAGAGTACAAAGGAAAAGAAATAGGATCAGAATTTGATGCCGAAATCGACAAGTTAGTTGCTCAAATGACATTGGAGGAAAAAATAGGAATGTTGCATGGAAACAGCATGTTTACTTCCGGAGGTGTAAAACGTTTAGGAATTCCTGAACTTAAAATGGCTGATGGACCATTAGGAGTTCGTGAAGAAATTTCGCGTGACAATTGGGCTCCGGCAGGTTTAACTAATGACTTTGCAACTTATTATCCTGCAGGCGGCGGACTTGCTGCAACCTGGAACGCTGATATGGCGTATACATTCGGGAACAGTCTTGGACAGGAAATGCGTGCAAGAGACAAAGATATGTTGCTTTCACCGGCAATTAATATTGTGAGAACACCGCTTGGAGGAAGAACATATGAATATATGTCTGAAGATCCGTTTTTGAACAAAAAAATTGCCGTACCGTTAATTGTTGGTTTACAGGATAATGATGTAATGGCTTGCGTAAAACACTTTGCAGCAAATAATCAGGAAACCAATCGTGATTTTGTCGACGTACAAATTGACGAGCGTACACTTCGTGAAATTTATTTGCCGGCTTTTGAAGCTTCAATAAAAGAGGCTCATGCGTATAGTGTAATGGGTGCTTATAATAAATTTAGAGGAGAATATTTATGTGAGAACGATTATATGCTGAATAAAATCCTTCGTGACGAATGGGGATTTAAAGGTGTTGTCGTTTCAGATTGGGCTGCGGTTCACTCTACAGTAAAATCTTTAAAAAGCGGATTGGATATTGAAATGGGAACTCCAAAACCATTCAATGAATTTTTTCTTGCCGATAAATTAATAGCTGCTGCAAAAAGCAAAGAAATTTCAGAAGCTGAATTGGATATTCACGTAAAAAGAATCCTGCGCACTTTATTTCAGGTAAAAGCAATGGGCGGAAAAGAGCGTGCCAAAGGAAGCATCGCAACCGAAACACATTATCAGGACGCTTATAAAATTGCGGCAGAAGCAATCGTTTTATTGAAAAACGAAAACAATGCACTACCATTAAAATTAGACGGAGTAAAATCGATCGCTGTGATTGGAAATAATGCAACAAAGAAAAACGCTTTAGGCGGATTTGGTGCAGGAGTTAAAACCAAAAGAGAAGTTACACCACTTGAAGGCTTAAAAAACAGATTGCCATCATCTATAAAAATCAATTATGCTGAAGGATATTTAGAGCGTTACGACGAGAAAAACAAAGGAAATTTAGGAAACATTACTTCAAACGGTCCTGTAACAATCGATCAGTTAGATCCTGCAAAAGTTCAGGAGGCTGTTGAAGCAGCTAAAAAATCTGATGTTGCGATCATTTTTGCGGGTTCAAACCGTGATTACGAAACAGAAGCTTCTGACCGTAGAAACTTAAAATTACCATTTGGACAAGAAGAATTAATTCAGAAAGTAATCGCTGCAAACCCAAGAACGATTGTAGTTTTTATTGCCGGAGCACCTTTTGATATTGATGCTGTAAGCAAAAAATCTTCAGCTATAGTTTGGAGTTGGTTTAATGGTTCTGAAGGAGGAAATGCTTTAGCAGATGTGATCTTAGGAAAAGTAAATCCGTCTGGAAAATTACCCTGGACAATGCCGAAAAAAATCATGGATTCTCCTGCACATGCAACAAACAGTTTCCCTGGAGGAAAAACAGTAAATTATGCCGAAGGAATTTTGGTAGGATACCGTTGGTTTGATACCAAAAATATTGCACCCTTATTTCCTTTCGGATACGGATTATCATACACGACTTTTGCTTTTGATAATGCAAAAACAGACAAGGCTTCATACGCACAAAACGAAACAATCACGGTTTCTGTTGACGTGAAAAACACAGGAAAAGTAGATGGAAAAGAAGTTGTTCAGTTATACACTTCAAAATCAGATTCAAAAATTACACGTGCAGCACAGGAATTAAAAGGTTTCCAGAAAGTATTGGTAAAATCAGCAAGTTCAAATACAGTAACAATTAAAGTTCCTGTAAAAGAATTGGCGTATTACGATGTGGCCGCTAAAAAATGGACCGTTGAGCCAGGAAAATATACTTTGAAATTAGGAAACTCTTCAAGAGATATTAAAAAAGAAGTTATTGTAACAATTAAATAAAATGTGAGAGAGTAACAAATTGCACGAATTTGCACAAATTTTAATAGTTAGCTTAGTTTGTGAAATTATTTTACGAACAAAAATTAGTGCAAATTCACGCAATTCGTGTTTATTTTTATGCTAAGGTCCAGATGGCAGGATAGTTATCAGGACTATGTGTGAGAAACGAGTTTCTTTTTGATTTCCTTTTTTCAAAATCATAAGATCTATGTTTCTATGTGTTTTAATTAAATTTTTAAGCATTATACCCCAAAGATTATTTTAATAAATAAAATGAAATTGCGTGAATTAAACTGATAATTAACTATTTAAACCAAACCAAATGAAAAATACTATTAAGAGTTACCTGTTTAGTGCCATTTTATGTTTTTCTTTTTTAAGTATTTTGGCATGCAGTTCTGATAAAGATGCAGAAGCAAAAGTGGAATCACAAACACAAAAAGTTACTGCTGCGGGATTATACCCGGGTTACAACACCAATCCGCTTCCGGCTGATGCGTCAGGAATGGCAAGTACAGCTGTACAATTAGCAGCAAAAATCAAATTGGGCTGGAATATTGGGAATACTTTAGAAGCAACCGGCGGAGAAACTGCGTGGGGAAATCCAAAAGTGACAAAAGCATTAATCGATGCCGTAAAAGCAAATGGTTTCAATGCAATCAGAATTCCCTGTTCATGGAACCAGAATTTAGAAAATTCGCCTACAGCCAAAATCAAAACCGAATGGCTTAACAGAGTCAAAGAAGTAGTTCAATACTGCGTTGATAATAATATGTACGTTGTTGTGAACATTCACTGGGATGGCGGATGGCTGGAAAATAATATTACCGAAGCTAAAAAAGTAGAAAATAACGCCAAACAAAAAGCGTTCTGGGAGCAAATCGCAACACATTTACGCGGATTCGACGAACATTTGCTTTTTGCAAGTGCCAATGAACCAGCGGTAGAAGATGCAGCACAAATGGCAGTTTTAACCTCCTACCATCAAACTTTCATCGATGCTGTTCGTTCTACAGGAGGCAAAAACACCTATCGTACTTTAGTGATTCAGGGACCAACTACAGACATCGAAAAAACAAATAAATTAATGACTACTTTGCCAACAGATAAAACGCCAAGCCGTTTGATGGTCGAAGTACATTATTATGCACCTTGGAATTTTGGTGGTTTAACCAAAGATGAATCCTGGGGGAAAATGTTCTACTATTGGGGATCAGGTTTTCATTCGACAACAGAATTAGACCGAAATGCAAGTTATGGAGAAGAAGCTGATCTGACAAAAAATTTCAAATTAATGAAAACCCAATTTGTAGACAAGGGAATTCCTGTTTTACTGGGAGAATTTGGAGCAATTCGCCGAACTACTTTAACCGGAAACTCATTGACATTGCATTTAAATTCCAGAGCTTATTATTTAAAAACAGTGGTTAAAACAGCAAAAGCAAATGGTTTATTGCCATTTTATTGGGATGAAGGAAGTCTGGGAAACAACGGTTTCGGAATCATTAATCGATCTAACAATACTGTTTTTGATACTCAGGCATTAACTGCTTTGAAAGAAGGATTACAGTAAAAAAATTAAATTCACCCTATAAGTGATATAAGTAAAATTAAGTTTTCTATACGGCATAACTTATAATTTCTTATATCACTTATATGGTTTAAAACACACAAAATGAAAAAATATATAATCGTTATATTTTTGATATGCAATACAATGGCTAACGCTAATGTAAGAATGCCTTTAATGTTTTCTGACGGAATGGTGTTGCAGCGTAATAAAGAAATACCAGTTTGGGGTTGGGCTGATGCCAACGAAAAAGTTGAGGTTCGTTTTAACAAGCAAACCAAAACCATTCAGGCCGATAAAGAGGGAAAATGGATGATTAAACTGGCTGCCGAAAAAGCCGGAGGACCATTTGAATTATCCATTACAGGAAAAAACAAAATTGTCATCAAAGATGTTTTGGTTGGCGAAGTCTGGATTTGCAGCGGACAATCAAATATGGAATTCCAAATGTATAAAGTCATGAATTCCGAAAAAGAAATGGCAGATGCTGATTATCCTATGATTCGTCATTTTGGTGTAGCGCAGGATTTAAGCGGAACTCCAAAAGAAGATCTTAAAGCAGGAAAATGGTTGGTCGCCAACAAAGAAAATATTCGCGATTTTACAGCCGCAGGATTCTTTTTTGCTAAGAAATTATACTCGGAATTAAAAATACCAATCGGAATCATCAACACTTCCTGGGGCGGAACCAACGTAGAAACCTGGACAAGCCGTGAAGCTTTCGAAAAAAGCAATGAATTCAAAGCAATGATTGCTGATGTTCCGCAAGTTGATATGGATGCCGTTTTTGAAGTGTACAAAAAATCAGTTTTAGATAATATAAAAAAAGTTCAGGGTTTTGATGTTTCTATGGAAAATGAAAACCAGTATAAAGATTTCAATTTTGATGATAAAAACTGGCCGGAAATAAAAGTACCATCTTTATGGGAAAACCAGCAAATAGGCAATATCGATGGCGTAGTCTGGATGCGAAAAACCGTTATTTTGACCGCTGCACAAGCGAAATCCGAAGCCGTTTTACATCTTTCAAAAGTAGACGACGAAGATATTACGTATGTAAATGGAGTTGAAGTTGGAACCAATAAAATTTGGGAAGCACTAAGAGTTTATAAAATTCCAGCGGGAACTTTAAAAGAAGGCAAAAACGTAATCTCAGTCAGAATCGCTGATTATTCCGGCGGTGGCGGAATTTACGGAGATCCGGCTGATCTTAGAATTCAGTTTAAAAACACCAATTTACCACTCGATGGACTTTGGAAATTCAATGTTGTTCAGGTAAAAATTGCCGTTTCACCAAACAGTTATCCGTCGTTATTATACAATGCAATGGTAAATCCTTTGGTTCCGTACGCTTTTCAGGGCGTTTTATGGTATCAGGGAGAAGCCAATGTCTGGAGAGCAAAAGAGTACAAAAAGTCATTTCCGCTAATGATTACAGACTGGCGTACAAAATGGAATCAGGGCGATTTTCCTTTTTATTTTGTACAGTTATCGACTTTCAACGAGTTTAACGGAAACAGCAAAGTAGGAAGCCGTTGGGCAGAACTTCGCGAAGCACAATTAGAAACTTTAAAGTTAAAAAATACCGGAATGGTGGTTACCACAGATATTGGTAATGCAAAAGACATCCATCCAACCAACAAACAAGACGTAGGATTACGTTTAGCAGCAATTGCTTTAAATAATGTTTACGGGAAAAAACAAGTTTATAGCGGACCAACTTACAAATCTCAGGAAATAAAAGGAAACGAAATTATCTTAACTTTCGATAATATTGGTTCAGGATTAACTGCTCCGGATAATTCTGAAAACGTAAAAGGATTCGAAATCGCCGGTGCCGACAAAGTTTTTCATTCCGCGAAAGCAATAATTAAAAATAACAAAGTCATTGTTTCAAGCGAAAACGTAAAAAATCCCGTAGCCGTTCATTACGGTTGGGCAGATGACGATACCGAAATCAATCTTTTCAACAAAGAAAAATTTCCAGCATCACCTTTCAGAACCGATAATTGGGAAATGATTACGGCAAATGAAGTTTATAAGGTTACTAAGTAGTCTTAATTGTGAAAAGTAAAAATGTGAGTGGTGAAAAGTTTCAGGGCGTGACCGTATTTACAAAAGGCGCTATTAGCAAACCGCTTATGTGCGCCTTTTGTAAATACGGTCGGGCTATCCGCGCTACTTCGGTAGCAAGCTTCTATCCCTCGCGCGCGCATATTGGTTTCGATATCATAACAGGTTTTTTTAACCTGTTAGGTATAATTTGCACAACACGTTAAATCCAAATACCTGTCAGGTTTTAAAACCTGTCAGAATCCGTAAATAAGGAGAATTGAAGGCCCTTTTAAAAAGTTCCAGCGGAACGACATGTTTGTAGCAACGGATGTTAATTCGTTGATTAAATTTTTAGAACGTAATGAGAGTTCCGTAGGAACGGCATATATTTAAACGAAATTGAAAATCAAAAAAGAATAAATGAAATCAAATCTCACAAAAACATTTTTCATTTTACTAATTACATCTTTCTGCACGAACATTTCGGCACAATCCACTCATGTCTTATGGTACCATCAACCAGCCGATTTTTTTGAAGAAAGTCTGGTTTTAGGAAACGGAAAAATGGGCGCAACAGTTTTTGGCGGAACAAATTCAGATAAAATTTATCTGAATGATGCCACACTTTGGTCAGGAGAACCCGTAAATGCCAACATGAATCCCGAAGCATACAAAAACATTCCGGCAATTCGAGAAGCACTTAAAAACGAAAACTACAAACTAGCCGACGAACTAAACAAAAAAATTGAAGGCAAAAACTCCGAATCCTATTCGCCTTTAGGAACAGTAGAAATCAATAATTCCGAAAAAGGGAAAGCGGTCAATTACCATCGCGAACTGGATATTTCGAACGCAATTTCAAAAGTAAGTTATGAAATGAACGGGGTTAAATTTACACGTGAATATCTTGTTTCGGCACCGGACCAAATCATGGTAATCAAATTGACAGCAGATCATAAAGGATCTTTAAATTTTGACATCAATTTAAAGAGTTTACTAAAATCAAATGTCGAAGTAAGAAACAATATTCTGGTGATGACCGGTTCTGCACCAATTCATGAAAATGCCGGATATACAGTTTTACCAAAATATCTTGACATAAAAGAAAGAGGAACAAAATTTACTACTTTAATCCAAATCAAAAAAACAGACGGGAAAGTCACAAGTTCCAGAGAAACTTTAACCTTAAAAGATGCTACAGAAGCCATTATTTATGTTTCTGTTGCGACGAGCTTTAATGGTTTCGATAAAAATCCTGCGTCAGAAGGTTTAGACGATGTATCAATTGCAGTACAAAACCTGAACAAAGCATTTGCAAAACCATTCGATCAATTAAAAGAAGCTCACTTAAAAGATTATCAGAAATTCTATAATCGTGTTACTTTAGATTTAGGCAAAACAACCGCTCCGGATGTACCAACAGACGAACGTTTGCTGCGTTATGCCGACGGAAAAGAAGATAAAAACCTTGAAATCCTCTATTTTAATTTTGGACGTTATTTATTAATTAGCAGTTCCAGAACTTTGGGCGTTCCGGCGAATTTACAAGGAATTTGGAATCCGCATTTAAATGCGCCCTGGAGCAGTAATTATACGATGAATATCAATCTGGAAGAAAACTACTGGCTTGCCGAAAACACCAATCTTTCAGAAATGCATTTACCGCTTTTAAGTTTTATCAAAAATCTTTCGGTAACCGGAAAAGTTACGGCTAAAACTTTTTATGGCGTGAACGAAGGCTGGGCCGCTGCACATAATTCTGATATTTGGGCAATGACAAATCCGGTGGGTCAATTTGGAAAAGAAGATCCAAGTTGGGCTTGCTGGCCAATTTCGGGCGCTTGGTTAAGTACACATATTTGGGAACATTATGTTTTTACACAAGATAAAGAATATCTCAAAAAAGAAGGTTATCCAATTATGAAAGGCGCAGCACAATTCTTTTTAGGCTGGATGATTACCGATAAAAATGGAAATTTAATTACGTCGCCATCTACTTCTCCGGAAAATAAATATATCGCACCAGACGGTTTTATTGGAGCAACCATGTATGGCGGAACAGCAGATTTGGCAATGATTAGAGAATGTTTTGAAAAAACGATCAAAGCCTCAAAAGTTTTAAATACCGATGCTGATTTCAGGGCAAAAGTGGAAGCGGCACTTGCAAAATTTTATCCGTATCAAATAGGAAAAAAGGGAAATCTTCAGGAATGGTATTTCGATTGGAATGACGAAGATCCAAAACACCGTCATCAATCGCAATTATTCGGACTTTTTCCCGGTAATCATATCACGCCCGAGAAAACACCTGATTTAGCTGAAGCTTCAAAAAAGACATTAGAAATTAAAGGTGATGAAACCACAGGTTGGTCAAAAGGTTGGAGAATCAACCTCTGGGCAAGACTTTGGGATGGAAATCGCGCTTATAAAATGTTCCGCGAATTATTAAAATATGTAGATCCGGACGGAAAGAAAACCGAAAAACCAAGAAGAGGCGGAGGAACATATCCGAATTTATTCGACGCACATCCACCATTTCAAATCGACGGAAATTTTGGCGGAGCCGCAGCAGTTGCTGAAATGCTGGTTCAATCAGACGAAAATGAGATCAGATTATTACCCGCTTTACCGGACGCTTGGGAAACAGGTTCCATAAAAGGAATTTGCGCCCGCGGTGGATTTGAAATCGAAATGAACTGGGAAAATAAAACTTTAAAGAAAGTTGTTGTTTTCTCTAAAATTGGAGGAAAAACAACTTTGATAAATGGAGATAAAAAGCAAAATGTAACCTTGAAAAAAGGAGAAAGTTTAGAAATAAACTGGTAATTTTTGAAAACTAATGTCACCCTGAGCTCCCGACGCTTCGGGAGCAAAGATTTTGTCATTTCGACGAAGGAGAAATCCTCGTAAGTAACTCCGCAACGAAAATCCAATCTTTGTCGAGCTTCTCGCGAGGATTTCTCCTTCGTCGAAATGACAATATTGTGTTTAAGCTTTGCGGTTTTGCGAGATTAAATTTTAGTTTCCTCTTTAGGTTTATCTGCTTGGCTTTCTTTAAATTCCTCATACCATTTTTCGATAGAAGGATAAACAAAAGCGGCTACTTTTTTGACCGGATTATAAAAGATAGACTTATCCAGAGTTTCTTTTTTGGCAAACATTTCATTGAAGTTTATTTTCTCAAACAGCGCAATAAAAACACTTATAATCAGGATTGTTTTTAAAACCCTGAAAAAACCTCCGCCTAATTTATTCAGCCATCCTAAAAAAGCAAAATCAGCAATTCCCGTAAGGATTTTGGCTAAGAAATAAACGCCAATAACAACCCCAATAAAAGTCAGGATAAAAGCCGTAATCTGGATTGTGTTTGGATTCCATGAAACGTGCTTCATAATCAGTTCTTTCATGAAATACGAGAATTTAATCGCAATATAAATTCCCAAAAGCAAAGAAATAAAAGAGGCAATTTCTACAAAAAGTCCGTTTTTAATTCCTTTATATAAACTGAAAGCCAAAAGCGCTCCAAAAATCATGTCAAAAAAACTCATATTTTCTGTGGTTGTATTGAGGCGCAAATATATATCTTTTTTTAGGTTCAAAGGTTCAGAGATGCAAAGGTTATGGGGTTTTCTTATAGCCCACAGATTATACGGATTAAACGGATTGACACAGATTAAATAAGTTGGCTCATTAAAGGCTAAAGGTTTTACATAAATTATTAATTGCAGTATAAAAAAAACGAACCTGTGTAAGCCAGTAAAACCTGTTAAATCCGTAGGCGATTTACTCAATACAACAAGGCAAACCGTTAATTTTAGGTCTTTGGATTTGAACTTCCTATCTTTGCAAATACAATTTTAGAGTTCAGATTGCAGATTTTAGATTTAATGTATCACAAATCAGCAATCTAAAATCTAAAATCAACAATCTAAAATCACATTAATGTCCAGAGATACACAACTAAAAGAGCGATGGGAAAAGCTCGTCGATATACTATCTAATCAATTTTCGCAAGGAGAAGACTTAGATTTAGATGCCATAATTTACCTAATTGGAGTTCAGGAACTCGGAAAAGTACACCGTGAATTCAAAAAAGACGAAAAATTAAACCTGATGCACATCGCGATTTGCCGATTATTAGAGCCCTACGGGTATTATGAATTCGATTTTTTTGATGCTGACGGATGGCCGCATTACAAAGTAAAAGAAGAATTACCCGCACTGAGAGCAGGTGAACAATCGGTTTTGATGAAAGAAGCCATTGTGAATTATTTTTTAGAAAGAGAACTTATTGAATAAATTTTAGATTTTAGAGTGGTGATTTTAGATTGAAACAAAAATATATAAGAAGTTTAGAAATACTTCTTATATCTCACATCTAACGTCTCACTTTTTTCCTTAAATTTGTTCCTTCAATTATTGAAGGAAAATGATAGACAAGATAAAACAACATATAGAGGAAGCTAAAGCCTTTAATGATAAAAATAAAGAATCCTTAGAGCAATTCCGTATTAAATATTTAGGCAGTAAAGGGTTAGTAAAAGAACTCTTTAACGAGTTTAGAAATATTCCAAACGACCAGAAAAAAGATTTTGGATTAGTAATGAATACTTTAAAAACTGCCGCAGAAGAAAAGGTAAAAGCTATTCAGGAAGAACTTGAAAGTAAAGAAGAAGTAAAAGGAATGTTTGGCGATCTAACTCGTGCTGCAGAACCGGTAATTATTGGTTCCCGTCACCCGATTTCGATTGTTAAAAATCAAATTATAGATATTTTTGCCAATATTGGTTTCAATGTTTCCGAAGGTCCGGAAATCGAAGACGATTGGCATAACTTTACCGCATTGAACTTACCGGAATACCATCCGGCGCGTGATATGCAGGATACCTTTTTTATTCAGACAAATCCTGACGTATTGTTGCGTACGCATACATCATCTGTTCAGGTGCGTTATATGGAAAATAACAAACCGCCTATTCGTACTATTTCGCCGGGACGTGTATTTCGTAACGAGGCAGTTTCGTCACGTTCGCACTGTATTTTTCATCAGGTAGAAGGATTGTACATTGATAAAGACGTTTCGTTTGCAGATTTGAAACAAACATTACTTTATTTTACAAAAGAAATGTTCGGGAAATCAAAAATTCGTTTGCGTCCGTCATACTTTCCGTTTACAGAACCAAGCGCTGAAATTGATATTTATTGGGGTTTAAAAACCGAAACCGATTACCGTATCACAAAAGGAACTGGCTGGCTGGAAATTGGAGGTTGCGGAATGGTTGATCCAAACGTTCTTAAAAATTGCGACATTAATCCTGAAGAATTCAATGGTTTTGCTTTCGGAATGGGAGTAGAGCGTATTGCAATGTTGTTGTATCAAATTGGTGATATTCGTATGTTCTACGAAAACGACGTTCGTTTCCTAGAGCAATTCAAAGCGAATATTTAAAAAAAAAAGTTATACGTGAAAAGTGATTAGTTAGAAGTTCTGCTTCCTAATCACTTTTTACATTTTACAGTTCATAAAAAAATGAAAAAAGACATAACAATCCCCGAAGTAGAAAACGTATTTCTGGCCGCTGTTCAGGAATGGAGCGATGATTTTATGGAGAAAGTGTGGTACGCTTATCTGGTAAACGACAGCGACTTTAATTTAGATGGCGTAATGGTAGTTTCAAAAGCGTTTGGAACTATAGACGGCGAAATGAAAAAAACATCAGTTCTTCGTCATGCTTTTGTTGAAGTTCCTGCTGTTTCTGTAGTAAAAATTGAAATGGTCGAAAAAAGCCTTTTGGTTCTAAACAACGAATTCATGGTGACTTTCTTCATTGACAATAAACTCTACGACAAGAAATTCATCTTCAAATCAAACCTGATCAGCGAAAATAATACGGAAGAAGTGCCTATTTTATTTGTTGAAGGAGTTATGGTGAAGTAGTTTTTTTTAGAAGAAAGAAGAAAGAAGAAAGAAGAAAGAAGAAAGAAGAAAGAAGAAAGAAGAAAGAAGAAAGAAGAAAGAAGAAAGAAGAAAGAGAATAGAATAAAGAAAATAGATTATAGAATAAAGGAATAAAGAAGAAAGAGCCAAGATCTAAATAATTAGTCTTGGCTCTTTTTATATTATCACAGTATAGAAGTCTATTTTCTTTACTCTTGGTTCTATTTTCTAAAAAAAAACTTTAATCAAGCGACTCAGTCAGTTTCTTAAATACAGATTTAGCATCTTTTCCTTCATATAAAACAGCATAAACAGCGTCTATAATTGGTGTTTTTGCACCGTAACCCTGATTTAGTTTATAGGCACTTTTGGTAGCGTAATACCCTTCGGCAACCATGCTCATTTCCATCATAGCACTTTTTACGGTGTATCCTTTTCCAATCATGTTCCCAAACATTCTGTTTCTGGAGAATACAGAATATCCTGTAACCAATAAATCGCCTAAATAAGCCGAATCATTAATGTTACGTTTCATTTTGTGAACTTTTTTGATGAATTTTTTCATTTCACGAATTCCATTACTCATCATAACCGATTGAAAGTTATCTCCGTAACCTAAACCGTGTGCAATTCCGGCTGCAATTGCATAAATGTTTTTAAGCATTGCGGCATATTCTGTACCAATAATATCATCAGAAATTTTTGCTTTGATGTAATTCCCTGATAGGGTTTTAGCAACAATACGCGCTTTGTCAGGATCACCACACGCAATTGTTAAGTACGAAAGTCTTTCTAAAGCAACTTCTTCAGCATGACATGGACCTGTGATAACACCAATATTATAATATGGAATATCATATTGAATGTGAAAATGTTCTCCAACAATTAAACTTGTTTCAGGAACGATACCTTTAATGGCGGAGAAAATAATTTTATCAGCCAATGAAACCGTCATGTTTTTTAATTCGGAATCAAGAAAAGCTGATGGAATAGCAAAGATTACATAATCTGCATATTCAATTGCTTCGTTTATATTATTGGTTAATCTAAGTTTGTTTGTGTCGAATTCAACTGAACTTAAATAGTTTGGATTGTGTTTGTATTTCTGAATGTGCTCAATCGCAGCATCATTACGCATGTACCAGGCAATTTCTGAAAGATTCACACATAACATCTTTGCAATTGCCGTAGCCCAGCTTCCTCCTCCAATTACTGCAAATTTTAAATTTTCGCTCATTATTTTAATAATTTAAAACAAAAGTACTTAATTATGTAGTACTAACACAAAATCTGATTTAAGAAATTTAAACAGTATCTGTAAATTCAATGGTTTTGAGCAATTTTCAAAAAAATAAAAATATTTTAAAGCCTTATACAATAAAAATAAAAACTTTACGTTGTAACTACTTGTAAATTAGAATTTAATGAGTTTAGCAAAAATTGAGTTAGTTAGTTTTGTTTTAGTATTGTAAAAAGGCGTTCCTGAAAAATTCAAGAACGCCTTTTTTAGTTTCCAGTTTACCGTCACAGTTTTCAGTTTAGTCTCTGAATACTGCGACTGAGACTTTTTTTTATTTTAAAGTGTGACTGAATACTGTGACTGTGACTAGTAACTCATCTCAACAATTGACTTCACTTTATCTAAAGTAATCAATTGTTTTTCTCCTAAACCTTTCCAGCCTCTTTCGTCAAAACGATTCACAATAAAATCGGCTGTTTTGCTGTAATCTTCCACGTATTGTGAAAGTTTAGTATCCATTCCCATAGTGTGAAAAAATTCAACTGTTTTGTTGATCGCTTCTTTTGCCACTTCTTCATCAGAACCGGATAAACCGAAAATTCTTCTTCCGTATTGTGCTAATTTTTCTTTTTTAGTATCAAACATTACGTTGTACAGACTTGGCCCTATAATCGCCAAAGTACGTGCATGATCGATTCCGTAAAGTGCTGTCAATTCGTGACCAATCATGTGAGTTGCCCAGTCTGACGGAACACCTTTTTGAATCAATCCGTTTAACGCCATAGTACAGCTCCACATAAAGTTAGAAGCTAACGCATAATCAGCTGGATCTTCTACTACTTTTGGACCAACTTCGATTAAAGTTTGTAAAATTCCCTCAGCAATTCTGTCTTGTAAATAACCTTCGTGCGGATACGTTAAATATTGTTCCATTACGTGTGTGTAAGCATCTACAACACCATTTTGTAATTGTCTTTTTGGTAAAGAAGTAATTACCGTTGGGTCACAAATAGAGAATTTAGGAAACAATGCGCTTCCGCCAAACGCCAGTTTTTCCTGGGTAGCCTTAATCGTAACCACTGAGCCGGAATTCATTTCGCTTCCTGTTGCAGGTAAAGTCAAAACAGTTCCAAAAGGCACAGCATTTTCCTTAATCAACAAACGTTTTTGTAAAATATCAATTGGGTTTCCGTCAAAATGAACGGCTGCCGAAATAAATTTCACGCCATCAATTACAGATCCGCCACCAACAGCCAGAATAAAATCTATGTTCTCCGCTTTAATAACTTCAACTGCTTTCATCAAAGTTTCAAAATGTGGATTTGGCTCAATTCCGCCAAATTCAACGATATCAAATCCTTTTAAGTTATGGATTACTTGTTCGTGAATTCCGTTTTTAAAAATACTTCCGCCGCCGTAAGCCAATAAGATTTTAGCATCTTTTGGTACTAAAGTCGAAAGTTTTTCAATTTGTCCTTTTCCGAATATTAAATTCGTAGGATTATATAATTCAAAGTTTAGCATTTTTTTTAAGTTTCTGAGATGCTAAGTTGCTAAGATTCTAAGTTTTTTTTAATCTTAGGAACGTAGATCTTTTTTGTTAATATTTTTGATACACTAAAATCCTAAGCTGCTAATTAGTATAAAAAGTTAGCAACTTAGAATCTTAGTGACTTAGCATCTTATTTATTCAATTTTTGTAATAATTTCCCAGCTACTAATTTTGATGATGCCGGATTTTGTCCTGTAATTAAAAGTCCGTCTTCAACTGCATATGGAGCCCAGTTTGGTCCTTTAGAAAATTTACCTCCGTTTTGAGTTAAGGCATCTTCTAATAAAAAAGGAACAACTTTAGTTAAACCTACAGCTTCTTCCTCTTCATTTGTAAAACCGGTTACTTTTTTATCTTTCACTAAAAACTCACCATTTACTTTTACGTTTTTCAAAACTGCCGGAGCATGACAAACAAAAGCAACTGGTTTTTTATGATTGTAAAAAGATTCAATTAAGGCAATTGAGTTTTTATCCTCGACTAAATCCCAAAGTGGTCCGTGACCTCCAGGATAAAAAACAGCATCATAATCTTTTTGATCAATAGTCGAAAGTTTATGCGTGTGTTTTAATTTTTCCTGTAATACTTTGTCTGAATCAAAACGTTTTGTGTCTTCTGTTGCCGCTGATGGATCAGCACTTTTTGGATCAATTGGCGGCTGACCTCCAAGCGGAGTTGCAATCGTAATTTCAACACCCTGATCTAATAATTCATAATAAGGTGCAGCTAATTCTTCTGACCAAAATCCTGTTTTTTCTCCTGTATTGCCCAGTTTATCATTACTGGTTACAACAAATAATACTTTTTTCATATTTTTTTTATTTGATTTTTGCGCCATAACAGAAATGTTAGAAGCTGTGAATGCTATAATCGCGAATAATGCTATTCTTTTCATAAGTTTAAATTTTCATCAAATTTACGCTTATTGTGATATTAGTAAAAATAAAATAAACTATGTTTGTTATTAAAATATTTATATCATGGTAAATCTGGAATGGTACAGAACATTTAAGTCAGTTTACAAAAACGGTAATTTTTCAGTAGCTGCAAAAGAGTTGTTTATGAGTCAACCTGCTGTGAGTCAATAAATATCTATGTTAGAGGCGCATGTTGGTTATAAATTATTCAATCGAAAATCTAAAGGTGTTGAACCAACGGAATACGCTAAGTTACTCAATAATTTAATTATTGACGCGCTTGACCGACTCGAAAATGTAGAGAGCGGATTTAGGGCTAAAGCCGAGGATTCTATTCGATTAATTTCTGTTGGAATCTCGAAAGACCTTTTCAATAGCTGCGGAAGTGTATTAATTTCCAAATTTGATTTTATCGATTTTACTTTTGCAGAAGATGATGCACTTTTTGCACTTGTCGATGCTAAAAAACTTGATTTTGCGATTACCACAAAAAGATTTGATACGTTTGATACGATTTATGAAATCGTTGGGAAAATAAAATTGATAATGGTCGCTCCAATAAGTTTAGATGCGGCAGATTTTCGACTCAAATTAAAAGCAGACAATTATATTGAAACAGAACAATGGCTCAACAATCAAAAATGGTATTGTAATGATGCGAGAATTTCACATATAAAAATATTTTGGCTACATGCTTTCAATAAAAAGCGACCATCAATGGTTCCTAATTATATTATTCCATCAGAATCTGAAATGCTGGAAATGCTCTCAAAAAATTCCGGAGTTGCCATAACCTGGAATTGCAATGCGAGAAAATATATTAAAGAAAACAAATTGCAATTACTCTGGAATAGTTTTCACGTTCCTGAGGAATATGTATATTTATTAACTGCTAAAAATAATACATCAAGCTCTTTTTTTGAAAGCATTGCAAAAGAGCTAAAATTATTTTTGGGAAACAGAATGTAGTTTTTCGCTGGAAATTTATTTTTTTCGCCACGAATTACATCTTTTATAAATTCGTGGCAAACCTTTTTTAATTATGGAAAGTTTTCAAAATATTAGAATTGCCGTTGATGCAATTGTCTTTGGATATAAAAATAATAGTCTTTATGTACTTTTAATAGAGCAGCAATTTGGTTCTGCCGATAAATATTGGGCTTTGCCCGGTGGTTTGGTAAAACAGGACGAATCCTTAAACGATGCTGTAATTCGTGAATTGCATGAAGAAACAAATGTCCAGTTGAATTTTATGGAACAGTTGTACACTTTTGGCGATGATATTCACAGAGATTCCCGAAACCGTGTAATTTCGGTTGCTTATTATGCTTTGGTCGATGCTTCTAATTTAGAAATAAAAGCAGATACAGATGCTGAAAAAGTACAATGGTTTAGCATAGATGAAATTCCTGCTTTGGCATTTGACCACAATTTAATACTAAAGACAGCGATTAACAGATTAAAATCTAAACTCACTTATGAGCCAATAGGTTTTGATTTACTTCCGGAAGAATTCTTGTTTTCAGATCTGGAAAACTTGTATTGTACCATTTTAGAAAAAGAAATTGACCGACGTAATTTCAGAAAAAAAATTCTGAGTTATGGCTTTTTAGAACAAACAGAACATTTTTCACCCATAAAAAGCGGAAGACCGGCAAAACTTTTTAAGTTTAATCAATTGAAATATAATGAATTAATTGAAAATGGCTTTCACTTCGAAATAAAGTTTGCGTAAATTTTACACAAAATAAATTGTTTATTAAATAATTAAATCTATATTTGCGTATAACTAACGCAAACTTAAAAACTATGATACTTAATTTAGACCCAAAATTCGCTCCGTTTCTTAATCAGGAAGAAATCAAATTTCAAAGTTTTACATTTTCTGGCGGAGAACCACACATTAAAATCGATTCTAATTTTGATAACACTCAAAAAATAACCATCACACACCGTTTGAATTCATTCAATGATTTAGGTTTATTGTGTATTACAGTTGATGCTTTGCGCAGAATGGATGTTAAAGTAATCGATTTGTTTATTCCGTATTTTCCGGCTGCAAGACAAGATCGTGTTATGATAAAAGGAGAATCCCTTTCTGTAAAAGTATATGCTGATATTATCAACGGACTTCAACTGAATAAAGTTTTTGTTTTTGATGCACATTCTGAGGTTACTCCGGCATTGGTAAACAATTGCGAGGTGATTCCTAATCATACTTTTATCGCAGCAGTCCTAAAAGTTATTGGCGAAAACGTAAAATTAATTTCTCCAGACGGTGGCGCTTTAAAAAAAATCTACAAAGTTTCTGAATTTTTAGGCGGAATTGATGTTGTAGAATGCAGCAAAAGCCGTGACGTAAAAACCGGAAGATTGTCTGGATTTAAAGTGTACGAAGACGATTTAAACGGAATAGATTGTTTAATCGTTGATGATATTTGTGACGGTGGCGGAACTTTTGTTGGCTTAGCCGAAGAATTAAAAAAGAAAAATGCCGGAAAATTATACTTAGCCGTAAGCCACGGAATTTTCAATAAAGGTTTTGAAGTTTTAAATTGTTTCGACAAAATATTCACAACGAACTCTTTTAAAGATTTTGAAGGTGAAAGCGTAGAAGTTATCAGCTTAGATAAATTAGTTTAAAGTTTCAAGTTTCAGGTTTCACGTTCTATACGGTAACCTGAAACTTGAAACCTGAAACAAAAAACTATAACCAAACAACTAGAAATTATGAGCGACGATTTAAAACCAAGATTTATTGAATCTTTAAAAAGAAACAATGATCAGATTAGAGAAGACAGAGCCAAAACAATTGGCGAGGATTCGGAGTTGATTTACAGACGACGAGTTGAAGATATTGAACTTAAAATAAAAAGATTAGAAAGAGAGCAGGAGGGATTGATAGATATTAGTCCGCTGGATAAAAACAGTTTGACTTTTGCTGATTTTCAGCCCGAAGCCTTTGTGCAGAGAGATATGGAATTGTCACTGATAATTAGAAATTTAAACATTCAGTTTGAAGTATCAAAAAAGAGATTTGAATATTTATTTGGTAAAACATTTTAATTATGGGAGGTACAAGATATGACTTAGGCGCTCGTTTGAGCAGAGCAGAAGCAGCTGGTTACGGAAAAAAATCAGCAAGTGAGATTTTTACGCAAAATTCTTTACATATGGCGCATGAATCTATGAACCCAAACGGAATTACATTTCGTGAAGCAAGAGATTCAGAGGTTCATCCCAACTCAGTTCCAATTATTTTGGCACTTGACGTTACAGGAAGTATGGGACACATTCCGCATGAATTGATAAAAGACGGACTTCCTAAATTAATGGGCGGAATTATTCAGGGTGGAGTTCCTGATCCTGCACTATTGTTTTTAGGAATTGGAGATCATGAATGCGACAGATATCCGTTGCAGGTCGGACAATTTGAATCTGGTGATGCAGAATTAGACATGTGGCTGACCAGAACTTATATTGAAGGCGGAGGTGGAGGAAATGCAGGTGAAAGTTATCTTCTGGCGTGGTACTTTGCTGCTTTTCATACCAAAACTGATGCTTTTGAAAAAAGAGGTCAAAAAGGATTATTGTTTACCGTGGGCGATGAACCTAACTTAGATACACTTCCGGCATCTGCCATAAAAGAAATTATGGGTTCAGGACAGCAAACGTATACGTCTCTTGAATTATTAAAAGAAGCACAAAAGCGTTACGAAGTGTATCATATCAGCGTATTACATTCAGATCAGGCGGTAAGAGCAAATGTAGCGTGGAAAGAATTACTGGGACAAAATTGTTTGTCTATTGAAGATCACAAAGAAATCCCGAATGTAATCAAGAAAATCATTTGTGATAAACATAAAAGTTCTGGATCAGGTTTAGGAACAATTTCGCTTGACGGATTAGATAATATTGAAATGCTTTAAATGTTTAACTCATAGAAATGTAGATTTAATTAAAAATTAAAAAATTTTTGAAACCGCATTTCACATAGTACTATGAGATTTATTACAAGTGAACCGACTTTTTAGGTTGTGCAAAGCTATGTTTCTATGTGTTTAAAATAATATTAAAATGAAAACAGCTCAAATAGTTATAGGTTTAGGATTTGGTGATGAAGGAAAAGGAATTACAACAGATTTTCTGGCGAAGCAAAATCCTGAATCTATAGTTATTCGGTTTTCAGGAGGACAGCAAGCGGCACATACCGTAATGATTGGTGATAAAAAACACGTTCATTCGAGTTTTGCCAGCGGAGCACTTCGTGGTTTGCCTTCTTACTATAGTGAACATTGTACAATTCATCCGGTTTTTTTATTCAATGAAAAAGAAGAGCTGGAAAAAATAGGCGGAAATACGGAACTTCATATTCATCCGTTAGCCAAAATAACAACTCCGTTTGATGTTTGGCAAAACAGAACCAACGTGAGAAATCTCGATCACGGAACTTGCGGAAAAGGCGTAGGAGCGACCATGAAACGTAATGAAGGTCAATACAAACTTTACGCAATTGATTTAATTGCACCAAGACAAATGCTTTTGGCAAAACTGGAAAAAATCGCTTATTACTACGGTTTTTTAAATGAAAGTGAAATTGATGCGGAAGTAGATGATTACTTAGAAATCATTGATCAAATAAAATGGAATATCAGCGATTACAGTTTTTTAGAAAAGTATGAGAACCTGATTTTTGAAGGAAGCCAGGGAATTTTGCTCGATATGGATCATGGTGTTTTTCCGAATGTAACGTATGCGAATACAACATCAAAAAATGCGTATGAAATATGCAAAACACTGCAAATTGACGACATCAGCATTTATTATGTAACGAGAAGTTATTCAACCCGACATGGAAATGGCTGGATGAGTAATGAAAGGGAATTAAAATTAAAAAATAACGAAGAAGAAACCTGTGTTTATAACGAATTTCAAGGTCAATTGCGAACAGGCGATTTAGATTATAATCTATTAAATTATGCTTTGAAGCTTGACGCAGCTTACAGTTTAAACGCAAAAAGAAACTTAGTTGTTACTTGTATGGATCAGATAGAAACTGATTATGAGTTTGAAAATCTAACAACTGAATTTAATGAAATTTACGGATCATTTTCTCCCGATTCAAAGGATTTTAAACAGATGACTTCTTTATTTCAATAAAAACAAAAATGAAATACAATATACAAAATATAACTCCGGAAAGTAAATTTTTATTTTTCTGGGGACATCAGCCAAGTTCAGACGGAACAATAATTAAAACATGTTTTAGTCAATGGTGGTTAAGTTCTTTTGAGGTGGATAAAGTAGTGTACAAAACTGCCGAACACTGGATGATGGCAAAAAAAGCCGAATTGTTTAAAGATGATAAAGTTTTAGAGAAAATCCTTCAGGCTAAATCTCCGGCTGAAGCCAAAAAGTTTGGAAGAGAAGTAAAGAATTATAATGAAACACTCTGGTTAGCCGCCAGATTTGACATTGTGAAAGAAGGAAATTACCATAAATTCAATCAGAATACTGAGCTAAAAGAATTTTTAATAAACACAAAAAACCGCGTTATAGTAGAAGCAAGCCCGGTCGATGCAATCTGGGGAATAGGACTTGCAAGCGATCATAAAGACATTGAAAATCCTGAAAAATGGCGCGGACTTAATTTGTTGGGTTTTGCTTTGATGGAAGTTAGGGATGAATTGAAATAAGATTGATTATGAAAATAGAAATCCTCAAAGCCGACATAACAGAAATCAAAGTTGATGCAATTGTAAATGCAGCGAATACTTCTTTACTTGGCGGAGGCGGAGTTGATGGCGCCATCCATAGAAAAGGTGGAAAAGCAATATTAGATGAATGCATTCAAATACGAAACAGGCAAGGTGGTTGTAAAGTTGGAGATGCTGTGATTACAACGGCTGGTAATTTACCCGCAAAATATGTGATTCATACTGTTGGTCCGGTTTGGAATGGAGATAAAGATGAAAAGTCAAAATTGTTGTCAGACTGTTATCAAAATAGTTTGGAACTAGCTGTTCAGAATGAGATTAAAACAATTGCTTTTCCTGGTATTAGCACAGGAATTTATAGATTCCCAAAAGATAAAGCTGCTGAAATTGCAATAAGATTAGTTAAAAATTTCGATAAAATTTCAAAGATAGATAAAGTAATATTTGTTTGCTTTGATGACGAGAGTTATAAAATCTACAATGGTTTATTAGAAAAAAATATAAAGAAATGAGTTAGATTGTTGTTTAGAATTTAAAAAGATACGGATAGATTTAATTATTATAAGCTCCATGGGAGCGTAATATTTATAGCAAAATAGATATGTATTTATCAAAAGCTCCAGCGGAGCGATACATCGTCTGTATTTTGAATTCAAAAAAATGTCACCCCGCTGGGGTTCATTTGAAATAAATTAGAATTTCTATAAATATTTCATCCCTCCGGGATTTGCATTTTATAATCCAACTCAGATAATTAAAATTAAAAATAACACAATGAAGATATTGTGTACAATACAAAATGAAAATAGAATTAAAAAAATACGATGAGCAAATTGTAGAATGGCCAAAATCAGGCTATCACATTATGGCTCAATATGACGAGAAGGAAATTATAGTTTATCAATCATATCGAAAAGAAATTGGCGAATTTGCTGTAAAAAAACAATATTTTGGAGGAGCATTTAGCATGGACAGAATGACGTGGATCAAACCAAATTTTCTGTGGATGATGTACAGAAATGGTTGGGGAACAAAAGAAGGACAGGAAACTGTTTTGGCGATTCACCTTAAAATTTCGGCATTAGATAATTATTTACAAAATGCGGTTTATTCATCTTACAGTCCTTCGCTAGAAATGAGTCAGGAAGATTGGAAAGAAGGCGTAAAAACATCTTCTGTAAGATTACAATGGGATCCCGATCATGATCCGTATGGGAATAAGTTAGAACGAAGAGCGATTCAAATTGGTTTGCGAGAAAATTTTATAAAGTCTTTTGCAAAAGAGGACATTGTGTTGATTGAAGATATTTCTGAATTTGTAAAAGAACAATATGAATTTGTTCAGAATAAAGAATTAGAAAAACTGATGATTCCTGCTGAAAGACCTTTTCTTTTTAGGGATCAGGAACTGAATAAGAAACTAAAAATTTCTGAAAATCATGAATGAAAAAGCAGCAAAAAATATAAGCAAATTTCTGAGTTTAGTTCTCAGACATTCACCGGAAACCATAAATTTAAAATTAGACGAAAACGGTTGGGCTGTTGTAGAAGAACTAATCGAAAAATGTTCTAAAAACGGAAATGAATTAGATGCAGCACTTCTGGATTATGTAGTAGAAAACAACGATAAAAAACGTTTTGCTTTTAATGAAGATAAAACGAAGATCAGAGCAAGTCAGGGACATTCGATTTCGGTTGAATTGGATTTGAATGAAGTTGAACCTTCGGAGTTTTTGTATCACGGAACGGTGGAGAAATTTTTGGAAAACATCCAAAAAGAAGGACTTCAAAAGATGAGCCGTCAACATGTACATCTTTCCAAAGATAAAGAAACAGCAATAAAAGTAGGAGGAAGAAGAGGAATTCCTCAGATTTTAACCGTTAAAAGTGGCGAAATGTTCAAAGATGGTTTTAAATTTTATCTGTCTGAAAACAATGTTTGGCTCACAGACGAAGTTCCGCCTAAATACATTCAATTCACTTAATTAAAATCGTATTTATTCATTTTAAGAATAATACTGATTAATAATAAAAAATAAAGTTATGATATTAGAAGTAGCAATAGGCGATGCATACGGCGCAGGATTTGAATTTCGCGATTTAGATTTTATTACTCAAAATAATAATTTGACGCAATATCATAAACACGGAATGTACACTGAAATCTATAAAAGATATACAGATGATACTCAAATGGCAATTGCAATTTCAGAATTGTTATTAGAAGATGATAATTGGAACGAAATTAAAGTCGCAGATAAATTTGTCGAAGTATTTCACAGAGATAAAAGAAGAGGATATTCAGACAGAGTTTACAATGCTTTGGACGCGGGTTCAAATGGAGCTGATTTTATTAAAATAATCAATAACGGAAGTAACGGAAACGGTTCGGCGATGCGAGCCTATTCTATTGGTTATCTAAAAGATATTGAACATATAAAAGCGTTCTGCGAAATTCAGGCGAAAACATCTCACAATACAATTGAAGGAATTAGTTGTGCAAAGCGCATTGCTTTAGCCGTTCACTATTTTAAATATAATTTAGGCGATGGCGCAACTTTAATATCATTTTTGAATGAAACGCTGAAGGAAAACGAAATTTATAAAATCACTTCACCAATTGATATGCACGGTTATCCAACAACACAAGCCGTCATTAAGATTGTTTCGGAAGCTACATCAATGAAAGATTGTCTGAAAACAAGCATCGATTATGGCGGTGATACAGATACCGTTGCCGCTTTGTGTATGGCGATTTTAAGTCAAAAGCAAAATTGCGATAAAATTCTGCCTTCATTTCTATATGAAGAGTTAGAAAATGATAAATTCGGAAAAGATTTTCTGATCACATTAGATCAAAAGCTCAGTGCTAAGTTTAATTAGATATTCTAATCATGAAACGAACTTTAGTTTTTGGAGATATTCACGGCGGTTTAAAAGCTTTAATTCAATTATTAGAAAAAGTTGAGGTTAAAGAAAATGACAGACTTATTTTTCTGGGAGATTATGTTGATGGTTGGGGAGAATCAGCACAAGTTGTTGGTTTTTTGATTGAGTTATCTCAAAAACAAGATTGCATTTTTATAAGAGGAAATCATGATGTATGGTGTCACGAATGGCTGATGAATGATGTAGTAAATGATATTTGGTTTTTACATGGAGGAAAATCAACGATTGAAAGTTATCAGAATATTGTATCGAAAGAAAAGCACCTTGAATTTTTTGCCAATATGAAAGATTATTTTGTTGATGAAAATAATAATTTGTTTATTCACGCCGGTTTTTCATCCATGCATGGTCCGGAAAAAGAACATTATGCAAGTAATTATAGTTGGGACAGAACACTTTGGGAAATGGCTTTGACAATGGATACAAGAATCGGGAAAGATTCAGTATCGTATCCTAAACGATTATTGCTGTATAACGAAATTTACATTGGTCATACACCAACACTTCATTACAATATTGATGTCCCAATGCAAGGCTGTAATGTCTGGAATATTGATACAGGTGCAGGTTTTTATGGAAAATTAAGTTGTATTGATGTAGCAACTAAAGCATTTTGGCAAAGCGATGTAGTCCAGACATTTTATCCCAACGAAAAAGGAAGAAATAAATAGTTTGAAAATATCATTGAGGAACAAGAATTATTACACAGAGACACGCGAAGAAAAAACACTAAACTAAACAAAGAAAAATTAGAACTTTGTGAGTCTCTGTGATAACTTTGTGAATATCTGTGAAACCTAAAAATTACGAGAATTTAAATAACTAAAATATATGAACCCACTACTATTAACAGACGGTTACAAAGTTGACCACAGAAGACAATACCCGGACAAAACCACATTAGTATATTCTAACTGGACACCCAGAAAATCAAGAATTGAAGGAATTGATGAAGTAGTATTTTTTGGATTACAATATTTCATCAAAAAATATATCATTCAGGATTTTGATGCTGATTTTTTCAAAAAACCAAAAGAAGAAGTCGTTAAAAAATACGCCCGCAGAATCAATAATTATTTAGGTGAAAACCAGGTTGGCACAAAACATATCGAAGATTTACACGATTTAGGATATATCCCAATGGTTTTTAAAGCCTTGCCGGAAGGAGCAAGCGTTCCTTTGAGAGTGCCAATGTTTACGATGTACAATACACTTCCGGAATTTTTCTGGTTGACCAATTATTTCGAAACATTACTTTCTGCCGTAGTTTGGCTGCCCTGTAACTCGGCTACAATTGCCAGGGAATATCGAAAAGTATTAGACAAATATGCTGATGAAACATCATCAGTTCCGGAATTTGTAGATTGGCAGGCGCACGATTTCTCTATGAGAGGAATGGGCGGAATTGAAGCAGCAATAACTTCTGCAGCCGGACATTTATTAAGTTTTACAGGATCTGATACCATTCCCGTAATTGATTTCTTCGAAGATTATTACAACGCTAATTCTGATCAGGAATTAATCGCTGGTTCAGTTGCAGCAACAGAGCATTCTGTAATGTGTATGGGAACTACCGAAGGAGAATGTGAAACTTTCAAAAGATTAGTGACCGAGGTTTATCCAAAAGGAATTGTTTCTATCGTTTCTGATACCTGGGATTTATGGAAAGTTTTAACCGATTATTTGCCACGTTTAAAAGAAGATATTGTTGCAAGAGAAGGTAAAGTTGTAATTCGTCCTGATAGTGGAGATCCGGTTGATATTATCTGCGGAAATCCTGAAGGAAAAACCGAAGAAGAGAAAAAAGGAGTAATTGAGTTGCTTTGGGATGTTTTTGGAGGGACAACTAACGCAAAAGGATATAAAGAGCTTATACCGCAAATTGGTGCTATTTACGGCGATAGTATTACCGTTGCGAGATCTATCCAAATTTGCGAAAGGTTAAAATCAAAAGGTTTTGCCTCTACCAATGTAGTTCTTGGTATTGGATCATTTACATACCAATACAATACCAGAGATACTTTTGGTTTTGCGATGAAAGCAACTTACGGAGAAGTGGATGGAGAAGGAAGAGCCATTTTTAAAGATCCAATTACAGATGACGGAACTAAAAAATCGGCTAAAGGATTAATGAAAATTGATTTAGTTGATGGTGTATATCATTTAACCGATAATGTTACATGGGAAGAAGAAAAACAAGGCGAATTGAAAGAAGTTTTCAGAGATGGAAAACTTTTAGTTGATCAGTCTTTAAGTGATATTAGATCGCGAGTTAAAAGTGATGTTAATATTGAAGCATAATAAAAATTTAGATTGTTAAATCCCGGAGGGATGAAATATTTATAGCATATTAAGATTGTTTTAAATTGCACAGATAATATCGCTCCGATGGAGCTTTAAATCAGATCGTTTGTAATTGCTATAAATATTACGCTCCGATGGAGCTAGATTATAATAATCGATTTAATGTTTAAAAAACGAAAAGCCTGAATTAAAAATTCAGGCTTTTCGTTTTTTTTGTCATTTCGACGAAGGAGAAATCACACTAGAAACTCCGCAATCAAATCATTCAATCTTTGAGAATTACGTGTGTGATTTCTCTTCGGGCAAATTGACAAAGACTACGCTTTATTTCTTATAAAAATTATTGTGATCAATATATTCCCAAACTTTTGGTGGCAATAATGGCTGAATATTTTTTCCTTCTTTAATGCTGTTTCGGATAAAAGTAGAAGAAATCTCTACAATTGGCGCATCAATCATGTGCACTTTTGGATGCGATTTCAATTCGATGTTTTCTTCTTCTTCAGAAATTCTGGGATACACATAAATATCATAATGATCCAGAATCACTTCGTAGTTTTTCCATTTATGGAGGGTTTTCAAATTGTCTTCTCCCATAATTAATGAAAAATCATGAGTTGGATATTTCTCCTGCAAATGAACCAAAGTATTTACCGTATAATTAGGCTGAGGTAATTTAAATTCAATATCCGAAGGTTTAATCTTGGGATAATCTTCTGTGGCCAGAAAAACCATTTGCAAACGTTGATGATCGTCCAGCAAAGTAGATTTTTTCTTTAACGGATTATGTGGCGTAACCACCATCCAGATCTGATCTAAGTCCGCAAACTCAGCCATATGATTGGCAATAATTAAATGACCAACATGAATGGGATTGTACGTTCCGAAATAAAGGCCTATTTTCATAAAAAGTTGTTCTGTACTATTAAATAAGCTTAAAAACGGCTTTTTTTAGAAATTAAATAATCAACAGAGAATTTTCCGCTTCCCGTTACAAGCAATAATAAATAAAACAATAAATATAGAATTGCTATTTCTTTAACGTCTATAGGATCAGCTCCATGAATTACAAATACAGCGATAAGCATGGTAACTATTAAAGGTAAAGTAGCTAATCTCGTTGCCAAACCAATGAATAAAAGGAATGAACATATTATTTCGGCAAAAACTGCAAGAGTTAAAGAGGCTGTTTTTCCAACTCCTAACGGATCCGGAAATTGAATATCTCCTCCCTTCAAGAGCATATTTAACTTAGACAAGCCATGAATAATCATCAAAATTGCAACCGATAATCTAATTACAAGAATAATAACGCTCAGGTAATTCTCATTTCTTTTTACTTCAAATAAATTAATCATAATACAAATATTAATTGATGTTATACATCAAAGCTAACGGTTGTTTTTGTGAAATAGTATTGATTTCTGACGTTTCTAATCTTTATTAACAAAAGCTTTTACCAATTGATACGCTTCTTCTTTAGCAGTATCAAGGTCGTAATTTTTTATAATCGTGTCAAATTGAGGTGCAGTTGCTAATTCAACCGAAGCTTTTGCAATTCGCATATTGATTTTGTCGTCACTTTCGGTAGAACGTTCTTTAAGTCTGCGTTTCAGTTCATCAACGCTTGGTGGTTTAACAAAAACAGCTAAAGTTTGTTCCGGAAATTTATGTTTAATACGCAATCCGCCCGCAACGTCAATGTCAAAGATGACATTTTTTCCTAAAGCCCAGATACGATCAATTTCAGATTTTAAAGTACCGTAAAAGTTATCGCGATAAACTTCTTCCCATTCCAGGAAATTTTCGGCTTTAATATGCTTTTTAAATTCTGGTAACGAGATAAAATAATAATCTGTTCCGTGAACTTCTTCTCCGCGTGGGTCGCGGGAAGCCGCTGAGATTGAAAATTCTAAATTTAAATCCTCTTTCCCAAGTAAATGTCTTACTATAGTTGTTTTTCCCGATCCCGAAGGAGCTGAGAAAACAATTAATTTTCCTTTATTCATTCTTTATGCTTTAGGCTTTTATTTATGCTTTAAGCTTTAGGCTGTACGCTTTAAGCTTTTATTCACTGTTTTTCTGCTTATAGCTTATGGCTTAAAGCCTACAGCTTTACAATACATTCAAAACCTGTTCCTTAATCTTCTCTAATTCATCCTTCATCATCACAACCAGTTTCTGCATTTGAGCATGATTTGATTTTGAACCCATTGTATTGATCTCGCGACCCATTTCCTGAGTAATAAAACCTAATTTACGACCATTAGCTTCGGTACCTTTTATGGTTTCTAAGAAATAATCTAAATGATTTGTCAAACGAACTTTTTCTTCTGTAATATCCAGTTTCTCTAAATAATAAATCAATTCCTGTTCGAAACGATTTTCATCAACATTCACTTTCAATTCAGATATTGCAGTTTGCAAACGATCCTTAATTGCCTGAACACGTTCCGGATCCAGTGCCAAAGCATCGTTCATATATTGGCGAATATTTCCAATTCTTAAATTGAATTCTTTTTCCAGAGATTCACCTTCATCTTTTCTAAAAGTCAGGATATTTTGTAATGCTTCTTCAATGATAACCTTAATTTGGTCCCAATCGTTTTCATCGATTTCCTCACGCTCCGTTTTTAATGTATCAGGCATACGAACTGCCATTTTCATTAATTCAGTTTCATCAGCAGCGGGATATACCTCTCTTAATTGCGCAATGTAGTTTTTTACAACAGGAACATTTACTTTCGTCGAAGTTTGTTCAGAAGTACTTTCAATGTAAATTCCAAAATCAATTTTTCCTCTTTCAAGTTTAGTAGAGATCTGAGTTCTTAAACCTAACTCCATTTCGCGATAAAGCGACGGCATTCTTACGTTTAAATCTAAACCTTTACTGTTTAAGGATTTTACTTCAACGGTAATTTTTTTTGTCGGCAATTGCAAAGAAGCTTTGCCAAACCCTGTCATCGATTGTATCATATAATTGAGTATAAAGGCGCAAAGATAAATAAAACTTTGCAGTCTTCGGTTTTAAATCGCTAATCTGTTAAAGTCAGCTTTGTGTAAAGCTTTTTTGCCACAAATTGCACAAATTTTCACTAAATTATTTCCAAGCTAATTCAAAAAGATTTCAGAATTTAAATTGTAAAAAATAAAAATAAAATTCGTGTAATTCGTAGCTATCCTTTTTAAGATCCAAATTTTAATTTGGGCGTTCCCTCCGGTCGGGCTATCCGCTCCCAATCTTTTTTTGAGCAGAAAAAGCTCAAAAAAAGGATTTCCGCTCCCATCCCTAACGCAAACGAAATTCTTAGAACTTTACGTTATTTGGCTAAAGCTTTAGAAACCTGTAATGTAACGGGTTGGCTGTTTCCGATATAAATTTTATCATCAATAATAAAAACCGGACGGCTTAAAAAAGTATAATGTTCTAAAATATATTTTTTGTAATCGGCTTCAGTCAAAGATTGGTTTTTTAAATCCATCGACTTATACAATTGCGCTTTTTTACTAAATAAAGCTTCGTAACTTCCTGCAAGTTGATACATTTCTTCAAGTTCAGTTTCCGTAATCGGATTTTGTTTGATATCGTGAAAAACCAAATTGTTGTCTTTCGGTAAACTTTTAATAATTTTTCGACACGTATCGCAAGTTGCTAAGTAATATATTTTGTTCATGATTGCTGATTTATTTGAATACAAAGAAAATCCATTTGAAATAGAAAATTGCCTAATTTTATAAAAAAATACACGTATGAATTCAGTTTTTGAAACACAGAAAACCATTAGAGAAGTTCTCTTGAGATTTTTAGATATTATTCATTAGTACAATTGAATAAAATCCCGCAGGGTTTTAATAATAATATCATCTGGAACGCGGCACATTGTGTTGCTGTTCAGCAAGCCCTGGTTTATAAATTGTCGGGTTTACCAACAATTGTTTCTAAAGAGTTTATATTAAAATATTCAAAAGGAGCAAAACCGGAAGGTGATGTAAGCCAGACTGAAGTTGATGAAATTAAAACCTTACTCTCTGCGACTTTGCATCAAACACAAAAAGATTTTGATGATCATATATTTGTAAATTTTCATGAATACACAACCAGTTTAGGAAATACAATTAAAGATATAAACGGAGCACTGGAGTTTAATAATTATCATGAAGGACTTCATACAGGTGTAATTATGAGTATTAGAAAATTTGTTTAAAAAAAAGTCCCGTGAAAAACGGGACTTTTTTTATTCTACTATAGTTTCAATTGTAACTTTCATAGCACCGGCACCTTTGTTTTTGGTGATTTCCATAAAAGCTCTTTTAGACAAATCGAGTTCTCTTGTTTTTACAAACGGACCACGGTCTGTGACTTTTACTATTACAAATTTTCCGTTAGCTTCATTTGTAACTTTTATTCTTGTTCCAAATGGGAGCTTTTTGTGCGCTGCAGTATATTTACTATTATTGAATCTTGCTCCGCTTGCGGTTTTTTTTCCGTTAAACCGGTCAGCGTAATACGAGGCGTGAGCGTTTTTTTTATAAGCTTTTAATTTTAGACCTTTGTCAGTAAAAACGGAGTCAGTTGGGATTGCAAGTATATCTGGTCTTCCTGTTTTTACTGTATCCTGAATTATTTTGGTTTCTGTTCCTGGTTTTGTTTGACTTATAATGTAAGTAAAACAGCTTAAAAAAGTTAATGAAAGTGTTGTAAGTATAATATTTTTTTTACTTCTCATGGGTTATTTTTTTTCAGACTTGGGGAGTTTGTACAAATAATATGCCGAGATAAAAAAAGCCCTATTATTTTAGGGCTTTAGTTGGTTTTTAGAACCATAAGTTCCATGGAATTCTACTTAAAATAAGCAATAATCCTAATCCGTAATAAATAGCAAAAGTTTTAAATTTAGCTTCGCTATTAATTAATTTTTTATGTTTTGACCATCCAATAGTAATTAAGATAATCGCTATAAGATTGATTAAGGGATGTTCTAAAGAAGTTAATCTTAATTCTGCATTAGACATTTGTCCAAATGCTGCTTTTCCAAGAGGAGAAACAAAGTAAAGGATTATTCCGATCAATAATTGGGTATGAGTTCCAATTAAAGCAAACAATGCAATTTTGCGATCTTTAGCAGTAAACTCTTTTTTTGAAGTCAAGCCAATTATAGCATTTACAACTGCAATTAATAAAAGCAAAAGCGCTAAATAAGCCCATCCGGAATGGAATTTTTGTAGAAAATAGTACATAAATTTTATTTTTTGTTAAAACAAATATAGCAAAAAAGGCATAAAAAAAACGGCATTGGACTAAAAGTCAATGCCGTTTTTGGTATTTATTTAGATTCTAAATATTAGAAATCATAACGTAATGTAAAGTTCCAAGTTCTTCCGAAACCGAAGAATACCTGATTGCTAGTAGCAACACCATCATAAAGTAATCCTTTAGATGCGTAAGTTCCGTTTGCACCAGGAGCTTGTGTTCCTGAAACTGGAAGATTATCATCTGCAAAAATATTAGTTCTGGACTCAGCGATATAAACTTTATCAAAAAGATTGTTTACGTTAAGTCTGAAGTTTACAGATTTGTCTTTGTTTTTACCAGTTAACATTTTGTATGAAAAACCAGCATCCATTAATCCGTAAGAAGGTAATTCTAATGCTCCTTTATTGTCTGCAGAAGTAAAGTTAACAGGAGAAAGTCCAGCGTATAATTTATCATTAAAGTTATAATTAGCATCAACTGTTACTCTTGTTACCACTTCGTAAGAAGCTCCTAAAGATGCAGTCATTTGAGCAGCATCACCTACTTTTACTTTGTCCATGTATACTGGAGTTCCTGAGAATCCCGGAACTGGTGTATTATCTGCTTGGTAGTAAGCATTTACAGTAGCATTTCCTTTGTATTCCCAAATTCCGTATGAGAACATAGCATTAACTTTTAATTTTTCTGTAATGTTTGAGTTTCCTTCAAATTCAATTCCAGAGTGAACTTCATTCAGACCTAAGTATTCTGTGTAAGTTGTGTTTGCAAGAATAGTTGCAGAAGTTGGTAGTGCATTACCTTTTAGGTATCTGTCATTCCAGTTTGTGTTGTAAACATTCACTGTACCATTAAAATACTTAGAACGGAATCCGTAACCAGCTTCAAAACCAATGATTTTTTCATTAGTAAGATTAGGGTTTACTGTAGATCTGTTGTTAGGGTAAACTGAGTTAAAGAAAGGTTGTTTAGAGTAGTATCCTGCATTTACATATACATTGCTTTTTTCGCTAATGTTGTAGTTTGCTCCACCTTTTACGTTACCACCTAAGATTTTTTCGTAATCTGTAGAAGCTAAAGGATCAGTTGGTAAGTAAACAAAATTGTCTTCTCTCTTGTATCCTTGTTGAGATACAGATCCTTGTACAAATGCAGTTAAGTTGTCTTTAGAGTACTCTAATTGAGTAAATGCACCTAACCATTGTACTTTTCCTGTACTGTTAAAAGATATTTTTTCGTAATCTTTTTTCTGAAAAACGTTCCATTGAACATCCGTTGGGTAAGTAGCTGTAATGTGTCTTGCCGGATCACTTTTCATTGTAGTGTCAAAATATTCACCACCACCTAATAAATCGTTTACTACTGTGTAGTGGTAACCTGTATAAGTTCTTCCGTCAACACCAAAATCTAAAGTCAAAGTGTTTGATAATTTTTTATTCAAATTAATTACAGCTCCATACCAGTCATGTGAGTTGATAGAAGAAGTTTGAGAAATACCGGAAGTTCCTGTACTTGCTCCCGCTGCTGCATTAGAACCTGTAGAAGAAGTATTTTGGTAAACACCTCCAACTTGAGCTCTTGTTTGTAAACCTGTAAAACCATTAATTAAAACTGGTGTACCTGAGTTATAAGCTACGATTTTATCGTAATCTACTAATCCGTCAGCAGTTCTAAAAGCTAAGACATCACTGTAACTTTTTCCTCTAATTCCACCAGTTGCACTTGCACCTGCACCACGACCCATTGAAGCGTATAATACAGAAGAAAGTTTTGTAGTTTCATTGATTTTATAATCCCAGTTGATAGAAGCAATAGGTTTATGGTAGTAGTTTTTTCTGATGTTATATGCTTCACCATTTAAATATCCAGCGTCTGGATTGTATCTTGTATTTGGATCACTAAGTGAACCATATTGTTGGTAAGTAGCAATTGTAGAAACAGTAGATCTTTGGTTGTGCCATTGTGGAGCACCTGTTACTGTAAACTGGAAGTCATGTTTGTCATTTTTTGTAGAGTATCCTAAAGCTACATAGTAGTTAGAACCTTCAAATTGAGTTCCGTTGATATATCCGTCTCCCATTGTTTGAGATAACAAGATAGATGCAGAAAGACCGTTGTCTAATTTCCCGGTATTGTATGAACCCTGGATTTTGAAATTTCTTCCATTTCCGAAACCAGAAGAGAATGATCCACCTTCTTTTTTGTCTGAAGATTTAGTGATAATGTTGATTGTTCCACCAACTGATGCTACAGCAAGTTTTGATGAACCTAAACCTCTTTGAACCTGCATAGCAGTTGTAACATCTGATAATCCAGCCCAGTTACTCCAGTAAACAGTTCCACCTTCCATATCATTGATAGGCATACCGTTAACCATAACTGCAATGTTTTTTTGATCAAAACCACGAATGTTGATTCTTGAATCTCCAAAACCACCACCTGATTTAGTAGCGTATACTGAAGGAGTGTTTCTTAAGATCTCCGGAAATTCCTGAGTTCCTAATTTTTCCTGAATTTCAGCAGCTTTAATTGTAGAAACCGCTACAGGAGTTTTTCTGTCCTTTGCAACGTCAACAATACTACTTTTTACAACTATCTCGCTCAATTCATTTGAATTTGAAGCCAAAACGATTGTTCCTAAGTTAGTTGTTCCGCCATTTGTAACTGAAAATTTTAACGTCAAGTTATCGTAACCTAAAAAAGAAATAACGATTTCCCCTGTACTTGTTGTTGTGTTGAGAGTAAATTTACCATCAAAATCTGTAGAAGTAGCAGTCGCAGATCCTTTGATCACTACGTTTGCTCCTGGTAAAGAACCTGTACCGTCGGTAATCATACCAGTAATTTTTCCTTGAGAAAATGCGGTTGAAACTATCATGAACAAAAGTCCAGTAAGCAACCAATTTTTCATTGTCTTCATTTGTTATTAGTTTATTGTTTTTGGCAAAATTATAACATTTAAATCAGATAGTGTTATCAAAACGTTAAGGACGTTAACTTTTGTCTATATGATTGCGAATTAATGATATTTTAGATATTTATATTAAGTTAAACGGTGTTTTAATGAGTTTTTGCACTTGTATTTTGTTAAAAATGTATTAATGTTCTTTGTATTGTAGCTTTAAACTTTCAATAATGATAATTTTATCTTAATTTGTTGTAGTATTTATACGTAAAAAACGCCTTAATTTATATCAAATTAAGGCGTTATAGTTTTTGGTGTTTTTTCTAAAAAAGCTTTTTTATTTATTCTTTAAAAAATGATTTAATAAAAATGTAGTCGAACTGTCATGACTATTAACTTTTTTAGTGTTAATTTCATCTAAAATAGAATTGGCTAATTGTTTGCCTAATTCTACTCCCCATTGATCAAAACTAAAAATATTCCAGATCACACCCTGAACAAAAATCTTGTGCTCATATAAAGCAATAAGTGATCCTAAACTTTTTGGGGTAAGTTTTTGAACTAAAATAGTATTTGTTGGTTTATTCCCTGTAAAAACTTTAAATGGTAATAAGTAAGATGCTTTATCTGCCTGAAGTCCTTGGTTGTCAAATTCAGCCTGAACTTGTTCGGCAGTTTTTCCATTTAATAAAGCTTCAGTTTGGGCAAAAAAGTTGGACATCAATTTATTATGATGATCTTGGTTACCGTATAATGGTTTTACAAATCCGATAAAATCAGTCGGAATCAGTTTTGTTCCCTGATGAATCAATTGAAAAAAGGCGTGTTGTGAGTTTGTTCCAGGTTCTCCCCAGATAATAGTTCCGGTTTGATAGTTAACAGGTTTTCCGTCGCGGCCAACACTTTTTCCGTTGCTTTCCATAGTTGCTTGTTGCAAATAAGGAGCAAGTTTTTGTAAATATTGTGTGTATGGAATTAATGCTTCGCTCTCGGCTCCAAAGAAATTATTATACCAGACACTTAGTAAAGCTAGAATTACCGGAATATTTTCATTAAATTCAGCTGATTTGAAATGTTCGTCCATTTCATTCGCCCCTTTTAATAAATCATTGTAATTATCAAAACCAATTGCTAAACTAATGCTTAATCCAACAGCACTCCATAATGAGAATCTACCTCCAACCCAATCCCACATTGGGAAAACATTGTCAGGGTTAATCCCAAATTCTGTTACTTTTTGGATATTAGTAGAAACGGCAACAAAATGTTTTGCAATATCTTCTTGCGAAGCCGATTTTAAAAACCATTCTTTAATAGTTTCAGAATTTGATAAAGTTTCCTGAGTAGTAAAAGTTTTAGAAACAATTAAAAAGAGTGTTGTTTCAGGATCTAGTTTTTTGATAACTTCATTAACATGATCGCCATCAACATTCGAAACAAAATGAACATTTAAGTGATTTTTATAAAATTGTAAAGCTTCAACTGCCATAACCGGACCAAGGTCAGAACCTCCAATACCAATATTTACAATATCAGTAAATGCTTTTCCTGTAAAACCTTTTCGTTCTCCGGAAATTACTTCATGACTGAATTTTTTGATTTTGTTTTTTACTTCATAGACTTCAGGAATCACATTTTCTCCGTCAACTTTTATTACTGCCGATTCCGGAGCACGTAATGCAGTGTGTAAAACAGCACGGTTTTCAGTTTGGTTGATTATTTCTCCACCAAAATATTGAGAAATCGCCTCTTTTAATCCAATTGAATTGGCTAATTCCAGTAAAAGAGAAACAGTTTCCTGAGTGATATTGTTTTTAGAATAATCAACTAAAAAGTCATTCCATTGTAAATTGAATTTTTCAACACGTGCATTATCTTGTTGAAATAATTCTTGTATGGTAGTTTCGTGAATTGCATTATAGTGGTTTTGCAGATTTTTCCACGCTTCAGTCCCGGTTGGGTTTGTTGTGTTTAAAGCCATTTTTTGTTTAATTTGAGAAAGTGGTTATAAAAAACAAAAATACTGAAATTACTTTTAATAGTTTTAAGCTTCACAATTATATAACAAATAGTTACGAAAACGATTTTTTGTTGTCTTATTATAGTTTTTTCCACACAACTTCAGCTGTAACTTTATTTCCGCCTTGTGTTGTATTAGTTACAACATATTTTATTTGATTGTTATTAAAGGTATAGTATCTTTTTTGTTCTGTGTTTTCCCAATTAGGAAATGATGCGGTTTGTATTTTAAAAGTAAGTGTTTTGTTTATCTCGTCAATTTTGTATGAGCCAAAATGCGAATTGCTTCCTTGTACAATTGAAATGTTTTCTTCGGCAGTGCAGTTGTTTTTATCTCCGGAAGCTATTTTTTGTCTTTCATTCTTATAAATCTGAATAGCATAATTTCCTTTCGAATCAAAAAACAATATGCCTTTTGCATTTGTTCCGTACGGGAAGGTTTTTGTTCCGTCAGCATTATTATTTTCAACAGCAACCAAAGTCCATGTTCCGGCTATTTCGAATCGTGGTTTGTTGTCTGACTTTTGTGCGAAACCATAATTTGTAATCAGTAATAAAATCAAAAGAGTTTTTAGTTTTTTCATGTTTATAAGTTTAATAATTTACTTTGATAATTTCTCCATTAACAGATTCCTGAAGACTTTTTGTGTAGGCATGTATCAAATCATTGACTGGAATATCTGAAACTTTCCCCGGACTTACTGCATTTATCCTGATTCCTCTTTGTAATTCCAGAGAAGCTGCAAGAACAAAACTGTGAATTGCGCCGTTTACAATCGCTTTTCCAATATTGTTTTTTACAGGTTTATCGGCCATTTTTCCAGATGTCAGCGTAAATGATCCGTTATTGTTTAAATATTTTTGTCCGGTTAAAACCAGATTAACTTGTCCAAGTAATTTGTTTTTAATTCCAATATTTAATTTTTCCTCGTCAAGCGAAAGTAAGTCTCCCGTATAACAATCTCCGGCAACACATATGCAAGCATCGATATCTTTAATTTCTTTGAATAAATTTTCGATCGAATTTGTATCCGATAAATCTATTTTGAAATCGCCGCTATTTCTTCCTGCGGAAATTATTTCGTGATTTTTACCCAATTCCGGATGTATTATTTTTCCAATTTCACCGGTTGCACCAATTAAAAGAATTTTCATTTTTATAGTTTTTTAATTTGTTATCTGATACAAAATTAGAGGGTTAGTCATACTGTAAAATTGTACTTATTAGCACTAAAATTGTATTTTAGCGTTATGACAGATAAAAACCTATATCTTCCTTTTGAAGTTGATGTTCAGGAATTAAAAGAATTTCCCCGAACAACAAGAAAGAATAATTTCTTTGAATTGATATATGTTGTGTGCGGAACAGGAATTCAAATAATTAACGATAATAAATTTGAATATCAAAAAGGGAATCTTTTTCTTGTTACACCGCAAGATGCTCATTCGTTTGAGATTTTAACTCCTACGAAATTCTTTTTTCTTCGATTTAGTGAATATTATATTAAAGAAAATTCTAAGAACAAACAGATGGAAACTATTTTGCATATGGAATATATTTTGCAAAATGCAAGCCATCGTCCGGGATGTATATTGAAAAATAAAATGGACAAACCCTTAATTGCATCGCTGATTGATTCTATAATAAAGGAGCAGGAAAACAAGCAAATTTATCATCAAAAGATAACAGAGCAAATTGTCAACACGATAATTACGGTTGTAGCAAGGAATATCGCCTTAAAGCTGCCAAAGAATATTAAGGAAACAACCGGTGAAATGGTATTGGAAATATTGCATTACATTCAGGAAAATATTTTTAATCCAAAGGATTTGAAATCAGATAGAATAAGTGAGCATTTTAATATTTCGCTAAATTATCTCGGTAAATATTTTAAGAAACAAACCGGCGAAACATTACAAGAATATATTTCCAATTATAAATTAAGATTAATTGAGGCTAGACTTTTAAATAGCGATATGCGGATTAATGAAATTGCAGATGAACTTAATTTTTCAGACGAAAGTCATTTGAATAAAGTTTTCAGAAAACACAAAGGAATGAATCCTTCTGAGTTTAGAAAAAAGTTTTGTCAGTAATTTACCAAATCTTCCACCACGGTTTTTTATCAACCTTAATAGTTTTCTTGGTAATGTCAATTTCTATTTCTTTTAGTTCTTCGATTTTAATTTTAGAATCATCAAAAAATAGTTCTCCATTTTCGTGCATTCCAAGAGGGGATTTTGTTCTTAGTTTCCAGTCTTCTGTTTGTAATTCCGGAATTAAGGCTGAATGAATTTTATCTTTGAATTTCTTTCTTGCTTTTTCTATTATTTCTTCTTCTAAGTTTGAAGTTGAATTTTTAAGAAGTGAAATGGAATTGTCTGGAATGTTTAAAAGAAAAACTTGTGTTTTGTTTTCGATTTTCTGAATATCCAAAACCTTAAAATAAGCAATAGAACCTAAAAGAAAGTGACCGTTTTTTACTGAATCAGGATTGAATTTTGATATGTCTTTTGCATGAGCACTTGCAATTAAATACCTGAAATTGCTCGAAAGTCCGCCGCCAATGGAACTCATATCAGTAAAACCCCTTTCCTGTATTATTTGCCCTATTTTATAATTTGAAATTAATTGGTCAGAAAGATTCGTGTCTCTGTAAAATAGTTTTAAACCTGAAAATGTTTCATTGTAAATCGCTTTGATTCGGTCATTTTTCATGGTCTGTTTCTTTTTATTGAATATTTATTTCTGATGAAATATTGGTTACAAATTCCCAATACTATCCAATTCTCTTTTTAAAGGTTCCATTTGATTCATGAAACGAGTCTTGTCGTTGCCGGTCAAAGATTCTCCGGTTGGCAAATTAAGTCTTAGAGCGTCAACCTGAATTCCGTTTTTCCAGAAACGGTAGCAAACGTGAGGTCCGGTTGCAAGTCCTGTACTTCCTACTAATCCAATAGTCTGACCTTGTGTAACACGTTGTCCGCGACGAACTAAAATTCTGGACATGTGTAAATATTGAGTAGAGTAGGTTCCGTTGTGTTTTACTTTTACAAAGTTCCCGTTTCCTGCCGTATATCCTGTTGCTTCTACAACTCCTGATGCTGTTGTGGAAATTGGCGTTCCGGTTGGCGCAGCATAATCTGTTCCTTTGTGGGCTTTCCAGGTATGCTGAACAGGATGAAATCTGTTGGCGGTAAATCGAGAAGTGATTCGGCTGAATTTGATTGGCGTTTTTAAGAAAAAGTTTTTCAGTGTTTTTCCTTCATCATCATAATATTCTATTTTTCCTGACATCGTATCTTTCTCAAACGGAAATGCATAAACGATTTTACCTTTGTATTCAAAAAATGCAGCTTCAAGATCTTCAACACCGTCATAGGTTTTTCCGTTAATGAAACGTTCCGTGAAAATTAATCCGTAGCGATCTCCTTTTTTTAGTTTGAAGAAGTCAATTGACCATGAAAAGACTTTAGTAATTCTGCTGGCAAGTGCCGCTTCAACACTTTCGTTTCCTAAAGTTTCAGACAATGAACTTTTTAGAACTCCGCCAATAATTTTGCGTTTAAGCGTAACGGGTTTTATTTTTTTATAAGCTTTTGAGATACTGTCGCGAAAATCAATAACATAATAAGTCAGTGCGTCCGGCTGGTAAATAAAAACCTGTAATTTATTTGTTTTATTTTTTGATCGAAGAATAGTATAAGGTTTATTGTACCGAATCGTTCTTACATTAAAAGAATCTTTTATTTGTTCAACGATGTCATATACTTTTTTGTCCCCAATATTTTGGCTTTGGATAATTGATCCAAAAGAGTCTCCTTTTTTTATGGTGTCCTGAAGAACATTAAAATCCGCATAATTAAATCCAAATTCTACTTTTTTAGTTTTTGGTTTAGTGATTTTAATTTCAACTTTTTCAGCAGTTTTATTACATGAAAATATTGAGAATGCTAAGATTATAAGTACGAATGCTTTTTTCAAACTTTAAAATTTTTTAGGAAATTAAGTGGTTGTTTCATTTCCCCAATTAGACAATTCATCTTCGGTCCACAATTTAGGAAAAAAGATGCGTCTTTGGTATTTTGGATGCATATATTTTTGCCAGTCACTTCCTCCTGTAGCTTCTCCATTGCCTTTTCCGCTTTCTAAAATGTATTTTCTTGCAGTATTTAAATGTTGCATAACCCACGTGATATTCACCGTTTTATCATAGTGGCGCATTGCCTGAATTAAGTCTTGATTCTGCTGATCTTCGACCGGTAATTGGGTGAATTTTTGCCAGATATTTTTATTTTTAAACGTAGTTATTTGTCTTAAAAATTGATCTTTATACTTGTTTTCGAATTCCCGAAGCAGATATGATTTCTCTCCTGTATGATAATCTTTTCCGGCAGCTTGCCAGTATAAATGTTCAAAGCTGGTTTCTAAGTCAGTATTTTCGTCGAAGTTTTCTTTATATCTGCGATCCGTCAGATTAATTACATCTGTTGAAGCAAATTCTATTAATCTGTATTGTGCGCTTTGAAAACCACTTGCAGGAGTTAAGGTATTTCTGAATTTCATGTATTGATCAACCTCCATTCCGTTTTCCATAATACTGAACGAATTGGTCAGCATATCAAAATAACGCGTGATTCTTGATAATCTTTCACTAAAAAAATCTACCTGAATATTTTGTGTGTTGGCAATCTGATCAATTTCCCATAAAATCATTTTAAAAATTAATTCATTTACCTGATGATACATTATAAAAACCATTTCGTCAGGAAGAGTAGTACGCTGCGTTTGTAAACTTAAAAGAGCGTCGGTTTGAATATAATCCCAATAAGTAATTGGTTTTGACCAAAGTAATCCTTCTAACTGAACATCAGTTTTTTGATTTATAGCTTGGAATTTAAGGTCAATTTCTTTTAAAATTGATTCTGAATGATCAGTAAGGTTCATTATTTTTTTACTTTAAATGGATTTTTTAATCCTTTATATTCGTCGAGATCTGCTTTGAGTGATCCTACTGCAAGATCCGCTTTTATTCTAACCGGAACTTTATTGTCGTCATCTGTGATCCAGAGTGTTACACTTTCTTTTTCTTTAAATACGCGACCGGTTTGTACCAATGGTTTAAAAACCATTGTAGAAACGGTTCCAAATTTAGTTGTAATATCCTGACGGCCTATATATTTTAACTTAAATTTTGTGATTTCTTCATCAAAAAACATGTCGATTGTAATGGCATCGCCAGATTTTAGTTTGTCAATATTAGGATGATTTCTCAAGTAGTAAAAAGAAGAAATAATGTCCTGAACATTATTGGTTAAAACGATCGTCTTTTCGGTTTTACGTTTGTAATCTTTTACTAAGACCCTGTTTTCGCTTTGATTAAAAAAGCCTTCCTGATTTTTTGTGTAACCGCCTTCGTCAATTTTTCGAACATAACGATACGGTTCTCCGGTTTGTTTGTCAAAATAACTTTCGTATAAATCTTCGACTTTAAAGAAAAATTTTGACATTCCGGTTGTATAACCTTTACCCACGGCATGAAACACTTTTTTATTGTTTATGGTGGCGTCTTTTATTTCAAGTGTTGCATAACCTGCATTTACAATTCCGTAATGAATTCGGAATTTGAAGTATTCCCCAATATCGAAAGCGTCTTCTTTAAAAGTATCGAAACTGAGTGTCGTGAGAATTAATATGATGAGGATTAACTTTTTCATAGTACAATATTTACATTTCATTATAAAGATAAAGAAATGCAAATTCTATTCCAAATGTACCAAAACAAAAAAACTCAGTCAAGGAATGACTGAGTTTTTATGCTATTAACTAACCAAAAAACTATAAATTATGAAATTTATATCAATTCAGAAGGAAACCACCCCTTCTTGATTTGCGAGTGCAAAGATAGATAGAAAGTTCAAAAAACAAATAGCAAAAGGCAAGTTTAACATATCATTTGCATTAAAAGCATGCTTTTATCGAGAATATGTTAATATAATGCAAAAATAATGCAGTTTTACAATGTACCTCTCAATTCTTGTTCTCTTTCAATTGACTCAAAAAGGGCTTTAAAGTTCCCTGCACCAAATCCTTTTGCTCCCATTCTTTGAATAATTTCGAAAAATAAAGTAGGTCTGTCCTGAACTGGTTTGGTAAATATTTGCAATAAATAACCATCTTCATCGGCATCGACCATGATGGCTAATTTTTCAATTTCGTTTAAATCTTCTTTCATCATATCCATATGAACTCCTAATCTTTCAGGAATTGCCTGGTAATAGGTGTGAGGCGGAGCAGATAAAAATTCAACTCCTCTGGATTTTAAGTCAGAAACAGTTTTAATAATGTCATCGGTTGCAATGGCAATATGCTGAATTCCGGGTCCGCCGTAAAAATCCAGATATTCTTCGATTTGTGATTTTTTCTTTCCTTCGGCGGGTTCGTTGATTGGGAATTTAATTCTTCCGTTTCCATTTGACATTACTTTACTCATCAAAGCCGAATATTCAGTATTGATTTGTTTGTCGTCAAAAGACAGGAAATTTACAAATCCCATAACATCTTCATAAAATTTTACCCAGGTGTTCATTTCGTTCCAGCCCACATTTCCAACCATGTGATCGATATATTTCAATCCCGTTGGTTCAGGATTATAATCTGATTTCCATTCTTTGTAACCTGGAAGGAAAACACCGTTATAGTTTTTTCTTTCTACAAAAATATGTACTGTTTCTCCGTAAGTGTAAATTCCTGAACGAACTACTTCTCCAAATTCATCTGATTCTACAGTTGGTTCCATAAACGATCGTGCACCGCGCTTAATAGTTTCTTCGTAGGCACTTCTGGCGTCTTCAACCCAAAGAGCGGCGACTTTTACTCCGTCGCCATGTTTTTGAAGATGCGCATGAATTGGAGAATCTTGTGTTAATGGCGTTGTTAAAACAATTCTGATTTTGTCTTGTTTCAAAACATACGATGCTTTATCCCTAACTCCGGTTTCTAATCCTGCATAAGCTAATGACTGATATCCGAAAGCTGTTTTGTAATAATGCGCAGATTGTTTTGCATTCCCTACGTAGAATTCTACATAATCGGTTCCTAATAACGGAAGGAAATCCTGTGCTCCTTCGAAGATTTTTTCTAAACCGTATTCTACTGATTTTACTTCTTTCATAATAATCCCCCTAACCCCCGAAGGGGGAATTCCTATTAGGGGTAAATAGGATTTTAGTTAACTATTATTTTTAATGTATTGCTTATAATCGCGTCAGGAATTAATTCCTACTTCGGGGGCTAGGGGGATTCCGTCCAAGACTTGTAGTATTGCCCATCGTCTAATCCCATAGCTTCTTCCGTAACCATAAGTGGGCGGAAAGTATCTACCATTACGGCTAATTCACCAGTTTCTTTATGACCAATGCTGCGTTCCATTGCACCAGGCGCAGGACCATGCGGAATTCCTTTTGGGTGTAAAGTAATATGACCCTGTTCAATATTATTACGGCTCATAAAATCGCCATCAACATAATACAAAACTTCATCAGAATCTATATTGCTGTGATTGTATGGTGCCGGAACTGCCTTTGGATGGTAATCGTAAAGTCTCGGGCAGAAGGAACAAACAACAAAAGTTGCCGTTTCAAAGGTTTGATGAACCGGTGGCGGTTGGTGAACGCGTCCGGTTATAGGTTCAAAATTGTGAATCGAGAATCCGTATGGGAAATTGTAACCGTCCCAACCCACAACGTCAAAAGGATGTGTAGCGTAAACCACTTCGTGAATCATGCCTTCCTTTTTGATTTTAATTAAAAAATCCCCCTTTTCGTCGTGAGTTTCCAATTCGTTTGGTAAAATAAAATCACGTTCGCAAAATGGAGAATGTTCTAAATGCTGACCAGATTGGTTTTTATAACGTTTTGGCGTATAAAAAGGAGAATGTGATTCGACATAAAAAAGTCTATTTTCTTCGGTTTCGAATTCTATTTGATATATAATGCCTCTTGGAATAATTAAGTAATCGCCATATTCAAAAGGAATATTTCCTAACATGGTTCTTAATTTTCCTTTTCCTTTATGGATGAAAAGCATTTCATCGGCATCGGCATTTTTATAGAAATATTTGGTAAGAGATTCTTTTGGAGCTGCGAGTCCAATAACGCAATCTTTATTGATTAACATTGCTTTACGGCTGTCCAGGAAATCATTTTCAAGTTTTAATTCGAAACCTTTAAAAAGTAATGATTTTATGTTTTTTCCAATTGCAATTTTCGGTTCAACCGAATAGGAGTTTAAAATTTCCTTGACCTGAGTTGGTCTGTGAACATGATAAGAAAGTGACGAATGTCCGTGAAAACCTTCGGTACCAAATAATTGTTCGTAATAGAAACCTCCATTAGGTTTTTCGAATTGGGTATGTCTTTTTTGAGGAAAATCTCCAAGTTTGTGATATAATGGCATGGCTTTTCAATTAGATAATTTGTAAATTAGATAATTCGAAAAATTTGAATTGTGGGAACAGACAATCAGATCAATGTTATAATTGACTAATTATCTCAATTCGGTAGTTTTATTCAGGATTTCTCTTGATAAGGAATTGAAGATACTCTAATAAACCTGTCCATTTTGTTTTCATTATAACAAATGTCGTAATTATTATTGATTTAAATTATATATTATATCAATTATTAACGTTAAAAAATCACGAAATATTTTTTTAGTATAAAATTACTGAGAAATTTATCAATGCAAATTTTCATTAAAATTGAAACCCAATACTAAACCAGGTATAACTTTTTGAAGTTTCCGGCGACCACGATTGTTTGATTTCGATGGGACCAATTATAGTTTCTAAACCATATCCAACGGCATATCCAGAATATTTAGGCATTGAAATCCAGTCAACAGTGGTGAAAATATCATCTCCTAAATTGGCAAAGTTTGCTGTAAAGTTAACGTGGTTCTTTTTGAAAAGTTCATAATCTAAAGTAATCGCCGATTTTATAAAACTGTTTCCGGCAATGCTTAGAAAATCATATCCGTAGAAATAATTGAAATTGCTGATTCGGCTATAGCCAAAACCTCCCAGTATAAAATCAAAAAACGGAACACTATCGCTTCCAATATTAAATCCGGCATCAGCGCTAATTTTAATGGTCGCTTTCCTGAATAAAGTTCGGGCAAAAGCAATCTCAGCTTTTGCAATTGAAAAAGGTTTGAATTGTTTCGTATAATCGGATGACGCCATATAGGTTTGTAAATCTCCGGAAAAATACAATCCGGAATGTGGGAAACTTTTATTGTCAAACGAATCATATTTTAAATAACCGAAAAGACTGAAATAATTACTTTTTTCGATAATGTTTTCATTATTAGAAAGTGTTGGCGAATTTATTTTCAGGTATTTATATTCAAAACCTCCGCCCATCAAAAACTTTTGGACAAAAATGGTTTGAAAATATGCCTGATTGGTAACATCCATAAAATCAACATTGATCAAATTTACGTTTTGATTTTCCGGAATAAAATTGCTGATACTCGTAGTTACATTACGGTTAAATTGATTTAATCTGGAACGAAATCCAAAGCTGATATTAAATCCGTTTTCAACGTAATAATTAAAATCATATCTAAAATTATCACCCAATATAACGTCTAATGATGTGATATCATTTTTAAGGAATGTTTTTTTATGAGTCAGATTTAATAGAATTCCGCTTTTATAAAGTCCGTCGTAATGTAAACCCAGTTTTAAATAGGTTTGCGTCGGATTTTCTTTTAATACTAAATCAAGGTCGTCTTTTTTGCCGTCCGGTTGTAAACAATAAGATATTGTACTAAAGTTTTGAGTTGCGTTCAGGTTGTTGATTCCGGTTTTCAGATCATCATAAGTAATAGTGCTTCCGGGCTTAAAACGAAGTTTTCCCCGAATGTATTCCCTTGTAAAATTCTCTAATTTTTCGCTGTTAATTTGGTCTATTTCAATGGTATCTGTTACAATTTTTAATTTTGGCTTTTTATAAAAATTATCTTCGTTAACTAATGTTTTGATTTTTTCGTAAACGGCAAAAGCGGCTTCTTCTCCTTTTCTGATGATTTGTTCTCCCTTGTCAAATGAAATTACGCCATAATCACGAATGTCCGGTTTGATATAAACATCCGTATCTTTTATTTTGTCTTTCATTTTATCAATCGACTGCAAATTGGTGATTTGAACTAATATTCTGGTTGCGTTTTTCAGGTTTTTACGTTTCATTAAATCATCCTGAACATCAACCCCAATAATAATATCAGCACCAAGATTACGAACTTCTTTTATAGGATAATTGTTGACAACGCCACCATCAACCAATAAATTTCCATCAATTTCTACTGGCGTAAATAAGGACGGAAATGCTGCGCTCGCCATCATCGCCTGAACCAGATTGCCTTTATTTAATAAAACTTCCTCGCCGGTTTCAATATTGGTTCCAATACATAAAAAAGGTGTTGGTAGTTTATTAAAGTCACGTACATGACGCACGTTCCTTGTAAGGCTACTCAATAAATTATAGTTGTACATTCCTTTTGAAAGTGCTTCGGGAATTCCGACTTTGAAATTGCTGAATGGTAAAACGATCGCATATAATTCATCATTTTTTTTGCCATAAAAGTTTTTTGATGAACGCGGAATGTAGTCATTGATGAGTTCGTCAAAATTGGTTCTTTTAAAAATCGAATCAATTTGAGACGCGTTGTAACCTGAAGCATAAAGTCCACCAATGATTGATCCCATACTGGTTCCGCCAATGTAATCAATTTTGATTCCGGCTTCTTCAAGGACTTTTAAAACGCCAATATGTGCAAATCCTTTTGCGCCTCCGCCGGATAAAACCAAACCTATTTTAGGTCTTCGGGCTTCGGCTTGTTTTTCTTTTTCGGAGGTTTCCTGTGAAAATGATTTTTGTGAACTGAAAAATAAAAGCGTGAAAACAAACAACTGTACGCACTTAGTTCCGATAGTTATCGGAATGGAAAACTGCGAGCGAAAAAACGATATCTTTTCCTGAAAAAAAAGAGTGCCTTTAGAAGCTACTTTTTTTATAGTAGAAAAAAAAAGTTTTGACTGAGTATTTGAAATGGACAGTTGTTTTTGGCGCATAAAAAATAACTAGTTGGTTTTGTAAAAGTCGACAATTTTTTTGGCTTTTGATACACCAATTACATCAGATATTTCTTTTTCGGTTGCCAATTTCAATCTTTTAACACTTTTGAAATGTTGTATTAATGTAAGCATTGTTTTTTCGCCTATTCCGGGAATGCTTTCTACTGAGGAATTTAGCGCAGCTTTACTTCGTTTGTCACGATGAAATGTGATTCCAAATCTGTGCGCTTCATTTCGTAATTGCTGAATTACTTTTAAAGTTTCAGATTTTTTATCCAAATATAATGGGATAGAATCTCCGGGATAAAATAATTCTTCAAGACGCTTTGCTATGCCGATAATCGCAATTTTTCCACGTAATTCCAGTGCGTCTATACTTTTTAATGCAGCAGAAAGTTGTCCTTTTCCACCATCAATAATAATTAATTGTGGCAAAGGTTGATTTTCGTCTAATAATCTTTTGTAACGGCGATAGACAATTTCGGTCATAGAAGCAAAATCGTCAGGACCTTCTACGGTTTTTACATTAAAATGACGGTAATCTTTTTTGCTCGCTTTTCCGTCTTTAAAAACTACGCAGGCCGCAACGGGATTTGTTCCCTGAATATTCGAGTTATCAAAACATTCAATATGACGTGGTTCAGATGGTAAACGCAAATCCTTTTGCATTTGAGCCATGATCCGATTGGTGTGTCGGTCAGGATCTACAATTTGCAATTGTTTGAGTTGTTCAATTCGGTAAAACTTGGCATTTCGAATCGATAAATCTAAAATCTGTTTTTTATCTCCAAGCTGTGGAACGGTTGTTTTGATGTTTTCGCCCAAATCAATTTCAAACGGAACAATTACTTCTTTTGATAATAAATTAAAGCGTTCGCGCATTTCTACAATCGCAAGTTCCAGTAATTCCTCATCACTTTCGTCCAGCTTTTTCTTCATTTCTAAAGTATGCGAGCGAATAATAGATCCGTGCGAAATTTGAAGAAAGTTCACATAAGCCGCACTTTCATCAGATACAATCGAAAAGACATCAATATTGGTAATTTTAGGATTTACAATCGTTGATCTTGACTGGTAATTTTCGAGAACTTCAATTTTTTCTTTGATTTTCTGTGCTTCTTCAAAACGTAAATCCTGTGCATATTGGTTCATCAATCGCTTGAAATCTTTCATGCTTTCTTTAAAATTCCCTTTCAGGATTTCGCGAATTGCATCAACTTGTCGTTGGTATTCTTCCAGCGGAACAATCCCTTCGCAAGGTCCTTTACAATTACCGATATGATATTCAAGGCAAACTTTGAATTTGCCGGAATCGATATTTGATTTACTTAAATCATAATTACACGTTCGTAACGGATACAATTCTTTGATTAACTCTAAAATTGTATGTACAGTTTTGAAACTGGTGTAAGGTCCAAAATATTCAGAGCCGTCTTTGACCATTCTTCGGGTGGAAAATATTCTCGAAAAAGGTTCTTTTTTGATACAAAGCCACGGATAACTTTTGTCATCACGGAGCAATACATTATATCGCGGCTGTAAAGTTTTGATTAAATTGTTCTCTAATAAAAGTGCATCCGTTTCAGTAGGAACTACGATGTGTTTTATCGTTACAATTTTCTTTACCAGAACATTTGTTTTCCTGGTGTCATGAATTTTATTGAAATAAGAAGAAACCCTTTTTTTTAAATTTTTGGCTTTTCCTACGTATAAGATCTTTCCATCTTTATCATAATATTGATACACACCGGGATTGTCCGGCAAGCTGAGGATTTGAAGATCTAAGGACGATTTTTGCATTCTGTTTTGTTTGTGAAGTAGCTGAAAAGCATTTTCAAAAATCATTCGGATTTAGAAAAAAGCTTAACATGGATTTAGTTCCAAATTTACGAAATCAAAAGAATAATTTCTATATTTAGATTTTATAATTCTACATGAAAAATAGTAAACCCTTAGTTATTTTTGGCGAATCGATTTTGCCCGGAGAAAACAAAACAATTAACGTTGAAATTGCCAGGTTACACACGACTACAAAGCTTAATATTCCGGTTATTGTGCGACGGTCAAAACTTGAAGGTCCGGTAGTTTTATTCTCAGCAGGAATTCACGGTGATGAAATTAACGGCGTTGAAGTGGTACGCCAGATTATCAGCAAGAAAATTAATCGCCCTTTAAAAGGAACTATTATTTGTATTCCTATTATCAATATGTACGGTTTTGTCAATAAATCCCGTGAATTTCCTGACGGAAGAGATCTAAATCGTGTTTTTCCGGGAAGTAAAAAAGGTTCTTTGGCAAGTCGTTTTGCCTATCATATTGTTGCCGAAGTGTTGCCAATAATAGATTATGCTGTTGATTTTCATGCCGGAGGAGCAAGCCGATTTAACGCTCCGCAAATCAGAATTACCGAAAACAATCCCGAATTGAAAATGCTGGCGGATGTTTTTAATGCGCCGTTTACTTTATATTCTAAAAATATTAGTGGGTCTTTCAGAAATACTTGTGAGAAAGCAAATATAAAAATGCTGCTTTTTGAAGGAGGAAAATCATTAGATATCAATAATGTAATTGCCAATGAAGGTGTAATGGGAGTGAAGCGTTTACTGCATTATTTAGATATGCTTGATCCGAAACAAGTGGTTGAAAAAGCGCATGATCCTTCAATTTATATCAAATATTCGGTTTGGCTGCGTGCTAAATGTTCCGGTTTGCTTCATGATTATAATTTAGTTGGTAAATATGTAACTAAAGGTTCCATTCTCGCGATCATTACGGATCCGTTTGGTAAATTTGAACAAAAAGTAAAAGCGCCACACGACGGATTTGTCATCAACGCGAATCATTCGCCAATTGTTTATGAAGGCGATGCGATTTATCATATGTCTAAAAATAACCCAGGAGATGCCGACGAATAAAAAAGAATTACGATTACACTATAAAAATCTGCGCAAGGAACTTTCTGCTGATGATGTTGAGGAAAAGAGTTTGGCTATAGCCAATAATCTAATTCAATTGCCTATTTGGGATAAATCCTATTATCATGTTTTTCTTCCAATCGAAGAACAAAAAGAGGTAAATACGGAATATGTTTTGCATTTGCTTTCCGGGAAAGACAAGGAAATTGTAATTTCTAAAAGTGATTTTGAAACTCGCGGAATGTCACATTTTTTATTAACGGATAATACCAAAATCAAAAAAAACGAATATAATATTCCCGAACCTGTAAATGGTTTGCCGGTTCCAGCAGAAACTATTGAGGTGGTTTTTGTACCGCTTTTAGCTTTTGATAATGTGGGAAATCGAGTAGGTTACGGAAAAGGATTTTACGATAAATTTCTGGCCCAATGCAAACCGGGAACGATAAAAATTGGACTTTCTTTTTTTGAAGCCGAAAATCAAATCGATGATGTCTTTGAATCAGATGTGAAACTGGATTATTGTGTAACTCCGGAGAAGATTTTTAGGTTTTAATTTTTTTCTTTTTCACCATATAAGTGATATAAGAAAATATAAAACTAGGTGTTTTTTTACCGCAAAGTTCGCTAAGGAATATTGAGTTATTTTGCGCTTATTTTAAGTTCGCAAAGTTTTAGTTAGATTTGTTTTTACCGCAAAGTTCGCTAAGGAATTGATTTAGATTGTGCTTGTTTTAAGTTCGCAAAGTTCTAGCGAGATTTTAATTCTTTATCGCAAAGGTTTGACTTATATCACTTATTCATAGTTTTAACTACAGAGTAAGCGTTAGCATTAAATGAACTTATATGGTTCAAAAAACATCATTTCACTTCCTTAATAGTCGAAGCATCAATCCAGCCTTCAGTTCCATCCGTTAGTTCCACTTTTTTCCATTGACCTACAGTTTCAGTAACGTAGACTTTTGCGCCTTCGTGTAATAGAAAAATTGCTGTGCCGGCTTTTTGCGGTTCGCTGCGAACTTCACTTAATTCAGCAAAAACAATTGCAGGACGATCATTATCGAAATGGTTCTTCTCTGCTATTCCTGCCGAAACACTCAGTAGTAAAGCAACTAAAAGAACAAACATTCCTATGAAATACAATCTTTTTGAAAGTGTAAGCTGTGAGAAATAATAGCCAATAAAACTCAATAAAAACAAAAATGCGATCGCAATTGAAATTTTTGCCCACATATTATAATTAAATATTCCCGTAAAACTTTGAATTAGTTTTGCAAAACCTACTTTCGGAATTTCCTTAATTTCGTCAATAGTCAGTTTTTTTGCAAATTTTAAATTGTTTAAAGTCTCAGGATCGTTAGGTTTTAAAACCAAAGCTTTTTCATAATTATAAATTGAAGGTGCTACTTTATTCAATTTATAATAAGAATTTGCCAGGTTAAAATACAACTCTGCCGATTGTTGCTTGTCTTCTTTAATTACGCTTTCATAAACATCAACAGCTTGCTGATATTGTCCTTTTTGGTACAATGAATTTCCTTTTTCAAAGCCGTTTTGAGCAAAGAAAACCTGTGTGATTAATAAAAAAAGATATACTATATTTTTCATTTTATTTTTGTTAAACCCAACAGGTTTTAAAAACCTGTCGGGTTTGATTTTAAACTTAGTAATTTAACTTTGCGACCTTAAACTTATCACAATTTAAATCAATATCTCTTAGCGAACTTTGCGGTAAATTAAATTTAAACAATTTGCTTTTCAAGTTCTGAAATAATCAAAACAGCTTTATCGAAATCCTGCTGAATCGAAGCGCTTGATGCCGGGGCATAACGGGCAAACTCACAGTTTTCAGTAAGATTAATAAAATTCTGAACAGATTCCGGATTTGCATTTCTTGACAACAGCAATTCACGAATATTGTCTTTGCTCATTTCTGAGGTTTCGATATGCAATTTTGCTTTTAGGAAATTGTGCATCGCTTTTTCCAGCGCAATATAAAAAGCTTCTTTGTTATTCAGTTGTTTTTTAGCTTCAGATAAATATTTCTTAGCTAATTTATTATTCATTTTAATTCGGTTTCCGGTAACGTCACCGTCAATTGCTTCTTTTCTTTTCTTACCCAAAACAATAATTGGTAAAATTATGAAAGGCGCAAATAATAAAATATAATACAAATTAGAACCGTAAAAATCATCTTTGGCTGTTGAAACTAAAGTTGTTTTTAGTTTAATATATTTGAATTGTTCTGTTTTTGCAATTACATTTTTGGAAGCGTTTGCTGCTGTGTTAGCTTCAGCCTGAACAGGACCGTCTAAAACATCGACCATAATTTCTGGCGAAGTAATCGTTTTGTAAGAACCGGAATTCAAATCAAAATAAGAAAACTGCATTGCTTTTATGGTATATTTTCCTTTGTATTGAGGTACGATAGAATACTTATCAGTAATTTTTCCGGACATTCCTGAAAGCGATGTTGTCACTTGTTCGTCATGAACAGGATCGTACATTTCTAAGGCATTAGGCACAACAGGTTTTGGTAAAGTAAACAATTTCATGTTTCCGTTTCCTGAAGTACTTACAATTAAGTCAAGACTTTCTCCGCTCTTCAATGTTGTTTTTGATGGCGTAACAGTAAAATTAAATTTACCCACAGCGCCGCCAAAACCTTCTGGTTTGGATGCTTCCGGAAGAGGTCGTACGTTAATCGTTTTAGCTCCGGCCGAAACAACTCTGTTATCATCTGTTAAAATCATTTGACCGTACATATCACGACGATTTGAAGGCAATTGTACGCCAATATCTAATGAAAGAGGTTCAATTGTTAGTCTTCCTGATTTTTGAGGATATAAGATGGTTTTTTTCAGAACAACAAAATAACATCTTTGTCCTTGAAAAGTTCCTTCTGCAATTGATAATTGTTTGATGTCAATATTCTGATTCCAGAAATCATTGTATTTTGGTTTAGCCAATTCCTTAAAACCGGTAACGTTTATATTGTTGAAATATAATTTGTAAACCACAGTAATTGGTTCATTCAAGTACGGATTTGTTTTGGAAATTTCTGCAATTAGATGCAATGTTTCATTTCCACCGCTTTGTTGACCCTGACCTTGTTGCGCATTAGGATCTCTTTCCTGCGCCACAGCATTTGTAACTGTAATTTTTATAGGTTGTGTTTTGTAGATTTGCCCATTATACTCAATAGCAGCTTGCTTGATGTAAGCGGTTCCTTTTTGGTTGGGTTGTAAAATATAAGAATATATTTTTTGAAAAGAGCTTCTTCCGTTTACCCACGACTGACTTACTTGCTGACTTGGTCCGCCTACAATTCTAAATCCGTCAAATGAAGGTTGGTCAAAATTGTCTCCATCAACATTCATAATGAAGTCAATACGAAATCTTTCGTTTAGTCCAAGCGTATTTTTGCTTACTCTGGCTTCAAATTGAACTTGAGCCATAAGCCCTTGAAAAGTGAATAGTAATAGAATTAAATATCTTCTCATTTAAATGTTTAATCGTTGTTTGTTTTAACTGTTTAATCGATTCTTTATTGTTTAATCGTTTATTTGTTTAACTGTTTAGCGTTACAGTATGATCGAATAAGCAAATTAACAAATAAACGATTAACCCAAAATCCTACCAGTCTTTTTCTGTTTTTCTAGGATTGCCTTTTACTTTTTGAGCGTTCACTTTATCCTGAACTTTCTTTTCCTCGTTGTTTACAGCATCTAATAAATTCTGAACTCGTTCTTTAGAAATTCCGCCGGGCTGTGGTTTTGGTTCTCCTTTGTTATCAGACTTATCATCTTTTTTAGGATCATCTTTACCATCTTTTTTATCCTTGTCTTTATCGCCTTTGTCGTCCTTTTTGTCTTTGTCCTTATCCTTGTCTTTATTTTTATCCTTGTCCTTGTCCTTATCTTTGTTTTTATCCTTGTCTTTGTCCTTATCCTTATTCTTGTCTTTGTTTTTATCGTTTTTAGGAGGATTTTCTTTTAGCTTTTGTTTTGCATAAGCATAATTATAACGTGTTTCATCATCAGTAGGATCGTTGCGTAATGCCTCTTTATATGCTTCAACCGCTTGTGTATAATCTTTCTCTTTCATTAAGACATTTCCTAAATTATGGAAAGCTTTGTGTTTTTCAGGTCGGGTTTTAGCATTTTTTATAGCTTTCGCGTAGGCGAATTTAGCTTCAGAAACCTGATTTTGTCTGTAAATTGTATTTCCTAAATTATATGGAGCCGTTGCACGTTTTGAAAATTTTGACTCTGAAATTCTGTAATTGGCTTCAGCGTCAACAAATTTATTCTGCTTATATTCCTCATTGGCATCAGGCAATGTCTTGTCTTTCTCCTGAGCTGTAACCGCTAAAGAAAATGTTAGTAAAATATAAAGAAGTAAATTTTTCATTCTAATTTTTTATGGTTTTTAGTTTGCCACGAATTTCACCAATTATCACTAATTAATTCTTTGCGTTAGTTTTACGAATAAAGTTTAAATAGTTTTATTCGTGTAAATTCGAGTAATTACTGGCTAACTTTATTATTTCTTTTCGTTAAATAAATTCAACTCTTTTATCCAGTTTGTTTTTCTTTCTAAAAGGAAAATGTCAATAAACAATAATAAGAAGGCAAAGCCGATGAACCATTGATATTGCGATTGAAAATCCGCCATTTGAGTCGCTTCAAATTCTGTTTTTTGAATGTTGTTTAAAGCATTTTTTACATATTCTAAAACTTCCTTAGTATTTCCGCCATATACATAGCCGCCTTTCGTTGCTTTTGCAATTGCTTTTAATCCTTCCTGATTTAGTTTTGTAATAACAGTTTGCCCGTTTTGATCTTTCTGGTAGTTTTTGACTACGCCATTTTCTTTTAACGGAATTGTACCTCCTTTTTCTGTTCCAACACCAATAGTGATGATTTTCATTCCTAATTTATTGGCTTCTTCCGCTGCTGCCGAAGCTCCTTCAGAATGATCTTCTCCATCAGAAATTAAAATCAATAACTTGCTGGTTTTGCTTTTTTCATCGAAATAAGTCGAGGATAATTTGATCGCTTCATCAAGTGATGTTCCTTGTGATGAAACCATATCCGGAGTCATGCTTTGCAGGAACATTTTGGCAACACTATAATCTGATGTAATGGGTAAAACCGGGAAAGCACTTCCGGCATATGCCACAATTCCTATTCTGTCACTTCCTAAATTGTTGATGATTTGTGAAACCAATTGTTTGCTTTTCTCTAAACGACTTGGTGCGACATCTTCGGCAAGCATACTTTTAGAAACGTCGACCGCAAAAACAATGTCGATTCCTTCGCGTTTCACCGTTTCCATTTTTGTCCCCATTTTCGGATTTACTAATCCGATAATCAAGCAGGCAAGTGCTAAAAGGATTACGCATAATTTTAATACCGGTTTAAAAACAGATCTTTCCGGGCTCAGTCTTTTTACCATTTCCAAGTCACCAAATTCACGTTGTTTTTTTCTTTTCCAATACATATTGAAAAGGAAAATACACACCACAATTGGGAGTAATAATAAAAGGTATAAATATTTTTTTTCGTCTAATTCCATTTTTAGTTCTAGTTTTCAGTCGCAGTTTTCAGTCGTAGTTTTCAGCTGTAAACTGTAAACCGTGACTGCGACTAAAATATTATATAAAGCTTCTGTAAACTGTATTTCTTAAACCAATCTCCAGCAATAATAAAAAGGCTGCGAGTAAAACAAAACCTCTGTATTTTTCGTCGTAATCATAGAATTTTAATTCCTGGATTTCAGTAGTTTCTAATTTATTGATCGATTTGTATATTTCGGCTAGTTTATCGTTACTGGTTGCTCTAAAATAAGTTCCGTCGGTTTTACGGGCAATACTTTTCATTAATCTTTCGTCGATTTCAACTTTTTGCATTTTGAATAAAAATCCCCCGTTTGGTGCATATGCATATGGCGATGCAGCCATTCCGTTTGTTCCAATACCAATTGTATAAACTTTTATTCCGTATTGTTTTGCAATGTCTGATGCTGTTTCCGGTTCAATAAATCCCGCATTATTAACACCATCTGTCATTAAAATAATAACCCTGCTTTTTGCTTTACTGTCTTTTAAACGATTTACGGCGGTTGCAAGTCCCATTCCTATTCCGGTTCCGTCTTGCAAAGTGGTATCGTATTTAATTCCTTTTATCGCTTCAAGAATAATGGCTTTATCACTTGTAACCGGTGTTTTTGTATAAGCTTCAGAAGCGTATAAAACCAGTCCAACTCTGTCATTAGGTCTTTCTCCAACAAAATCTGCAGCTACTCTTTTTAAAGCTTCCATACGGTTTGGCTTTAAATCTTTTGCCAGCATACTTCCGGAAACGTCAATTGCTAAAACAATATCAATTCCTTTAGTTGTTTTAGTCTGACTGCTAATATCAACCGTTCTTGGTCTTGCTAAAGCTATAATTAAAGAACTTAATCCTAAAATTCTAAAAACGTATAAAGCAGGTTTTAATTTCGTTAACAACGATTCGCTGTTTTTAAAACCCTGAGTCGAACTCATTTTTAAAGTAGCCGATTGCTGGTTGCGTTTCCAGAAAAACCAAGCTATTGCAATTGGAATTAACAGAAACAACCAAAAAAATTCCGGATTTAAAAAAGTTATTTTATTCATTAGTTGCTCGCTTTTCTAAGTTCAACAGAATTTAAAATTCTAGTCGTAATATCGTTGGCGTATGTGTCGCCTTCTTCGTGTACAATCAAAATTTGTTGTAATCCCTGATCTTGTTTAAACAGTAAAAGTTCATAATACGCCTTTGTACTTGTTTTATTAATTGGGTTTAAAATGGTCATTGTTCCATATCCTTTGACTCCCTGAATACCTTGATTCGTTTGGAAATCTTCTTGTTTTACAATGATATTTTGTCCGCCCTGAGATTCAATAACTTTTAAAGAACCTTCTAAAGCTTTTGCTAAATCAATATCTGTAGGGTTTTTGAATTTACTAGTCGAAACGGTTACAAAGAAATTATCTACCATACTTCCGTATGTGAAAAGCTGCATTTCTTTGATTAAAGCCATTGTTTCTTTAGGAAGTACTTTTTGAGTATCCATACGTTTTAAAACCTGTGGAGTTTCAATTACAACGCCGGGATTTCCGTATTCACTTTTTACCCATTCGCCTTCTAATAATTCTTTTGAAGCATTTCCTAATACGTTATCCTTAACATATTTGAAACCTTTAGTAGCGATAAAAAATCCGGTTGTAGCGATTATTAAAAACAAAACGGTTCCTATGGCTGTAGCAATACGTTTGTTTCGTTTTTTTAATAGTTGCAGTTTTATCTGTTTTTGTTTTTGCGCTTCGTTCAATAACTGATCTTCTTCATCCGGAACTTCAGTTGGAATTGCGTTATCTAATGTTAAAATTACTTTTTGAATTTTATTTCGATCCTCGGTAATTTCAAATTCTAAAGGTTTAGATTTTGCAAATTTCACTAAATCGGCCTGACGTAAAACGCGTTCTAAATTTTCAACTGTTTCAGGAGTTAATGCCATTTTTTTCTTAGTGGAAGCATCTCTAATCGCCAGAATTAATTCAGATGTTGTGCTTTCCATCGCTGGAATATGAATTGCTTCTTCAATATAATTACGGGCAATGTCTGTCAGCTCACTGTAATATTCTTTGATTTCACCTTTTTGCCAAAGTTCTTTTTGCTCCAGATTATTTAATAAACTCGTGGCTTTTTCGATAGGAGTTTTATAAACTTCTTCTTCAATTTTCTTCTGCTGACGTTTTTTAATGAACCAATATACAAAAGCACCAATTCCAACTATAAGTACTAAAGCCAAAATGTATTTCCACCAATCACCAATGCCGTTATCAGCAGCCGTAATGTCTTTGATATCGTACATTTTTTGTTGTAAAGTATCGACTTTTACACTTGCAACTTCAACACGAATAGAATCTGAGAAATAAGGTTTTTTGTCAATCAGAATCTGAACACTTGGAATTACGTATTTTCCGGAATCAAATTGTGTTAAACCATATTTTTTGATCAGTTCGTATGTGTCATTTTTTTTGACCGTATCAATTGGATAAGACTGAATTACTTCTAAAGGTCCAATAGTTTTCAGTTTAGGAAAAACAACTTTCGATTTTGAGCTGACAACCGTTTTAAGTGTAAGCTTAAATTCGGCTCCAATTTTATTTTTTGTAGTATCAATGCTCGTCTCTACCTGTTTTTGTTGTGCGAAAACAGCAGAGGAAAGTAAAAATAAAAAGATGTAAAACTTTAATTTCATTTGATTTTTTTAATTTCAGATTTTATTCTAAAATGAATGCTTAGTTATGGCACGCAGATGACGCTGATTTAAACGGATTTTATTATTTGATATATTTATTTTTAAAATCTAATATTCTAACAATCTAAGAAGTCTAACGATCTAAAAATTATCTTGACTTGAAATAGCCCAATAATTTGGTTACGTAATTTTCGTCAACTCTTGTGTTTACAACGCCTGCTCCGGATTTACTAAAAATTTCCTTGAAATAACTGACTCTTTCATTATAATGTTTTTCGTAATTCATGCGGACCGCTTTTGAACCCGTATCAACCAATTGGATTTTTCCGGTTTCGGCGTCAAGCATGGTTACCATTCCTAAATTAGGGATTTTTTCTTCACGAATATCATAAACTCTAACGCCTGTAATATCATGTTTTTTAGAAGCAATTTTTAACGTTTGCTCATAATTTTCAGACATGAAATCGGAAATTACAAAAACAATTGCTTTCTTCTTTTGTGTTCCTGAAAGAAACTTTAAAGCAGCTCCAACATCTGTTTTCTGGCTTTTTGGTTGAAATTCGATTAATTCACGAATGATTCTTAAAACGTGTGAACGCCCTTTTTTTGGTGGAATATACAACTCTACATTGTCAGAGAATAATATTAAACCAATTTTATCATTATTTTGTGTAGCCGAAAAAGCCATCGTTGCCGCAATTTCGGTGACGATGTCTTTTTTGAATTGACTTTTTGAACCAAAACCTTCTGAACCCGAAATATCAACCATTAACATCATGGTCAATTCGCGCTCTTCTTCAAAAACTTTTACGTGGGCTTCATTGTAGCGTGCCGTTACATTCCAGTCAATGTTACGAATATCATCGCCATATTGGTATTGACGTACTTCACTAAAAGTCATCCCGCGCCCTTTAAATGAAGAATGGTATTCACCTGAAAAGATATGATTGCTCAGTCTTTTGGTTTTGATTTCTATTTTCCGTACTTTTTTTAAAAGCTCTTTTGTATCCATTTGATTTGTTTAAAGTTTAAAAGTTTCAAGTTTCAAGTCTGCTTTACAACAACCTGAAACTTGAAACATTAAACAAATTTTTAAGGTACTTCAATCTCGTTTACGATTTTGTTGATAATGTCTACAGAAGTAATGTTTTCGGCTTCAGCCTCATATGTTATCCCAACTCTGTGACGTAAAACATCATGTACAACGGCACGAACATCTTCAGGAATTACATATCCACGACGTTTGATAAAAGCGTAACATTTTGCTGCAACAGCTAAATTAATACTTCCACGTGGTGATGCGCCAAAACTAATAAGAGGTTTTAAGTCGGCAAGTTTGTACTTCTCCGGATAACGAGTAGCAAATATGATATCTAAGATATATTTTTCGATTTTTTCGTCCATGTAAACTTCACGAACAGCTTCCTGAGCGCGTAAAATTTGCTCTACAGAAACTACGGCATTTACTTTTTCGTAAGATCCTTTTAAGTTTTGACGAATTACAAAACGCTCTTCATCAATTTTTGGATAATCAATTACGGTTTTAAGCATAAAACGATCGACTTGCGCTTCAGGAAGTTGGTAAGTTCCTTCTTGCTCAACAGGATTTTGAGTTGCCAATACTAAAAACGGACGATCAAGTTTAAAAGTAGTGTCGCCAATTGTTACTTGTTTTTCCTGCATCGCCTCCAAAAGTGCTGACTGTACTTTTGCCGGAGCACGGTTAATCTCATCCGCAAGGACGAAATTAGCGAAGATGGGGCCTTTTTTGATCGAGAATTCGTTTGCTTTGATATTGTAAATCATCGTTCCAACAACATCGGCAGGTAATAAGTCTGGAGTAAACTGGATACGGCTGAATGAACCCTGAACCGCTTGCGACAACGTATTTATCGCTAAAGTTTTGGCTAATCCGGGAACACCTTCAAGCAAAATATGCCCTTGTCCTAAAAGTCCAATTAGTAAACGCTCGACCATATGTTTCTGGCCCACAATAACTTTGTTCATTTCCATTGTAAGAAGGTCTATAAAAGCACTTTCTCTTTCAATTTTTTCATTTATCGCTCTAATGTCTAAAGTCGTTGTATTTTCTTCCATATAAATATTTTTAAAACCTTTTTAAAACGTTGATTTTTATGCCTTACTTTTGAGAGTGCAAATTGAATATTTTTTGATAAGTAAGATGTTAAAGAATGGTTAAAACTTCGACCAATGACCTAATTTTAAGGACTAATTGTGAATCTATTTTTATATTTTTAAGAACTTTGGTGATTATGCTTCAGAAAAGCATATTTATTACCAAAAATAACGCAATACAACCATGAGTAAAACAACATTATCGCCCATAATTTCGGGTACTATGAATTGGGGTGTCTGGGATAAAAACCTTACGCCAAAAGAAATGGAAAACATGATACAAATTTGTATCGAAAACAAAATTACCACTTTTGATCACGCAGATATTTACGGATCTTATACCACAGAAGCTGATTTTGGAAAAGCATTTCATGCCAGCAAAATTTCACGCGAAAAATTACAATTAATCACAAAATGCGGAATTCAGTTAATTGCTGAAGGTCGTAAAAACACAATTAAACATTACGATTATTCTAAAGATTATATAATTTGGTCAGTTGAAGAATCATTAAAAAAACTGAAAACTGACTATGTCGATGTTTTTTTATTGCACAGACCAAGTCCTTTAATGCAAGCCGATGAAATTGCAGAAGCCGTTCAGAAATTAAAAACAGAAGGTAAAATTATTGACTTCGGACTTTCGAATTTCACCAGTTCTCAAACGGAGTTAATTCGTCAGAAAACAGAAGTGAGTTACAATCAGGTACAGTTTTCGGCAACAAATTTTGAACCCATGGTTGACGGAAGTTTTGATTACATGCAAACACACGGTATTTGTCCGTTGTCATGGAATCCGCTTGGGACTGTTTTTAGAGAAGACACAAAACAGACACGCCGTTTGAAAAAACTGCTTTCGCATTTGGTTAAAAAATACGGTTTCGGATCTGATACAATTTTGCTTGCCTGGATTTTAAAACACCCATCCGGAGTAATTCCAATCGCAGGAACGGTGAACGTTGCCAGAATTCAATCTTTAATGAAAGCGGTTGAACTAGAAATGGATAAAGAAGACTGGTTTGCCATCTGGACAGAAAGTATGGGCGACGATGTGGCTTAGAAAAGTCGCAGCTTTCAGTTTTTAGTATTCAGATAAAAAAATAGTTGCCAGAGATTAAAGGATTCGCACAGATTGAAAAAGTCATTTTAATCCTTTAATTTTTGGCAAAAAAACAAAAAATAAAAATGAAAAAAACAGTTTTAATTACTGGAGCCACAAGCGGAATTGGAAAAGCAACCGCGCAATTAATGGCTAAAAACAACTATAAAGTTATCCTTTGCGGAAGACGAAAAGACCGTTTAGAAGAAATTGAAAAAGAGCTTTCGGCTTTTACCGAAGTGTATTCGCTGTCTTTTGATGTTCGAGATAAAAATGATGTTATCCAAAGTATTGATTCTCTTCCTGCCGAATTTTCTACAATTGATGTTTTAATCAATAATGCCGGAAATGCTCATGGTTTAGATCCAATTCAAACCGGAGATTTAGACGATTGGGATGCAATGATTGATATTAACGTAAAAGGACTTTTGTATGTTTCGAAAGCGATAATTCCAAAAATGACGGAAAGAAAATCAGGACATATTATCAATATTGGTTCAACAGCAGCTAAAGAAGTTTATCCGAACGGAAATGTTTACTGCGGAACAAAACATGCTGTTGATGCAATTACAGCCGGAATGCGAATTGATTTGAATCCATTCGGAATTCGAGTGGGAGCAATTCATCCCGGAATGGTGGCTACAGAATTTAGCGAAGTTCGTTTTAAAGGTGATGCCGACAGAGCTTCAAATGTTTACAAAGGATTTGATCCGTTGCAGGCAGAAGACATTGCAGATATTATTCATTTTGTGGTTTCAAGACCCTATCACGTCAACATTGCCGATTTAATGGTGATGAGCACGGCGCAGGCGTCATCGACGATCGTAAAAAGAGATTAATTTAGATTTTTAGACTAACTTAGACTTCTTAGAATTTGAAGTTTATTATCCGAAAATCTAAGAAGTTTAAAAATCTAAGCCAGTCTAACAATCTAAAAAGAATGATTAACAAGCGCCTTTTAATAAAAAATTTACTCGCTCATAATGATGAGAGCAGTTTTTATGATAAAAAAAGGCAGTTGAACCTCCATTCACGTGAAGGCAAAGGAAAGTTTTTAAAACACATTTGTGCCTTATCAAATTCAAACCCAACCAATAATTCGTATATCGTGGTGGGAGTTGAAGATCAGGATAATGAAATTGTAGGCGATGATTTTTTTGATGATAGTAGAATTCAAAATCTTGTCAATGCTTTTTTGGAAAATCCGCCTAAGATTCAATATGAAAATGTACCGTTTCCAAATCTTCCAAAAGATAAAGTTGTAGGATTGGTTACGATCAAACCCAAAAGCAAAATATCGTATTTCAAAAAAGGAATTCACACCACTCCTGCCAATAGTGTCTTTATTCGGCGTGGAAGTAATTCGGTTCCTGTTGAAGGGGAAATTGAAAAAAACTACCAAAATACTGAAACCGTAATAGGTATTGAAAATAGTTCCCGAAACAGTATTCAGTATACGCTTGATGGCGTAATCGATTTTATGAATTTCAGGCACAAAGATATGTCGCCTAAATATCATGTTTTTAAAGAATTGTTCGTGATTTGCTGGGCGGGAGTTCCGCATAAATCGCGTGATAAAACCTTTTTATCACGTGTAGATATTGAGTTGATCAATGAACAAATCAAGCTTTTTTATTCGGCTCAGGATGTGGTAACTATTGTTTTTGATGATGATAGTTTTACTATAACCGAATATGTTCCGCTTGGTTTAAACGATAAAACAAGTTATTATCCTTTAGAGCAACAAACGATCCGTTTTTTTGATAATGGCTATTACAAAATTGAACGTCAAATGCTTTTTCAGCCTCCGGAATTCAATAGAAAAATGTTATACCATATTTATAATGCAAATACTGCATTGCTTCAAAAACTGCAAAAAGGAATTGCTTTATCAGATCGTGAATTAAAAGATCTGGAAAATCTTCCTTCGACTTTTATGATTTGTTATCTCAATGGTTTTGATGATGCCAAACAGAAACTAATTGACGCTAAATTACTTTTGAAACCTTTTGGAAATATCTATTTATCGTTTAAGGAAGCGTTGCGGATTTTGAGAAAGATGAAGTATGATTTTCAGGAAGGGGCTAAATAAGGTTCAAAGACTCAGAGTAACAAAGGGACAAAGGTTTCTGTATTGGCTCACAGCAGTGCGTTTAACACAAAGGTTTTTTTGAATTTAATTTTTTGAATTGCCTCCAGTTTTGATGGTATATTTACTAAGCGTAATTTTCAATAAATACGTCTTCAATTTTTTTTAAGTTATCATTTTCCTCAAATTGCAAATGGCTCATTTCGTTATTGTAGAATTTTTCTATAAAAAGTTTAATGATGTACATGACTTCCGTTCTGTTATCGCTATTGGTCAAAAGTTCCTTAACCAAATAATTACTTAGTTTTAATTTTTGATTTTTATACTGGCTTGACATTAAATTAGAATCCGAGTTTTTATGTAAGACAAGCATTTTGTCAACTTTATCTATTTCTTCTATTAAGTCTAAAATATGATATAACTTGTTATCTTTCATTTGTTGTAAATTAAAATTGTATTTCCAGAAAGCCTTTTGATAACCTATTTCCTCTAATTCTCCTTGTTTTTGTAAATCGATCCAGCCAGTATGCCTTATCACTTACATATCTAAAATTATTAATGTGATTTTCAGGATAAACTTCAATAATGTAAGCATCAACGCCATAAATGATTTCTGAATTAGGATATTTAAAATCGTCTAATTTTGAGCCTAATCGAGAAACAATGTTGTAATCTAAAAACGTAACTAAATCAATATCTCCCGGATTGTTCTTTTTCGTTACATATGATCCGTTAATCCATTGATGTAGTTTGTCTAAATTACATACTTTTTTGAAATCCTCATTATATTTAACATAAGCTTCAAAAATTTCCTTTCTTTTTATAGAAGGAATTTTTAGTACGAACTCATTTTCTAACTGTTGAATTGTTGAATTGATTTTGTTATCAGGAACTAATAGTCCTGAATGGTTAAAGGTTAACATACATTAAATAATTATATTTAAGCACAAATGTAAGAAAAAACTCGTGTCATTAGGAGGTTAATTTAAGGAGAATTGTCTATTGATATTTTAAATATTTTTTGATTTTAGAATACGGAAACAAAATTTCTTTAGATCCATCAGCATACGAAGCAGCTTCGTATGAGTTATAATATAACAGCAACCCTTCGGTTGTATAAAAAATATTTTGTGGCAATTGAAATTTGTCGTTTTCAAACATTAAACCTGTTGCATTGATATTTGATTTTTCAGGAATTTTATATTTTTTTCTGAATTCTTTTTCGGCGAAAGCTTTAAACTCTTTTTCGTTTTTGAAGATGTCATCTGTGAAAATTGTTTTGCCGGTTTTTGGATGAAACAATAAAGAACGGAAACCCTGATATCCGTGAGCGCCACCTGTAAAAGTATAATGATCGATTTTTATATTGATAATCTGATCAGATTCATACTCAACGTTTCCTTTTACTTTAGCTTCCCAGCCAAAAGTTTCAGTGGGAAATTTTTTGTGCATTTCTTCATAAGATGCTATAAAAGATTCGGCTAAAGTTTTATAATCTTTTGCTTTTGATGGATTTTCTTCAAAGTAAACAATCTCTTTTATAACAGAAAATACTTTTTTGTTGATGCTGTCTTTTACGATATCAATATTTTTTGCGATAGGAATAGCGATAGTGATTTTAGGGCAATCTTTTTCGCAGGGAATAGAAGATTCTTTTTCAAATGTCTCATTGTCAAATGAAAGCTCTTTGCTGCAACTTGCAAAAGTTAGAACTAAAAAGGCTAAAAAAATAGAATGTTTCATGTCAAAAAGTGTTAATTTATTATAAAGGTAAGAACTTGTTTCGGGATTAAAATAAATTAAACGGTAAATTTGCAGCACATTTAAGCATTTAAAATTTGTAATTATATGAAATTCAATACTAAAGTAATACATGGAGGTCAGCATCATGATCCAAGTACAGGAGCTGTTATGCCTCCGGTATATCAAACTTCAACTTTTATACAAACAAGTCCGGGAAAACCTTTGGCGGATTATGAATATAGCAGAGCATCGAACCCAACTCGTACGGCTTTAGAAAATGCTTTGGCAAGTATTGAAAATGGTACTCGCGGATTAGCTTTTTCATCTGGTTTAGCGGCTACAGATTGTGTTTTAAGATCATTTAAAGCGGGAGATGAAATAATTGCAATGGATGATTTATACGGTGGAACTTATAGAATGTTCTCCAGAATTTATAAAGATTCAGGCATTAAATTTCATTTTGTTGATATGACTGATATCGGGAAATTGAAATCATTAATCAATGAAAACACAAAGCTAATTTGGGTTGAAACGCCAACAAATCCGTTAATGAAATTAGCAGATATCCAGGAAGTTGCAAAGATCACGAAAGAGCATAAAATTCTATTTGCTGTAGATAATACTTTTGCGACTCCATATTTACAAAAACCTCTTGATTTAGGAGCTGATATTGTAATGCATTCTGCTACAAAATATTTAGGCGGACATTCGGATGTTATTGCCGGAGCTTTAATTGTAAAAGATGAAGCTTTAGGTGAGCAATTGCACTTTCAACAATTCGCAACCGGAGCTACACTTGGACCAATGGATAGTTTCTTGGTTTTAAGAGGAATAAAAACACTATCGTTAAGAGTTCAGAGACATTGTGAAAATGGAGAAAAAGTGGTCGAATATTTGAGTAATCATCCTAAAATAAATACGGTTTATTACCCTGGTTTAAAAAGTCATCCGTTTCATGAAATTGCTAAAAAACAAATGAAAGCTTTTGGCGGAATGGTTTCTTTTACTTTTAAATCAGGTAAAAAAGAGGATTCTATCGCATTTTTAGAGAAACTTAAAGTTTTTACACTTGCAGAATCTTTGGGAGGCGTTGAATCATTAGCCAATCACCCTGCTTTGATGACGCACGCTTCTATTCCGGCAGATAAAAGGGCAGAAGTGGGTATTACAGATGATTTAGTTCGATTAAGTGTTGGTATCGAAGATGCCGAAGATTTAATCGCGGATATCGAACAAGCTTTAGCTTAGATTAATCCTAAAAATAAAAAAATCCCAAATTCCAATTATTGTGGAATTTGGGATTTTTTTATTTTATTTATTAAATTTAGAATTCTAAATAATAAATGTATCCTGCGTTAAACCAAACTTGTGAATCGTTTGATTTGTTTTCTTTATAAATATCTTTGTTTGGATTTAAACCGTCAACCCAGTCAGAATTATATCCCTGGTAACGTACTTCAAACATTAAATCGCTCATTGTAGTTAATTTGTAATGTACTCCAACGCCTAATGTTGCTGATAAAACTACTCCGTTTTCGCTTGAAAAACCAAATTGGCGGCCGTCTGAAGGAGTTAGGTATTTTGGATAAGTAGTTAAAGGTAATCCTAATTGACCTAATCTTGAACTAACTTTAGTATTGTAATAACTTACCTGAAAACCTAAACTTAAATAGGGGCTAAAACCTCCTATAGTGTTTTCGAAATCATGAATCTTCATGAAAGGAGAAAATTCTAATTGCGCCCCAAGGTTTACTAAAGTCGAAGTGCCGTGCATGGCTCTAAGATGTTGTACCAGATTTTTTCTTTTTTCGTTTTCAACCCATTCGCCAAAATGTTCTAATTTGGTGTGATTGAAAGACAATTCAGATCTGACTTTAAAATGTTCTGTAAAAAAACTTTCTCTGTTATTATTGGCAGAAAAGTTTATAAAATGAACAATTCCAATACCAAATCCATTGTTTCCAACATTGGTGTCAAAGTTATTTCTTTCGCCATAATCAGATTGAAAAGTTGTGGGACCGAATATTATTCCTACTTCTTGCGCCAAATCACTTTGGGCTATAGCAATATTAGAGATGCCAAAAAAGGCAAATAACGTGAGTATTATAGGTTTAAACATGTTTTTGGGCTTACAAATCTAGGCAAATATATAAAAAACATGGTTTAATCAAAATATTAAATACATCTATTAAAAAATTAGTAACAAAACACTTAATTTCTTAACTTTAAGTAAGATGTTTGATACAAAAGAAGAAGTGTTAAATTGTATTTTTAAGATTGTTTGAAAATTACACAATTTTGTCTCAAAAACGAAAAAAAATCACAAACCATGATAGTTTTGTTTTACCTTTGCGTGTCATTACGAAAACGTTTTCTTAAAACGCATTTTCTTGTTTAAATGATCAGAGTTTATAACCTATTATTGAATAATTTATTTAAAAATGGAACAAAAAATAAATGAATTTATGGCTCTTGTGGAGTCAAAAAATCCAAACGAGCCAGAATTTCTTCAAGCCGTTAGAGAATTTGCAGAAACGGTAATTCCATTTATCGCTGAAAGAAAAAAATACGATGGAAAAAATCTACTTCTAAGAATAGCTGAACCGGAAAGATCTATAATTTTTAGAGTTCCGTGGGTGAATGATGAAGGAGAGATAATCGTTAACAGAGGTTTTAGAATTCAAATGAATTCGGCAATTGGACCATACAAAGGTGGAATCAGATTTCATCATACCGTAAATTTATCTGTTCTAAAATTTTTGGCTTTCGAGCAGGTTTTCAAAAACAGTTTAACAACATTGCCAATGGGTGGTGGAAAAGGAGGTTCTGATTTTGATCCTGAAGGTAAATCTGATGGAGAAATCATGCGTTTCTGCCAATCCTTTATGACAGAATTATGCCGTCATATTGGTCCTGACCTTGATGTTCCTGCAGGAGATATTGGTGTGGGTGCAAGAGAAATTGGTTATTTATTTGGTCAGTATAAAAGAATCAGAAATGAATTTACAGGAGTATTGACAGGAAAAGGTCTTGCTTATGGAGGTTCATTAATAAGACCGGAAGCTACAGGTTATGGTGTTGTATACTTTACAGATCAAATGCTTCGTACTATAGGACATGAAATAAAAGGTAAAAGAGTTGCTATTTCAGGATTTGGAAATGTAGCTTGGGGAGTAGCTCTTAAAATAAATGAATTAGGCGGAAAAGTAGTTACTATTTCTGGTCCTGATGGTTATATTTATGATGAAGAAGGTATATCTGGCGAAAAAATTGAACATATGGTTGAAATGAGAGCAACCGGAGATAACAGAGCGGAACTTTATACTAAAAAATATCCAAATGCTATTTTCCATAAAGGAAAAAGCCCTTGGGAAGTAAAAGTTGATATCGCTATTCCATGTGCAACTCAAAACGAATTGACCGGAGAAGATGCTCAAAAACTAATTAATAATGGCGTTTTATGTGTTACTGAAGCTGCAAATATGCCTTCAACCCTTGATGCCATTAAATTGTTTTTAGATAATAAAGTACTTTTTGCCCCAGGAAAAGCTGCAAATGCAGGTGGAGTTGCTGCATCTGGTTTAGAGATGACACAAAACTCAATTCGTTTAAACTGGACAAGCGAAGAAGTTGATTTAAGACTGAAAGATATTATGGTTGGAATTCACAACCAATGTAAAAAATACGGTGCCGGAGAAGATGGTTATGTAAACTACGTAAAAGGAGCTAACATTGCCGGATTTGTTAAAGTTGCCGATGCTATGCTTGCTCAGGGTGTAGTTTAAATTTAATTACAATTTTAGGATGCCTTCATTTGTCTTTTTTTAAGATGATTGAAGGCATTTTTTTATTTCTAAGAACAAAATTCAAATAACCTCGTTTGTAGTATATTTGTCTATCTGAATATATCAAATAATGAAGAGAAGTTTTCTGTATATTTTATTTTTAATGTTAGTTCAATTTAGTTTCGCTCAGAATAAATTGTCCTGGCAGGGTTATTTTTCGTTTAACGAAATAAAAGATATTTCTCAATCTTCGACCACAGTTTTTACAGCTTCAGAGAATGCTTTGTTCTCAAAAAATGCAGCCACAAATATTCTTAAAACTACCACTACCGTTGACGGACTTTCCGGACAGACTATTTCGGCTGTATATCATAGCGAAGGATTTAAGAAAACTATAATTGGTTATGAAAACGGTTTAATGACCGTAGTCAACGAAACGGATGGCAGTATTTTGAAAGTGGTGGATATTATCAATAAACAATTGCCTGCGAATCTTAAAAGAATCAATCACTTTATGGAACATAACGGTCTGGTTTATGTTTCATGTGATTTCGGAATTGTGCAATTCAATTTAGCGACATCTCAATTTGGAGACACTTATTTTATTGGCGATAACGGATCAGAAATTAGTGTAAAACAAACTGCCTATTTTAACGGATTTATTTTCGCCGCCACTTCAAGCGGAATCAGAAAAGCAAACAGCACAAATGCAAATTTAATTGATTTTAACCAATGGGTTTTAGTGAATTCAGGAGCTTGGTCCAGTATAGAAACTCTAGATACGGAGCTTATTGCAATAAATACCGGAGGAAATATTCACCGTTATAATTCAAATACATTTTTTGGTTTTTTACAGCTTCCGCAAGCATCCATAGATATGCGTGCCGCAAATGGTAAATTGTTTGTCACAACGCCAACCGCCGTATTTGTGTATAATAATCAAATGGTTTTAAGTCGTCAGATAACAAACACCCAGGTTTTAAATAATACGATAACTTTCACCTGTGCAACTGCCATTGGTGATGTCATATATATAGGTACAAAAGATAAGGGATTGTTTTCATCTGGTTTGTCAAACCCTTCAGCTTTTGAGAACAATACTCCTGGAGGACCAATAGGTAATAATATTTTTTCTATAGATGTTACTCCCAATTCCCTATGGGCAGTTTATGGAGATTATGATATTTTTTATAATCCATATCCACTGGATAGTTTTGGCATTAGTAAATACAGTACTTCAGGTTGGCTCAATATTCCGTATGAAAATGTTTTGGGAGCAAAATCAATTACTAACATTATTGTGAATCCTAATAATGAAAAATTAGTTTATGCGAGTTCTTTTTTTTCAGGTTTATTAAAGTTCGAACAAGATGTACCAACAACTTTGTATAATGAAAAAAATAGTGGTTTAGAATCGATATCTTTTGTTGGTCCGGATTATATTGACGTTCGTGTTAACGGAACTGCTTTTGATAAATCTGGAAGTCTTTGGGTAACCAACAGCAGGGTAAAAAAAGGTTTGAAGGTTTTGAAATCAAACGGACAATGGCAAAGTTATTCTATGACAACAATTCTTGATGACGCCGAAGCTGTTAGTTATGCGGATATTGCGATTGATAAAAACAACACAAAATGGATGGCAACGGATAGAAATGGAGTGATTGGTTTTAATGAAAGTACAAATACCTATAAAAAAATAACTGTTGGTGCTGACACGGGAAATTTACCCGTTGGCAATGTGAGATCCGTTGCGGTTGATAATAAAAACCAATTATGGATTGGGACAATGAAAGGTTTAAGAGTTTTGTCGAATGTGGGAAGTTTTCAAAGTGAAACACAGCTAAAAGCAAATCCAATTATAATATTGGAGGATAATTTAGCTCAGGAATTGTTATACGAGCAATTTATAACTACAATTGTAGTAGACGGAGCTAATAATAAATGGATTGGTACTGTTGATGCGGGAGTTTTTATGGTGTCACCAAATGGCCAGGAAACTAAATATCATTTTACGATCAATAATTCGCCTTTGCCCAGTAATGTTATCAACGATATCAAAATCAATAGTACAACGGGGCAGGTTTTTATCGCAACAAATAAAGGAATGGTTTCGTTTAACGGAATTGCAACCGATGCTAATGAAAATTTAAATAACGCTTATATCTATCCAAATCCTGTTCGTCCCAATTATTCAGGAACTGTAAAAGTTGCCGGATTGATTGATAAGGCTAATATTAAAATTACAGATATAGAAGGTAATTTAGTTTATGAAACAACTTCAGAAGGCGGAACAATAGAATGGGATACCACCGCTTTTGGTCGATATAAAGTTGCGTCAGGAGTTTATATGGTTTTTATCTCAGCTCAGGACGGAAGTGAAACCAAGGTTAAAAAAGTGATGATTATTCGTTAGTTTTTAGTCACGATCTCAGTTTCAGTTTTCAGTACTTTAAACTAAATATATAACAATCAGATTTTAGTTTGCGAAAAATCTAAAATCTAAAATCTAAAATCTAAAATTGTTAGTCAAAACCAAAGCAATAGTAATATCATCCTTAAAATTTCAGGAAAAAAGTTTGATTGTGAAATGTTTTACACTTTCAAACGGCTTGAAATCTTATTTTGTGCGAGATGCTTTTTCGAGCAGGAAAGCAAGTCAGAAAATTGCATATTTTCAGCCCTTATCAATTCTTGAAATTGAAGCGGTTCATAAAAACAAAGGCACTTTAGAGAATTTTAAAGAAATAAAAATTGCAGTTCCGTTTCAAAGTATTCATACTGATATTATAAAAAGCACAATGGTAATGTTTTTATCAGAAATGCTTCATTATTCAATTCAGGAAGAAGAAAAGAACGAATCTCTTTTTGTTTTTTTAGAAACTGCTTTAACATGGCTCGATCATCATGACGAAATTTCTAATTTTCATCTGATTTTACTTTTAGAAATTACAAAATATCTGGGTTTTTATCCGGATGTTTCAGAAATTGATTTGCCTTATTTTGAAATGAATGATGGTGTTTTTACACTTTTTCATGGCTTAAGCGCTCTTACAGAACATGAAACAAATTTGTTCAAAAAACTGATTGATTTGAAATTTGACAATGCTCATAAAGTTTTTAATGTGACCGAAAGACAAATTCTGTTAAAAATCCTGATTGATTATTACAGCTTTCATTTAGATGGATTTAAAAGGCCAAAATCTTTAGATGTTTTAAAGGAAATATTTTCGTAAGAGATATTCTTAAATTAAAAAGCGGGGCTGAATTATATTCGGCCCCGCTTATATTATAATGCAAAATTGTAAACTATTGTTTTACAAATTTAACTGATGTACTTACATCTTCTAATTTTAAAAAGTAAACTCCCGTAGCTAATCCTGAGATTTCAACACTTTCAGAAGAGTTTTTTCCTCTTTTTACTGATTTACCATCTACAGAATAAATTACGTAAGATGAATTTTTGTATTCGCTGTTTAATACTATTTCGTTTTTAGATATCGATACAATTGGTGCACTTTTTTTAGTGAAATCAACTGTTGATAATGTGCTTTTTTTAGCAATAACGACATTGTCAAAAAACACATGATGATCAGAAAAATTCTGGTCAATACTAACTGTGTAATAAAGCTTAAGACTAGCACTATTAGCAGGTGTATTGAATATTGATATTTTAAAATCATAAGCAACTGTTTTCCAAACACCATAAGTAATTGCTGTTGTAGGATAAGGAGCCGGTGCAAAAACAGCTTCTGCTGAATTATTTTTTGTAAGTTCAAATGTAAGATTGCTTATGTAATTAGTTGCGCTGGTTCCCGGAATAAAATAATCAAATTTTAAAGTGTAGGTATCTAAATCGGTTACCGTGAAATCTTGTGAAAACATGGCGTTAGGAAGTTGAAAAGGAAAAATACCTACCGGAGTAACATCTAAACTTGAAGCACCGTGATTAAACGTAGTGCTTTCTTGTAATGTTGTTCCTGTAATAATAGTCCAAGAATTAGGAACATCTGAAGTAAACTGTTCAAAACTACCGTTTTGAAGAAGGTTTTGACTTTGAGCTAAGCCTATGCTAAATAAGGCTACAATAAGTAATTTTGTTTTCATAAATTTCTTTTAAAAGTTTGGCTAAAACTACAATAATAAAATTTACAATTAATAAGAAAAGTCCGTGTAGTCTTAATTTTTAATAAGATTGTTGGTGAATTTAAGTATCATTAAGTTTTTCGCAAAAAAGCTATTAGTTTTTGCAGTAAATTCATGATTCAGATAATAGTATTGACGATTTAGAATACTAATTTGATTTTTAAGTTAAAGATTTTTCCAGTTTTTTAAATACTAAAAGTAAGTTTTTATTTATGTTTTTAATGGTGGTTATATATTTCATTTAAAGGTATTTAGCAAAGCGATTCAGATCAGATTTCAGTAGTAAATATTTCTATAAACTGAATGCTATTTTTATATATTTGCGCAGTGAATTTTATTAAAATTTTCATAATATTATTTTAATAAGTTAATTCAATAACAAAAATCCCCAGCTTAATTATTAATTTTTTTAAAGAAAACGACTATGAAGAAAATTACATTTTCGATTATTTTACTTTTATTAGTTAGCGTTTCGGCTATTTCCCAAAGGAAGTATGACGAGATAGTTAACACAGAGAATACCGTACAAGATTTAGTACAAAACGAAATTACAGGAATTGTTGTTTTTAAAGAAGGTGGAACTGTAAAAGGTTTAGATCCTGAAACTAAAAAAGTTGTCTGGACATTAACTAAAGATGATTTTGGAGCTACTTCAGCAGGAGATATATTAAGTGATCCTGATTTTGGAAAAGTTTTTAAGGATAAAAGAGATTTATCAAGTGTTGCCGGAAGTCCTTATGTAGAGGCTTATATCAACAGTAAATATATTATTATTAATACTGATACAGGTAAAGTAGTTTATAATTCGTCTAAAGAATCTTTCTGGGTAATGCAATCTGATTTTATTCCTGAAACAGATGAGTATTTACTTACTTTGAAAAAAGATGGAGATATGGCAATCGCTTTATTAGACATGAAAACAGGAGAATTAAAATGGAATACTACTGTAGATAAAGCAAAATCATTGTTTAGTTTTTCATTAAAAGAATCTGCAAACACAAATAAAGCGACTGTACACGGATCAGTAATTTATTATTTATTGTACGGGAAACTATATTCATTTGACAGAAACTCAGGAAAATTAAACTGGAAAGCGGAAGAGGAATATTCAAGATTCTTTTTGACTCAAAACGATAAAAACATTGTTGTAGTAAACAGTAAAGGTTTGTTTGCTGCCAAAGAATATTTAAACGTTTTGAATACAGAAACAGGAAAAAGTATTTGGAAAGAGTCAATTAAAACAAAACGTGTTGTTTATCTTGAAGATTGGGGTACAAAATTATTAATTGCCCATTATAGTGGTTTTAACTTTTTCGACTTAAATACAGGAGAAAAAGTATGGAAAAAAGATGCTCGTGGAGACGGATTGAAAAGAGTAATCCCAATTGAACAGGATTTCTTATACGTTGCCGAGAACGAAATGATGTTAATCAACAAAGACGGAGAAAAAATCTGGAAAAAATTCATTGAAATTTCTGATGATAAAGAAGATCCAATTTACTATTTAGGGAAAGTAGGTGAAAAAGTAATGTACCTAACCGGAACTTACGGAAACATGGTAGATTATAAAACAGGAGTAAAACTTTGGAAACGTAATATTCAATTTGATAAAGATCGTCCGGTTTTACCTACTTATGATGAAGCTACAAATTCTTACTTAGTATATAATGATGAGAAATTATACAAATTTGATCCAAGCATTAGTGACAAACCAGAACCTTTTGCTAAAGTAAACATCAAAAAAGAAAAGGAATTAAACAGTATCGAATTGTTTCCTTGGGGAGTTGTTCTTTCAGGACCTGTTGAGGTAATGGGAGTAAACATGGATGGAACTGTAAAATATCACCTTACTTATACACAACCTGGTGAAGGAACAAGACGTTTACTTAAAAGTGCTGCAATTGCAGGAAGTATTGGTTTAGGAGTTGGAGCAGGAGTAAGTGCTTTTCAGGCTTCTGAGTTAACAATGACGTATCGTGATTCTAATGGAAACATGAGATCTACTGTTATAAAAGAAGAAGATAAATCAAAAATGAATCAGGCTAAGAATATGGCAGGAGCTTCAGCGGCATTAGGAATTGTAGCAGCTAAATTTAATTCTCGTTTCAATGCAATGAAACAAAACAGAGATTACTCTTATATTTTTGCTAAAGCAGATACTGGAGAAAAAATATTAGTTAAAGTGAATAAACTTGACGGAGTTGAAGTTGATAAAATTATTTTCAATAACAATAAACCAGTTTATGAAATTGATCCGGCAACACAAAACATTTTTTATATGTCTGATAAATCTATTCAAATTTTTAATAAAAAATAAGAAAATTAAAAACCCAAAGCCATCAGGATTTTTTCTGATGGCTTTTTTTTTGCTTATGAAAAAAACACTACTATTAGTTGCTTTGCTTGTAATTGCTTCAGTTCAGGCACAAGAAAAAATTAGCTCGAAAAAAAAGAAATTTTATATCTCCACAATTAGATATTCTGAATTTCCTGTTCTGGATAATGTCTTAACGCAAACTACTTTTTATCAAATGGATAAAGAGCTGATACAGGAGGAAATTATTTTAAAGAAAAATTATTTTAATATAGATGGTTTTATAAAAGATCCTGCAAACGGAAAACTAAAGATTTACTTAACTATTGCATTGCCTAAATTTAATGCAACAAAAGTAGATAGTACGTTTGATAAAAAAAGAAATAGCTGGCAATTTCAGGTTTATTCTAATTATGATGTAAGAATAAAAGTGGATGCTAAATGTGGTGATAAAATTTTATTTACTCAGGATTTTAATAGTATAGAATCAAATATAGTGGGAGGTTCATACGAGAAAGGTAATGTGAAGCTTGCTATAGAATTAAGTAATAAAAGAAGCGCGCAAGCCGAAAAAAATAATGATTATTCTGCAGAAGACTTAGGTATAGATCATGTAATTTATAGCTCTGTCAATAGAATTCAGAATTATCTAAATTATAGATTAGGCTATAATGTCGATCAATCAAAAGAAAGATTTGAGTTTGTTACCTCAAAAGGACATTCTGAATACAATCAGCTGTTAGCGTTTGAGAACGAAATTACGGCTCAAATGGAGAAAGTAACACTTGAAAAAGGTCTGGATGAAAAGCTTTTAGCCCCACATTTGCAATATCTGGAAAGTCTATTGGTTAAATATCCGCCTTCTCCTGTAAATGAAAATATCCGATTTATCGTTACAAACAATTTGGCAGAAACCTATTTCATGCTGGAAAACAAAGAAAAAGCATTAATGTATGCCAATCTACTTGTTGAAAATGATAAACAGGATTCAAGAGGGTCGTCAATTATCAAAAGAGTGAATAATGGCTACTTTGCAGATAAAAAAATAAGAAGCCATACTTCCCGCTTTGCAGATCTTAAAAAATTAGGAGTTAAAATTGCTGAAGAAAAAGAGGAATTAAGATTAGCATTTTTTGAAAAAATAGAGCAACAGGACGCAGAATGGGAAATCGAGAAATCGAACCGTGAAGCAAAATTAGAGAAAGCAAAATTACAAAGATATAATATGCTTGATTCCATTGCTTATCAGCTTAACGCCAATTTGCTGGCTAAAGTGGTGGATAATTTAGGAGGAAGTCAGGCGCTGAAAAAAGTCGAAAAAGCACATTTCTTTTCTAAGCTTTCTATAGAAGGAAATAAAGTACCACAGACAGAAGAAAAATGGGCCACAAACTCCAATTATCTTCTTAGAAAGAAAATGCCTGAAAGTTATTATGAAATTGTGAATGGTGCGGAATCCTGGACTCATGACGATCGCGAAAGTGGTTTGAATGCTAAATGGGCGAAATCATCAACTTACGATTACACTAATTTGTCTAAGAATGTCGATCTAATAAATTTTCTAACAGACCTAAGGCTTGATTTGTGGAATAATTTTGAAGTTCTGGAAGATGAAATGTATGAAGGAAGATTGTGTTATCACTTAAATTATTTTGAAAAAACGTTAAGTTCAGGTAACAGAACAATTCCTAAAACAGATTATCATGTTTTTATTGATAAAGAGAATTTTAATATTGTTTCTACCGAAAAAACAGAATTTGACAACGGGAATAAAAGTTTTTTCGAGAAAAGACTTTTTGGAGATTATCGTCCTGTTGCAGCATTAAATTCAGGAAAGATTCCGCATAAGGTTAATTATGAAATCGAAGATTTTAATGGAGAAACACAATATCAGGAAATCCGTGAAAAAGTAGAAGTTAATCCTGTTTTTGGAAATAGAATTTTCATGAAAGAAGTTTATTTCGGAGGATTTAAATAGTCTTTTTGTCTCTTGAAAAAGAAAAATTAGAATTGATTGGTTTCTGATTTATTGACTCATTTATTTGAGATTAGTATCGGAAACTAATCAATTCTTTTGTTTTTGTACCAATTATCCCAACAAAAGTTTGTGAAATTTTAATAAAGTGGTGGTCAATAATCCAAAATTCCTTACTTTCGCACCTCGATTAAGAAAAGGATAAAATGAGCACAAAATTTACTGAATACAAAGGACTTGACTTGCCAGCAATAGCGTCAGAAGTACTTGATTTTTGGAAGGAAGAAAATATATTTGAAAAGAGCGTAACAACTCGCGAAGGTGCAGAGCCTTTCGTCTTTTTTGAAGGTCCGCCTTCAGCAAATGGTTTGCCGGGAATTCACCACGTGATGGCACGTGCGATTAAAGATATTTTTTGCAGATATAAAACTCAAAAAGGTTTTCAGGTAAAAAGAAAAGCGGGTTGGGATACCCACGGATTACCGGTAGAATTAGGTACCGAAAAAGAACTTGGAATTACAAAAGAAGATATTGGTAAAACAATTTCGATCGAAGAATATAACGAAGCGTGTAAAAAAACCGTAATGCGTTATACCGACGTATGGAATGATTTGACCGAAAAAATGGGATATTGGGTAGATATGGAAGATCCATATGTGACTTATAAACCAAAATATATGGAGTCTGTTTGGTGGCTTTTGAAACAAATCTACGATAAAGGTTTGTTGTACAAAGGATATACAATTCAGCCCTATTCTCCAAAAGCAGGAACAGGATTGTCTTCTCACGAAGTAAATCAGCCGGGAGCTTATCGTGATGTAACAGATACTACGATTGTGGCGCAGTTTAAAGTCCTATCCCCAGCCCTTTCCAAAGGAAAGGGAGTTGAAAACTCTATAGAAAAAGCATTTCGTCTTGGTTCTTCTCCTTCGGAGGGGTCAGGGGAGGAATATCACATTTTAGCATGGACAACAACGCCTTGGACATTACCATCAAATACAGCTTTAACAGTTGGTCCAAGAATCGATTACGTTTTAGTAAAAACCTTCAATCAATATACTTTTGAACCTGTAAATGTTGTTTTAGCTAAGAATTTAGTTGGAAAACAATTCGGGAAAGGATTTTTTGCAAGTGAAGACGATGGAGATTTTGATAATGTAAAAGAAGGTGATAAAAAGCTTCCATACAAAGTGTTAGCTGAAGCAAAAGGAGCTGATTTAGTAGATATTCGATACGAACAATTATTGCAATATGTATTGCCATATCAAAATGCACAAGATGCCTTTAGAGTAATTGCAGGAGATTTTGTAACTACCGAAGACGGAACAGGAATTGTACATACAGCCCCAACTTTTGGTGCTGATGATGCTAAAGTTGCAAAAGAAGCTAAACCGGAAATTCCGCCAATGTTAGTTCTTGACGAAACTGGAACACCAGTTCCTTTAGTCGATTTACAAGGAAAATTCACTTCGCATTTAGGAGATCTTGCCGGTAAATATGTAAAAAACGAATATTACGATGAAGGACAAGCTCCGGAACGTTCTGTAGATGTTGAAATCGCTATTCGATTAAAAGAAGAAAATAAAGCCTTTAAGGTTGAAAAATACGTACATAGTTATCCACACAGTTGGAGAACTGATGAGCCGTTATTATATTATCCACTAGATTCTTGGTTCATTAAAGTAACCGATGTAAAAGATAGAATGTTCGACCTGAACGAAACTATCAATTGGAAGCCTAAGTCTACTGGTGAAGGACGTTTTGGAAACTGGCTTAAAAATGCCAACGACTGGAATTTATCTCGTTCTAGATATTGGGGTATTCCGTTGCCAATTTGGAGAACTGAAGACAAAAAAGAAGAAGTTCTTATTGGTTCTGTTGAAGAATTGTACAATGCGATCGAAAAATCTATCGAAGCAGGTTTTCAAAAAGAAAATCCATTTAAAGGTTTTGAAATCGGAAACATGTCTGAATCTAATTATGATTTAATCGATTTACATAAAAATGTAGTCGATCAGATTACTTTAGTTTCGGCTTCAGGCCAGCCAATGAAACGCGAAAGCGATTTAATTGACGTTTGGTTTGATTCTGGGGCAATGCCTTATGCACAGTGGCATTATCCTTTTGAGAATAAAGATAAAATTGACGAGAATAAAGATTTCCCTGCGAATTTTATTGCAGAAGGTGTCGATCAGACTCGTGGATGGTTTTATACACTGCACGCAATCGGAACTTTGGTTTTTGATAAAGTAGCGTATAAAAACGTCGTTTCAAATGGTTTGGTTTTAGATAAAGACGGAATCAAAATGTCTAAAAGTAAAGGGAACACTATTGATCCTTTTAAAACCATTGCAGAATATGGTCCTGATGCCACACGCTGGTACATGATCATGAATGCCAACCCTTGGGATAATTTGAAATTTGACCTTGAAGGAATTGCTGAGGTTCGTCGTAAATTCTTCGGAACATTATACAACACCTATTCGTTCTTCTCGTTATATGCCAATATTGATGGTTTTAAATACGCTGAAGCGGAAATTCCGTTAAACGAAAGACCGGAAATCGATCAATGGATTATATCTGAATTACATACCTTAATAAAGTTTGTTGATGAGTGTTATGAGGATTATGAGCCTACAAAAGCCGCAAGAGCTATTTCTGACTTTGTTCAGGAAAACTTAAGCAACTGGTACGTTCGTTTATGCCGTCGTCGTTTCTGGAAAGGAGAATATGCTCATGATAAAATTGCTGCGTATCAAACGCTTTATACTTGTCTGTTAACGATCAGTAAATTAAGCGCTCCAATCGCTCCTTTTTTCATGGATAAATTGTATCGTGATTTAACGATTTCTACAGAATCTGAGCAATATGCCAGTATTCACTTGGCTGAGTTTCCAAAATTTGTCGAAAACTTTGTTAATAAAACGTTAGAAAGCAAAATGCAGAAAGCACAAACCATCTCATCTTTGGTTTTATCGCTTCGTGCAAAAGAAAAAATCAAAGTACGTCAACCTTTGCAAAAGGTAATGATTCCGGTACTTGACGAAAAAGAAAGAACCGAAATTCAGGCTATTTCAGAGCTTATAAAAGCGGAGGTAAACGTTAAAGAAATCTTGCTTTTGGATGATGATTCAGGTATTTTGGTAAAACAGATTAAACCTAATTTTAAAGCATTAGGACCCCGTTTTGGTAAAGATATGGGATTGATTTCCAAGGAAATACAAAATTTTTCGGCAGACCAGATTAATCAGTTGGACAAGCAAGGGACCTTAGATATTGTTATTGCTGGAAATAATGTAACTTTATCATTAGAAGATGTCGAAATAACATCTCAGGATATTGAAGGTTGGCTGGTTGCAAACTCAAACGGAATCACAGTTGCGCTTGATATTACAATCTCTGAAGAATTGAAAAACGAAGGTATCGCAAGAGAGTTGGTTAACAGAATTCAAAATATCCGTAAAGATTCTGGATTTGAAGTTACTGATAAAATTAAAGTTCAAATAAAAAGAAGCGGAATCTTAGAAGAAGCAATTCTGAAAAATGTAGACTATATTAAGTCTGAGACACTAACAGAAGATTTAGTTTTTGTGGATGCTTTAGAAAACGGCACAGAAATTGAATTTGATGATATTAAAACAATGATATTAATTTCAAAATAATATAAAATACCATGATAGATGAAATTACAAGATACTCTGACGCTGATTTGGCAGAGTTTAAAGAAATAATTCAAAATAAAATACAAAAAGCACAAGCCGATCTGGATTTAATAAAAAGTGCTTACATGAATGATTTAAATAACGGGACAGATGATACATCTCCAACTTTTAAAGCATTTGAAGAAGGAAGCGAAACAATGTCTAAAGAAGCAAACTCACAGTTGGCTATCAGACAGGAAAAGTTTATACGTGACCTGAAAAACGCATTATTCCGTGTTGAAAATAAAACCTACGGTATTTGTAAAGTTACAGGAAAGTTAATTGGAAAAGAAAGGCTAAAAATCGTTCCTCACGCTACAATGAGTATCGAAGCAAAAAACTTGCAGCGATAATTAATATCAAATAAAATAAGCGCTCCTTTCAGGGGCGTTTTTTTTGTTTAATGTTTTGTTGAAATGAAGCCTCATATGATTATAAAGCTTTTGAAAGAATTTAATTATAAGTAATAAAGAAGATCCGGAGTTGGAGATGTCTTTTTTGTAAGAAGATATAAGTTTTTGATTTGGGGCAATAAAAAACAATAATTTTAATTAGAACTATCCTGCTTCAGAATAGTTCTAATTAAAAAAATAAGATAAAAACTAAGCTAAGTTTTTCTCTAGCTCTAATTTGTGTTTTCTTAAAATAGCTCTTGTCATTCCTAAATTTGCTTTTGAGGAATCTGCTGCAAGATAAATCATGAATTTTTTGTTTGGAGATATGTCGATAATGTGAATTTGATTAGTAAGTGTAATCAAAATATCTTCAATATCTTGTTTTAAATTTAAAGCTTTTACTGCGCTTAATTTTGCTTTAACAACTTCAAGATTGTAAGCTGCAGCAAGTTCCGGATCAAATGAAGGATCTATTGTTAGGTTTCCAAAGCTTAATCCTGATTCAATTTCGGTTACGGCAACAGCAATAAAGCCATTTACGTTGGTTTTCATTTCATTTAAAAACACGTTTAAAAAGTCATTACTCATAATTTAGGTGGGTTTGTTGGGTTAATAGATCTATGTTATTTTAATAGGGAATTCTTACTTAGTTCTAATGCAACTTCATCTGTTGATCGCATTAATAAACCAAGATTGCTGCCATCTCTTGAAAAAGCAATTAAAAAGTTAGTGCCGCTTATTTTATTTCCAATAACAACACCTTCGGAGGTTTTTAAAAAGAGCTGTTTCAGGGCACCTTTATCAAGGTCAATTAAAAGTTTTTCGCTCATTGAGAAAATTGCTGCACTCATTGCGGCAACGCTATCTGCGTAATCAAGATGCAGGGAAGTGATTAGTTTTCCTTTTCCATTTAAAATTAATGCAGCAGAAGATTTAGTATTAACCAGGAAATCGTTTAGAGTAGTTGTGATTTCATTCATATTTGTGAGATTTGGAAAAGTTGTTAAATTTACTAGGTTTTGTTGGGGTATTGAGCTAAATATGAGTTTTTGTTCTAAACAAGTGTTAATTTTTATTAACAAATATAAATTAAATTCTGTATCATTGTAATACCAAATCATTAATTATTTTATTTATTTAACGTAAAAAACTTACATAATGGCTAAAGTATTGAAAATCAAAGAAATAAACTCTGACATAGAAAGCAGAATGAAGGATTTTGAAAAAATTCGTATTAAGCTTAAAGCCGATATAAAAAAGGCTGAAGCAAAAAAAACAGCGTCAGGAAAAGAAGGAAAAGGTTTGTTTAAATCAATTTCTGAATTTTTTAGTGATACGCCCAAGGCAACAGCACAACAAAATGTAAAAAAGTAGATCTTGTAATAATGAAAAGTGATTTTAAATTACTCAGATTTATATTATAAAAGAATTAACGCTCCTATTGGGGCGTTTTTTTTGATTAAATTGTTACTTTTGCGCATCAAAATTTAATAAAATGTCATTACGAAAAGCGTATTTCCTTATATTTTTAGTTTTAATTGTTGACCAGCTTTCAAAAATCTATGTAAAAACCAACTTTTTTTTAGGTGAAGAGGTAAAAGTGATGGGGGCTGAGTGGTTCAAAATTCATTTTATTGAAAATGAAGGAATGGCTTGGGGAACAAAAATACCAGGACAATATGGAAAATTGATTCTGACCGTTTTCAGGATTTTCGCAGTATTCGGAATTGCTTATTGGTTGTCTGATTCAATCAAGAAACGCCATTCAAATTATTTGATAGTTTCGATTGCTTTGATTTTTGCAGGAGCGGCCGGAAATATTATCGATTCAGTTTTTTACGGAGTTATTTTTGATGACAGTCATGGTAATCTTGCAACGCTTTTTTCACCGGAACCTTATGGAACATGGTTTCACGGTTTAGTGGTAGATATGTTTTATTTTCCTATCTGGAGAGGAACTTTACCAACTTGGTTTCCTGTTTGGGGCGGAGAAGAAGTTTCTTTTTTTAATGCTATTTTTAATGTTGCTGATATGGCAATTTCTACAGGAGTTGGTATTTTGTTGTTCTTTAATAAAAGAGCTTTCCCTAAAACAGCATAATTATTTTAAAATCAAAAAATAAATAAATTCCAAATTCCAATATTTGAAGCATTCATTGCCTGCAAGTATTGGAATTTGGAATTTTACATTATTGGGATTTGATCTTTTATTGTGCTATTTTTGCTTTATAAAACTGAACTTATGCAAAGTCCGTCTTTTTCTATTTATGATGCATCAGCAGGTTCAGGAAAGACCTATACGTTAGTTAAGGAATATCTCAAAATTATTCTTTCCTCTCCTAAAAACGATGCTTACCGAAATATTCTCGCAATAACTTTTACTAACAAAGCGGTTCATGAAATGAAAAGCCGTATTGTTGGGAGTTTGTCTGAGTTTACAAAAGAGCAGCCTTCCGCGAAAGCAGTAGATTTAATGGAAGATTTATCCCGTGACACCGGACTTTCGATTATTAAGATCAAAACAAAATCCCAAAATATAATCAAGCATCTTATTCATAATTATGCGGCTTTTGATATTTCTACAATTGATAAATTTACCCATAAAGTAATTCGTGCTTTTGCGCATGATTTAAATTTGCCAATGACTTTTGAGGTCACTTTAGATACTGAAAATTTATTGGTTGAAGCCGTTGATGCCATTATTGCTCAGGCAGGCCAGGATGAAACTTTGACAAAATTGCTGATTGATTTTACAATGGAAAAAACCGACGATGATAAAAGTTGGGACGTTTCGCGTGAAATTCTGGAAACTGGAAGACTGGTTTTAAATGAAAATAACAGAAATGAGATTTCTCATTTTCAGGATACATCAATCGAAGAGTTTGTAATAATAAAAAAGAAAATGCAGGCTCTTTGCAAAGAATTAGAGTCTGAAAATGAAAATTTTGCAGTTGATGCACTTGCTTTAATCGATAAAAACGGAATTGATTTAAAATCATTTTCCCGCGGAACTTTTCCGAATCACCTAGAAAGTATTCGCGATGGAAAATTTAATCCACGAAATAAAACTTTTCATGAATTTGATGATATTGCGATTAATAAAACGGCAAAAGATAAAGCGTTAATCGAAAATATTATTCCGGAGCTGCTGCAGGTTTTAGAGAAGATTTATAAAAATTTTGAAAAGAGGGATTTTTATAAAGCATTTCTAAAAAATATAACACCGCTTTCGCTTTTAAACACGGTTAGTAATGAATTGGCGAAAATACAATCCGAACAAAATATTTTATCAATTTCTGAATTTAACGCCATAATTCATCGCGAAATTCAAAACCAGCCCGCACCTTTTATTTATGAACGTTTGGGAGAAAAGTATCGTCATTTTTTTATTGATGAATTTCAGGATACGTCAGAAATGCAATGGCAAAATTTGATTCCGTTAATTCATAATTCACTTTCCGGACAGGATGATTTTGGTAATAAAGGAACTTTGATGATTGTAGGCGATCCTAAGCAATCCATTTATCGATGGAGAGGAGGAAAAGCTGAGCAATTTATTGAATTAGGAAAGGAAGGCACTTCTTTTTTTAATCATGAAAAAAAAGTCGAACATTTAGATACCAATTATCGAAGTTATAGCGAAGTAATTGATTTTAATAATGCTTTTTTTAGTTTGATTTCGGCCGAGTTTTCAAATGAAGATTATAAAGATTTATACGAAAATCATAGTTTTCAGAATTCAAATTCAAAAAAAGGAGGTTATGTGAATATTTCTTTCCTTCCGATAATTGAAAAAAATGATTTTGCAGATGAAGAAGAAGTTGTAGAAAAATCAGATTTATATGTTTTGGCAACTTTAAATGCTATTCAGAAAGTAGTTCGTGAAGGTTTTTTATATAAAGATATTGTAATTCTGACTCGTAAAAGAGATCAGGGAATTGCAATTGCAAATTATTTAACTGAGCAGAATATTCCGCTTTTGTCTTCAGAAACCCTGATGATTCAAAATGCAACAGAAGTTCGGTTGATTGTTCATTTATTGAAATATTTAAACAATAGTGCCGATTTAGAATCGAAAGCAAATTTTCTGCATTTTTTAGCTTCGGGCAAAGATATTCAAATGCCAATTCATGATTTTATTGCTGCAGGAATGTCAAAAAGGATTGAAGTTGAGTTTGAAAAGTGGCTATTGACTTTTGATGTTTCGTTGTCTTTTGAAAATATTCGGAAAAAGTCACTTTACGAAGCGGTCGAGATTATCATTTCAAAATTTGTAATGATTTCAGAAGGAAATGCTTATGTACAGTTTTTTCTGGATATTGTGTTAGAGCGCGATATTAGAAATCAGGCGGGAATTGCGGATTTTTTAAGCTACTGGGATAAAAACGGAGAGAAATTTAGTATTCCATCTCCCGAGGGAAATAATGCCGTGCGAATAATGACCATTCATAAATCGAAAGGGTTAGAGTTCCCGGTTGTTATCATGCCTTTTGCGGAAGAAGATTATAATCGAAAACCAAAAGATAAATTATGGCTTGATACCGAAGATGCTGATTTAGGTGTTCCGAAAGCATTAATTGATAACAGCAGCGCGGTTGAAGGTTTTGGCGAAAGTGCTTCGGCAGTTTTTAATTTGAAAAAACAAGAAGAATTACTGGACAATATTAATGTATTATATGTTGCGCTAACGCGGGCTGAAGAACAGTTATATGTAATTTCGCAATCTTTAAAAGAAAGAAAAGACGGTGAGTTCCCCAATAATATGGCTTCTTTTTTTATTAAATATTTAATGAATAAAGGTGTTTATGATCCTGAAAAATTAGAATATGAATTTGGAAATAAAGCCAGGCTTTCGAAATTTGTTGATTCTTTTGATTTAGTGAAAACGATACCGGTTGTTTCAGAAGTTTTAAATCCAAAAAATATAAGGATAGCACAACGTGAAGCTTTGATGTGGGGAACGCATCAGCAGGAAGCAATATCTTATGGAAATATAATTCATGAGATTCTGGCCTTTGTTAAAGATAAATCAGATATTGATTTGGCGGTGACCAAAGCGCTGGAAAATGGACTGATAACGGTTGATCAGACGGAATTAGTTTTGAAAACATTGGGCGAAATTGTAAATCATCCCGAATTAAGTGTTTGTTTTGATGGAAATTATACAGTTTTGAATGAGCAGACAATAGTGCAGAAAGAAGGTCGTATTTTAAAACCGGACAGAATTGTGTTAACTCAGAATAGAGAAGCTTATCTTTTGGACTATAAAACGGGAGTAATAAATTCAAAATACGCACAACAAATTCAAGAATATCAGGATGCCATTGAGGATTTAGGATACAAAGTGTTAAAAAAGGCTTTGGTGTATATAGGAACAGAAATCGATGTGGTAAATTTGTGAAGAAATTAATCAGATGTTAAAGGATGATTAACATCTTAACAGGTTTAAGTTGTTAATTTTTAACGTTTTAAATAAATAGAAATGTACGGTAAAATAAAAGAGCATTTGCAAAGTGAGTTGCAAACTATTGAAGAGAACGGAATTTTTAAAAAGGAACGAATTATAACTTCGGCACAAGATGCTGAAATTACTATTTCGACAGGTGAAAAGGTACTTAATTTTTGTGCAAACAATTATTTGGGACTTTCATCACATCCTGAAGTAGTTCAAGCTGCAAAAGATGCTATGGATACCCATGGTTTCGGAATGTCGTCAGTGCGTTTTATTTGCGGAACTCAGGATATTCATAAAAATTTAGAGAAAAAAATCGCTGAATTTTATGGTACCGAGGATACAATTCTTTATGCCGCAGCTTTTGATGCTAACGGAGGAGTTTTTGAGCCATTGTTAGGTGAAAATGATGCAATTATTTCTGATAGTTTAAACCATGCTTCAATTATTGATGGTGTACGTTTGTGTAAAGCAGCGCGTTACCGTTATGAAAACAGCAATATGGAAGATTTAGAACAACAGCTAATTAAAGCTAATGAAGCAGGAGCTCGTTTTAAAATAATTGTTACCGATGGTGTATTTTCTATGGATGGTGTTGTGGCGCCATTGGATAAAATTTGTGACCTGGCGGATAAATATGATGCAATGGTGATGGTGGACGAATGTCACGCTGCAGGATTTATTGGTGCAACTGGTAAAGGTACGCTAGAAGCCAAAGGTGTAATGGGTAGAGTTGATATTATAACAGGTACACTTGGAAAAGCCCTTGGTGGAGCAATGGGTGGTTATACAACTGCTAAAAAAGAAATAATTGAATTACTGCGCCAGCGTTCAAGACCTTATTTATTTTCAAATTCTTTGGCGCCTGCAATTGTTGGAGCTTCTATAAAAGTGTTTGAATTATTAGAAAAAGATACTTCTTTAAGAGATAAATTAGAATGGAATACAAATTATTTTAAGGACGGAATGAAAAAAGCCGGTTTTGATATAATTGATGGAGATTCTGCAATTGTTCCAGTAATGTTATATGATGCAAAATTATCTCAAAAAATGGCTGATGAGCTTTTAAAACAAGGGATTTATGTAATCGGATTCTTCTTTCCCGTAGTTCCTAAAGATAAGGCAAGGATTAGAGTTCAGCTATCAGCTGCACATACCAAAGACCACTTAGACAGGGCAATAGAAGCATTTAAAGTTGTCGGACATTTGTTAAAAGTTATATAATTCCCATTTGCTGGAATTTTTGTAGGTTTTTTTTAACATTTCATTTTGTATTTAAAAATTTTGGTGTTACTTTTGTCTGTAATTAACTAAATTGTAATTAAAAAAATTAAGTATGAAACATCTTAACAAACTTTTAGTTGCTGTGATGATGGTGATGGGTTTAAGTTCTCACGCACAAGACAGTAACAATCCATGGGCTATCTCTTTTGGAGTTAATGCCGTTGATACTAGAACAAGTTCTGGATCAGGAAGTGGATTCTTTGATCAACACTTTTCTCAAGCATTCGCTGCTAAAGACAACTGGAATATTCTTCCTTCTTTATCTTACATTGGTGTGTCTAGATATGTAGGTAGTGGTTTCTCTGTTGGTTTACAAGGATCTGTAAACAAAATTGATAAATATGTTACCTTCAATCCAAATGCTGCAGGGCATGATTCAAGAGGTAACGTTGTAACTAATCCTGGTGATTTGATGTATTATGGAATTGATGCTACTATTAAATATAGCTTCCAGGAATTAATCAAATCTAAAGTAATTGATCCTTCGTTATCTGTTGGTGGAGGTTACACTTTCTTTGGTGATAGCAGCTACGGAACAGTTAATCCAGGTGCTGGGGTAACTTTCTGGTTTACAGATGCTATTGGTCTTGAGCTTGCTACAAGATACAAATGGTCAGTTAGTGGTGATAGAGAAGATGCAGCTGGTGTTCCAGATGCTCCATCTCACTTTCAACACACTGCAGGTCTAGTTTTCAAATTCGGAGGTAAAGATACTGACGGAGACGGAATCTACGATAAAGATGATGCTTGTCCAGATGTTGCTGGTCTAAAACAATTCAACGGATGTCCTGATACTGATGGAGACGGAATCGTTGACGCTAGTGATGCTTGTCCAGATGTATTTGGTTTAGCTGCATTAAACGGATGTCCTGATACTGACGGAGACGGAATTGCTGATAAAGATGATGCTTGTCCAGATGTTGCTGGTTTAGCTGCTTTAAAAGGTTGTCCTGATACTGACGGAGACGGTGTTGCTGATAAAGATGACAAATGTCCTACAGTTGCTGGTCCTAAAGAAAATGGTGGTTGTCCTTTCTTAGACGCTGACAAAGATGGTGTTCTTGACAAAGATGATGATTGTCCTACAGTTGCAGGTCCTGCTTCAAACAGAGGTTGTCCTGAAGTAACTGCTGAAGCGTTAGAAGATCTTAAAGTTCAAGCTAGAGCGGTATACTTTAACTCAGGTAAAGCTACTTTCAAAACTGGAGACAAAGAAACTTTAGCTAGATTAGATGCAATCAAACAAATCCTTATCAACTATCCAAATGCTAAATTTAGCGTTGAAGGTCACACTGATAGCGATGGTTCTGATAAATTGAATCAAAAACTTTCTGAAGACAGAGCTGCTGCAGTTATGAACGCTTTGATCGAAAGAGGAGTTAACGTTGATAACTTACAATCTAAAGGTTTTGGTGAGTCTCAACCAGTTGCAAGCAATAAAACTGCTGCAGGTAAAGCACAAAACAGAAGAACTGAAATCAAACATATCGGTTCTAAATATGCTGGTAAAATCTAATTTACCTTCGTAAATAAATGCTAAAAGCCATTCTTAATTGAATGGCTTTTTTTATTTTTATCAAATGATAAATACTTCTTTTCTTGGCAAAATAGCATCCGTTATAATTAAGGATTATTCGGCGAATCTTGCTGAAACAACTATTATTTTGCCTAATAAAAGGGCTAAGGTTTTTTTAATCGAAGCTTTAAAAAATGAAACTAAAAATACAATTCTTTCACCTGAAATAATTAGTATCGAAGACTTTGTGCAAGATGTGGCGTCAATACGATCCGTAGACGCAATTGAACTTTTATTTGAATTTTATGAAGTTTATCTTTCTGTTACTGATAAGCAAAACCAGCAATCGTTCGAATTATTCGCCAATTGGGCAAAAACACTTTTGCAGGATTTTAATGAAATAGATCGTTACCTTTTAGATCCAAGTCATGTTTTATCCTATTTGAAAGATATTGAAGACATAAAAAAATGGGGAATTGAAGTTGAAAATAGTACCAAACTATTAGAGAATTATATAGATTTCTGGAAACTGCTGCCAATGTATTATGATGCATTGTACAATCATTTGTTGAATAAATCCATAGGCTATCAGGGTTTGATTTATAGAGAAGCAGTAAATAACTTAAATCACTTTTCAGATACTATTTCAAACCGCACTTTTATTTTTGCCGGCTTCAATGCTTTAAACGCTGCCGAAGAAAAAATAGTACAACACCTTTTAGCGCTGGATCAGGCTAAAATTTATTGGGATGTGGACCAGACATTTTTAAATGATCCTTATCATGATGCCGGACTTTTTGTTCGACGTTTTAAAGAAAGCTGGAAACATTATAAAACAAATATTTTTGAATGGATCGTAGATGATTTTTCTCAATCTAAAAATATTAAGGTAATAGGAACTCCTAAAACTATTGGGCAGGCCAAATTAGCAGGTAGTATTATTGAAAATATTATCAACGAAAATCCTATGACTTCTCTGGATAAAGTTGCTATTGTATTGGGTGAGGAAAATTTACTGATGCCAATTTTATATTCACTGCCTTCATCAGTAGGGAGTTTGAATATTACCATGGGATATTCCGGAAAAAATAATCCATCTCAAATATTGATTGCAAAATTATTCAAAATGCATACCAATGCCCTTTCCAGAAAAGGCGATAGTTATGTTTTTTATTATAAGGATGTACTTGATATTTTAACGCATCCGTTAGTAGAACCTTATGCAAATGCTGGTAATTTAGTAAGGATTATAAAAGAGAATAATTACACTTTTATTACCCATAATAGAGTTGTTGAATTAAATTCTAGTCCAACACGATTGTTTGAATTATTGTTTCAGAGATGGGAAAACGGTTCAATTGCGGTTCTTGAAAACGTATCGGCACTTTTGCTTTTGATAAAAGAAAATTTCAGTAATGATAATGAGGAAGAAAAAATTGCAAAGGCTTTTGTTTTTGCTGTTTTTAAAGTGATTAATAAATTAATTAATTATTATTCACAACATCATCATATTGATAATATCGACACTTTGCATGCTATCTACAAGCAAATTATTGATGTTGCTGAAGTTTCGTTTGAAGGTGAGCCTTTGCATGGACTGCAAATTATGGGAGTTCTCGAAAGTCGTGTTCTGGATTTTGATACGGTAATTGTAACTTCTATGAATGAAGGAAAGTTTCCTGCAGGGAAATCTCAAAATTCTTTTATTCCTTATGATGTCAAAAATGAATTAGGTCTGCCAACTTTTAAAGAAAAAGATGCTATTTATACGTATCACTTTTATCATTTACTACAAAGAGCTAAAAATATTTATCTGATTTATAATACTGAAAATGACGGATTAGATGCCGGCGAACGAAGTAGATTTATAACGCAATTAGAAGTTGAGAAACAACACAAGCATAATTTAACTTTTGATATTTATAATCCTGTTTTGCCAACTTTGGCATATACGCCAATGACGGTTCCAAAATCTGAAGCTGTGATGGCACGTTTAAAAGAAATTGCTACTGCAGGTTTTTCACCTTCGGCATTAACGAGTTATATTCGGAATCCGATTCAGTTTTATTTCCAGAAAATTCTTCGTATTCGGGAGGTTGATGAAGTTGAAGAGAATATTGCGTTGAATACTTTGGGAACTATTATTCATGAAACTTTAAAAGCATTGTATGATCCGTTTGTGGGGAAATTTATCTCCGAAACTGATCTCGAAAATTGTTTTAAACTATTAGATGGAGAAGTTTTAAAGCAATTCAAAATGATTTATAAGGAAGGAGAAATTAAAAAAGGTAGAAACCTTTTGGCATTTGAAGTGGCAAAACGGAATGTTTCTAATTTCTTAAAAATGGAATCAGAATCTATTAAAAACGGAGATGCAATTAAGATTATCGCTTTAGAAAAAACATATGAGCGTGAATTGCATCATCCAAAGCTGCCATTTCCGGTTTTAATTAAAGGAAATGTTGATAGAATTGAACTTCGTAACGGAAAAGTAAGAATTATCGATTATAAGACAGGAAAAGTTGAAAAAACGAATATTATACTTAAGTCCTGGAACGGATTAACACAGGAGCTTAAAAACGATAAAATTATTCAGGTTTTGGCGTATGCCTTTATGTTTGAAAAAGAAGCGGGAGATTTACCAATTGAAGTTGGGATTATTTCGTTTAAAAACCTGAAGTCCGGTTTTCTTCCTTTTGGATTTAAAGAAGAAAAAGAATTGGATTATACCGTTACTAAAGAAATTTTGAATAATTATGCAGAAGAAATCGTAATATTGTTGTCAGAAATTTTTGACGCTACTATTCCTTTCGAAGAAAAAATAAATTAAGAGATTAAAAAAGTACAAAACATATTCGAATTTTTTAAAACTACTTTAGTTATCAATTTAACTGTTTGTGCTATTGCTGTTTTGTTGGGAGGTTTTGATTATTTTTTTATTCTGTTTTTAAGTTTTGGTTTTTTAATGAGTGTAGGTTTTAAAGAGTTATATCGTAAAAATGAATATCTGTTTTATGCAAATAATGGAATTTCGAAAATCCAACTTTTAGTTTTTAGCTATCTTTTTACCTTTGGAACAGCAATCTTGATAGGTGTCATAACTTTTTTAATAAAGAAAATATTTTGAAAAGGCATATTTTAGAAGTGGATGGAATCCAAAAGAAATATGGCGAAAGAGTTATTCTTTCAGATGTTTACCTGAAATGTGAAACTTCAGACATTATAGGTTTATTGGGAAGAAATGGTTCCGGAAAATCGACTTTACTAAAAATTATTTTCGGAGTATTATCTGCTCCAAATAAATGCATTCGGATTGATTCGGTATCAAAAAACAACCAAAATGTTCTATTAAATGATATTAGTTATCTTTCGCAGGAACAATTCATTCCCAATCATTTCTCCGTAAAAAAGGCGGTGCTATTATCTGTCGATAAACAAAAATTAAAATTTTTCTATGAAGATGAGTTTATTCAGTCGATTTCAGGTAAACGAATAAATCATTTATCAAGTGGAGAATTGCGATATCTTGAAATTAAAATCGTTTTATTTAATGCTTCAAAATTTGTTTTACTTGACGAACCTTATAACGGATTGTCGCCAATAATGGTAGAAATAGTCAATGAATTGATAAAAACCAATTCGTACAAAAAAGGAATTGTGATTACAGACCATAATTATCAAAACATAATTAAAATTTCGACACAATTGATTTTGATCAAAGATGGTAAAACCCATTCTATCAAAGAAAAAGCTGAACTTGTTGATAAAGGATATCTAACCAGTTCAGCTTTTTTATAGAGATTTTTTCTAACTAAAGATTTTTTTGAAAAATCCTTTTTTTGCTTGTTCTTGTAAGTTAGAATTGTTTATACTTCCGTTTTCAAAACGAAACCTTCTAAATTTCATTAATTTTACATTTAGGTCAAAACGTACTTCGTCAACAGTTTTCATATCGTTCAATTTTTTTTGCAAAGTTATGAAAAACTCCCAGTAAACGCTGTTTGTTACAAGTGTTAAGATATGAATTAACATATCTCAAACAGAATCCAAATTTTTCAAACAATTCCACTTTTTTTATTGTTCTTTTTTACAAATTTTATTTAAAAAATAAAGAAACATTATAGGATAAATAAAAGTAATTCAAATGGTTACGGGCAACTTTTTTTTAACAAGTGTTTATCAGGCAATAATATATTATTAAAATATCTTTGAACCTTCTTAAAAATGAAATAATAGCAATATGATAGATTTGAATACACTTGTCGAGGAAACTGGAGCTGAATCTGGGTTAACATTTAACATAGATGGAATCTTGTTGGAATCGGTTAATTTAGAGTATGATGGAAACGTGGCTGCAATGATTGGGATGATATTAAAAATGTGTTTAGAGATGTCTGAAGATGTGAATAACGGAGATCTTAAACAGGTAATGATTAAAAATAAAGATGGTATTGTAGTCGCTAATAAAGACGAAGATGATAACTGTGTTGCACTGCTTTCTAAAGATATAAGCAAAATGGGTCTTTTGTTACGCAAAATGGATACCGTTTTCAATAATTAATTAAACTAAAATTTAAAACATGTCAGATTTTTTACAGAATTTTCAAAACGATTTAAAAGAGAATGTAAATGGATTTATTGCCGTTTCAGTAACCGAAGTTGAAACAGGAATGTCTTATTGCTCACTTTCTCTAAATCCAGATTTTGACCCGGAATTAGCATCTGCTTATAATTTAGAAGTTGTAAAAGCAAAATTAAACGCTATTAAAGCTTTAGGATTAGATCAAAAAATCAATGATATCTTAATTACACTTACAGATCAAATACATATTATAGATGTATCTGAGGATGGTAAATATTTTATTTATTTAGCAGTTGATTCAAATAAAGCAAACCTTGGATTAACAAGAGCAACTTTAGCTAAATTTAAAAAAGACATTATTTCAAAACTATAATTTTGCCCCCAATAATGAGAAAAAGGCCGTTTCAAAATTTTTTGAACGGCCTTTTTTGCTTTTTGTAGTAAAACTGATTTTATTCGAAAAAATCTAATAAAACAGTTTTTAATTCTTCCTTGTTTTCGATCTGGCTCATATGTCCATCGTCAAAAGAAACCAGTTTTGCAGATGTATTTTCTATTTGAGCAATATTTTCCTCATAGTTTAAAACAGGATCTTTTTTACCTAAAACCAGTAATACAGGAAATAAATCCTGTTTCAATAATGATTCTCTGTCTTTTCTGATTTTCATTCCTTCAAGCGAAGCTACAATTCCTTGCAAAGGTGTTTTTAAAGCCTGAATTTTTACTTTCTCAATTTCATCAGCTAATCTTGTTCTGTTGTTTTCGCTGAATAAATTGGCAATCGCCAGACTTACAAAGTTCACATAATTTTGTTTTACTGCTTTTATGGCACGATTTCGATTTATTTTTTTATCATGACTATCTGCTTTTGAGCTGGAATTTAATAAAACCAATTTATTAATGTTCTTCGGGAATAATTCGGCGAAAGCCAAACCAACATAACCTCCCATAGAATGACCTAAAACAGTTGCTTTTTCGATTTTTAAATGATCTAAAACCTCATGTACAACATTTGCATTATCCTCCATAGAATGCACATATCCTAAACAATCAGATTCGCCGTGACCCAATAAATCTATTGTGATAACGCGATAATTTTCGGAGAAAAGATCAACATATTCCTTCCACATTTTTTTATTTTCCAGAAAGCCGTGAAGCAATACAATCGCAGTTCCTTCGCCGGAATCAGTAAAAGATATTTTCGTGTTTTTATATTGGATATTTTTCAAAATGATGTTTTAAAGTTGAATTACAAATATAAGAAAACCCTAAACCATATAAAAAAGATAAGTTCATTCGAGTTAAAATTATAAGTTATTCAGTTCATTTAAAGGAAACATAAAAACATGAATCATTAAACCATATAAGTGATATAAGTTCATTTTAGTTTATAGACGATTATTCAGCTCAATTTTAGAGAAAACTAAGGAAAAAATATTAAACCATATAAGTGATATAAGTTCATTTTAGTTTATAGACGATTATTCAGCTCAATTTTAGAGAAAACTAAGCATAAAAAATAGTAAACCATATAAGTGATATAAGTTCATTTAAAGTTGCCGAATGACTATTTTTAAAACTAAAATGAACTGATATCAATTATATGGTAAAAAAAAGGCTAACATTTCTGTCAGCCGTCTTTCTCTATAATCTTTCTTCTTTTTTAGTCTCTCAGGAATTCATCAAACTTTCGATTTCATCTGCTTCAACCGGAATATTGCGCATTAGGTTAAAAGGATCTCCCTTTTCCTGAACGACCACATTATCTTCCAAGCGGATTCCGAAACCTTCTGCAGGAATATAAATTCCAGGTTCAACCGTAAAAACCATATTCGCTTTCATAGGTTCGTGAAGTAAACCATAATCGTGCGTGTCAAGACCCATATGATGAGAAGTTCCGTGCATGAAATATTTTTTGTAAGCTGGCCATTCAGGGTTTTCGTTCTGAACATCGGCTTTATCAATTAAGCCCAAACCAAGTAATTCCGAAGTCATGATTTTGCCCACTTCAACATGATATTGTTTCCAAAGTGTTCCCGGAGTCAACATTTTTGTCGCTTCGTTTTTAACTTTCAAAACTGCATTATAAACCGCTTTCTGACGATCAGAAAATTTTCCCGAAACCGGAATTGTTCTTGTCATATCGCTGGAGTAATTAGCATATTCTGCCGCAACATCTAATAAAATTAAATCTCCGGCTTTACATTGCTGATTGTTTTCGATATAATGCAAAACATTCGCATTATTTCCCGAAGCAATAATAGGCGTATAAGCAAAACCTTTAGAACGGTTACGAATGAATTCGTGAACCAGTTCAGCTTCGATTTCATATTCGGTAACATTTGGTTTCACGAAAGGCAATAATCTACGGAAACCCTTCTCAGTAATATCACAAGCTTTCTGGATTAAATCAATCTCTTCGCTTTCTTTTACAGAACGAATGCGTTGCAAAATAGGGTTGCTTTTCGCAACATTATGTGCAGGATAACGCTCTTTCCACCATTTTACAAAACGAGCTTCGCGAGTTTCAGTTTCTACTGTTGCACGGTAATGTTCGTTTGTGTTAATGTACATTGTATCTGCATAGGTCATCATTTCGTTCAAAACTTTATGAAAATCCTGCAACCAATAAACCGTTTTAATTCCTGAAACCTGAAAAGCACGTTCTTTACTTAGTTTTTCACCTTCCCAAACAGCAATATGATCGTTAGTTTCTTTCAGGAAAAGCATTTCTTTTTGGTTCTCGTAAGGCGCATCCGGAAACAAAAGTAAAATACTTTCCTCCTGATCAACTCCGCTCAGATAAAAAATATCCCTGTGTTGCGCAAATGGCAAAGTACTATCAGCACTAACCGGATAAATGTCGTTTGAGTTAAAAACGGCAACACTGTTAGGTTTCATTTCTGCCGTGAATTTTCTGCGATTTTTTACAAAAAGAGCGCTGTTTATTTGATGATATTTCATAATAACTTAATTTTTGAACTTCGAATTTCAAAATTAGTGATTTTTGAAGAAGTGGCGTATAATTGAATTATTAAAGTTTTCTTATTTGTTTGGGTTTTTGCCTTTTGCCGCCAAGGCGCTAAGGCACAAAGTTTTTCTATTAAATGGAGATATTATCGGAAGTGAAGGCACAAAATCTTACATAATCTTGTCATTTCGACGCAGGAGAAATCTTCGCAAGTAACTCGACAAAGATTAATAAACGCAAAGTTTTGTCATCTCGACGAAGGAGAGAACACACTAGAAACTCCAAAAAGAGAATCGCCAATCTTTGTCGAGTTTCTAGTGCGATTCTTCGTTCCTCAGAATGACAATACTGAGAAAACTCAGCAACTTAGATTCTCAGATCCTCAGAATCTTAATAATGGCGTGCCCCTCCGGGTCGGGCTTTCGGCTATATCTTTTATTCCGTTCCACTTCATAAAAGGATACCGCCTCTATCCCTCACGCGAATATGATTTTCGCGAGATGTTCGGGTTTAAATAGCTGTTTTGTATATTCGTGCTTATTAATTTATTATTGTATAAAAAGTAGGTAATGAATGAGCTCAAAGAAATATTTTCAAATCGTGAATTAGCAACAATAACGTGGGGTATAATTATTCTTGTTGTAATAAATTTAAAAAAGGAAGTTAGGCATTCGGGATTTAAAGTTGTAAAATCATTTTTTGTAACAAAAATTTTATCTACAGTTTTACTACTCATTCTTTATACATTATGTATGGTTTTATTTTTGAAATATTATTATGTTTGGAATTTTACTTTGCTAAAAGATACTCTGTTTTGGTTTTTTAGTATTGGGTTAATGTCATTTTTTAAATTAAACGAAGCAAAAGAAATATCATTTTTTTTAAAGGTTCTAAAGAATAATTTTAAACTAATTATTTTCTTAGAATTTTTTCTGAATTTTTATACTTTTAGTTTTATTACAGAAATGATTATTATTCCAGTTTTCACTTTTATTTTTTTAATGAATTTAATTTCAGAAAACAAAGATCAATATAAGCCTGTCTTTAAATTAACCAAAGGAATTATTGCATTAATTGGTTTGTTTTATGTTATTTTCGCTATTTATAAATTTATTTTTTATAATGAAAATATTCTAAGCGTTCATAATCTTAATGCATTAGTTTTACCAATTTTACTTACTGTTTTAAGTATTCCTTTTTTTTATTTTCTATCTCTTTATAGTAACTATGAAAGGCTTTTTTTAAGAGTTAAATTTATGAATAAAGATTTTGAAATACAACGTAAACTAAAACTACAAATCCTTAAAAAGGCAAACGTAAATCTAGATGCATTAAAAAAAATAGATGAAAATCTTACGGGATTTAATTTATTTGAATTAACGGATATTAATCAAAAAGATAAAAATCACGATTAATACGAATTTATAATTCATATTTTTAGTAATAAGTAAATCAATAAAATCATTAATCTATAAGATAAAAAAAACCGAAGCAATCAAACTTCGGTTTTTCTATAAATATATCTTTCGTAGAAATTATTTTTTCTCGCTCAACAATTTCTCTAAAAAAGCAACTTTCTCTTTTTCAGCCTGAATTAATTGTTGATAAAGCTTTTTATTCTCTTCAAAAGCTTCAAGAAGTTTATCAAGAGGATTAAATGTGCAATTATTATGATTTATTGTTGATGAGCCATTGTCATATGTATTTCCCATAATATTAAAAACGGCTTCTTCCGAAAAATTCTTTATAACATCAGGAGTAACGCCCAAAAGTCCGGCTATTGTTTTTAGTTTTTCGTCGTCAACGGTTTCACTTCCTTCAATAATAGAAATAGTTTGCTGACTTACACCCATTGCAATTGCAAGTGCGTCTTGTTTCATATCTCTAAGTTCCCTGATTCGGCTAATGTTTCGCCCAATATGTTTTGGTTTTGTATCTGTGCTCATAGTTCAAAGATATTTAAAATTCTGTTACATTTTTGGTTTCGGTAGGAAACAAGTCTTTGTTTGTGAAATACATTTTGCGATTTGTTTCTCATGGCCTAAAATACAATTTTTCTGACTCTTGTTGATTTTTATAATAGAATTGCGTAATCTTGATAGTAGAAAAAAATCAGTTTAGATTAATAAAAATAAAATGCAGCATTCAAGTTTTAAACTAATAACAATAAAAGACGTAAAATCGCAATTCCCCTTTCTAATCGATCAGGAAGGATTTGATTATTTTGACGAATGGGACGATCAGGATTTCTTTTTAGTTTCGAATGAAAATGTAAATTTCGAAGGCGACTTTTATTTGGATCTTTATGAGGATAAAGAAAAAAAATGGCTTTCGAATATATTGAATCTGTCATTAAAAGAAATGGATTCCATACGAATCGAGGGGATTTTAATAAACGGAAATTTCTGTACAACCGGAACCATAATAAATGCCGAAGGAGATTATGGACCGTATGTTTTTATTACTGGAAATGTTACTTGCCAAAGTTTATTATTAGGCGGTGCTTATGTTGAAATGCAAGGAAATGTCAAAGCCAAAGAATTGGTGATGACATCCTATAATCACGGAAATTTTAAATGTTCCGGGATTATTGAATCTCCCATTTTTATTGTCGACGATCATTATACAACGTTTTCAGAGCGAAAAAATAACTTGTTTTATTACAATGATAAAACAGATGAATTAGATTCGAAAAATGAATGTGTATATGATGAGGATTCTGGCGAAAATAGTATCTCAATTGAATTGCGAAAATATCTTAATAATGAGTTGATAGAAACTTTTGAAGAATTAAAAAGGGAATTAGAACTTGGAGAATTGGTTTTAAAACAAAATAATCCGTCTGCGAAAACTTATGAATATTGGGAAAATAGGGTAAAGTCAAATTATAGAGATTTAAAAATAGTTCCGCCTCAATTTAAAACCGCAGAATTGTTTGAATTGGCTTTGAAAATTACATTTCATGCTTTGGATTATGTCGATCAGGAGTTTATTACGCCAGAACTTTGCGAAAAATTGGTAACTAAAAATGGATTTGCAATTCAGAAAATTCGTGATCAGTTTATAACACGAGAACTTTGTTATACAGCGGCTCAAAGCGGAACGTTGATTTCGCTGATTCCAAGTGAATTTTATTCGGAAGAATTGATTTTAACCGTCTTTAAAAATGGTAAAAACGAACCCAATATAAATGATGTTCCGTCTGAATTTATTTCTGAAAGTTTATTGGAAGAATATGTAAAAATTGGCAAAGGTTTATGGCTTGATAAAGTTTGCAAACAAAACGGAATAGATAAAGTGTCGGTTTTAAAACGGGTAATTGATTCCGGAATTCAATATTTGGATGCCGTTTTTGGAAATCATTTTAGTAAAGAAGTTGTTGATCATGCAGCTTTAATGTACAATAATGAAAAGCATAAAACAAATTGGAATAAATACGTTGAGAAATACAAAGTGAAGTTTGAGCGTCTTGATTTGAATGCGTATTTTTAAAAGTATAAAAAAGTTATGAAATCAGATGTAAAAATTCGGAAAGTTATAAAACAAGATTTAGATTTTGTTTACAAAGCAATAAACGAACTTGAAAATGAAGTTTTAGATTTTGAAGTATTCAGGGAAATTTTTCATGAAAACATTTCGAACCCAAAGAATTTTTATTTAATAGCCGAAATTGAGAAAGAGGGTGTAGGTTTTATTAGTTTTCATACCCAAAATCTTTTGCATCATTGCGGATTAGTGGGAGAAATTCAGGAGTTTTTTATTCATAAAAATTATCGAGGCAAGGGCATTGGTCGACAATTGATAGAAAAAATAATAGACTATGCGGATCGAAATAATTTGAAAAGTATTGAAGTTACTACAAATAAACGGCGAGTTGAAAATGTGATGATTTATGAGAATCTGGGTTTTGGTTTAACACATAATAAATTTACAATTTATAAGTGAATTTTCCGGAAATGAAAACATTAGGCATAAAAAAAACTGCGATCTTATAGATAGCAGTTTTAATAAATTATTGATTATTTTGTTATGATAGTCCATATTCCATGCAGTGACCTTTTCCTGATGTTTGGTATATGTACCAACCGCATGAGTTTATTGTTAAAAAAGTTTTTTCTTCACCTTCACATATTGGGTATGGTACGCAGGGTGTACCATTACCAGCATTGATTGATTTCAATTCTTCTTTTGATAATTTTTGGAAATTTTTCATAGTAATTTGTTTTTTGGGTTTTCCTACTCTATAAGTTTTTCGGATACGACTTTGATAAAATTACAAATTATTTTTTAAATAAAAACTTACAAAAATATAAATTTACAGTTCTAATTGATTTTTTTGAGAATCTGCAACCTTCTTTTTTTTGAAGATAAATTTGAGGTAATTTCCTTTCTTTTTGTGTTTTTATTCTAATATTGTACATTCAAAATTGCTTTAAAAAAGATGAAAGAATTAAATCCGTCCATAAAACATCATTTAATAGTTGGGATTCTTATTAGTTTATGGATTTTTATTTTCGCCATTATTATAAAACCTTTTGATGACGGAACTTTAAATTTAAGGTCTTGGTTTTTAATGAGTTTTGGGTTTAGTTTGCTGGCATTTTTGTGTTATGCGATTCTTAGTTTTCTCCAAAATATACTTTACAAAAAAATAGAAGAATGGAATATTAGCTTGGAAATACTAAGTATTCTATTTTTTTATCTGATCTATTTAGTTGGAATTTTTGGTTATTATAAAAGTCCAATTTTAAAAGGTGGATATAATTTCACAGAATTTTTTTCGATAATTTTTATCAAAGTCGCTTTGATTTTAACTCCTGTAGTTATTCTGGCGAGGCGATATTTAATAAAATTAATTCCGGTAAAAGATGATATTCTGACTTTTAAAGGAGAAAATAAACTGGACATTCTGAAAATAAAAAAAGCTGACCTGGTTTGCATTTCGAATGCCCAAAATTACGTAGAGATTTTTTATACTGAAAACAATCGGCTTCGTTCAAAAATAATTCGGTCTTCGCTTAAAAAAGTTCAGGAAGATTTTTCTTTTTTGGTTCAAATTCATCGTTCCCATTTAATAAATCCCCTGCATTTTAAATCCTGGAGAAATACAAACACAATCATTCTGACTCAAATTGAACTTCCGGTTTCTAAAAATTATAAGGATGCTTTGTTAGTATTATAATTTCGTACCTAAAACTTTGCATTTTGTACCTAAGTCAATGATATTGGCATCTGGCCAAGTTTCATGATTTAGTTTTGCTTTCTTAATTTAAAACTTAATTATGAAACCAAAACATCTTTGCACATTTGGATTACTATTTTTTATTTCCAGTTATTTATTGTTTTCTAAAGTTTTGCCGGAATTTCAAACGCCAATTGATTTTGCACATTGGTTTAATTTAATTGGCGCGTGTTTATTGCTTTCGTTTAATGATGTATTTCCTGAAAATAAATTGAATTCTACAGCTTCGTTTATAACGGCTTTGGGCGTTATTGCCCATATTGGTCTTTGTACAATTGATTTTATAATGTCAAGTTTTGGAAATAATGAAATCGCTAGAGAAGCTTTAAGTCAGCAAATTAGTAATACACCTTCTATAATATATCCTTTTGTTATTGTTGGTCCGTCATTATTATTTGTCGGACTTTCTATTCATGCTTTGAATTCTATTAAAACAAATACAGTAAGTTCTTTAATGGTTATTATTGCTTCACCAGCAATAGGATTTTCGTTTTTTGTTTTGAAAAATGGCGTTTATATGTTGTTGAGTTGTTTGATTTTTGTTTTGGGATTGGGTTTGTTGCTTTACAGAAATAAAGAAAAAGGAGCGATTGAATAAATACTAATAAACTGAAATTCTTATTTTTATTCGTATTTTCGTTTTGCGGAAAAATATAAATCCAAATAGCACTTTTGAATAAATATTTTAAATATCTCATTTCACTCTTTCTGGTTTTTGTCCTGATTGCAAATGATGGTACTTTTAATTCTCAGTCAAAATCAGCAGATTATTATCAATCTTCGTTTGTAGTTTTAAAAAGAGAATTAGATTTTATAGCTTCTCGTTTATACGTATTCAATTCTTTTATTTCCCAAATAAAAACTGCGTTTTTAATTCCGCTAAATTTTCTTGAGTTTAAACAGATTTATAGTTTTCAGGTTCGGGTTTTTCTAAAACTGCGAATATTTCTTTATCAAAAAATAAATTCATTTATAAAACAATCTGTTTTTGTAAACGAAATAATCACTTCAAATAATTACCGTAAAAGTTTATACAACGCTTAGAAAAATTTCTAAGTATTTATGCGCTTCAACGCATACGATGATAAAATAATGTCTAATCATTTATCATTTTCAAAATGTATAAACACACAAACAAAACACGTTTAGAGCAATCTAAGCGACCACTTTATTGGTTAAAAAGAAAACTTATTGTGGTAATAACCGCTTTTATGTTAGGAATGGCAAACGGAATGAATACAGAAGATCAATCCATTAAAGGGAAACAGAATTATACAGAGCAACATAAAAAGGATTGAAATCTTTAATTTAAGTAAGCTTTTTATCATTTCGACGAAGGAGAAATCCTCGCGATAAGCTCGACAAAGATTGGCTTTAAGAATAGAGCTACTTACGAGGATTTCTCCTTCGTTGAAATGACAAACTCCGCGCTAATAAACACAAAACCGAAGCAATTCTGCTTCGGTTTTGTGTTTATTGGAATTTTGAACTTAAAAATTTTGGAATTTCCTAATCAATCCATTTATAATATCTCGCTCCAATTAAATTAGGAATCTCTTTCTCAATTCGATCTAAAACCCATTCGTTTTTAGGAGTTCTGATGCTTTGTTTTTGTTCTTTTTTATGAAGATTTTCATAAGTTTCAAAACCAATTTCTACACTTTCTTTTAAGTTTTCAAAAAGTTTGGTTTTGGATAAAGCCGATTGCCAGTTTGTTTGAATTGTTCCTTCAAAAACTTTCGATTTAGATCCGCTTCCATAAGCCAGGAAACCGAATTTAGTTCCGGCAACTTCTGTTTTTGTATCGTAATAATGAGCCAAAGTCGATAATAATCCCATGAAAATAGATCCTGTATAAAGGTTTCCTATTAAAGACGAAGCTAATTCGGCAGGTTGTAATTTTTCAGTTACAAACTTTTTATATTCATCAGATTTTCCAACTTCTCTAATTTTAGTTTGGTAATCCGCAGGTTCTATGTTGTCTAAAATAATTTTATCAGCGTGATCTAAAGCATAAATTTCAGATAACATTCTGCGTCCCTGAAAAGAATAGGGAAGGTGCATAATAATGCTGTTCCAGGTATTGTATAAAGTTTCGGTAGTATTTTTTAGTTTCTTAAACGAAAAGTACGCATTTCGTGTACGATCCATATAGCATTGATTCGAATATTGACCGTCAAAAACCGGTTGGTCTTTATGTATTTCGATTTCTGTTTCTAAGTTATCAAACCACGGATCGTTGTTTTCGTTTTGTGTAATCTGTTCTTTTGAGATAGTTCTGAACGGTTTAAAAAAATCGAAAACACCTTTTGTACTTGTTGCCCAATTTTCATCAAAAGCAATGATTCTTGGGTTTGAAGTAACAAGCATTGCAAGAGCTCCTGCGCCTTGTGTATATTCTCCGGTAGAGTTTAAGTCGTATTTTGCAAAGTCTGTTGTCACAACAATTGCTTTTTTAGTGGGATTCAGTTTTACAAAATCAATACAGTTTTGCAGGGCGTCAACACCACCTATACAGGCAAAAGTAAAATCGACAACATCACATTCGGCAAGAGAATCTTCTCCAAATTTCTGTTCCATTAAACTAATTAAGAAAGAACTGATTGGTTTTGAGCTGTCGATTCCGCTTTCAGTTCCCACGTAAATCCGGCTGATTTCGTTTAGGTTTATTTCGTTTTCAAGAATAAGTTTCGTTAAAGCGTTTGCTCCAAAAACAACAGCATCCTGATGAATGTCCGGTAAAGTCATTTTGATTAATCCGAGGCCCTTTTCTAATTTTTCGGGTTCAATATTTCTGGCTATTGCCAAAGTTTTTATGGGTAAATGTATGTTGGCTACATCAAAAGAGATAGCGTCAATTCCTGTTTTCATTATCATTTTTTTTGAAGCCGATAAAGGTAAAATTATGTTATGGAATGACAACTTTTTAAATCTATTAAAATGGTGAACAATGACACTTTTGAAGAAAACAAATTAAAAGTTTACTTAAAATATTAATATGATAAATTTTTGAGACGATCCGGATTAGGTATGATTCTGCTAATTTGTTTCTTTAAAATGTACATTTATAGATTTTTATAATAAATTTAAGTGGTGTTGGTTGTTTTTTTTACGTAGAAGTACTTATGGATATTGTATTTTAAAATCATTATAAATAACAACGAAATGGTTGTAGTTCTTTGTTAATTGAGTTATTTTTGTGTAATTTTTTAAAACAAACTACTTAAACACTTATGGCACAATCTGCACTATTGAATGCTTCCATCTTAAAGAAAGTGGCTATGGCTCTTTCGGGAATATTCTTAATCACGTTTTTAGCGCTGCATGTTTCCTTAAATTTTATTTCTATTATTAGTGAAAATGTTTTTAACGAAGCATCTCACTTTATGGGATACAATCCGCTGATTCAATATGTAATGCAACCAGTTTTGGCAATCGGAGTAATCTTTCATTTTGTTATGGGATTTGTACTGACTGCTCAAAATACTGCTGCAAGACCAATTGCTTATGCAAAGTACAATGGAGCTGCAAATGCTTCATGGAGTTCTAGAAATATGATTATTTCTGGATTGGTTATTTTGGCTTTCTTAGGATTGCATTTTTACGATTTCTGGTTTCCGGAGGTTAATTATAAATATATTGCAGGTGCTGCGCCAGATGCTACAAGGTATTATGGAGAATTAGTTCATAAATTTCATGATCCAATTCGTACTGGAATATATTGTGTATCATTTGTGTTATTAGGGTTTCACCTTTGGCACGGATTCGGTTCATCTCTTCAATCAATGGGGATGCACAATAAGTACTCAAGATTTTTAAGTAAAGTAGGTTACGGTTTTGCCGTTGTAGTACCGGCACTTTTCGTAATTATCGCATTATTTCATCATTTCAATAATTAATATCAATTATAATGGCATTAGATTCAAAAATTCCACATGGCCCAATATCGGACAAATGGACAGATTATAAAGATCATATTAATTTAGTAAACCCGGCAAACAAACGTAATTTAGATATTATCATTGTTGGTACAGGTTTGGCTGGAGGTTCAGCTGCGGCTACTTTGGCTGAGCAGGGATATAACGTAAAAGCTTTCTGCTTTCAGGATTCACCAAGACGTGCGCACTCTATTGCGGCACAAGGTGGTATCAATGCAGCAAAAAATTATAAAGGTGATGGTGACTCTGTTTACAGATTATTTTATGATACTGTAAAAGGTGGAGATTACCGTGCACGTGAGGCAAACGTTCACCGTTTGGCTGAAGTCTCTGCTAATATCATTGACCAGTGTGTGGCTCAAGGGGTGCCATTGGCTCGTGAATATGGTGGATTATTAGATAACCGTTCTTTTGGAGGAACTTTAGTTTCCCGTACTTTTTATGCACAAGGACAAACAGGTCAACAATTATTGTTAGGAGCATATTCTGCAATGAACCGTCAGATTGGTCGTGGAAAAGTAAAAATGTACAACCGTCACGAAATGCTTGATATTGTTATCGTCAACGGAAAAGCAAGAGGTATTATTGCTCGTAACTTAGTTACAGGAGAAATAGAAAGACATTCTGCTCACGCGGTAGTAGTGGGTTCCGGAGGATACGGAAACGTATTTTTCCTGTCAACAAACGCTATGGGAAGTAACGCAACAGCAGCTTGGAAAATTCATAAAAAAGGAGCGTTTTTCGCAAACCCTTGTTACACACAAATTCACCCAACATGTATTCCGGTTTCAGGAGATCACCAGTCAAAATTGACTTTGATGTCTGAATCTTTGCGTAATGACGGTCGTATTTGGGTTCCTGCAAAACAAGAAGATGCAAAAGCGATTCGTGAAGGAAAGAAAAAAGCAACTGATTTATCTGAAGCTGAGAGAGACTATTTCTTAGAAAGAAGATATCCTGCTTTTGGTAACTTAGTACCTCGTGACGTAGCGTCTCGTGCTGCAAAAGAAAGATGTGATGCTGGTTTTGGCGTTAACAAAACCGGAGAAGCAGTTTACTTAGATTTCGCAGCAGCGATCAAACGTTACGGAACTGAAGAAGCTTTCGTAAAAGGTTTAGACGCTAATGATGCAGCTTTGGTAACGAAGTTAGGAGCTGAAATCGTGAAAAGTAAATACGGAAACTTATTCCAGATGTATTACAAAATCGTCGATGAAGATCCTTATACAACGCCAATGATGATTTACCCTGCGGTTCACTACACAATGGGTGGAACATGGGTTGATTATAATTTAATGACTACAATTCCTGGATGTTTCTCAATTGGAGAATCTAATTTCTCTGATCACGGAGCAAACAGACTTGGAGCTTCTGCTTTGATGCAAGGTTTAGCTGATGGATATTTCGTATTACCTTATACTATTGGAGATTATTTAGCTCCGGATATTAAAATGGGAGAAATTTCTACAGATTTACCAGAATTCGTAGCAGCAGAAAAAGAAGTAAAAGATCAAATCGACAGATTTATCAATAATAAAGGAACTCATTCTGTAGATTATTTCCATAAAAAATTAGGAAAAATCATGTGGGATAAAGTAGGTATGGCTCGTAATGCTAAAGGTTTAACTGAAGCTATCGAAGAAATTGCCGCTTTACGCGAAGAGTTTTATAAAGATGTAAAAGTTCCTGGAAGCGCAAACGAATTTAATCAGGAATTAGAGAAAGCGACCCGTGTTGCCGATTTCTTAGAGTTAGGAGAATTGTTCGCAAAAGATGCATTGCACCGTAATGAATCTTGTGGAGGTCACTTCCGTGAAGAATACCAAACAGAAGAAGGAGAAGCACTTCGTGATGATGAAAACTTTGCATATGTTGCAGCCTGGGAATACAAAGGAAAACCAAGTGATGCCGTATTACACAAAGAACCTCTGGTTTACGAAAACATTAAATTAGTTCAAAGAAGCTACAAATAAGAATTTGGTCGAAAGCCCAAAGTCTTAAAGTCCAAAGGCAAAATGTGTCAAGCGACTTTCGACTTTCGACTTTATGACTTTCAAACTAAAACAGTATGAAACTTACATTAAAAATATGGCGTCAGAAAAACGCCCAGGATAAAGGGGGAATTGTTGATTACCCAATCGACGGAATCGAACCAGATATGTCTTTCCTTGAAATGCTTGATGTTCTTAACGAACAATTAATCAATAAAGGAGAAGAGCCGGTAGCATTTGACCACGATTGTCGTGAAGGAATTTGCGGAATGTGTTCTTTATTCATTAACGGAGAAGCGCACGGACCAGACAGAGGTGTAACAACTTGTCAATTACACATGCGTATGTTTAAAGATGGTGATACGATTTTTATCGAGCCATTTAGAGCAAAAGCATTCCCGGTAATTAAAGATTTAGTGGTTGACAGAAGTTCTTTTGACAGAATTCAACACGCAGGAGGATTTATCTCGGTAAATACTTCAGGAAATACAATTGATGCCAATACAATTCCGATAAATAAACACGATGCAGATAAATCATTTGATGCTGCTGCTTGTATTGGTTGTGGAGCTTGTGTTGCAACTTGTAAGAACTCATCGGCAATGTTGTTCGTTGCTGCAAAAGTTTCTCAATATGCATTATTACCACAAGGTAAGATCGAAGCTGTTGATCGTGTATTAAACATGGTTCACCAAATGGATCACGAAGGTTTTGGTAACTGTACCAACACCGGAGCTTGTGAAGTAGAATGCCCTAAAGGTATTTCTCTTGAAAATATAGCACGTATGAACCGTGAGTATTTATCAGCAAGCTTACAAGGATAATTAAATATTATATTTAGTTTATATAAACGCATTCATTAAGTTGAATGCGTTTTTTTTGTACTATTTTTACCGCACCTAAAAATAATATACACCAAAAACAAATCTTATTAAATGAAAAGAATTTTACTTATTGTAATGCTTGCCTTAAGCGTTCAAAATTATGCTCAGGTAGCAGTAACTGCTTCTGAACGTGGCGCAAATGATCCCTTTGAAAAAGGAGAACTGGAAAAATTTAAAAGTACAACAACAGTTTTTGTTTTGCCTCAATTGAATAAAAAAGAAGATTATGAAAAAATCCTGAAAGAAGTCTGGACCGTTACTCCTTATAAGGTTGTTGACTTTAAAGATTTTGTAATGCAAGATTATTCTGATGGTAAATATTCAATTGCAAAATTCATTGGAGATATTACTATAAGCGGAAAAGGCACTGTTTATATTCATACTAATTTTGCCATACGAATTTTGGATAAAGAAAAATTCGATAAAGGATTTGCTAAGCTAAAAGCAGATGATAAGAAATATAATAGAAAATTGGGTGGGCTTTTCAGAGAACATCTAACTTATATCGCAAGATTCCCGCTTAGCGTTAATAATAAATTTTTAGTAGACGCGATGGCAGGAGCCAGATCAGATGATAAAATTGCTAGTTTGTACGATAGAATGTATACAGAACAAAGTTTTACAAATACTAATTTGGGAATGTTGAAAAACTATTTTCAGCAAATAAATAAAATAATCAGTGAAGGGGGACATTCCGGACTTTACGATGATTTTGTCACTCCGGAGGTTAAAAATCTAAAAGACATTACACTTTATGTCCCGGAAGCTTATATGATGGAATATAATCCATGGAAAGGAACTGAAAAACTTAGAGATGAAAAGGATCTTAAAAAGCTTGTAGAAGATTACAAATACAAATATCAGTTTATTAAGGACGAAGATTTAGAAAAGAAGATTATTAGTAACGAAGATATATTCTATTTGCGATATGTAAGTATGAACGGAAATAAATATTTAGACGTTGTTAGTGCTAAAACAGGGATTTCGGTTTATTATTTTTATGGTGCAGGTTTTGCATATAATTTAAAGGATGACGATTTTAAAAATATTAGTAAAGCAATATCTAAATAAATTGAACAGTAAAGACGCATTCGCTATGGCAAATGCGTCTTTTGTTTTTATTGATAATACAATTGTGAAGCGCTTATTTCGAGTTTTTCTTTTCCTTCCTGCTGGATAAAACAGTTTAAAGTAGTTCCTCCAATCTGATCAAAATAACTGATATTGATTTTATGGAAACCTTTTTCGAGTTTCACGGCTCCATATGCTTCATTGAGCCAATGAATATAATCGTTATTCACAATTAATTCATTGTCGATAAAAAGCTTCGATCCGTCATCTGAAAGCGTTGAAATCGTGTAATTTGCCGTTTCCGGAATATAGATGTATCCGTCGAATTTTATGCCGATATAACGCTCTGTTTTTGATTTCCATTTTTCACTGCTTATGGCGCCTTCAAAAATCCCTGAATTTACAGGTTGTACTAATTCTAAATCTTTTACTTGCTGGAATAAGGTTCCGGTATAATAATTAAATTTCAAACCTTTCTTGGTTGGTTTTACAGCTAAAGCCGATTTTAATTCCGGATTTCGAACCAATATTTTATTGATAGAACTTCTTCGACCGCTTGGGCTGATTTGAACTGTTTTTATAATTCTAAATTCTCCTTTCGGAATGTTTATCGTTACCGGTTTGGTGTAAAGTTCAGCAGTTTCATCTGGATTATAGCCATCTATCGTATAAAAAATTTGACCGTTTTTGATTGTTGGTTTTAGATCCAAAACATATTTTGAGGTACTTAAAGCAGTTTCATTTGACCCAAAAGGTGTTGGGACTTTATACAATCTTTTTTGTGCTTCCAGTTTTTCTAAATGGTGCGGAATTCTGTTCAAAATAAAATTGTTGTAATTTTTATTCTGAGGTTCCGTCCAGGCAATTTCTGCTAAAGCAAAAACTCGCGGATAAATCATATAATTTAATTTAGCAGGACTTGTCAAATATTCTGACCAAAGATTAGATTGCACGCCCATAATGTATTTTTGTTCCTCAACGGTTAAACTATCCACCGGCGTTGGATTGTAATTGTATATTTTTTCAACAGTCGTTAATCTTCCAATTGTTAAAGGTTCGTTTGGTGAATATCCCTGATTATAATCTAAATATAAAACTTGTTCAGGATTCATTATTACATTGTGTTTTTGTCTTGCAGCACTAATTCCGCCCGCTTCGCCTCGCCATGACATTACAGCTGCGTTTGGTGCTAATCCGCCTTCGAGCATTTCATCCCAGCCCAGAATTTGTCTTCCGTTTGCATTTAGGAATTTTTCTATTCTGGTAGTGAGATAGCTTTGTAATTCATGTTCGTTTTTCAAGCCAAACGCTGCGATTCTTTTTTGGCAATTCGGACATTCTTTCCATCTTGTTTTTGGGCATTCGTCTCCGCCAATATGAATATATTTGCTTGGAAATAAAGCCATAACTTCCGTCAAAACATCTTCTAAGAAAACAAATGTTTCTTCTTTTCCGGCGCAAAAGATATCTTCAAAAACACCCCAATATTCAACTACTTTGTAATTTCTGTCTGGAAAACAGGATAGATTTGGGTAAGCGGTAACTGCTGCTGTTGCATGACCGGGCATTTCTATTTCAGGAATAATATTTACATAATGATCTTCGGCAAACTTCACTACGTCTTTGATTTCTTCCTGGGTATAAAATCCTCCGTACGGATTTCCGTCAAAAAAATAGGGTGATCTTTCGAATTTATTTCCCACTAATGTTTGTGCTCTTTTAGAACCTACTTCGGTTAATTTAGGATACTTTTTAATCTCAATTCTCCAGCCCTGATCGTCAGTTAAGTGCCAATGAAAGTTGTTTAGCTTATAACTGGACATTTGTGCGATAAAATCTTTTATAACATCAACAGAGAAAAAATGACGACAAACATCCAGATGAAGCCCGCGATAACTGTACCTGGGCTCATCTTCTATAATTACGCAAGGCAATTTTATTTCCTGATTTTTTGGTTTGTTGGGCAAAAGCTGCAAAAGACTCTGAACGGCGTAAAATAATCCTTCTTCACTTCCGGTAACGGTGATTTTTTTGGGAGTAATAACAATTTTATATGCTTCTTTTTTTAAAGATGTTGATGGATTTTTAGCAATGAATAAAACTTCAATGTTGCTTTTTTTGTTAGAAGTATTCGAGCTTATAGCCGACTCAAAAATAGCTGCTGTTTTTTGCTCCCTGGGACTAACTTTATTATTCTCAAAAACAACTTTTATTTTTCCGTTTAAACGAATACTATCTCCCGTTGCTTTATACGAATTTGGAGCAGGAATTATAGTGGTATTATCCGAAGAAGTTTGAGCGTTCCCAAAGGAATAACAGAATATCAAAAAGAGAAATATACTTTTGTGCATGGTTGCTTTTTTGGTTTGTTAAACAAATTTATGTTTTGTATGTTAAGGTTGCGTTTTTTTTGCAAAACATATTGGTCTTTAAATGTCTTTAAAATAGCGTAATTAACTTTTTTATCACTTTGCGTTGTAATTTGTTTCGCAATAATATTGCATTTATTGTTTACATTTGTTCCAACAAAAACATATTTGCATGAATACTGAGAATGAAGTGGTGAATTACACCAAGGAAGAGCGTAAAAATCTTATTCTAAAAGAGATAAACTTGCATACTCGTGTAAGTTTTGAAACACTTTCGGCAAAATTATTTGTTTCAGAAGATACTGTCAGACGTGATATTAATGAACTTGAATCAGAATCTTTATTGATTAAGGTAAAAGGTGGTGCGATGACAAAAGCCTATCACCATTCTTCGGCCAATAATCAAACTTATGCAGGCGAATCAAAACAAATCATTGCGCAAAAAACGTTAGGTCTGCTTCATGACGGAATGGTTTTGTTAATTGGCGGAGGAACTACCATTCGCGAATTCATTAGATTGATTCCTGATGATCTAAATCTTACCATTTTTACTGTTACGGTTTTATCAGCTGTTGAACTTTTGGATAAACCCAACGTTAAAATTATTATGATTGGCGGCAGCATTTCTTCATACAGCCAAATGTGTGTGAGCGGAGATGTTTATAACCAATTGGCGAATATTAAAGTTGACTTATTAATATTAGGAACCAATGCTCTTGATATTGAAGGTGGTTTCTCAGACTCTGATTGGGAAACGGTTCAGGTAAAAAAAGCAATGATTCAGGCTTCTGAAAAAACAGCAATTCTGACTATTTCTGAAAAACTCGATACAGTTCTAAAAATGAAAATTGCCAACTTATCTGAGGTTGATTACGTTGTCACAGAAGTTGATCCAAACAACGAAAAATTACAATCGTATAAAAAGGCAGTTCCAAGTTTAGTTTTTATTTAATATTAATATCCGTTGAGAATATTAAATTAAACCAAAATAATATAAAAAAGGTTGCCACGAATTTCTCGAATTACCGCGAATTATTTTTATTGTACAGATTAAAAATTTGTGTAAATCTGTGAAATTTGCGGTTAGTTTTTGAGCAGTCTCAAAATAGAAATTCGAGAAAATTCGAGAAATTCGTGGCGAAAAATCAAGTTTAATATTCTTGGCGTACTATCATAGTATCTAATCCCAATTTTTCATTAAAAAATTAATCCAGTTCTGGTGAAAGATTTTATCTAAATCGTCATCAGAATAGCCTTTGTCTTTAAAAATTAAAACCAGTTTTTGTAAATCAGCAATCGTATCTAAATCATACGGACCTTGTTCTGTGCCAAAAGCGCCGTCAAGATCAGAACCAATACCAATATGATTGGCATTTCCGGCCAATTGGCAAATGTGATCCATGTGTTTGAAAACACTTTCAAGATTGCAATTCGTACCTTTTGGCGTCGAAACGCCTCTTTCCCAATTCGGGACTAACATCCATGCATCTAAAGCACCGCCAATAACGGCTCCTCTTGAAATTAATGCCTGAATCATTTCATCGCTATATTGACGGTTGTGATCTACCAGACTTCTGCAATTGTTATGACTTGCCCAAACTGGACCGTTATAATGATCTAAAGCCTGCCAGAAAGCATCATCACACAAATGTGTTGCGTCCAGAATGATATTCAAACGTTCCATTTCTTTTAATAAATCAAGACCGTTTTGATTCATTTTTCCTGTTGCATCTGTTCCGTTTGCGTAACGTCCCGGCCCGTAATGCGCAGGACCAATGGCGCGCAATCCGTAATGGTGCGCTTTTTCTAAATATGAAACATCAATAATAGAATCAGCACCTTCTAAACTTAAAATATATCCAATAGGTTTTTTATCGTTTGGCGTTCCGTCATTCCATAAATCAATTTGTTTTTGAAGCGATTTTTTATCGGTAATTGCTGTAATTTCTCCGGCTTCTTCCATGGCTTTGTACCACGCCAGTTGTCCCTGGGTTTGTGCCCAGGCTTGTTCAGGAGAATTCCAACCCGGAATAATACTGTCCGGCTTTACAAATCGTGCAATTTGAGTAGCAACAACAATTCCGATATTGCCGCGTCGTAAATCAGGAAATGAAACTGTGGCGCGTTCTCGATCCGGTTTGTCCGTCATTCCTTTTTCGAGACGGCGCAAAGTGGGAACGTCATTTCTTAAATCTCTATTCCATTCCATCGCATTCATGCTCAGGTCTAAATGGGCGTCTATTATAAACATAGTATTTTTTTTAAGGTACAAAGGTCAAAAGGCTCAGAGGCTCTTTACAAGTGTTATTATGAGGTCTGTTCTCTTTTTCTTCGCTCTATTTTCTTTTCTTTTTTCTTTATTCTCCTTTTTTCTGCTGCTAGATATTAATTTTTCTGCTGCGGGCAATGACTTGCCATTCATCGCAAATTTGATGTTCATGATTTATAACCTGAACCGAATCATATAGGGCGCATGTTGGGCAAACATGATAAGGAATTGCATAAATTTTGTCGCCAATAGCATACTCGTTTTTTCCTTTATTTTCTATAATCAAATGTTCTTCTGAATGAGCTGTTGGTATTAGATTTTCATCATTTAGAATCACTAATCTTTTGTCAATAGGACTTTCAGAAGCTACAGCTTTGTATCCAATATCAATACAAAATGTTGAAGGCGTTGGTTTTGAAATTATGGTTCCAACAATAACTAACGCCGGCTCAAAATTTTGTTCCGGTAAATGAATTTGATAATTTGAATCCCAAAAAACAAAAGTTCCGGGACTGCATTCTACATTTTCTTCAGAGGAGTAAAACGGAAATGTGTTAGAACCTCCGGCGACAATTTTTAGTTTATAATCTAAATTTTGTTCAAGTGCTTCTAGTTTTTCTTTTATAGTAAAAAAGAAGTTGGAAGCTGTAGAAACGCGGTGTTCTAAATCACCTTTTAAATGTCCGTCATAAATATGAATGCCGGCAAAATGAAGATTTTTGAGATGCGTAATTGCAATTATTAGCGCACTCCAATTTTCAGAAGTTGAAATTCCTGTTCGGTTCATTCCTGTATTTAAATCTAAATAAACAGTAAGTTTCAAATCATTTTTCTCGGCAATTTCATTCAGAGCTTTTGCCGAATCAAAATTGTCAATAATAGTCGAGAAAGCAGTATTGGGATATTTTTGAATCAATGCAATCCATCTTTCTTTTTTAGCACCAACAGGCTGATAGGCGAGAAGTACATCCTGAATTTCGTGTAGAGCAGCCAATTCTGCTTCGGCAATTGTCGCGCATTTTATTTTATTGATGTTGTAGGTTTTAAACAAATCCAGAATCTCACCAATTTTATGTGTCTTGATGTGGGGTCTTAATTTTTGAGTTTCGCCTTTTACAGATTCAATCAAGCGCTCAATATTTGCCTGAATACGATCTTCGTAAACAGCTAAAAATGGCGTATCAATGCGGATTTCGGAATTAATTTTCCACCAATTGTCTTGCATAATTTTAGTTTCTGGTTTTTTCTACAACTTCAATTAAATTCTGAAAAGCCTGAAGCGATTGCTCATAATTTAAGTTCAAAAGCATTTCTTTCGAAAATAAATTAGAACCAATTCCCACACAAACCACTCCGGATTTGAACCATGATTTTAAATTGCTTTCTTCTAAAGTCACACCTCCGGTTGGCATAATTTTCAAATTTGGGAAAGGCGCTCTTATCGCTTTTACATATCCGGGACCGCCAATTTTATCTGCAGGAAAAAGTTTTACAATTTCGGCACCTAGTTTATTGGCATGAAGTACTTCATTTAACGTTGCAGCTCCGGGAATCCAGTAAATATTGTTTTTAAAACAGTAATTTCCAATTTCCAAATCAGTGTGAGGACAAACGATACAATCTGCACCTAATTGATGAAAGGTTGCAGCATCATCAACACTTAAAATAGATCCAACAGCTATTTTTACATCTAAATTATTCGCTTTTTTAAAGGCGATCATTTGAGTGAAAACTTCTTTAGCATTATCTGCACGAGCAGCAAACTCGATAATTTTTATGCCAGCATCAGCAGCCGATTGTAATACAATCTGGGCTGTTTCAATATTGATTTGTGTGACTAACGGAAGTACGCCTTGTGCTTTTAAAATGCTGTACATATTCTTTATTTATCTGTTAATTCTATTACTTGAGCCATTTTTAATAAAATGACTTATTTCGTCGAGATTTGTTATGGCAAAATCTCCGTGAATACTTTGTTTGATTACGCCGCAGGCCGTTGCCCATTCGATGCATTCTTGTCCCGATAATTTATTCGATAATCCGTATAATAATCCTGCATTGAAAGCGTCTCCGGAACCAATTTGGTCTGTTACAACATGTATTTTGTGTTCTTGTGTCTGGTAGAAATTGCCTTCATGAATCAGTAATCCTTTATATAAATGTGCCGGACCATCTGATTTTCTAAAACTCATTGCTAAGGTTTTTAGAAATGGCATTTTTACTTTTAATAATTCAAATGTTTGCTGAAAACGATTTTCATCCGATGCTGTAGGATCAGTTTTTATTCCGAAATAAATTTCAATCGCATCAAGATCAGCAACTGTGATTGTGCTGTATTGAAGCAAATCGGGCATAATTTCAGAAGGATGTTTTCCGTATTCCCATAATTTTGATCGAAAATTAAAATCAGAAGAAATCGGAATTCCTTTTTTATGCGCTGAAAGAATTCCTTCTTTACAAGCTAAACCTGCTTCTTCAGAAACTCCCGGACTTATTCCTGACCAGTGAAAATGCGTAACATCGGCGAAAGCCAAATCCCAGTTAATCTGATTTTTTTGAATTGTGGCGAAAGAGGAATTGCTTCGGTCATAAATAACCTGCGATTGTCTGATTTGATTTCCGGCTTCGACAAAATACAATCCCAAACGTTCACCGCCATAAACACATTTTGAAGTATTGACTTTGTATTTCTGAAGTTCGTTTAGTGCCAATTGTGCCAAATCATTTTCGGGTAATCTCGTAATATAATCGGTTTGGATCCCGAGCTGAGAAAGTAAAACACAAACATTTGCTTCTGCACCGCCAATGTGAATTTTTATTTCATTGGCCTGCGTAAATCGGTTTCCATCTGCAACATTCATCCGGAGTAATAATTCTCCAAAAGTTGCAATTCTAGTTTGTGATGTTGTATTCATATTTTTTGTTTTTTGCTGCAGATTTATAGATTCAATAGATTTATAAACGTAACGCTTAATTGTTTTAACACATAGAAACATAGTTTTTGTAACCGCATAGTAGGCGTTTCACTTGCATTAATACACATAGCTATGTGTGAAAGCGAGCTTTTTAAAATGTTCTCTAGATAGGTTACAATAAAATCTATGTTTCTATGTGTTTAAATTTTTTTGCTACAGATTAGTTCTAACCGCAAATTCCACAAATTTCCACAAATTAATTTTCACGTACTGATTTGTGAAAATTTGCGTAATTTGTGGTTGAAAAAATCTTTTTAATATAATTCGAAAACTGCTTCAACTTCAACAGGAATATTATCCGGTAAAGATCCCATTCCTACGGCGCTTCTTACGCCAATTCCATTTTCCTGTCCCCAAACTTCGGCGAACAATTCACTACAGCCGTTTATAACATATGGATGTCTAAGGAAATCGCCATTGCAATTGACCATTCCAAGAACTTTTATAACACGTTTTACTTTGTTGAGGCTTCCAAAATTGGTTACGATTGTAGAAAGCATTGTTAAGCCAACTTGTCTTGCCGCTAATTTTCCATCTTCGATATCCATGTCATCGCCAATTCGGCCAATGATTAAAGATTTATCATCATTAACAGGCCCGTGACCTGAAAGGTATAAATATTTACCATCAACTAAATAAGGTTTGTATATACCAAGCGGCTGAGGCGCCGGTGGAAGAGACAAACCAAGAGTGTCAAATTTTTCTTGTGGTAATAAATTCATGATATTAATGTATTATAGAGTTTAAAATAAAAACGAAAATGATTCCTAAAACAGATACTAGAGATTCCATGACTGTCCATGATTTGAAAGTATCTTTTAGGCTGATATTGAAATATTCTTTGAACATCCAAAAGCTTGGGTCGTTTACGTGTGAGCACATTAAACTTCCGGCTCCTACGGATAAAACCAATAAGTTAGGATCAAGTCCGGTAGTTTGTAGTAAAGGCAGTAAAACGCTGGCAGTCATTAATCCTGCCGCTGTTGCAGACCCAACACAAACGCGTATGATTGCCGCCATTATCCATGCCAATAAATACGGATGAATGTTTATTTGTGTTAAAGTAGCTACGATAGTTTCGTTTACGCCGCTCACGATCATAACTTCTTTTAAACCTCCGGCTCCACCAACAATCAGAACAATCAAAGCCACATCTTTTATCGCAACCGCATAATCATCCATTACTGATGTGATGCTTCGGTTCATTCTGATTCCTAACGTGTAGGTGCAAATCAATAAAGAAATCAGCATAATCATACTTGGCTCTCCGACTGTTTTGCAGATATTAACCAGAGTTTCATTTTTAGAAATCATGGGTAATATAGAAGTCAGCGTTAACCCGAAAACCGGAAATAAAGCAGAAAATAAACTCAGTGAAAAACTGGGAAGTTTGCCTTCGTTGACAACTTCTTCGACATTTAGAATCTCATGATCCGATTCGGTTTTGATGTTTTTTAATAAATTCGAAAATAACAATCCTGCAATAAAAATAGTTGGAACAGCAATGATGATTCCGTAGACTAAAACAAGTCCGATATCAGCATTTAAAATACTACTTAAAGCCATTGGAGACGGATGTGGCGGCAAAAAACCGTGTGCAACTGAAAGTGACGCCAGCATTGGGATTCCCAAATATACTTTTGAAAGCTTAAATTGATGGGCGACTGAAAAGATTAATGGAACTAACAAAACAAATCCAACACTATAAAATAGCGGTATCCCAACAATAAATCCGGTAATCATTAAGCCAAGACGAACGTATTTTTTGCCCGTCCATCCCATAACTGTCCTGGCGATAACATTTGCAGCGCCTGACGAAACGGTAAGTTTACCAATACAGGTCCCGAAAACAATAATCAGAGTAATAGATCCTAACATTTCGCCCAAACCTTTTTGAACGGTTTGTGACAAAGTGTTTATTGGCAGGCCTAAAAAAAGACCTGCTAATAAAGCCGTTATGATAAAGGCAATAAACGGATTGATTTTAAACCACGCAATTTGAACGATTAAAAATGCAATGCATGCCGTAAGAATTAAAATGCTCATTTATTTTTTTAATTAAAAATTAAAAATCTTGAAACCTATATTCTACCAATATGTAATCTCTCCGAGATATTTTTTATTACTCCGTTAGGAGTTAAATATTGGTAGAAGTAGTCCCTACGGGACAAAAAATGGCACAAATAAATTGATTTCTAGCAATATGTAATCTCTCCGAGATATTTTATTACTCCGTTAGGAGTTAAATATTGGTAGAATTAACCAAAGTCGCACCCTACAGATATCCCGTAGGGATTACACTTTTTTTATAACCAATTTTATTATTTATCCCACCAAATTCTTGTTGTAAAATTATCTTCTCCCTGACGTTTTATCGCTTCAGCTAAGTTAGCTGAATTCACTGAATATTCGCTGGTTGGATATTTGAAACGTCTTGGAATTGTGCCGTTTGTAACATTTCCGGGAAAGTTTACAGGAATTAAAACAGGATATCCTGTTCGTCTCCAGTTCGCATAAACTTCTTGCTCATCTACAAATAAGGCAATGTAAATTTGTGTGTGAATCTGGTTCATTTTTACTTCAAATGAAGCTGTTGCATTAAACGGATTTAGGGTTAAATAAGCAGTTGCATCTGTAATTGTATAAGACACTCCATAGATTCCCATGTTTAAGAAAGATGCTTTTATACCTTTTTCATACAAATCTTTATCGGTTTCATTTGTGTACCATCCTCTTGCTGCGGCTTCGGCTAAATATAAATTCGTTTCGGCGTTGCTTATCAATACAAGTGGTGCATCATATTTAAAAACGGTATTTTGATTTGGTTCAGAATAAGTTCCTTGTTCAGCAGCTGTTGGCGCAATTTTAGTTCCGTTAGGAAAACCTTTTTGTATGGCAAGCGTTGTATTTTGAGAGGTACCCTGCCAAACTCCGGCGTAAACACTAATTCTTGGGTCGGCTGTTGCTTTTAATAAATCGATGAAAGTTTTACCTAATTTTCCACCTTCAACATTTTTCTGACCAAAAGATCCAGCGGTGAAATCCTGCTTTCTGGAATCAAAACCAACGGGGTTTCTGTTAATGTCATTTGGTCCATCTGTATATTTCATAATTGCATTATCGGCAGTATTTAAAATTACGCCGCCGGCAATTGCTTTTGTAACCCATGTTTTTGATAAAGCAGGATCAACTTTACTTAATCTTAATCCTAATCGAAGCATTAAGGAATAAGAGAATTTCTTCCATTTTGCAACATCTCCGTCATAGATAAAATCGGCTTTGCCAAAACTTGCTTTTGCAGGATCTAAGGCAGTTGCGGCTTCGTCCAGTTCTTTTAATAAATCTTTGTAAATGAATTCCTGAGTATCATATTTAGGAAGGAATACTTGTGCGCTATTTGCTTTTGCAGCTTCAGAATATGGAATATCTCCGTATAAATCAGTCACTCTATGATATAAATACGCTTTCCAGATTCTTGCAATATTCAGTTTATTACTATCGGTTGGAGAATCTTTTACAGTATTGATTACAATTTCGGTTTCATTTAATGCAGTTGGATATACCTGGTTGAAATAAGCAGAATAATAGACTTCATTACTCAAATACTTATCTCCGGCTCCTGAAGCTTCTTTGTAAGTCGCATAATGCTGAATCATTCCGCCACATTCCAATATATTGGTGGCAAAATAATTATTATTCAAACCGTCTAATTGCGCTTTGCTGAAAATAAAGTTTGCATTTGGTTTTTCAACAACATTTGGGTTGGTATTGATTTCTTCAAAATCTTTGGTACAGGCTGTCATACTTCCTAAAAGTATACCTGAGATATATAATATGGTTAACTTTTTCATGTCTTTTAATTTAAAAATTTGCAATAAAGTGAGTTTAAAATTTGACATTTAAACTTAAACCGAAACTTCTGGTTTTTGGCACTCCAAATTGTTCTACACCCTGAGCATTTCCTGCGCTAAATACAGATTCAGGATCTACGTTTGGTGTTTTCTTATAAAGAATAAATAAGTTTCTTGCTACAAATGAAACCGAAGCTCCCTGAAGTTTTGATAATCCTTTTATTTTTTCAATTGGTAAATCATAACCCAGAATTACTTGTCTCAGTTTTACGAAACTTGCATCGTAAACAAATGTTGATGAAATGTTTCTTAGTCCATCATAATATGTTCTAAGGTTTTCCGGAGCAATTACCATATCAACCGGATTTCCGTTTGTGTCCACACCTTTTATCGGTAAGCCATTTTCACGGCCTTCAAGTGTTAGTTTTGTCAATCCCATACGAGTTCCGTATAAATCTGTTCCGGAATATAAACTCCCTCCAAATTTGCCATCGATCAAAAAGCTGAAAGAAATGTTTCTGTATTTGAATTCGTTGCTAAGTCCGGCTGCCCATGGATGAACTCCCTGACCTAATTCCTGAAGAGGTCCTTGTGCGATTGTTGCAGATCCGCCGCTTACATTATAAACAGTATTTCCGTTTGCATCTACACGAGGCTTGTATCCCTTTATAATACTGTATGGGCGACCAACATCACTTGTAATTGTTACGTATCCGTTTACCGAAGTTGCCATTGTGATCGAGTTCAACTGATCTGTAAGTGCTTCAACGGTGTTTTCATTATAAGATCCGTTGAAACTTGCGTCCCAGGAGAAATTTTCTGAACTAATGATTTTTCCACTCAATAAAACTTCAACACCTTTGTTTCTCATTTTTCCAAGATTCAACAAGGCTGTATTTGCTCCTGAAGCATTAGAGATTGTAGTTTCGACAATATCATTTGTAGTAGCACGGTTGTAATATGCAAAATCAAGATTCAAACGATTATTGAAAAATCCTAAATCGGTACCAATTTCAAATGTTGTAGAAGTCAAAGGACTTAAAGTCGCATTAGGAACTCTTGAACTTGTTGGGCCTTGCAATTGCTGACCATTATGTCCGCCCTGAATCATCGAATAGGATTGGTTCAACGCATAAGGATCCGGCGTTGCACCACCAACTTGCGCCCATGAACTTCTTAGTTTGGCAAAGGAAACAAATTCCGGCATTGTTATAATATCTGATACTATAATACTGGTTCCTACCGAAGGATAAAATACCGTATTATTTTCTTTTGAAAGTGTAGAGAACCAGTCCTGACGACCAGTTACGTTTAAAAATACGATGTTTTTATAATCAAAATCTGCTGCTCCGTAAACCGAATTTGTTTTGGTTTTTCCGTAAGGATAACTGTAAGCAAGTGTCGATAAATTACTTAAAGCATAAAAATCATCTAACACAAAATTAGAACCTTCCACTTTAGTTTCGTCTCTTAAATTAGTACGGGAGTTTACTCCAATTAATGCATTTAAAGAGAAATCATTATAAATGTTTTTCTTTGTATAATTAAGAATTGCCTCAGAATTCAGGTTGGAAATTTTCATTCTGGAACTTTGTGCATATCCCACAGGATTATTTAAAGTTGTTTTTGGGATGTATCCAAAGAACTCATAATCCGTGAAATCCTGACCAATTCGGCCTTGAAGAAATAAGTTTGGTGTAAAATTCATTTTTACATTCAACATTCCTATAAAGCGGTTTTTTGTGTCGTTGTTCTTGATTTTATTCACTACAAAATAAGGGTTTGTGGCTACAGCAACAGGATTCCAGGCTTCTTCAACACCATTTGCATCGTAACCCGGAGCAAGATTTCTAATGTCAACGGTGTTGGCGATCATGTACGTTCCCCAGTTTGGGTTGGCTTCAGCATCAGAAACGGTAACTCTGTTATTTGATTTCTCTAAATTATATTGTGCTACAACATCAAATTTCAACCAGTTTGTTAAATTCACATTGCTTGCCATATTGACGCTTTTTCGGTTAAAATCAGTATTGGGCACAACACCTTGATTTTCCATGTTTGAAAACGAAAGACGTCCGGTTGCTTTTTCATTTCCGCCTGATAAAGCTATCGAGTTAATAAATGTTGTTCCTGTATTATAGAAGTTTTTAATGTTATTTTTTTGGGCAACATAGGGTCTTTCAACTCCGTCAAACTGAACAACATTTGTACCGTCCATTTTTGCTCCCCACGACCAGCGTCCGTCTGCAATAGCTTCAGCCTGAGTTGTTGGTTTTTTTCCATTTGCTCCTGAACCATATTCATACTGCCAATCTGGTATGATGGATGGCGTTTCAAAAGTAAACGAAGTATTGTAGTCCACTCCAATTCCTTTTTGAGCAGATCCTCTTTTCGTCTGAATCAGGATTACACCATTTGCGGCATTTGCGCCATATAATGCGGCGGCAGTTCCACCTTTTAAAACCGTAATTGTTTTGATATCATCCGGATTAATTACTGATGTTCCGTCACCACGATCTACATTAATTCTTGTGGATCCGGCTCCGTTGCCAATTCCCGGTAAGTTAAGTTGAGTGTTGTCAATTGGTAAATCATTTACAACATACATCGGCTGGTTATTTCCGTTCAACGAACCATTTCCTCTAATTACAACCCTGCTCGAACCGTTAGGTCCGGTTGCGGTACTGCTCACGTTTACACCTGCAATTTTTCCCACTAAGGCATTAGCGATATTCGTTTCTTTGGCTTTAGTAAATTCAGTTCCTTTAAGCTCGGTTACTGCATAAGCGACAGATTTACTGCTTTTTTTAACTCCTAATGCCGTTACTAAAACCTGATCTAAAACATTTTCGGCAGGTTTTAATCTTATAGTTAAGTTTGAAGACTGGATTAGCGGAAATTTTGAAGTTTCGTAACCCATGTAAGATACAACAAGATGACTTTCGTGTTCCGGAACTTCTAATTTGAATTTTCCGTTTTCATCAGATATTGTTGCTATTTTATTATTGCTTTCTGCATAAATGGTAGCTCCGGCAATTGGCATTCCGTCATCCTGACCTAAAATTTGGCCGGTAATCTCAATTTGATTGCTTTTTTGTTCAAAAAGGTGCTTTTTAATTGCAGCCTCTTTTGCATTTGCTGAGAAAATCATTCCCCCAATAAATACTAATGAAATGAGCGTTGTTTTCATAATTGTTTGGTTTTCATGTTTTTTTGGTTTTTGTTGGCGATCAAATATAAAAATTAAATCTACATGTTTGCATATTTTTTGCAATAAGCGCATATTTTTTGCAATATTTTCTCGTGAAGTATTTTTAATATCTAAAAGAGTAGTGATATTTAGCGGTATTTTGAGAAAATTTTGCAGATAATGTTTTTTTTGCAAAAATTAATTTTAATCTTAAAATTCGTATTTTTGAAATATGAAAATAGCACTTATACAATCAGATCTATATTGGGAAGACGTTTCTAAAAACAGAAAAAGCTTTGAATCGAAAATAAACGAGATCGATTCTGGAGTAAATTTGGTCGTACTACCGGAAATGTTTTCAACAGGATTTACCATGAATGCACCTCAGGTTGCTGAAACTATGCAAGGTGAAACTGTGTTGTGGATGCAATCACTCGCAAAACAAAAAAACTTCGCCATTACGGGAAGTTTGATTATTGTTGAAAAAGAGCAATATTATAACCGAATGTTTTTTGTTTTTCCGTCAGGTGAAATTCAGTATTACAACAAACGTCATTTATTTTCACTTGCCGGAGAAGATAAGTTTTATACCAGCGGAGATAAAAAAGTAATCGTAGACTATCTGGGCTGGAAAATTTGCCTGCAGGTTTGTTACGACTTAAGATTTCCTGTTTTTGCAAGAAATGTAGAAAACTATGACTTGCTTTTATATGTGGCAAATTGGCCAAAAGTAAGAACAAACGCCTGGGATGCTTTACTAAAAGCAAGAGCAATCGAGAATTTAAGCTACGTTGTTGGGGTAAACAGAATAGGTCTTGACGCCAATAGTTTTGAACATATTGGACATTCGCAAGCTGTTGACTTTTTAGGAAATTATATATTAGAACCTCAGGAAACCGAAGCGACTTTTATAGTAGATTTAGATAAAGATGTAATGTTAGAAACTCGAAAAAAACTCGATTTTTTAAGCGATAAAGATACTTTTGAGATTAAAATCTAAAATGCTTTTCTCTTTTTCTCGTCCTCTTTTTTCTTTTTGTCGACTTGTTTTTTCTCTACTTCCGGATTAAAAGGAACGCTTAAATCAATTGCCTGATCTACATCCCAATTCGTTCGCACGTCAACATCTGATTGAAAATAAAAGACTTCCTCAGCATATTTTTTGTTTAAAAAATCTCCTGAATCATACATTTTGTTCTTATTATCATCATAGATTATTCTAATAGTAAATTTTTCAGGCACCATTAAATTGAACTCAATTTTAGTTTTGCCTTCAGAATAATCAGTTGCATAAACAACGTCACCTTTTTTGTTCGTTACTTCAACAATAATAGGAAAACGTTTTACATTTTGTAAATTCAAAACCAGGTTTCCGTAATCAGAGTATTCCTTTGTCGTTAATTTATAGATTAAAGTATCGTTTGATTTTTCGTAAAAATCAGTCAATGCGCCCGGGAAAAAAGTAATGTTGTACTTTTCAACAGGCTCTTTTTTGAAATCAAGATATAATTTTTGCTCAAATTCATCATATTCTGTTGTATAATCTACCGCAACAGAATCTTTGTTGACTAATCTGATTTTTGATTTGTCAAATTTCACTAATGGCGTTGAAGATTCCAGCGTAAATCTTTCCCTGAAATTTAGAGTTCCGCTTTGTAATGCTGTAATATTTAAGGTGTCTTTCTTTTGATCTTTAACTTTAAAAGTAAACTTTTTATCATATTTATCCTTGCTGATTTCCATTGATAATGAATCGGCTTTTATTGGTTTATACCAAACTTGCAAAGAATCTTTTTTAGGAAAAGCAGTTACAACGGTTTCTAAAACTTCATTATTGTTTTTAAGCACAATTTTAGGTTTCGAAGTTTTAAAATTTTGTTTCCCTTCATAAGGAAGATAAACTCTGTTTCCAGAAGCCTGAATTGGTTTGAACGCTTTAAGCGGAAGTGTTTCTTTAAATAATTCCAGTTCAAAAACGCTGTCATTTGGAACCGTAATATAATGTTTAAGAAAACCTATTTTATCATCTTTTGGATTGTATCTGTTATTGCCGCCTTTGTCTTTCAGGGCAACTAATAAATATTTTCCCGCCTTTAAATTTTCTAATTTAAAAGTTCTTAAACTGTCTAATGTATTGGTGATATATCTCGGGGTTTGTTTATAAATCAGTGAATCTTTAAAAGTATCATTTACTTCATATAACATTACAGATACAAAATTGTCTACGTTTTTTTCATACGCATCTCTAACAATTCCGTTAATTGACAGCGAATCAATATATGATCCTGTCGAAAAAATATACTTGAATTGATTGATGGCATTTCCCTCATTATTATCTGCAATACTTTGCCCGAAGTTAAAGCTGTAAGTAGTATTAGGCTGTAAAGTATCTTTTATTTTTATGGTAAAAACTTTACTTGCGATCGTAGGCAAAATCACCGGCTCATGTTTCATTGGCGGTGAAATAATAAGCTGCTTGTTTAGATTTTTAAGTTTTACATATTCATCAAAACCTAAAATGATTTCGTTTCCTGTAAAATTAGTGCTCATGTTTTTAGGAGAACTATATCTTAAAACCGGAGCAAGAGTATCTTTTAATCCGCCGGTAATGCTCCCTCTTTTAGCGCAGCTCAACATTAAAAATACCAGTAATAAGGAAATATATCTGAAGTTGTTTTTCAACATAACGGTTTCTGAATTTGATTGCACAAAATAACGATTATATTTGCTTTAATTGAAATTTTTTATCCATTTATTAGGATTTATAGCTTTTGTCCGGCGCTATTTTTTTGAATTTGAAATCATCAACAGGATATAATTTCTTACTTTTGATTTCAAATTTAATTTTCCCCGGTTTTGATAAGAAGATATTTCTTTGGTTTGCTATTTCTTTTACTGATTTCCTGTGGTAAAAACGAAAAGCCAATTGTTGCTTTTTATTATTGGAAAACCATCTTTAAATTATCTCCAGCCGAGAAAGAAGTATTGCGGGATAATGACGTTAGTAAACTTTATATCCGATATTTTGATATAGGCTTGCATCCCGTAACCAAAGATCCATTTCCGGTTAGTCCTGTTCACTTTAAGGAAAATACCAATAATTTTAATATTGTTCCAGTAGTTTTTATCCAAAACAAAGTTATGTTGAGGTCAAATCTTGATATTGATGATCTGGCGCAAAAGACAATTCGTTTAGTGGGAGAAATTAATGCTAAGAATAAAATTAGCTGTCAGGAAATTCAAATTGATTGCGACTGGACTTTAAAAAGCAAAGACAATTATCTTAAATTTATAGAGCAATTCAAAAAACTTTCAAATAAAAAACTTTCAGCAACAATACGGTTGCATCAGGTAAAATATTTCAAGACAACAAAAATCCCAAATGTTGATTCCGGAGTTTTGATGTATTATAATATGGGAACAATTGCGCCAGATTCGCTAAATTCAATTTACAGTAAAAAGATTTCAGAAAAATATCTTAAAAGCTTAAAAAAATATCCATTGCATCTTGATTTTGCTTTGCCCATTTATTCCTGGGCAGTTCATATCAGGAATCAAAAAGTGATAGGTTTACGTTCAAAATTAAATGTAAGCGAATTGAAAAAAGATGCTAATTTTAAACCAATAAGTCCAATATTTTTTAAGGTTATAAAATCCAATTACAAAAACGGCGTTTTTTATGAAGAAAATGATTTGCTCAAAACAGAGGCAATTTCTTCAGAAGATTTAAAAGAAATGGCGGAACAATTAGATGAGAATGTGGTTGATGCTCCAAGGGAAATTATATTTTACGATTTAGACGAATTCAATATTAAAAATTATGAAAAGAATATTTTTAAACAAGTTATTTCTTGTTTCTAGTGCTGCATTACTTTCGGTATACGGAATAATTTATGCTTGTGCCGGCGGCGATGATTGGGACTTTATGGGGTATAATTCTAATTTTACTCCGGAAACATTTACAGATAAATCCTATTCGCCACTTTTTTTATCAGGGGATATTTTTTACGGAATTGGTTTTGATACACAACATAATTCAAGATTTAATGATGATATAAAATCAGATTGGGAAGGCTATTTAAAAGGGAAAGCAGATGCTGCTACAGTAAATTATTTCCTGATTGGTGAAGAAACCAACATGTATTCATCTGACAAAAAAACTGCCCAGAATAAAACAGATATTACGCAGCTTCACACTTTTTTTAAAACCAAAAAGGAAAATCCAACTTCATTAAAATGGGGAAAGAAAATTAGTCTGAAAGATGCTAAAGTAAAAAGCTTTATTGAGTTTTTATATCTGGCGCAAAAAATAGAAACCGTTTCTATTGGTGACGATTATTGGAGTTATGATCCTGTTGTGGCGAAAACTTTTGACGATTTAAAAATGATTCAGTCCATTGAGAATGTTTACAATACGACTTCAGATTCATTTTTGAAAAACAGATATTGGTTTCTTACTGCAAAAGCGTATTTCTATAGCAGCAATAAGAAAAAAACAATTGAATTTTTTAATAAAACAGAAGCATCTGCGCCTAAAAATGTTTTGTATTATCGTGCGCTTTCTTACATCGCAGGAATAAATTACAAGCAGAAAAAATATTCAACTTCAAATTATTTATATGCTCAGGTATTTGATAAATGTCCCGAATTAAGGGTTGTTACGGCGTATAGTTTTCATCCGCAAAATGATGCCGACTGGAATAAATCTTTGGCATTAGCTAAAAATAATAAGGAAAAAGCGGCGCTTTGGGCAGTTCACGGATTTTATAAGGACGAAACTCAGGCAATAGGTAAAATTTATGAATTAGATCCTAAAAGTGAACATTTAAATTATTTGCTAACGCGTTTGGTTAATAATCAGGAACAAGCGATAAATAGTTCATTTGAAGCAAAAACAAATCCGGACGATTATAAAACTCCGGCTGTAAAACAAACTGTTGCGGAAAACAAAGAAGCCAATAAAGCTAAGATTAACGTTAAGGCTTTTGATCTGGTAGCTAAAATTGCGGCTGCCGGAAATACTGAAAAACCCTATTTATGGGATATTTCATTAGGATATTTGCAAACGTTAAAAGGTGATTATGCTGCTGCGGACAATAATTTGAATAAAGCAGAAAAAACAATGCCTAAAACGGAACTGGCAAATTATCAATTACGATTGCTTCGTTTTGTAAATAATATGAGTAAAATTGATAAGCTGACGGATAAAAACGAAAAAACAGTTTTAGCTGATTTGAACTGGTTGTATAATGAACTTCCAAAAACATATAAAGGACAGGAATTTCGTTATCAAAATGCAGCTTCATGGAGTAAGAATTATTTAGCGACACTTTATCGTGCAAAATCAAATCCTGTAATGGTGGAATTGTTTGGAGGTGAAATGCCGGAAAATTATTGGGGTGCCGGAAACTCGTTCTATGATAATGAAAAGAGTTTGTTAGATATGAAAGCATTTTTGGCTAAGCCAAATAAAACCGAAATTGAGAAATTAGGAGCAGGGATTTACAACTTGAAACTGAAAGATATTAATAATTTTCAGGCAGTTCAGTCGACATTCAAAAATAAAATTCCGGAAGCAATTGCTTTTATTCAGCAAACAGATTCGGTTCAATATTATACTTTTTTAGGAAATCCGTTTAACGGAAATATTAAAGATTGTCACGATTGCGATCATGCAGCGTATCAAAAAAAGAAATATACTCAGCTTGATTTTTTAAATACCATAAAATCAATGCAGGATAAACTGGCTCAAAAAGAAGATGTTTATACCAATAGTTTATTGCTTGGGAATGCATTTTATAATTTAACTCATTTTGGGAACGGCAGAACTTTTTATGAAATAAGTATTGTAGGATATGGTTCAAATCCTTACTCATTTAGGGATTCCATGAAAAAAATGATTACTAATTGTGACGTTCCTAAAATGTATTATCAAAAAGCATTTGAAGCCGCGACGACAAAAGAACAAAAAGCGAAATGTATTTATATGCTGGCAAAATGTGAGCGTAACGAATATTATAATAATAAGTATAACGGACTAAAAAATTGGTGGGAAGCCGAAGATGATAAAATCAATTTTATTGCCTGGAGCAGTTTTAAAACCCTGAAAAAAGAATATTCAGATACTAAATATTATCAGGATGTAATTGCTGAATGTGGTTATTTTAATACTTACGTGAATCAGTAGTTATAATTAATTGCTTTTAAATTTAAATGTCATGGTAAATAAAATAGAACATATAGGAATAGCAGTTAAAAACATGGACGATGCCAATCTGTTGTTCGAAAAATTATTAGGCGTTCCGTCGTATAAAATGGAAGAGGTGGAAAGCGAAGGCGTTTCTACTTCTTTTTTTCAAACAGGAACCAATAAAATTGAACTTTTGATGGCAACAAATCCGGAAAGTCCAATTGCAAAATTTTTAGAAAAAAAAGGAGAAGGAATTCATCACATCGCTTTTGATGTAGATGATATCCATGATGAGATTGATCGCTTAAAAAATGAAGGTTTTGTGTTGATTAACGATGTTCCCAAGAAAGGTGCTGATAATAAATTGGTGGTTTTTTTACATCCAAAAAATACAAATGGCGTTTTAGTGGAGCTTTGTCAGGAAATTAGATAAAAAAATGTAGTTTTTTTATTTGAAATAAGATGTTGAAAATCAATTATGTTGTGAGAATATAGCGACTACTATTGAAATTAAATAGAAATCATATCCCAAAATATTTGGAGTGAATAAAAAATAGTAGTAATATTGCATCCTCAAACCGGTCCTATAGCTCAGCTGGTTAGAGCACCTGACTCATAATCAGGTGGTCCCTGGTTCGAGCCCAGGTGGGACCACAGTTTAAATTAAGCCTTTACAGTGATGTAAAGGCTTTTTTGTTTTATGACAAAAATTTATTTTGATCAATCTCAAAACGGATCACGAAAACCTGTGGAGAGAGAAAAAGGATCAGGTGCAAAAGTTGGGGATTAAGCAAAAAGATTAGATGATCTGAATAAGAAAAAATCTATATTTCTGACTCCTCTAAATTGAGATCTAGACGCTTTTATTTTTCCGTTGAAAGATTCTGCTGATGCATTGGTATCATTTGATAATAATGTATGATTGTTCGGGAAATTGTGTCAAAAGACTTAAGCTGAGATTGATTTATCTTTTTATACCATTTGGCTAGTTTGGCAAAGCCTATGATTTTATCCCTTGTATTCTTGAAGATTCCGTGAAGCTCTAGGATTACACTATATTCTTTTGAATATCTGGATATAATTCAAATAATAACCTCACGCGCTCTAATTGATTTTTAATCCATTTCGGGTTAGTTTTCTGTAAGAAATATCGACTCCTGGCAAGTAATTGATTAAGAGTGTCTCGTTAGGGGGTATTGCAGATTCAAAATTTATATTTGACTTCTTGGAGTTTTCCATTGTTTCATTTTCCAGATCTATGGCTTGCAATCGGTATTTGATTCTGATTTCCTGCAGTGCTTCTGAGTTAATCTCCTTTGGATACAGATGTATGGTTTTGCCTTGTCTTTTATAACGAAGTAACTTCAAAATAATCTACTGTTATCTCAGGTAGTAATAACTTGAGCATATCGATAAAAGAATCTTGTATTCGGTAACAATTTGGAAATTCAAATATCTAGATTTAATATTTCTCCAAACAATAGTTTTTGATCTATGCAATCTGCGACGCGCTTTGCGTTTGAAAAACATCTTTTAGCAACTATTCAACGTCTAAAGTAATTTCTTAAAAAGGTTTCTTGCTGAAGAGGTGTTTTTATAACTGCCCCTTCTCTCTGCAAACCATAGCCACTATAGGAGATTTATGCCTTTTGTTGATTTGTTGGTCATAAATAGTATAAGCGTACCATTAGAAACGAAGGTTTCACCTATGCATAAATGGTTTTCAATATTTTGCGCGAGAGTAGGAAAGTATGTATGTGCTTAGAAAGTGTTGAATCGTCAAATCAATTTTATGAGTCAGCATATAACAGTACTTAAATCTGCGAAGTCCATAAAACAGATACATCTTAGAAGGATAAGATTGCGAAAAGCAGATTGCTATGCTGAAAATTCCTATGAAAAGCAAAATTGGTGAAAAGCTAAGCTTTGTGTTATCAGAGTGTTAAGAAAAAGTTTAGCAAAACATTGAAATTATAGAATAAAAAGTCTTGTAAATGTAAGTAAAGGGTCTACTTTTGCACCCGCAAGAGCGACAGACGTTCCCTGAAATACTGACAAGCAAACGAAATCAAGGAGAAAATTTATTTTCAAAAAAGATTTAAAAAAGCTTGTGGGATTTGAAAGAAGAAGTTACATTTGCACCCCGCAAAACACGGAAAGTTCATTGAGAGATTGGTAGGTTTTAGAAGTGAAAAGAAAAGAAAATTTCTTAAAAAAAACTTCAAAAAACATTTGCCAGTTAGAAATAATTTTTCTAGTTTTGCACCCGCTTTGAGAAACAAGCGAAACAAAAATTGAAACACGTTCGTAGACATATTGAATTGACAGCCGTTTTAGCAGAGATGTTAAAACAAAAGAATAAAGAGTAAGATAATCGAGAGATTTAAAAGAACCGATAGAGACTGATTCGAATAACAATAGCTTGAGCAATCAAGCACACAATATACGATGAAGAGTTTGATCCTGGCTCAGGATGAACGCTAGCGGCAGGCTTAACACATGCAAGTCGAGGGGTATTTATCTTCGGGTAGAGAGACCGGCGCACGGGTGCGTAACGCGTATGCAATCTACCTTTTACAGCGGGATAGCCCAGAGAAATTTGGATTAATACCTCATAGCATTGCAGAATGGCATCATTCAGCAATTAAAGTCACAACGGTAAAAGATGAGCATGCGTCCCATTAGCTAGTTGGTAAGGTAACGGCTTACCAAGGCTACGATGGGTAGGGGTCCTGAGAGGGAGATCCCCCACACTGGTACTGAGACACGGACCAGACTCCTACGGGAGGCAGCAGTGAGGAATATTGGACAATGGGCGCAAGCCTGATCCAGCCATGCCGCGTGCAGGATGACGGTCCTATGGATTGTAAACTGCTTTTATACGAGAAGAAACACTCCTTCGTGAAGGAGCTTGACGGTATCGTAAGAATAAGGATCGGCTAACTCCGTGCCAGCAGCCGCGGTAATACGGAGGATCCAAGCGTTATCCGGAATCATTGGGTTTAAAGGGTCCGTAGGCGGTTTAATAAGTCAGT